>CAKSCM010000003.1 GCA_934444365.1 uncultured Eubacteriales bacterium | reverse complement strand
ATCTCGTCGCCTTTTCCCAGTCCTCCTGAGGTTGCATTTTCGTTTATGTCGATCTTGAACAGCGCCCTCGATTTTACAGAATTGGACGTATCGTCGTTGCCTATGTATATATGCTGGCAGGCCGTCAAAGCCCAAGTCGCCGGAAATATCTGCATCCAAGTCATCGGAAATCTCCGCAACCCCGGCGCATTCATTTGCTACGTCAAAAGAAAAATTCCCGCCGGAAATATCCTTTCCGCCAACGGAAAAATCTCTGCAGGAAACACTCGCACCCCCACCGGTGCGCTCGGTTGCTCCGGTAAGAGAAAAATCGCTATTTAAAACATCCAAAACTTCGCCGTCGCGCACTTTTCCCGTATTATCCGGAAAATTGCTCCCGGTATTATGGCCGAATCGCCCCTCTTCGCCGCATGAGGTTACTTTTTGTGTGCCTCTCTTTCTGCCCCGTGAGGAATCTTTTCCTTTTTGAGCATCGCCGCAAAAGTGTCCGTCCGCTCCACTTTTCCTTCGATTACACACTAAAAATCTCCTCCTCGGTTTTCCTCTGTTTTGGAAATTTAATTCTGCTCCCATTATACACCCCCTCTCCCATCGTCGTCAATACCATTTTATATCCCTATTTTAATACATTTTTGTTACCTTTTACATACTTTCTCGTCTATTATGACATTTGACATTTCTATAATAAGTGATAAAATTAATACTAAATCAACACGCTATCTTAATTATCGGAGAAAAAATATGATTAAACACATTATAATATGGCAATTATCCGACGAGCTCAGCAGCGAAAATAAGCTCGAGATTGCCGCTAATGCCAAAAGAGAGCTTGAAGATCTTAAAGGAAAAATCGAAGGCTTGCTCGAAATAAAAGTAATTACAGATAAACTCCCCTCATCAAATTCCGACATGATGCTCAATACTTCGTTTACATCAAAGGAGGCCTTAAGCGCCTATTCGGTTAATCCGGCTCATACGGCGGTTGCCGATAAATACGTAAGACCTTACATAAAACAGCGCTGTTGCATAGATTACGAAATATAATGCAAACCATCTCACAGGAATAACTACCGAACGCAATAAAGCCGAGCGTTAATGCTGTCTTATATCGGCATAATACTTTGTAATCGGGAATATTGCGGTAATTTTAAAAACCTTGCCTGATATGCTAACGAGCACCGCAAAAAAAAGCTTGAAGAAGTCACTTAAAGTTTTTTTAATATCCCGGCAAAAATGCTTTAAGGGTATTGACAAAACGGGGAAGTGTTTTTATAATTACAACTAACGAATGTTAGTTAGTGAGGATATAATGAAACAGGAAGATACAAGAGAAAAAATTCTCGAAAAGGCACTTGAGCTGTTTTCGGTAAAGGGATACAATGCGGTTTCGGTCGGCGAGATTGCAAATGCCGTCGGCATAAAGGCACCGTCGCTGTACAACCATTATCCGAGCAAGCAGGCGATTTTCGACGCCATTGTATCGGCTACTGCAGCGCAGTATGAAAAGGATACCAGCAAAATCGACATTCACGTGCAGGATTCGTCGATGGACATTTCGGTGTTTTCAAAAATCACCGAGGATGATCTGATAGAAAAGGTTCATCAGATATTTGCTTATTCCCTGCACAATGAAACAATAAGCCGTTTTCGCCGGATGATGACCATTGAGCAGTTTCATTCGCCAAAGCTCGCCGAGCTTTACACAAAGCGCTATGTCGAGCGCATAGCCGAATACCATGCCGGTATTTTTAAAGCCCTTATTGCCGCCGGAGAAATCCGCGGCGATGATCCGTACACCCTCGCCATGATGTACGTAGCGCCGATACTTACCTTTATCGAAATATGCGACCGACAGCCCGAAAAGGAAGAGGAATGTATAAAAAAGCTGGACGCGCACGTCCGTCTTTTCTTTCGAATCACCAAACCGACCGAGGCGAAATATCATGGACAGTGAAGAAAAATGGGTAATGTGCCCCTTGTGCGGCGCAAAAACGCGCTTGCGGCTGCTGCAAAAAACGGTGCTTGTTAGTTTTCCGCTGTTTTGCCCGAAATGCAGGCGCGAAAGCATTATTAACGCCAGAAATTACAAAGTGAAAAAAATTTTATAATCGAACCTCAGCCCGACGCAAAGACGCAGTGCTAATTACCACCGGTTAGCCATGCGTCTTTTTTGTTGTCCGGCTGATTGCAGACAAGTTACCTATATTTAACAAAAATGAAAAAGAGGGACTATACAATGAAGTTATATTTCGGCAACACAATATCAACCGTCACCACCCTTTCGATTCTGCTTCTCATTGTCTTTATAATCTTCGCCGCTGCACAGCGCGGAATTATTGTACATTGGGGACTTATGAGCCTTATTCTGCTGATTTCCGGCCTTGCGATATGCTGTTTGGCCGCGACAAGGGACGGACTCGACAAGACCGTTCAGCACACCATTGACGGGAGCTGTAACCCGGGAGTTTTTCCGCTTTTAAGCTTTCCGAACATTATAGGATGCATAGGCGCGCTGATGATAATTGTTGCAGCAATTGCGGTTCCTATTTCAAGCTCACAGTACTCAAAGCAGATCTGGTTTTACATAATGTCGGGCGGTGTAACGCTCAAGATCGTAACCGTTGAGATCGCAAGGATTATAGTTAAATTCGCTCATTGAATCAAACGGCAAAGCCGGTTTTTACAAAAAACGATGCTATCAAAGAGGCGGAGCTCCCTGTTCTCAAACCGTGAACCTGTACCATTAGCTTCACTGCACCGGCGACGTAACGAGGATTGAGGTCATTACGATGCGGTTCTGTCGTAAAGTCTTTTTGGCCGGGCGGTAAAAAACTCAAAAAAGCATGGTAGAGTTTTTTATAAGAATGTAAAAGTTGGCGATGTTAATTTGCGTTGCTTGAGGCAACGCCGTTTCCCGCGTTATAATGAGAGTGCAAAGGAGGAACGCACTATGTTTCAGGATAACCTAAAAGCGCTTCGCAAGAAGAAAGGCATCACACAGGAAGAACTGGCGGCAAGGCTGAATCTCGTAAGACAGACCGTTTCAAAATGGGAAAAAGGTCTTTCCGTTCCCGACTCCGAACTGCTGATAAAGCTGGCGGAAATTTTAGAGGTACCGGTAAGCCGGCTGCTCGGTTCCAAAATCGAAGCGGAAGAACAGCCTGACGTTTTGGCGGAACAGCTTTCCCGAATCAACGAGCAGCTTGCAATCAAAAACAGGCGGGCAAAAAGAGTCTGGAAAGCAATAGCCTTCATCGTCGGCGGCATTATTGCCGTATATGTCCTGATTTTAATTCTAGCAACCGTCTTTACTTTTTCTCCAAACTCACCTGACAAAGCATCAGACAGCTCACAGTCTATCGTGACAATCACGGAAAAAAGCTGAAAACAGGACGCTTTCATCACTGCAGCACGGAAATTCCCAGTGCCGCTGATGAACCGCCGTTTCTCCGCACAGATACGCTCCGGCAGAGCCTCTGCAGACTCGTCAGACGTATCTTGCTACACCGGCTTGCCTTGGACTGTCTCCTGCAGTATCGACTTTTTGAGGGGTTCCGGAAAGTCTTTATTCATAGTGGTAAGCTAGCGGAGCTGTGCGTTAAGCGCTATGAGGACAATGCATCGGGCAAACTAAGCGACGAGATGTTTATGCGGTTTTCGGGCAAGTACGAGGCGGAGCGCTTGGAATTGAAAGAGAAAATCTCCGCATACCGCAAACGCCTGTCGGAGGTGGATGAAATGCAACTTGGAAAAGAAAAATTCACTGCCGCCGTTCGGAAATTTATGCAGATGGATAAGCTGACTGCACCGCTGCCCCGTGAACTCATCGACCACATTGATGTTTTTGAAACAGAGGGCAAAGGTAAAAACCGAACGCAGAGAATTGTTATCTACTATCGCTTTGTCGGATATGTAGAGATACCCGAAGTATCTCGCAGACCGAATATCGTCGCCGATACACGAAAAGGTGTCGCGACCAAGTATTTAACCGAGCCGAAAACAGCATAACAAAAGGAGCAGGCAAAAACCTGCTCCCAACATAAAACCATATTAAATAGAAAAATCGAGTATTCATAAAGTCAAATCCCTTATGAATACTCGATATGGTCCGAGTGGCGGGACTTGAACCCACGGCCTCTTGACCCCCAGTCAAGCGCGCTACCAAGCTGCGCTACACCCGGATGCTACCCTTATCGGCAACGGGTGTAATTATAGCACACAGTTAAAAAAAGTGCAAGTGTTTTTTGAAAAAAGATTTTATAAATATTAATTATTTTGCAATAACCGCAGCAAGGCCATGCAACACGTCGTCAAAACTTTAAAAACACGTCCGCGGTTTACTGCTTTTTTCCTTTCATGCTTTCTATAAGCGAAGCCAGTCGGCTATCCGACGAAAAATTATCGCATTCGTAAAGAACAAGGGTATAATCGGGCTCAAATTCACTTATTACATCGTCGCATGAGCCCTTGAAATACCTCGCATCCACTGCAATTATACGACCGTAATTAGCCGTAAGGTAGGGCAAAAAGCAATTCGCAAAGGAATCCTTAAAAACAAGAAGGGTCTCATCCGGCCGCTCGGCACGGCTGTTCTTAATAACAATCAGCCCTTCGTTTCCACCCAAAAAATAACGGTATTTATCCTTATTGGCAAGCTCATTTTCACAGTATAGCGATCCGTCGGTCAGCGTATCGGCAACTTTTTGCCCCTCGGCGTGATATCCGGCCGACAAGCTGACATAAACGCTTACCCCACCGACATCAATTTTCGAACGCTCAACCGACTCGGAATCGGTAAATGGCAGACAGGTTTTAGAATAAAGGGTGCCTAAAAAAACATCCGAAACCGTCTCAAACTCTCCTGCCGAATCAGCCGGGGTAAGCCCGTTTTGCTCACAGTAGCAAAGGTAAGCAAGATATGCTCCCCGCGCCGTCCAGTGATGGTCGGTTTTAAAAAACAAAGCGTTGTCTCCCTTTTCTGCCGCGCTTTTAAGAGAAGTAAAGGTGTTGATATTGCTTTGTCCGAGTATGTCCGAAGCCTTTTTTATCAAAGCCTCGCCGTCGTACACCGAAGCGTTTTTTGGGAGAGCGCCGTCATAAATGCTGCCGGCCGAAGGAATAAGCATGACCGAAAGATTTTCACTCCCCACCGTCTCACCGTATCCGTTTAAAGCCTGCAGAGTGATATCGGATCTGTCTTCACCCGACGGGGCAAGCTGAAAAAACCTTCTTTTCCCGTCACTGTCCTCTCCTATATATGCGCCGCCTATATCACGGCTGCCCGACAGATATTTAAATTCGCTGCCTACCGCAACAAAAACATCTCTCAGCGGCAGCTGATCCGCCGTAAAATCGCCGAAAAGCTCCTGCCATTTTCCGCTTATCACATCGGAAACCGAAAAACCCGGCAGCGTTTGCAGCGCCCGGTTCTCGTTATCGGAAATTTCATGCTGAGGCAAAATGAACATCCCGACACCAAGAAGCAGCGAAATGCTCAAAAACACCGCGCAAACGACAATGCTCGCGCTTTTTGACGGCGCCGTATGCTGTGAATTTTTAGTTTTCATCAATACAACACCGCCTTAAAATCTGAAGTATAAAAACGGATTATAGCTGTCGCCGGCAAGCAGTGCAATGCTCAAAACAAACAAAACCGCCGCGAATATCCCCCGTAAAACGACCCTTGCTCCGGGCCTTGAAAGGGCCAGTTTATCAAGCGCGCCGTTTACAAGCCCGGCCGGATAATGGGTCGAGGCGATTACACAAACCGCAAGCATAACGGCCGACGTCGATAAAAGATATAAAGCGCCATTATCGGCAAAGGGCACGCCCACCCCGAAAAGTGCCTTTAAGGAGGATAAAACCGCCGAAAGGCTCTCGGAATAAAAAAGCACCCAGCCGATAACAACCAGCACCAGTGTATAAATATGACGTATAAAAGCAGGAAGCTTTTCGAGGAATTTAAGCAAAAACAGTTTTTCGCAAACGAGAATCAGGAAAAAGTAAATTCCCCAGAAAAGGAAATTCCAGCCGGCCCCATGCCAAAGGCCGGTCAGCGACCATACGACAAACAGGTTGAATATCTGCCTTTTTATCCCCTTGCGGTTACCGCCGAGAGGAATATAAAGATATTCGCGGAACCACGTCGATAGGGTAATATGCCACCGGCGCCAAAAATCGGTAATGCTGTCGGCCTCATAAGGATAGCGGAAGTTCTCCGGAAAATCAAAGCCCAGCATTTTTCCCATTCCTATGGCCATATCGGAATAGCCGGAAAAGTCAAAATAAATCTGAAAGGTGAACGAAACTGCAGCAATAAGAGCCGAAAGGAAGGTACTCTCCCCCGATGTTGCGCTGTCAAACACGACGCCCATGCGGTTGGCTATAATCACCTTTTTTGCAAGTCCTATACAAAATCCGAATATACCGTCGGCAAACTTTTCGGCGTATATCGGCCGGTTGACAAGCTTGCTTTCAATATCGCTGTAGCGGACGATAGGGCCTGCTATAAGCTGAGGGAAAATGGTTACGAACATAAAGAAATTTATAAAATTCCTCTGGACGGCCACTCGTCCCCTGTAAACATCGATTACATACGACAAGGTCTGGAAGGTGTAAAACGAAATCCCGACCGGCAAGGCAAGCTTTATTATCGGACTTTGAGCCCCGATAAGGGCCGATATGCTCTCGACAACAAACCCGGTGTATTTAAAAAAACAAAGGGTACCTATATTGAGTATTACCGTAACGGCCAGCACCGCCTTTGCGGCTTTTTGAGCGGAACGGGAATTATAATGCGAGATTAAAAGTCCGGCCGCATAATCCACAGCAGCCGTCGCCGCCATAAGCAGAATATACTTCGGCTCGCCCCAGCCGTAAAATATAAGACTTGAAACCAGCAAAAAAGCATTGCGCCAGCGAGCCGGTATAATAAGGCAAAGTATCAGCACAACGGGTAAAAATATGCAAATAAACAGCAGGCTGCTGAAAACCATTCCCGGTAAATTCCTTTCGTATCATAAGTAAAAGCAGTAATATTCAGGCTGTATGGCTTTTGATGTAATCCATAAGCCGCACCGACGTTTTAACGTTTGCATGAACACCGTCGTAGCTGTCCTCCTCGGGCAGCTCGCAATTTTCATCGCATACGGCCGCCGCAAGGTTAACCTGATATACACCCTTATCGCGCACGACCGACGCTATAATATCGTTGAATATTTTAACGTTCCGATTGGTTTCGTATTCATCCTTTGCCGAGTGCGACGGGGTCACCGGATAAAGATTAAGAATATATATCGTACATTCGGGATTAAGCTCGCGTATATAATCGATGAGCTTTTTGTAATCCTTTTCAAACACCGACGGATACGGCCAGCCGACCTCATTTATTCCGAATTCGATGTAGCATTTGCTGAACGACACATTCTTTAAGGCCTCGGCTATGGTCTTTGTCCCGTTCTCGCTATCGACGACGTTACGGGTAAAAACCGACGAAACGTTAAGAGAGGTATAGGCAAAACGCCCGGCGCATGCCGGTTCGCCGCCGTAAGCGAGTATTCCGTCAAGACGGGAGCTGCCTATAAACACGGCGTCGGAAAAATAATCGTCAGACACGGGCTGATTTTCGGGAAGATCGCAGTCGTATGCATAAAAATACGGCTCGCTCGCCGGACGGTTCCCGTCAGGATAAGCCTCATACGGCGTTTGGGATGATTCCGGCTCATATGTGCTTTCCGGCTTTGATTCGGGCTGTTCGGAGGGCGTCGGCTGCACACTCGAACTCTCGGTTATAGGCGGCGTTCCCGGCTGCACGGACGTTGCCTCGGCGACGCTCGCGTCTTCGGACGACACCTCATCGGATAAAACGTCCTCGGACGATTCTTCCGACGTTACCGAAAATTTTTGAGGATTATCTATAAATTCGGTTACGAGCTTTTTCATGCCGGACGGATCATCCGACACTATAAGCACCGTAAAAACGCCTTTTGTAAAGCATTCGGCCTTTTTGAGCTTTGCCACGTCGCCGGGCGAATAGCTCTCATAACAGGCAATCTGCTCATTGATTCTTTCTTCAAACATTTTTTCAAGATCATCGTTTTTTGTGCTTCCCGAGGCCGTTAAAACCGACAGCTCATCCGACGCTATTCCCTCGGCTATTGCAAAGGCTCCGTCCGAAATTATCGACGGATCGCTGTGATACATCGAAGAAAATCTGAGCGAAAACTCCTCGTCACCCAAACCGAAAACAAGGCTCGGTGACGAATATCCGCCCGTGGCAAGAACCCATGAAACAATGCTCTTAGCGCTTGGTATTTCCTTCATTTCGTCCGTTTTTTTGCAACCGGACAAACCGGACATGCAAAAAATCGTCAAAGCCAAAATGATCGATATATAAACCCTTAAACAGGATTTTTTAAATATTTCGCAAGAAGTGGTTTTGCAAGAAGTCATTTTTCTTAAAATACCTCGATTTAAATATATATAGTCAAAAAACGCACAGCAAAAATGCAAAGCCATACGTTTTAATACAGCGAAAAACATCGCCCGTTATCGCAAAAAACCGGTAAAACCAATCTTCGCCGCCAAGCGGCTGCACGGCACCGCCGCACTACAGCTCATACCGTTTTAAGATTTCGCCCGAAAAATCCTTCCACAAAAAGCAGCCGCCCTCGGCCGTCATATATCCGTTACGGCTATTTTCCTTAGGAATGGAGACCGAGCCCGGATTCATATAGATGAAATCCTCGTGAACATTCAAAGCCGGAATATGGGTATGTCCGCAAAGCAGGATATCCCCCTTTGATATCGGAGGCAGCTTTTTCTCATTAAAAACATGCCCGTGGGTGGCATATATAAGCCTGTTTTCCCACAAAACAACCGCATAATCGGCCAGAACAGGAAAATCAAGCATCATCTGATCGACCTCGGCCTCGCAATTGCCGCGGACGCAAAGAATTTTATTTTTGTATTCATTCAGCATGGCCGCAACCCTTTTAGGTGCATATTCCAAAGGCAGATCGTTGCGCGGACCGTGATAAAGTATATCGCCAAGCAGTAAAATGCGCCCGGCATATTCCTTTTTAAAGGCGCTTAACAGCTTCTCGCAATAATATGCGTTGCCGTGAATATCGGACGCTATTAAAAGCTTCATTTCTCCACACACCTCAACATTTCATTCCCCGATTTAATAAGCTGTTCCAAGAACAAACGGTCGATCTCCGAAAGATTATAATCCTTGCGGTGGATAAGCAGATCCTTATACCGCCGGGAATTATCCTTGCACTGACACTGCATAAGAGAATACCGCCCGAGGGTGTTTTCCGGAACTGGTGACACCCACATAAAGGTTTTCGGATTCTGAGAAAGCAGCTCAAACTGGCTTGCTCGCTCAAATACAAATATACGGCGGCTGCAATTCTCCTGAAGCTCCTCTTTTTTCACCTCGGAAAAGGGCAGCGAGGGAACATAGGGATCGGCATGGGCAATCTCCACAAGGCCCTTAAGATCATCCTGCGTTATATCATTTTTCAGCGCAAGCGGACTCTCCTTACTGAATATGAGCACATAGTTGAAGGTCGTCGAATACTCCGCCACAAGACCTTTATCGGCCATCATATCGTTGTAGTATTTATCGTACAGCTCGGCATATCTTACAATACCGAGCTTGTAATCCTCCTGCAGAATATTCTTTATAGCCCTCATCGAATTGGTTTCTTTATAAAACATCTCGACATCGCTGTTTTCGCCTATAAAGCACGAAAATTTTGCAAAGGCATCAGCAATATAACTCGCCCTCGGAACCGAAATCGAAAACCTCTTTTTTCCGCCCGAGCTTCCCGAAAACATATTTTCTATTGTTTCAACCTGTCTTAAAACGCTTTTTGCATACCGGACAAAAACCTCCCCGTCGGGAGTAAGGCTCATTCCCTTTGCGCTTCTTTCAAAAAGCGTAACGCCGAGCCCCGTTTCAAGCTCCTTTATCGCACGGCTGAGCGCCGACTGACCGACATAAAGCTTTTCAGCCGCCTTATTTATGGAATTTGTCTGGGCAATAACAACGGCATATTTCATGTGTAACAGGTTCATAACGGCCTCCGGAATATGTTCTCGTTTTATTATATCACGCCGCCGCTTTAAAATCTATACCAAAGATAAATTAAATACATTTTTGTAATATATTACCTTGCAAAGTATTTGCCGCCGGTCGGGTAAACAAAAATTCCGCAAAAGTCCGTCCGTGCGTGACAAAACGCTCAATAAAAAACACTCAATAAAAAAGCACGGTACAAAAAATTATACCGCGCATAAAAAACGATCCGATATTGTCCTTTCGGGAGGCGTTTTTGCCCTAAAAAGGGCAAAAACCAAAGAAAAACCGTACAAAAAGCCGCTCATTCGCCGCCCATTACCGGCGCGGTTTTTCTTTTGTCAGCTTCGCTGACGCCTCCCGAAACGCCAAAAGCCGGCAAAAATTCATCACCGTTAAAAACCGAAAACAAAACCGCCGGACAATAAGCCGCGACATACCTCATCGCAAGTCATGACCGCCGGCTAAGCCGGCGGCTTGATTAAGCCCTAGAATGGCTTTTTACCGGCTGGCATCTAAAGATGCACTGAATGATTTTTCACTTGCATCAAATGCCCCGCCGCCCGTAAACGGGCATCAGGCGTTTTTATCGAGTGCATACGAATTTTTTGGATTGTTATTCTCGACTCGCTTCGCTCGATGCTTGAAGCTAAAGCTTTTTTTACGGGATGCCTCCACCGGCATAGCCGGTGGTTTCCGAAACAAAATGAAATCAGCTTTTTTTAAAGAAAAACAGCTGACCGCTTTTGTGCATTATACGTGCCGTTTATTATCCGGTCATTTTCCCTCTTATAACCACCATTATCTTTTTTTCGAGTCTTGACACCTGAACCTGGGTCATTCCCAGCACCTTTGCGGTCTGATTCTGGGTTTTGTGACGGAAATACCTCATCACCACTAATTTTTTCTCGCGTTCCGGCAGCTCGGATATGGCTTTAGAGAGCGACAGTCTGCTGCAAACCTCCTCCTCGTGGGATTCGGTAGGAATGTCGAACTGTACCTCGCCATCCTCCCCCGAAGCCGTAAGCGATATAATGCTTTGCGCCGCACATATCGCCTCGCTGACCTCCTCTCGGCTGAGCTGCATTTCTTTTGCTATTTCGCCCACCGTCGGCTCACGGCCGAGCTTTACGGCCAACTCCTGCGACACCTTTTGCACCGAATTCGAAAGGGCCTTAAGGCTTCTCCCGAGCTTTACCGGCGACGAATCCCTGTACACCCTTTTGATCTCGCCGAATATTACCGGTACGGCATAGGTAGAAAAAACAACCCCTCTCGACTCGTCAAAATTCTTAGCCGCCTTTACAAGTCCCAAGCATCCGGTCTGATACATATCCTCGTAATCGGAGGGCCTTACCTTCAGTTTATGACAGCAATAGTGTACCAGATTTAAATTTTCTTCAACAAGCCTGTCCGCAGTATTCATATCAAAAACGCCGTTTTATGGTTTTTTCCATGATTACCGTCGTCCCCTTGCCGACGGTGGAGCGCACCTTTAACCGGTCGGTAAAGCTTTGCATAACGGCAAAACCGAGCCCCGCTCTTTCTCCTCCGGCGGTCGTATAAAGCGGCTCCATCGCCTTGTCGATATCGGGTATTCCGCAGCCGTTGTCCCTTACCTTGATTCTTACCCTCGCATCCTCAAAAACGCTTACGGTTATGTATATAAGCCCTATATAATCCCTGTAAGCGTGAACTATGCAGTTGGTAACGGCCTCCGAAACGGCGGTTTTTATATCGTTTATTTCGTCGAGGGTTGGGTCAAGCTGTGCGACAAAGGACGAAACCGCAACCCTTGCATAAGCTTCGTTGGACGAACGAGACGGTATTACAAGTTTCACTTCGTTAAACGCCTTCATATTTTTCACCTCTTATTTACTGTGCTTTTGCGGTTTTTTCTATACTTGCCAGACGGTCAAGACCGGCTATTCTCATGACCTTGTATATCTGCGGCGAGGTATTAATAACCTCAACATGGCCGGAATTCATGCTCATAAGCCGGTATCTGCCCATTACGAGACCGATTCCCGAGCTATCCATAAAGGTAACGTCGCGAAAGTCGAGAATCAAAAGCTTGGCTTCGGCGGTTTGTATTTCGTTGTCGATCTCCTCGCGTATTGCTTTGGCACTGTGATGATCTATTTCGCCATCTAAAAAGACCGTCACGGTACCGTCGCTGGACTCTATTTTCATTTTTCCACATCCAATCTGTAAAACAAAAAACTCTCTATCAAAATGATAGAGAGTAAAGGTTGATTTTTTTAGAAAAAACGGTATGTAAATTACTGTACCGAAAAAATATTAACCGTCGTAAAATTAACTACTTTATCAAAAGCAGACGAAACGGAGAAACGGTATAAAAAGATCCGAACACCAAAACCGGTGCGCTGTTTGATCTTTCGGCCGCATTTTTAAGCGTTCCGGTATTAATTTCGCCCGAAAAAGCCGGCACACCGTATTCTTTAAAACGCACCGCGAGCTCCCCCGCCGACATCGCCCTCGGATTTTGCGGCGTTACGGTAATAACTCCCGAAATATGAGGCGATACCTTTTTTAAAACCTCATCGACATTTTTATCCCCGAGCATACCGCACACGGCGAACAGCTTTTGTCCCGGATAGGCGGCATCAAGCGTATCTGCCAGGGTATCGGCTCCTGCCGGATTATGTGTACAGTCGAGGATAAATTCTCCGTAATCCGAGCATATTTTTTCGAACCTGCCCGGAATTCTCACCCGTTTTAAGGCCGAGACGACCGCATCGCCGTCGATTTTAATGCCGTATTTACTTTTTAGCACCTTGAGCGCCGTAAGGGCAGTAAGGGCGTTTTCGGGGACATAGCTGCCGTACATTGGCAGCGAAAAATTCTTCCCGAAACAACAAAACGAAACGCCGTCGCTGTCAAAATCCGTATCTAAAAGCTCGGAATACTCCGGCACAAAAAGCTCCGATTTCCTTTCAAAACAGCATTTTTTAATGACCTCGAGCGCCCTTTTGTCCTGCTTTGCAGCGGTTACTACCGGAACATTTTTCTTTATAATTCCACATTTTTCATATGCTATTTTCTCAACCGTATCCCCTAAAATATCGGTATGATCAAGCGAAATATCGGTAATGACCGACACGACCGGATTTTCGACGACATTGGTCGCGTCGAGACGGCCGCCGAGCCCTACCTCAATAACCGCAAAATCGCATTTTTTCTCGCTAAAATACAAAAAAGCGACCGCCGTTATAAACTCGAATTCGGTGATCGGGCCGATCGCCTCGTCAGCCGTCTCGCAAACGGCCTTTACACGACCGGCATATTCGGCGTAATCGGCCTTTTCGATAAAATCACCGTCAATCTGGATCCGCTCGCGGAAATCGACAACATAAGGCGAGGTAAACATTCCGGTTTTATATCCGTTTTCGCTGAGCGCAGCGCTTATCATGTTTACCGTAGAGCCCTTGCCGTTGGTACCGGCGACATGTATTATTTTAAAATCGTTTTGCGGTAGTCCGAGCCTTTCGGTCACATATTTCATCCGCTCAAGACCCGGCTTTATTCCGAACCGCAAAAGCGAATGGGTATATTCCACCGCCTCGTCGTAGGTCACAAAAACGCACCACTTCTCATAAAAAATAAAAGGTAAAAACGCCCCGGCATATGCTTAAAACATAAAAAACCGGGGCGAATTAAAATTCCGATTATTCGGGCAGCTTTGCAAGGCTTTCCTTTATCATACTTATCTTTTCGGTAAGGGTTGCCGCGGCCTCGCGCTGATTATCGACAATGGCCTTCGGTGCCTTCGAAACAAATGCTTCGTTAGAAAGCTTCGCCTGTACGCCTGCAAGCAGCTTCATGTTATTTTCAAGCTCCTTGTTAAGACGGGCCCTCTCGGCCGCAAAATCAATAAGCTCGGCAAGAGGAATATATATCTTTGCGTCGGCCGTAATAATGGCGACCGAACCGGCGTCGTCAAAGCTGTCCCTTACTTCGACCGACTGTGCAAAGGCAAGCTTTTCAAAGAACTTGGCACATTCGCCGAATGTGTCGGCATACTGAGAAACAATGTAAATATTGGCTTTTTTTGAAGGCGGAATGTTCATTTCGGCACGGCGGTTGCGTATGGCCTTAATGGCGGTCATAACACGCTCGAACTCCTGCTCCTCGGCCCTAAAAGAAAGCTTTTCGTCATATACCGGCCACTCGGATATCATTATCGAATCGCCCTTGTGCGGCAGGGTCTGCCAAATTTCCTCGGTAATAAATGGCATAAACGGATGCAAAAGCTTTAGTGTTCCCGACATAACATACACAAGAACAGCCTTCGAATTCTCCTTGGACTCACCATCTTTTTGGAGCGAGACCTTGGCAAGCTCGATATACCAGTCGCACAGTACGTCCCAAATAAAATCATACAGCTTTGAAACGGCAATTCCGAGCTCGAATTTATCAATATTTTCGGTAACCTTGCGAACAAGCTCGTTGTACTGGGAAACAATCCATTTCTGCTCGAGGGTAAGGCTCTCGGGCAAATGGGGCGGCTGCTCGTTCTCATCAAGATTCATAAGCACAAAGCGGGCGGCATTCCACAGCTTATTGGCGAAATTGCGCGACGCCTCGGCCCTTTCGGGCATGTAACGCATATCATTTCCGGGGCTGTTGCCGGTCGCAAGGGTAAAGCGGAGCGCGTCGGCACCGTATTTGTCTATTTCGGCAAGGGGATCGATTCCGTTGCCGAGCGATTTCGACATCTTTCTGCCCTGAGCGTCGCGGATTATACCGTGAATAAGCACCGTATCAAAGGGAACCTGTCCGGTCTGCTCAATGCCGCTGAACATCATCCTCATTACCCAGAAGGGGATTATATCGTAGCCCGTAACAAGGGTGCTTGTAGGATAAAAATATTTTAAATCCTCGGTCTCGTCCGGCCATCCGAGGGTCGAAAAGGGCCACAGCGCCGACGAAAACCAGGTATCGAGGGTGTCGGGATCGGGGGTTAAATGGGTGCAATGGCACTTCGGGCACTCACTCGGCGCTTCGGCGCTTACCGTAATCTCGCCGCACTCATCGCAATAATAAGCCGGAATCTGATGCCCCCACCAGAGCTGACGGGAAATACACCAGTCGCGTATATTTTCAAGCCAGTGGAAGTATATTTTTTCAAATCTCTCCGGTACAAATACCGTTTCCTTGCTCTTAACGGCGTCGATCGCCGGGCCGGCAAGCGGCTTCATCTTTACAAACCACTGCTTCGAGACCCTCGGCTCGACGGTCGAGCCGCAGCGGTAGCAGGTGCCTACATTATGCGAATAATCCTCAACGTTTACCATGTATCCGCCGTCCTCAAGGTCCTTGCATATCGCCTTGCGAGCCTCATAGCGGTCCATTCCGGCATACTTCGGATAATCGTCGACTATCTTCGCGTCCTCGGTAAGAACGTTTATAACCGGCAGGTTGTGACGGAGTCCGACCTCAAAGTCGTTGGGGTCGTGCGCCGGGGTAATTTTGACCATACCGGTACCGAAATCAGCCTCAACGTAGCTGTCGGCTATAACCGGAATTTCTCTTCCCACAAGAGGAAGAATAAGCGTTTTACCGACTATATCCTTATACCGCTCGTCGTCGGGGTTAACCGCGACCGCCGTATCTCCGAGCATTGTTTCCGGCCTTGTCGTTGCAACCTCGATATAGCCGCTGCCGTCGGCGAACGGATATCTTATATGCCAAAAACTGCCGTGCTGCTCTTCAAACTCAACCTCGGCGTCCGAAATAGAGGTCCTGCAATGCGGACACCAGTTTATCATTCGTTCTCCGCGATAGATAAGCCCCTTATTGTAAAGCTTTACAAAGACCTCCTTGACCGCCTTCGAGCAGCCCTCGTCCATTGTAAAACGCTGGCGCGACCAATCGCACGAGGAGCCCATTTTTCTGAGCTGCTCGGTAATTCTGTTACCGTATTTTTCCTTCCACGCCCACGCGCGCTTTAAAAACTCCTCGCGACCGATTCCTTCTTTTGTAAGGCCCTCTTCGGCCATGGCCGCAACTATCTTTGCCTCGGTGGCGATCGATGCATGGTCGGTTCCGGGAACCCACAGCGCCGAATAACCCTGCATTCTCTTGTATCTTATAAGTATATCCTGAAGGGTATTGTCAAGAGCATGTCCCATATGAAGCTGGCCCGTTATGTTGGGCGGAGGCATGACTATCGTATACGGCTTTTTTGTTTTATCCGGCTTGGCGGTAAAATAACCGCTTTTCTCCCAAAATTCATACAAACGATCCTCAACCGCACCGGGATCGTAGGTTTTATCAAGCTGTTTTGACATTGCTTATCAGTTTTCCTTTCTTTTAGTCACATAAAAGACCCTTTGCTCCTGAGCCTCCGGCTTTAAAAAGCTTCTCTCGCCGAAAATTCCGAGGATTTCAAAGCCGCTGTCGTTTATGATTTTTTCAATCTGTCGTTTGGTATAAGCACGCTCCTTAAAACTCTCAAAATAACGCTCATACCGTCCGGTATTCTCATCCGGCACAAACATATCTATTGTAATATCCACCGACCGGCTGCTTTTTATATAGCGGTTCTGCCACACGCAATAAATATCGTCGGTTTCAAAAACAAAGGCGTTATCGGCAAGGATTTTCTCGTGCTTATACGGGGTGTTTACATCAAAAATAAACAGTCCGCCGGGGCGGACGAAAAGATGCAGCCGAAAAAAAACATCCTCAAGCTGCCTTGTATTTGTAATGTGATTAAGACCGTCAAAGGTACACACGGCCCCGTCCACAAGGTGAAGCATGTCAAGCTCCTGCATTTTCTGTCTTAGAAAAAACAGGTCGCAATCCGGATTTTCGTCAGCCTTTTCACGGGCACGAAGCAGCATCTCCTCGGACGAATCACACCCTATAACCTGTATTCCCTTTTTCGCAAGCTCAACAGCCAGACTGCCCGTCCCGCAGGCTATATCGAGAATATTCTCCGGTATTTTCCCCGAAAAACGCCCGAAAAGCTCAAGCAAATATTCCGCCAAACCTTCATAATCGGCGTTTTGCATGAGCTCATCATAATATAGCGAAAACTCGCCGTAGCTCATTTATCCTCACCGTCTGCACCGTTTTTTTCGTTGTCGCGCAAACGGGCAAAGACCATGTCATATCCGTCACATCCGTAGGTCAGCGAACGGTTGACCCTGCTTATTGTCGCCGTGGATGCACCGGTAACCTTGACAATATCGCTGTAAACCTTTTTTTCGCGAAGCATAGAGGCCACAACATATCTTTGCGACATGGCTTTAAGCTCCTGCACGGTGCAAAGATCCTCAAAAAACGAATAGCATTCTTCCCTGTTTTTCAGCGTTAAAATGGCATCAAACAGAGCGTCGACTCCGGAATCCATAATTTTAGAATTCATCATCAGCATCCTCCCGACAAAAATCCGCCCAAACCGGGCACTATATCATCCATTAATGTTTTAACATATGAAAGCGCGAAAGTAAAGGTTTTTTTGAAAATCGGTCAAAAATCAATCAAATAATCTTCCGTCGCCTATAAAAATCTCCTTACGGGTTATATCGACCGGCTCAAAGCTTACCGTAAGATACTCGAAAAGCGCACCGGTAAGCAACACCGGATTAATCGTAAGCTGATTGCCGGCCGGCAGTGTGACCGTTATAACGGCATCGTTTCCCTCTGCTTTTACCTGTGCATCCTTGATGTGCGGCGCAATATCGATCTGAGATACGCCCTTTTTGGTCTTTTTCTCTACCGTAATGCTGTCCTCGTGTAAAAATTCTTCGATTTTTCCGACGTACTCTCCGGCGCCGCCGAGGGTTATTTCGTACCTCGCCGAAGTAATCTCCTTCGGGGAATGAATCGGCTCATACACCGCCGTTACACGGATATTCGGCGGCAAGGTCTCGTTAAGTCTTGAAAGAACGGTGAAATTCTCCACAGGCTTTGTAAGTCTGAAATCCATTACCTCGCATTCGCCGCACTGACCAAGCGAGAGCGGCAGCGCAAAGGTAACATATACATGAGGATTAAACCCCTCGGTATGCCAAACGGGCAGCTTTGCGCGTTTTAGGGCTCTTAGCATAAAGCGGTATAAATCGAGGTGGGATATATATTTTGCTTCTCCCGTTTTGGTAAAACGGATTCTTTTATCTATCATCATAAGCCGCATGCCTCCGGCGAAAGTCTGGCAGCGCCGCATCCGGCGCATTTTTCCCTGCAGTTGGGGGTTGTAATCTCCTTGTGGGCAAGCTCGTTTTCACGCTTTAAAAAGCTTTGCGAAATACCGTAATCAATATGGCTCCACGGCATTATTTCGTCAAAATCACGTTTACGGTTGTTGTAAAAATGAGGATCAAGCCCGCATTCGCTAAATGCTTCAAGCCATTTGTCAAGATGAAAAAACTCGCCCCAGCTGTCAAGACGGCAGCCCTTTTTGTAGGCCCTTTCTATAACGGCCGACAGCCGCCTGTCTCCCCGGGCAAGCACCCCTTCAAGGAAGCTTATATCGGCGTCATGCCAGCTTAAGGATATCTTTTTCGAACGGACGCATGAAACAAGATAGGCCTGTCTTCTTTTAATCTCCTCAAAATCTATCTGAGGTTCCCACTGGAAGGGTGTGTCGGGTTTCGGAACAAAGGTGGAAACGCTTACCGAGACGTTAACTCCTTTGCCCTTGGGCTTGTCCGGCATGGAATAAAAGGTATCGACCACCTTTTGGGCCAAATCGGCAATACCCTTTAAATCCTCGTCGGTCTCGGTGGGAAGTCCGAGCATAAAATAAAGCTTTACCGAAGTCATTCCGCCCGAAAAGGCTATTTTTGCCGTCCTTATGACCTCATCTTCCGTAACGTTCTTGTTTATAACGTCGCGAAGGCGCTGGGTTCCGGCCTCGGGCGCAAAGGTAAGACTGCTTTTTCTTACCTTTTGGATTTTTTCGAGCAGCTCCTTCGAAAAATTGTCGACCCTTAGACTCGGCAGCGATACGCTGACCGAATCGTTTTCGGTCCACTCGAGCATTTCGTTCAAAAGCTCTTTAAGCTCGGTATAATCGCTCGTACTCAGCGACGAAAGCGAAAGCTCCTCAAAGCCGCATTTATCACACAGCGATCTTGCCTGCCGGTTTACGGTTTCGGCGCTTTTTTCCCTTACCGGACGGTATATAAATCCGGCCTGACAAAAACGGCAGCCCCTTATGCAGCCGCGAAAAACCTCCTCGACCGCACGGTCGTGGACCACCTCCACAAAGGGCACTATAAACCTGTCGGGATAATGGGCGGTGTTAAGGTCCTTTATAATCCGCTTTGTAATGACGGCAGGCGCGCCGCCGGTCGGAACGATGCTCTTTACGGTACCGTCATCATTATAGCTTACATCGTAAAGCGACGGGACGTAAAAGCCGTCAAGCTCGGTCGCCGCTTTGTGCAAGAATTCTTTTTTGGTAAGGCCGGACGCCTTGCATTTCTCGTAAAGCTTCATAAGCTCCGGCAGCGCCTCTTCCCCCTCGCCGAGTGACATTATATCTACAAAATCGGCGAGCGGCTCACAGTTGCAGGTGCACGGGCCGCCTATTATCACTATCGGCTCGTCCTCGCCGCGCTCATGCGCATAAAGCGGTATACCGGCAAGATTAAGGACGTTAAGCACGTTGGTGTACGAAAGCTCATAAAGCATCGTAAAACCGACAAAATCAAACTCTTTAAGCGGCGTACGGCTTTCGAGGGTATATATCGGCATATCATTCTGCCGCATTTCTCTCTCCATATCGTCCCACGGAGCAAAAACGCGCTCACACCAGACCTCATCCATGGCATTAAGGGCCGAATAAAGTATTTTTATTCCCAAGTGGGACATACCGATCTCGTAAATATCCGGAAAACAAAAGGCAAACCTTACGTCGACATTTTTTAAATCCTTGACCACCGAATAAAGCTCGCCGCCGGAATACCTTCCCGGTTTTTGCACATGGGAAAGGATCTTTTCAAGCTTCGCGTTATCAATAACAGCACCGGTTTTCTTCACAAAACCACCCTAACAAAAATCATTTTTTACGACCCGGATGTATCTTATCGGCGAGGAAAAAATATTTTCCTGTTATTCCCTGCCGCTATATATAACACCTGTCGGATACAGTCTTTTGTTTCATGATACACTATTCTGACGGTTTTCGCAAGACACTCCCGACAAATATTCGACAACCGCCTTACAGTAGCGCTCGGCAAGCTCGGCGGTCTTCTCCTCATCGAGCATCGAGTAAAGCTCGGACGAATCGGTCATAAAGCCGTCCTCGCACAAAACGGCCGGACACTGTGTGGTTCTGGTTACATACATCGCCTTATTCGAGCGCGTTCCTCTTGAAATTCCAAACAGTCCGCCGCAGCAGTCGCTAAGACTGTTTCCGAGCCCCACCGACCACGGTGTAAAAAGATAATTCTCGTAGCCGCTCGCCGTATCGTAGGACGAATAATTGCGGTGGAGCGATAAAAAGACATCGGGCATTACATTCCGGGTAATTTCACGCCGCGAATAAAGCGAAACGTCGGCGTCGGATTTTCTTGTCATAACCACCTTTGCCCCCATATTGCAAAGCCGCTTTTCTATTTCTCCGGCAAGCCTTAAATTTATATCCTTTTCGTTGTAGGTTACGCCGCCGGAATTCACCGTCGCCCCCTTTTTTTCGCCGCCGTGACCGGGATCAAGCAATATAACCGTCCCGTCAAGGGAATATCCGTACGAATAGCTTTGGTCCCTTGTAACGTTCGGCGGTTCCAAAAAGGAGAAAACAAGCCGGCCGAGCACATCGTACCTTACATCGTACCCGTAGAATCCCCCCTGATTTTTAAGATAAAGCCTTAAGACGGTACCGTCCTTTGTTTTCTCGTAAGAATACTCCGAAAAAAGCCCACCGAGATCATCGGCGGAAAAATCGAATTCTGTACAATAATCGAATGTAATTTCAAGGTATTCATAGGCCGTATTTTCAGAATTGTAGCCCTCAAAACCCTCCTGTCCGAAATACTCCCCGGGACAAAGCCTTACCGAAAACGGAGCCTTCCACGCCGTATTAAAGGCAAAAACGGTATGCCGGTCGCTTCTTGTTATTCCGCAAAGAGAAATTATGTTATTCTCAGGCAATCGTCCGTATCTTATTTTTAAATATTTACCGCAATAACCCGACGTGTTTTCAAAGGAGATAACCCTTTTTCCGCTGGCAAGGAGCCTGTAACGCTTGTCTGAATTCTGTTCTCCCGAGCGGATCTCCCGTCCGGTTATGTAGTCGAGGGTTCCCTTCGGCAAGGGCGAATAAAAGGCCGACGATTTATCGTTTGAAGTGTCGGGAGAATACACCTCGGCCTCATCCGTTAAAATTTCGGCCACCGCAGCATATTTGCCGAAAACCAGCCGGCCGTCGTTATTAATAAGGTTGTAAAATGCGAGCTGACCTGCCGTTACGGCGACGATGACCGCAAGTATCACCGCCGAAAAAAACACAAAATATCCGCGGAAAAATCTCTTTTTTCCGTCAACCGGAACCCTCAAAAACACAAAAAAACACCTTCCTTTGTTTTTTATCTGTCGGAGCTTAAGTTAAGTAAATGATTTAAACTGCTGCACCGATAGAATTTTTCCGATATTCCGATAGGCAACCTATGCCGGCGCGAAAAAATGCTGTTTTTCCGTCATATCGTATTAATCAAAAATGCCAAACGCCGGCAAAGCGTTAATCGGAAAATGCGCCGCTGTTCAAAAATCCGCTCAGCGCTTCCCGTTCGGCCGTATTTTGTTCGGATAATGAGAAAAATGAAGAATAATTGTACAGCACAATGCCTCCGGCCTTGGTGTTCTCATCAACATATTCAGCCTGGCGCTTTATCAGATCGCGGCTGTTTACCCATTCGTCGCTGCCGGCGTCGGTCAGCCCCAGCTTATAAGGCCCGAGACCTATATAAAGGGCGACATCGTCGGAAACGATCGACTCCCATCGCTGCAAAAGGCTTGTAAATTTAAACTCATCCTTAGGATAATCAAAACCGAAATATATTTGCGGACAAATATAATCCACATAGCCGCCCTTTGCCCATTTCTCCACGTCGGCAAACAGCTCGTCGCGATCCTTGTCGATGTTGGCCTGAGGGCTTATTCCGAAGACAATCGGCCTTGCAGCCGATTTTACCGCCTTATTTACCGCCGACACAAGCAGATCAACCTGCGCCCTCCTCCACGACGCCAGATCGAGCGGATTGTCAGCCCCCTCGCAATAAAGCGAATATTCCGCCGCATCTACGGCGCTGTCGGTCGTCGGATAAAAATAATCGTCAAAATGTATTCCGTCTACATCGTATTTGTCGATTATCTCCTTTATACCGTCGGTCACCAGCCTGCGGTTTTGCTCATCGGCCGGGTTAAGATAAAGTCCTCCCCCCGATACAAACACCCTGGAATCGTCCTGAGTGTCGTCGTTTTTTAAAATACCGTACACCGGATTGTTTTCGCTTAGCATATCGGCCGAAGTGTTTCCCGAAAGCACCCGATAAGGGTTGACCCATGCATGTATCTGCACCTCCGACGAATGAGCAATATTTATAAAGATCTCAAGCGGGTCGAAATCCGGTCCCTGCCCCTGATGGCCGTAAATGTAATAAGACCACGGGAATATTTCAGACCTGTAAAAGGCGTCGGCATGAGACCTGACATGCAAAAAAATCGCGTTAAGTCCGGCATTTTTAACATTTGCGACCGTTTCTTCGACCGCCGCCGTATATTCCTCTTTGTTTTTGTTCTTTATAAGCTCGCCGAATTCGTAATAATTAATCCACACGGCCGAAATATTCCCGGCGCAGTTTTCCTCCCGGTTTTTGTCGGGGGAATTATCCGTATAACCGGTGTCGGAAACGGGGTTTTCGCACGGCAAAATCTCCCCGGCGAATTTATTTCTTGCATATACCGAGACCGCAAGCCCTACTGCAAGCAAAATAGCCATCAAAGCGCGAAGCTTTTTAAATCTTATATTTTTCATTTTTTATCCCCCGTTTTATCGCTTATTGTAAACGCTTTACGGTAAGCAGTTTTTCAGACGTACATTTCATTTGAACCCACATCTTCGCTTTTCCGTTTTTACCGTTCGATTTTTAAAAAAACTATTCATTCGGCCACATTACAAAACCGAATGCCGAATAACTTTGTCCGCCGGTTATGTATATGCTGTTTTCCTCTCAGGTAATCCATAAAAAATAAAAAATCCTTGTGTTTTTAAGGGAGGCCGACTGCAAATCAGCAACGTTAGCCGCGGTTTTGCCCCGGCGGCGAAAATAATCCCGAATAACACAAAGATCTTAATAATAGATATTTAGTATAAAATCAAAACCGAAATAAAAAATTTAAATGTGGGGATAAGAAAACATGCAAATTCCCGTAACCAAGCTAAAACGCGGACAAAGCGCGACCGTAACACAGGTAAATGCCGACGGCAAGATGTTTTTAAGAATGTGCGACATCGGCATTGTCCCCGGCAGCAAAATAACCTACATTGCCGAGTCTCCCTTTAAGGATCCCGTCTACATCGCCGTACGGGGCGCCTGCTTTGCCGTAGGACTTTTCCCTGCAAAAAACATAATCGTCAGACCCGACGTTTTATAATTTTTTAAATAAAGAGAATCGCCATGAAAAATCATTACAAAATACTGCTCGCCGGCAACCCGAATTGCGGAAAAACCACCCTTTTCAACCGGCTTACCGGATCAAATCAAAAGACCGGCAACTGGCCGGGAGTTACCATCGATAAAAAGACCGGAACAATCAAAATGGCGGGCTTTACGGCCGAAATAACCGATCTGCCGGGAATTTACGCTTTAAGAACGACCTCGCCCGAGGAGCAAATCACTGAAAAAACAATACGGGAATCATCATTCGATGTCATTATTAATATCCTCGACGCGACCTCAATACGCCGTGGATTATACCTGACGACACAGCTGTGCGACCTTAATTTGCCCGTAATATGCGTTTTAAATATGTACGATGTGCTTGAAAAAAGCGGAAAAACCATTGATACATATACACTTCAAAACGAAATCGGCCTTCCGGTTTTTAAAATCTCGGCCGCAACCGGCATGGGAGTAAATGAGCTTTTATCCGGGATAGAAGATATTCTTTTCAAAAAAAGAGCGATAAACACCTCACCGCTTTACAAAAAGATTTATCCCTCAAGGATTCTAAAGCTTATAAAAAAGGCCGGCGACGCTTTAAATGAATCCGCAAAAACGCAAAAAGCCGCCCAAACGGACGGCTGTATATTGCAGGCGCTAAGACTCTACGAGCAGAATATTTTTCCGGTAAATAAAACCGCCGACCGTGCGGCAAGGCAAAAAGCAGAAAGCATTTTCTCCTCCGACAAACCACTCACTCCAAAGCAGAGGATCGCTTCTTCGGCCGGCTACAGATACGCCTATATCGATTCCTTATGCTCAAAGATAATAAAGGAGTCGCCCCTTTCATATGACAAAAAAGCAAGGGATATAAGCAATCCTTATTCCGATAAGTCCGTCGGTAAATTTTCCGCCGTTATAAACCGTATAACAAGCGAGGGAATAATCTCGCTTATAATTTTTGCCATTGTTATTTTTTTATGCTTTCACCTGACGTTTTCCGAAAATCTGTTTTTCACGGGAATACCGTCGCCCGGCGTTGCCGCAAAAAACCTGTTTGAGACCTTTTTTGAGTTCTTAAAAGAAAAAATCCGGTTGCTTTTATCCCTTATAAACACCGCCGAACCGCTTTGCTCTCTTATATGCGACGGAATAATAACCGGCGTCGGGGCGGTGCTCTCCTTTCTGCCGCAAATAACCCTTTTGTTTTTATTTATAAGTCTAATTGAGGACAGCGGCTACATGGCCCGAGCGGCGAGCATATCGGATAAACCGGTAAAAAAGCTCGGCCTTTCGGGATACTGCGTTCTTCCTCTTATAATGGGCTTCGGGTGCAGTGTTCCTGCAATATCCTGCTGCAAAACCCTTGATGACAGCCGTCTTAAAAACATCACCGTTTTGCTTATTCCCTTCATGTCGTGCGGTGCAAAAATGCCGATATATGCGGCCGTATGCTCAAAATTTTTCGGCCGATATGCCGATATAGGCATTTTCTCGATGTATCTGCTCGGCGCTTTGGCCGCCGGTATATCGGGCGCACTTTTAAGCCGCAAAAACAAGGATCAGCATAGCGATTTTTTAATTGAGCTCCCTTTCCCCCGTATGCCAAACCCGAAAAGTACGGCAAGAGAGCTTGTAATCCGTATAAAGGAATTTATAAAACGTGCATCGACGATAATATTTTTAGCCTCGGTTGCGATATGGGTCTTATCTCATTTTTCTCCCCTTTTCAAGTACACGGACGATATCCGTCAAAGCCTGCTTTGCCGTATCGGAATGTATTTATCAAGGATTTTTTCGCCCCTCGGCTTCGGTGCCGGGGAAGACGGCTGGAAGGCTGCAGCCGCCGTAATTACGGGACTCAGCGCAAGGGAGGCGGTGGTCTCATCCTGCGAGCTGCTCGGATATTTGCCGGAGAGTATACCGAAAGCCCTCTCATTTATGTGCTTTAATCTTTTAAGCATCCCCTGCGCCGCCGCCGTCTCGTGCGCCGGCTCGGTGCTCAAAAGCCGCAAAACCCTCTTGCGCTTTATGCTTTTCTGGTTTTTAACGGCTTATATTACCTCCTTCGCGATTTATCATATAAGCAGGATTTTTGTTTAAATAAAAGGATATTTAAATCCTTTTCTTTTAGCAAAGATTAAAACGTAAAAAAATCCAAAAGCGCAAAATTCGCGCAAAAAAACGGTTCGCCGAAAAAAGCGGTAAAGGCAAAATCGGCGAAAACCGGCGAATAAGCCGGAAATAAACCCGTAAACACTCCCCCACGATAAACCGTCTTATGTAGTCTTATGTAGTCTTATGTAGTCTTATATAGTCTTATATAACCGTAAAGCCTCCCGGCTCCCCTCTTAACAACCGGTTTAAAACACAGCCGATATAAAAACGTAAATTCAGCGGCTGTTTATATAGCTGAAGCTGCAATGCTCTCCTCCGCCTGATAAATCGGCCATAGGATTTATAAGGCTTGCCCGGCGAATTGCATTTTCGCCGAACCGGTTTCGTATTGAGTCCACCTGAAAATCTATTTTTTCAAGCCGCTCGCAACGAACCTGATCACGGTAAAAGCTGTACTGGAGGGCGCTTGTATCACCTCTTAAATTGCTTACGCTGACCCCCACCGAACGCAACGGGGTATTGTCCCAGTTTTCGGTTATAAGACACATTGCCTCGTCGGTTAATTCCTTACACAGCCTTGTCGGTACCAAAAGCCGCTTTTGATGGGTCTGCACAAAAAGGCGAAAATCCCTCATATAAACCGATATAACCCCGGCGCTAAGGGAGAGCATCCGCAATCTTTTTGAAACATCCTCGCAAAGCAGCATAACCACCCTTTTTATCTGTGTGTCGTTTGTAAGGTCGCTTTTACCTGTCGTGGAACGGCCGATGCTCTTTCTTATCGGCTCGGCGTCGGCCGACGCAACGGGAGAATCGTCAAAGCCGTTTGCATATCGCCAGAGGGTAACCCCGTTTTTACCGAGCAGCTTTTTGGCGGATGAAACCGACATCTGCGCCATATCTCCTATTGTAAAAACCCCCGATGACGAGAGCTTTTTAACCGTTGAGCGACCGGCAAAAAGCAGATCGCCTATGGGCAGTCCCCATATTTTATTTTTAAAATCGCTTTCCGAAATAACGGTCACGGCGTCCGGCTTTTTCATATCCGAGCCGAGCTTTGAAAAAACCTTGTTAAAGCTTACCCCCACCGAAACGGTAAGCCCCAGTTCATTTTTCGTGTCCCTTCGTATCATGTCGGCAATCTGCTCGCCCGAGCCGAAAAGCCTTCTGCTTCCTCCGACGTCGAGCCAGCACTCATCCAGACCGAACGGCTCAATCATATCGGTATACCGTCCGTAAATCTTTCTTATTTCCTTTGAATAAAAAACATAACGGTCAAAATGGGTCGGCGCTATTATGACTCCGGCGCATTTTTCCTTCGCCTGCCATACGGTATCCCCGGTTTTTATTCCGTATTTTTTTGCCGGCTCGTTTTTGGCGAGCACAATACCGTGCCTTTGGTCGGTATCGCCGCACACCGCCATGGGAACCTCCCTCCACTGAGGATTGGACAGACATTCGACCGACGCGAAAAAATTATTCAAATCGCAGTGCAGTATACACCGCGACTCCCTCTCCATTAAAATCACCGCCGTTTTTGAGTTGCAGTTTTAAAGCTGCATATAATATGTCTTGTACAAAAGCCGAAAAAAAGCCCAACGATAAAGCCGACAAAAAAGACAAAACCGGCCGACAATCGTTTTTTTCATTAAAAGCCGACGCCCCACCGTCTTTGCAGAGCGTCTTTTACCCTGTCCGGCATAAAGGATTTTCCCGTTCGGCAAATTATAAGAACAAATGTTCTTTGATGTGTTTATTATATATCCCCTTTTATAAAATGTCAATCTCCTTTTTTCGGAATTTCGTCTTTACTAACCGTAAAAATTAAAGTATAATGTATGTAAGCGTAAAAACGGAAATTCGCCAAAGGTGTAAAAAACCCTCCCGGATTCCCATATAGCCAAAAATCAAGTCGCAGGATAAATTAATAATATATTCGGAGTAAAAAATTGAG
The DNA here is from genome assembly GCA_934444365.1 of uncultured Eubacteriales bacterium. GTDB lineage: Bacteria > Bacillota > Clostridia > Oscillospirales > Acutalibacteraceae > CAKSCM01. The sequence continues at coordinate 167,724 of CAKSCM010000003.1, read as the reverse complement.
TAATCGCAAGCGGATTTATATGATAGACGAGCTTCGCGGCGCGGCGATAATCTGCATGGTGGTCTTTCATTCATTTATAACCATGCAAAGCTTCGACCGATTTTGCGGCTTCGGCGAAAGAATGTTCAATTTCTTTTTGCCGGCAAGCCCGTACTTTGCCGGACTGTTCGTGGTAATATGCGGAATGAGCTGCTACTTCAGCCATTCGAACTACAAGCGCGGATTAAAGCTTTTGAGCGTCGCCGTCCTGCTTACCGCCGCCACCTTGCTTATAGACGCCTATCTGATCGATGACACGGCGATAATTTTCGGAATTCTTCATATGCTGTCGATTTCCATTCTGATATTTGCCCTGTCAAGGCGACTCATCGACAAAATTCCGGTTATCATCGGCCTTATACTGAACATGTTTTTATTCCTGTTCACCTATAACATAGAAAACCGCTACCTCGGAATTGACGGGATTTTTAAAATCGATCTTCCGTCGCGGCTTTACGATTTTTACTTTCTTTTCCCATTCGGACTTTGCAGCGATAATTTTGCCTCGGCCGATTATTATCCCCTTATCCCCTGGTTTTTCCTGTTTATGTTTGGAGCGTATTTGGGAAGAACAGCAATTTCGGGCCATTTTCCGAAATTTATGTACCGCAAAAGATTTGCCTTTTTATCGGCCGTCGGCAAATATACTCTTTGGATATATATATTCCATCAGCCGATAATTTACGGCCTGCTTTATGTAAGCGATCTGCTGCTTAATCTTATAGGAATTTAACAGCCTTAATAACGGAGGAAAATATGAATACAAAAGCTTTATTTTTAAAGACAATTACCCTTATTACATCGGCCGCCTTTGCGCTCGCCCTTTGCTCGTGCTCCTCTCAAAAGGAAGCTCCTTCATCCGGCGGCTCATCGGCAGGAGTGTCAAGCCAGGAATCGGTCGAGCTCGAATATTTTACCGACGACGAGGGGGTAATCCACAAAATTTCGGATATAAACTTCGCATCGCCTGAATACAGCGTAAGCTGGAGCGAGCTTGAAGGCTTACCCGAGGATTTTCCCGTCCTTTACGAAAAGATAACAGAATACAGCAATTTTGCCGGAAACATCAGCATAAAATGGAATATAATCTCCCCTGATGACCAAGCCGCAATCATCGAAAAGCTGGAAGGCTGGGCGTCGTCACAGCCGGAAGTAAAGACGGAATCGGCCGGAACAACCTATAAATTTGTACGCGATGATCCGGCAAACGGCAAACGGTATTCGGTCGACATGCTTTATCAGCCCTACGCCGACGGACAGCACGACGAAGCAAGCGGCGAATGGTTCGCCCAGCTTCAGATCTTTTTGTATTCGTCAAATCTTGCGACAGATAACAGTAATGTTGATACCGATTCAAAAACGGATACGGATACCGACACATCAGATGACATCACGTCAAACGGCGCCGATATTGCCCCCGAAAAATAACGGCGGCTCACCCGGAAAATTCACACGGAATTTTATATGTTTTAACCGATAAATAAATGGTGGTAAAGATAAAATGCTTAAAAACTCTTTAAAAAAGATAATCTGCACATTCATGTGTATTTGCGCCGTTTCTGCGTCGGCCGCGACGGTAAACGTCTCGGCAGCGGGCGGCTCGTCCCTTGTTCCCCTTTCGGCCTTTCGAAGCGGAGAAAACACGGTAACCGTTTTGCTTTTAAAAACCGGCGAAAACCAAGAAGGATCGGTCAGCATTCTGCTTACCGACCCCTCGCTCGGCACCGGCGACGAAAGCCTTCTTTACATCGGCGAGCGCGACATTGCAGGCCATGGAATAATAAGCCTTAACATAAGCTTCGATTCCTCAAAAATGAACCCCTCAAACCGGTACGACGTTATTATCGGCGGCGATTTTACGAACGGCAAAAAGACCCTGAGTTTTCCCGGGGGTATTGCCTCGAGTGCCGACGGAATATACAAGGTCATGCCGAAAACCGTTTCCGACGATCTTTTAAACATCCTCGGCAGCGAATTATCCCCGAAAATCACCTGTAACGGAGAAGATTTTTCGGGGATGCTCAAAAACGGGGTCGAGGTGTCGTTTTATGCGCAAAACGTACTTTGCCGTCTTGCGGTAATTGTATCGGGCGATTTAAACGGGGATGATTCGGTAACGGCTACCGATGCACTGCTTTGTCTGCAAAGCGCCGTCGGGAAAACCACTCTTGAAGGCTACATCGAAAAGGCGGCCGACGTTAATTCAAACGGATCGGTCGACGCCACCGACGCGCTGCTTATACTTCAGTATTCGGTCGGTAAGATCGAAACCCTTATATAATAAAAAAGCAGCGAAATTAAGTAAACGGTCCGGTCGTTACGGTCATTCCTCGCTGTACCCATTATTCCCCTCATTTCCCTGTAACCTGTCGCGCATTATCCGCGCGCATTTGTAGATATTTCCGCACCCGAGAGTTATTATAAGGTCGCCGCTTTTCGCCCCGGACAGGGCGCATTCGGCGGCCTTTTCAAATTGCGAGAAAACCGGTACGCCGCCTAATAAGGCGGAGAGCTCCTCAGAGGAAACGCCGTAGGTATTCTCCTCTCTGCCGCCCATAATCTCGGTCAGTATAACCCTGTCGGCGATTTTAAGCGCATCCGCAAAATCCTTTAAAAGCAGTCTTGTTCTCGAATATGTAAAGGGCTGAAACACAGCGGTTATTTTGTTGAATCCGAGCTCTTTTGCCGCTGATAAAACCGCCTTTATTTCTTTCGGATGGTGAGCGTAATCGTCCGCGACGGTAATTGAGTTTTCACGGCAAACCACCTCAAAACGTCTTGAAACACCGCAAAATGAATTAAGTCCCCAGCTTATCTCCGCGGCGCCTACCCCGGCAATATCCGCGCAAACAGCCGCCGCAAGCGCATTGTAAACATTATGGCGACCCGGAACACCGAGCTTTATCTCGGCGAAGGGTTCGCCTTTTTTTAATATTTTAAAGCCTCTGCAACCGTGGTTTATTGTTTCGTCAACCGCTCTCCAGTCGCAATTTTCCCCAAAGCCGAAGGTTATTATCTCTTTTGCATTTTCGGCGCATTTCAGTGCCGATTCGTCATCGCCGCAAATAACGGCCGTTTTGGATTTTTTTACAAATTCCCCAAAGGCCTCTGTAAGACCCTCCATACTTCCGTACTGCTCAAGGTGATCGTTGTCGATATTCAGCACAACCGCCGTATCTCTTTTTATCGCCAAAAAAGTGCGCGCGAATTCGCAGGCCTCGCAAACCATAATTTCGCCGTTGCCGAGGGCTCCGTTACCGTGAATAAGGGGCAGATGTCCCCCTATTACGGCGGTCGGTTCACATCCGCATTTGGTAAGAATTTCGGTCAGCATGGCGGTGGTCGTGGTCTTGCCGTGGGTACCGGCCACAGCGAAAACCGACGAATGCATTAGGCTCAGTTCGGAAAAAAGCTGAGCTCTGGTCATAACGGGTATATTCTGGTTTCTCGCCGCGATAAGCTCCGGATCGTCCTTGCCTATCGCCGCCGAATACACGACCGCATCGCTGTCGGCCGCGACAGAGGGAAAATGCCCGAAATAAACCTTAATCCCCAGATTTTCAAGCCTCTTTGTATTGTCGGAGTGTGCAACATCGGAGCCCGTAACGGTATACCCCATAAGAAAAAGAATTCTCGCCAGCGCACACATGCCGGCTCCGCCGATGCCTACCATATGTATTCTGTTTATGCCCTTTAAAAATGACACTTCACTCACCTCATAGACATAATATTGTCGAATGAAAAAAGTGTTCATATACCGAAAACAGATAAAACGATGAAAACGCCGGGGCTGCACTCGGCGCATTCTTTAAGCTATCCCCGGCGCTTTAGGGTTTTTTCCTGACTTACCGGCCGTCTGCGGACTTATAATATTTACCGGTATTTTACGGGCATGTTTTTTTGCGGTTTTTTTGTCAATAATCTTGTTTGAGAGGGACATCGCCGCTTTGCTTATGTGTATATGCAGTATAAGCAGCCGACAACCGATCGGCCGGTTAAGTCCCTGATGACAACCGATTTTAGGAGGCAAAAAATGAACTGTCTTAAAAATTTTTCGCTTAAAATGTTTTCTTTTATAATATATTTAACCTCGGCTTTGGCTGCCGTTGTTGTCGTATCATGCGGAGTACTGATCTTCGCCTCGTCATGTGCCAAGTCCGACAATAAAACCGATATTACTTCGGATGTAATAACGGTATCGGAGACATCCAAGCTGCCGCCTAAGTATATTCTTAAACAAACCGGAGAAATAATAGGTCTTTTTTCGCCCGGAGAGGATATTCCGGAAAGACTTATTGACATAAAGGTCTCCTCTCTGCCCGAGGCCGACCGCAAGCTGCTCGCAAAGGGAATAGAAATAAACAGTGATTCCCAGCTTCACAGCATACTCGAGGACCTCGGCAGCTGATTTCACCTTAACACAGGCCAATAAAATCCCATCGGTTATTGTTATCAAAAAATATTATCGCCAAAAAATACGGCGGCTTGTCATCAGCATTATAAGCCGCCCGTTTCTCTTGTTAAATCAATTATAAAAACCGCAAAATTCATGCGGACTTGCAAATACAAAGCGCCCCTTGCATAAGGATTATATATACAGTCCATTCAAAAAAGCCGTCGGCCTTTTCAGAATCGACGGTAAGTCTTAAAAGGTTATATATAATCTCAGCGGAGGCGTTTTAATGTTTTTTTATTACACGTTGCTCAGCTTTATCAACATGCTGTACCTTGCGCTGCATACCGACTCGAGCTCTTTTCCGAAACCCCTTGGAGCCAAGGAAGAAAAGGAGCTTATAATAAGAATGCAAGAAGGCGACGATGAGGCAAGGAAAAAGCTTATTGAACATAATTTACGGCTTGTCGCCCACATAATTAAAAAGTATCACTTTCCGGCCGGCGAGCTAGACGATCTTATATCGATAGGCACGATCGGCCTTATAAAGGGGATAAACACCTTCAATTCCGATAAAAAAATCCGCCTTGCGACCTATGCTTCAAAATGCATTGAAAACGAGATATTCATGTACTTCCGCTCATCGAAAAAGAAGTCTCAGGACATATATATGAACGACCCCATCGATACGGACAAGGAGGGTAATTCCCTCACTCTGCTTGACATAATCGCCAAGGATGACGACATTGCCAACACAATAGACATAAAAATAAAGGCAGGCAAGCTCGGAAAAATCATGGAAAATACCCTCGACGAGCGCGAAAAACATATAATAATACACCGATACGGCCTAAACGGAAACAACGAAATGACCCAGAACGAGCTCGCCGAACGTCTCGGAATCTCGCGCTCGTATGTATCCCGAATCGAAAAGAAGGCGCTCGATAAATTGCGTGACGCATATTCTAGACAACGATAACAGACAAAAAATGTAAAATTAGCCGAATATGAGTATATTATTTTAGCGCTGTTACGTAAAAAACTTGATTTGTAAATATAATTCATATATAATTACGGTGTAACGGCGTATTTTCCGGTCACTGCACATCCTACGGTATTCCGTTACTCCGGGCAAAAACAGACTTTAAGGCCTAACTGCCTTTTGCGCCCGGAACAGAAAAATCGGAGCGAAGAGGTAATATGGAAAACAAAAAAAACGTTACTATCCGTGACATCGCCGCGCAGGCAGGCTGCTCGGTCGCCCTTGTCTGCAACGCCCTTTCGGGTAACGGACGTATAGGGAAGGAAAGCAAAAAGCGCATACTTGAAATTGCCGATTCGCTGGGATACATTCCTAACCGAAGCGCTCAATCGCTGTCGAAAAACGAAATTTCGATAGGGGTCGTTCTGCCGCGCAAGCCCCATGTAATACAAAACGCCTTTTTAGATTCCATTAAGCATACCTTCGAATCGGACGTTTGCAGGGTAAAATGCGAGGTTCGGCTGTACGACCAGAGCGACAAAGAAAGGCTATTTGCCCTTAAAAGTCTTGAAGGAAAGATCGACGGTCTTATTATAGAAATGAACGATCCGCAGACCAATGAGCTTAGGGACTACCTTCTCGAATACAACCGATTTGAAATTCCCGCCGTGGGACTGGTTTTAGCGCCGGGCATATTAAATACAATAGCGACCGTTTCCTCCGATGTAAAAACAAGCGCCGCCATTGCGGCACAGATGCTGGCCCTTAAGGGCTGTAAAAGGGTTTGCATTATTTCCGGCGAAGCAGGCGCCGATATACATAAAAAGACATCATTTTATTTCAAGGAAAAAATCAAAGAATATCCTCTTACCTTAAGCTGTGAAGACTCCAGTATGGACGATCCCGTAACGGCTTACAAAATAGCCGAAAGGGTTTTAAAAAACAATTCGGCAGACAGCTTTTATGTCACCTCCTACCTGTCTCCGGCCGTATGCGCCGCCGTTAAGGACAGCGGTGCTAAAAATGTAACGGTCATCGGCACCGACTATTATAACGAGGTCAGAAAACTGCTGATCGACGGCGATCAATTCGCCGCTGTTTTCCAGAATCAGAAGGAACAGGCAAGACATGCTTCAAACCTGCTTCTCAATCATCTTCTCCATCTTCCGACCGAACCGCTTTTGAAAGACTGCCTTATAAAGCCGGAGCTTATTTTACGTTCGAATGCCGATTGCTACTATGCCCCGGAATCGGGTGAAAAATTCACCTGCCGAGCCATAAAACAAAACCGTATATAACACAAGTCATTCATGTAAGCGAAAATCCGATCCGCCGTTAAATTTAAAATATAAAGACAAAACCGAAGGGCAGACTTAAGGCAAGGCAAGCTGTCCTTCGGTTTTTGTTTACTTGTTAAAAGTCACTGCCTGAAAATAAGCGCAATAGTCCCTGTCCACCTGAAAACCGCTTTATTCAGTATACAAAATACAACTTGACATAAAAGGTTTACAAGACCAAATATTTGAAGCTGTTTCGCTTTTTCGGTACCGCTTCTCCCCTGCTTTTCAGCGAGAGAAAATCTTACCGTAATCCCTTGAAGCGGCAAGTGATATGTAGTCGTTGCCCGAAACTATTATGTGATCTACAAGCGATATACCGAGCGGTTTAAGGGTTTCAACCAGCTTTATGGTCTCGTGTATATCCTCTTTGGACGGCAACGCGGAATTATTGGGATGATTGTGCGCTATAACAAGCGCCGTCGCCGAATATTTAAGGGTATTGCTGACGATTTTTCGTATATCTATCGGTACACGGCCTATCATTCCCTGAGATATTATACACGAATCAAGCACCTTACAGCGATTATCCATAAACACGGCATACATAACCTCATTTTTATATCCGATAAACCTGCTTACAAGGTACTCGCCGATTTTGTCGGGCGTGTTGAGGTATTCGCTCTTTTCACTTTTATCGCTAAAATACGATCGGCAGATATCCGGTATCAGCTTTATAAGCGTTGCGCTGTTTTCGCTTATACCCTTGATTTTCAAAAGCTCCTCATAAGGCGCTTCAAATACGGCCGAAAGACTGCCGAATTCATCAAGTAAAAGATGTCCGAGGGGATTTGTGTCAGCTCTCGGAACGGAATAATAAAGTAAAAGTTCAAGTATTTCATGCGGCTGAAAGCCGTCAAGTCCATTATCAAGATATCTTTTACGGAAACGGGCGCGGTGTCCGTCATGTATTCCCGCCATCAGTTTTTACCTCGCAAAAATAAATATAACCCACATCTGCCGCACTGTCAGTCTCAGGACATTCTTCGAAACAGGCCCGAGTAGAACACGGAGCACAACAAATGCATATACATTATATTTCGTTTTGGCACTTTTGTAAACATTAATTTTGTGTTATAATCATAAAAAATTTAAAAAACGGCGGTTTATATGCTTGAGTTCACTGTAAAACAAAATGATGCCGGCAGAAGGATCGATACTTTTTTGTTCCGTTTGCTGCCGGAATGTCCCCATTCGCTTATATACAAGGCTTTCAGGAAAAAAGACGTCAGACTAAACGGCAAAAAAGCCGACATTTCGTCCCCGATATCCGTCGGAGATACCGTAACAATATACCTGCCGGCCGATATAAAACCGACGCCGGTTTCAAAAAAGCCGGATTTTTTAAAGGCTTCAAAAAAGCTCGTTATAGTGTATGAGGATGATAACATATTAATAGCCGACAAACCGGCAGGACTGCTTTGCCACTCGGACAAAAACAATTTCAGCGATACGCTGATCGACAGGGTCAAACGCTATTTATATGAAAACGGACAGTACGATCCTCAAAGCGAGCAGTGCTTTTCTCCCGCCCTTTGCAACCGTATCGACCGAAATACATGCGGACTTGTAATAGCCGCAAAGAACGCCGAAAGCCTGAGGATTATAAACTCGCTTATCAAGCAGCGGCAGATATCAAAATATTACGTCTGCCTTGCAAAGGGGAAAATGCCAAAACAAAACGACACCCTTGTCGGCTACATACAAAAGGATGAGGATACGAATATATCGACGGTATCAAACGACTCCGACGGACAAAAAATAATCACCGAATACACCGTTAAGGACTACAAAAACGGCATATCCTTACTCGAAATACACCTTATAACCGGCCGTACGCACCAAATAAGGGCTCATCTTGCAAGCATAGGCCATCCGCTTATAGGCGACCCGAAATACGGCAAACGTAACGATCGGGAAAAATATCCCTATCAGGCCTTATGCGCTGAAAGGGTTCTGTTTTCGGTACCGTCGGACGAAGCTTACAGCCGGCTTTTTTATCTTGATAAAAAAGAGTTTTTCACCGATAATATCTGGTTTTTGAATCGGTAAAACCGCAAGTATAAAGGATTTTACTTTTTTAAAACCGCTTAACTTTTATTTTTTAAACAACCCAAAAACGCGCGATGAGACACAGCAAAAGCCTCACCGCGCGTTTTTAATTTTTAATTCTTGTTTATAAAATATATCGGCCGGACCATGCGACTGAAAAATATATAAATCCCCTGTTTTTTGAGTTTCGCCGTTTAAGCAATAGTTCTTCCGGCAATAACAAAAACCTCAATAATTCATCGGAGAAAAGGCAAAATCGGGTAAAGCCGCATTGGTATCCGGCTGTTCACTCAAAGTATTTTTAAGCCGCCTTTAATCTCAGTCTTAGCTTATCTGATATCATTGCTATAAATTCCGAATTGGTGGGCTTGCCCCGCCCGTTATGTATTGTAAAGCCGAAATACGAATTAAGAACATCTATGTCGCCTCTGTCCCATGCTACCTCAATCGCATGCCGTATAGCTCTCTCTACCCGCGACGGAGTGGTCGAGTAAAGCTCGGCAACGTCCGGATAAAGCTTTTTGGTAATGGAATTTAAAATCTCCGGCTCCCTTACCGACATTATAATCGAGCTCCTTAAATAATGGTATCCCTTTATATGGGCCGGCACGCCTATCTGATGAATTATTTCGGTGACCATAAGCTCCAAATCATTTTCGCTGACCTCGCCCCCCTGAGCGCGGCTTTTTCCTGTCGACTGTTTCCAACCCGTAAGCTGGGCTACCCTTTCGGCCAGCATTTCGAAGGAAACGGGCTTTATCATATAATAAACCGCTCCGGATGAAAGTATTTCCTCCTCCAAACGGGGATTGGCGCTGTTGGAAACGACCATAAACATAGGGTTGGACGAGGAATTCCTTGAGCCGAATTTTTTAAGCACGGCGAGGGCATCCATCTTAGGCATGAAAGCATCCATTATAACAAAATCGGGCGAGTTTTTGTCTATAAGGGATAACAGCATTTCTCCGTCCTTGGGCGACATAATCACCTCCATACCGTAGGTTTTCAGCAGATTTGAGCAGGGATATCCAAATTCAGCGGTATTATCGGCAATTAATACTTTTAGTTTGTTTTCCATTTTTATTCTCCTTAATATTTTTATTTGCCGATAAGATAATACCATAATTTGTAATTTATGTCAATAGCTAATTACTGTTATATCTTGTTAAAATCATGACAATAACACAAACATACATATTCCCACAAAAAACACGGCGGCAGTAAAAGCAACACCTAAAAACTGCCGCCCTGAAAGCCCTCCGAAAAATTTACGAAGCTGCCTTCTCATCCGCAAATTCGCCGTTTGAGCGCGCCATCGAGAGCATTCTGCAGGCAAAAACAGCGTAGCCCTTGGTAGGATCGTTGACAAAAACATGGGTCACCGCCCCGGCCAGCTCCCCGTTTACAAGCACCGGACTGCCCGACATTCCCTGCACTATTCCGCCGGTAGTATCAAGCAATCGCCGGTCGGTTATACGTATGGCCATATCCTTATTTGAGCTTTTGGAGCTGTAGTTTACGGTCTCTATAACACAGTCGTAAAGCTCGGGCGTATCTCCCGATACGGTGGTCAGTATCTGAGCCGGGCCGGGCGATATCTCCGGCGATGACAAAACATTTACACGCTCGCCGACCGCCGTTTTGCCCTCGCTGCTTGCATACACGCCGATGGAGCAGTTTATATAAAGCTCTCCGAGGGGTTTTGATGAGATCATATGACCGATAAGCTGTCCTGCCGTCCCCTTTTGTCCCTTTTTAACCGAATCAATAACGGCCGAAAACATCTGTCCAGAGGAAATCGGTATAATTCCTCCGGTATCGACGTCGCACACCGCATGGCCGAGCCCGGCGAGCACGCCGCTTGTCTCATCAAAAAATGTCATGGTTCCTATTCCGGCCGACGAATCACGAACCCATATTCCGGCCCTGTATTTCCCGTCGGCGGATTTAACCGGTATGAGCTTTAAATTCATCTGCCTTCCCTCTCTGGTTATTAAAAATTCAAGCGGATTTCCGCCGCTTTGTCCGACAATGCGGGAAATATCGGCATTGGACGAAACCTCATCACCGTTTATTTTCAGCACGATATCCCCGGTTTTTATTCCGGCCTTTTGCGAGGGATCGACCGACCTTCCCTCCTTTGTCTCGACCGTCATGGTTCCTACCACCATTACTCCCTTTGAAAATATCTCGAGTCCGAAGGGCTTTCCGCCTACGATCACGGTGTTACTGTTTCTTTCAACCTCAACCTGTTTTACCGGTATAATCCCGAAAAGCATAAGCGAGCTTTTCTGATTCTGCGACAGCTTTGTATCGTAGGCCGCTCCGGCCGTGTTTTTTGAATTGTCGGATATAATTATGCCGAGCTCCCTGCTAAAGGCTATATTCTCATTATTATCGCTTACCGTTACCGTATCGGGAATAATGTCGTAAACAAAAGCGGCGCACATATAGCTCAAGGCGCAAAGCAGCGATAAAATACAGCACAAAGCCCTTACAATGGTCTTTTCGTTCATTTTTTCACCTCCGTTTTTGCCTGTGTTGCACCGAGATGCGCTTGATTCCTTGCGGCGCAGCATTTATAAGGCAATATATCCCTTCCGTTTTATTGTTGACTGTTTTAACGGCTTTATTTTTTTAAAGCTTTACTTATAATTTGCGCATAACCGGCACAATATATTTAAGTGAAAAAAATGATTAAACGGACTAAAATGCAAATTTTATTACCTTTAAATTTTTATATAAAAAAAGTGCTGTATCCGGTCGATACAACACTTTTTCATTTTTTAAGCTTTCAGACACGCTTATTATTTACTTTTCGATAATCTCCGACTGCAACAGCTCGGATACGGCTTCCTTACCGGATATTACATTATTGTTCCCTACGGAAAATACATTGTTGACAATAAGTGTATCGACACTGCCGGGTTTTTCGATCTTTATTATATCGCCCGAGCGGGAAACACCCTCGTCCTTTACCGACAGGACATTTTTTACTATCATATTTCCTATATGTCCGTAAACCGCAAATTTATCCATATTCTCGGAATCACTGTTTTCAATTACGGTTACACCGTCGATAATAAGGTTTTTAATAACATGATCGACCTGTCCCGGATATTCGTAATCGGCTACGGTAAGAGGTGTCGTCGCATAAAACGGCAGTCCGAATTCCCCAATTACACGGTTATCCGTGGGATATTCGTGGCGTATGTTTTTAAGGGTCAGGCAGCGTATATCCCCACCGACCGAAAACAGCATGGGCGGACGGTAATCATAGTTCGGCTCGGTATGGGTAAGATTAACATTTTCTATAAATATGTCGCCGAAATTTCCGGCGGTCACATCGGGGAACCAGCTGTTTATATAAAATCCGAAGCTGCGGTACGATCCGTGAACATTGCGGATGGTGCAGCGGTCGACAAGACCCGTTCCTCTCGAAAGAATGCGTATGGCCTGATCGGCGTCATCCAAAAAGACTCCGTCGACAATAACGTCGGTTATATCGGATTTTAAATCTCCTTCGTCCGGACCTATGTTCATAAAATCATCGCCGACCTTACCGCCCACATTGCGAACCGTCAAAAACTGACCGGGTCCCCAAAAATGAAAACCGTCCTGATTCTGGGCATGCATACGGTGCGGAAGATCGATCCATACATCCTCAATAGTCGCCCTTTTGAAGTTGGTAAGCATAAAGGCATAGGTACGAAAATCAAGTATGTCAATATCGCGCACAAGCAGATTTTCAACGCCGCAGAATTCCAGCGCGCACACGCCGTGTATCCCCTCAAAGCAGTTAGCGCCCTTCATTTCCGGCGTTGCATCCACGTGGTGGAGCTGATTTGTGCAATCCTGATTGTAGGTTCCGCCTATAAGAGAGATATTGCGCACATTTCGCTCGTCGCGCTGCCAGTCGGCATTGGTGACAATCGAGCGGTTGGAGCCGGCCTTCTGGAAAAATCCGCAGTTTTTATTGAGCGCCTCAATAGTGGTTCCGGAATAAACGACCAGTCCGCTTACAAGTGCGGCGCCGTCCATTATGAGATGTACACCTCCGTTATCCTTCGCCGTATCAAGAACGGCCTGCAACGCGGCGGTATCATCGGTTCCTCCTCCGGTGAAAACGTTGCTGTCGAGCTTTGCAACGCTGCCGGCATAGATTGTTTTTACGGTTGACATAACATCCACCTCTCTATTTTTTAATAATTTTCGAAAAAATATATACTATGTGCTTGACACACACGGTAAAACGGTTTATAATGTGGAATCGTAAGGAGTTGGTTGGATTTGTTTGCGCAGGAACGGCAGAATAAAATAGAACAGCTTTTGGAAAAGAACGGAGCAGTCACGGTCAAGGAGCTTATGGATATATTCACGGTCTCGATTGAAACCATACGCCGCGACCTTCTCGCAATGGAAAAAAACAATCTTTTACAGCGAGTGCACGGCGGTGCGGTGTCGGCATGCAAAACCAAACCGCTTAAGGACCTTAATTACCGTTTATCCGAAAACGATAAGCTTAAAGAAGAACTTTGCGCCACCGCCGTCTCGTTTATAAACGAGGGAGATATAATAGGAATGGATGTCGGCAGTACGGCGATGTATTTTACAAACGAGCTGAAAAAACACTTTTGCAACCTCACCGTAATAACCTCATCGCTTGACGTTTTTAAAGAGCTTTACAGGCACAAAAATTTCAATGTGATACTTTGCGGAGGACGCTATTACGAATACGAACACGCCTTTTACGGCACCGTAACGGAGGACACACTTTCAAGACTCAATATGCAAAAATGCTTTATATTCCCCTATGCCGTTTCGCTGAAAAACGGGATATGCGACCATCTGGAGGAATTATGCCCGCTTCAAAAGCTCCTTATTTCCAATTCCGACGAGGTTTTTATACTCGCCGACAGTTCAAAATTTGAACATCGGGCACTTTACAGCGTTTCCGAAACCAAAAGCGAGTACAGATACATAACCGACTCGGAAATTTCGGAACAGATAACCGAGCTTTATTCCGAAAGCGGAATAAGTTTAATAACAGGAAAAGAGGAACATTTATGAAAGTTGTTTTGATCTTGGTTGACGGAATGAGGCCGGACGCAATATCCGATCTGCCCGAGGCCCGCGATATGCTTGAAAACTCGAGCGTCTGTCTTAAAGGCACCACCGTGCTGCCCTCGGTAACCCTGCCTTGCCATATGTCGCTTTTCCACAGCGTAACCCCTGAGCGTCACGGCACCACAACCAACGTTTATATGCCTCAGGTCCGTCCCGTAAAGGGCCTTTGCGAACAGCTCGGCGACAACAAAAAGCACTGCGCATTTTTTTACAACTGGGAGGAGCTTCGCGATCTTTCCCGTCCCGGATATCTTGATTTCTCCTACTTCTGCTCGGGATACGGCCACGGCTTTGAAGAAAGCAATCTCGCCGTTACCGAAAATGCGATCGAATACATAGTAAAACACTCGCCTGACTTTTCCTTTGTATATCTCGGATGGGTCGATGAGGCCGGCCATGCTTACACCTGGATGTCGGACGAATACATGACCGCCGTACATTCGTCGTGGGACTGCATTAACCGCATACGCAAATCCCTCGGCGACGAATATTGCGTTATTGTAACGGCCGATCACGGCGGACACGCGCGCATGCACGGTACCGATATGCCTGAGGATATGACCATTCCGATTATATTAGAGGGCAAGCCGTTTGAAAAAGGCAAGATAATTGAAAATGCCAACATTATAGATATAGCTCCCACCGTCGCCAAACTGCTCGACACCGAGCCGAACGACACCTGGGAAGGCAAAAGCCTTATATGACGCGGCATGCATTTTGCTTTAAGCAGTGTAATACATCACCGGTTTTTTTGCTCGCGGCGGCGTATTTTGTAAGCTACGTAACGCGAAACAGCCTCAGCGTCGCAATGGCGGCGATAATAGACAGGGCTGAGGTTTCGCAAAGTGTTTTATCGCTCGCTGTAACCGGCAGTCTTATTGCTTACGGCGCCGGACAGATAATAAGCGGTGTTTTCGGCGACCGTATTCAGCCGCGACTGCTGGTTTTTTCGGGGCTTTGTGTATCGTCAATTATAAATTTCACCGTTTTGTTTTGTATGCAGTCGCCCGGTATACTTACGGCAATGTGGTGTGCAAACGGCCTCGCTCAGGCCTTTATGTGGCCACCCATAGTACGCATTATGGTAAGCACCTTAAGCTCCAAAAAATACAAACGTGCAACCGTTGCAGTAACCTGGGGCGGCTCCTTCGGAAACATAGCGCTGTACCTTACCGCTCCGCTGCTTATAACACTATGTTCATGGCAAAGCGTTTTTGTTTTTTCGGGAATATGCGGTGTAATTATGGCGGCAATATGGATCATCCGCTGCCCCGATGTGCCCGATTTTCCCTCGATCGATCAAAACTCCGAAGAAAGCACATACACCGTAAAAAATGCCTTTCTGATGCCGGTTATATGGCTTATAATGGCGGCGATAATAGTGCAGGGGGCGCTTCGCGACGGGGTTACCGCCTGGACTCCGGTATTCATAAGCGAGACTTGCAATCTTAAGGACACCTCTTCAATACTGACGGGAACCGCCCTGCCGATTTTCAGTATAATCAGCATTCGGCTCGCATCACTATTGTACGAAAAGGTGCTTAAAAATCCGCTGACCTGTTCCCTTTTAATGTTCTTGCTTTCGGGGGTGTGCGCCTTTGTTCTGTATGTTATTTCGCCCCTTAAAACGGCCTTTGCAAGCGCCGCCATGTGCACGCTGGTTACCGGATGTATGCACGGGATAAACCTGATACTTATAGGCATGGTCCCGGCTCATTTCAAAAAATACGGGCATATATCGCTGATTTCCGGAACGCTTAACGCCTGCACCTACATAGGCAGCGGAATATCAACATGGGGCTTTTCGGCCATAGCCGAAAAAAGCGGCTGGGGGGCGACCGCAGGCATGTGGACCGTCCTGTCGATTATCGGAGCCGTAATCTGCGCCGTCTGCGTTCCGCTCTGGCATAGCTTTGCAAAAAAATAATACTTTAAAACCGCGTTTTTATATATCGGTCTGTTGCATATTAAGAAGTTTTTGAAATTGTATATTAAGCCGATTAAAAAGTCAAGTATAAATTTCAATAAAGTGTTGTACCAGATAGGTACAAATCGGTTTTGGCGGGTAAAATTCCTTTTTCTCTTTGCCGGAAAGCCTTGTAATACGGCAGTATTGCTTCGTTTTCCGTCTTTGATAAAAAGAAATTTTACCACGACAAAACTGCTATGCACCTGAAAAGATGTAATTTTTCAGTCAGACGTATTTAAAAAACCGCTGATATACTCGCGTATTTCAAGATTTTTTAAGTGCGTATGGCGGAAAAAGGGCGCTTTTGGGGCGGTTCGTCCCTATCTGGTAAAACACAAGTATTATTGTGTTACAAAAGACAATACACAAGTTTGCTTTTGCCGGCACAAAAACAAAAAGTCATGACCGCCGGCTAAGCCGGCGGCTTGATTAAGCCCTAGAAGGGCTTTTTACCGGCTGGCATCTAAAGATGCACTGAATGATTTTTCACTTGCATCAAATGCCCCGCCGCCCGTAAACGGGCATCAGGCGTTTTTATCGAGTGCATACGAATTTTTTGGATTGTTATTCTCGACTCGCTTCGCTCGATGCTTGAAGCTAAAGCTTTTTTTACGGGATGCCTCCACCGGCATAGCCGGTGGTTTCCGAAACAAAAAAACGGATCCGTTACCAAAAGGTAAAACGGATCCGTTTTTTCATATATTCTACACTCAAAAAACACCGACAGCGTACGACATGGCAAAGCACCGCATGGGGTTTCGTTTAACTCTAATCTGCCGTAACCGAGCAATCACTATCCGGTACAATCCTTTAATTACACCGCCGTTATCGGCAATCAGCCTTCGTCCGCTTCGGTGTCTTCCCCGTATTCGGCCGAGCTCATGCTGTCGATACCGAGGATGGCCTGCGCTTCCTCACCCGATATACGCTCGACGTTTTTAAGCTTTTTGCCTATTATCGAATTCCTGTGATCGATCTCATCCAGGGTCTTACCGGCCGTTTCGATATTCTTCTTGGCCCTTGCAACCAGAGCCGTAAACTTCTCGTACTGCTGTCCGACCGCACCGAGCACCTTCCAGACCTCCGCCGCCTTTTTGTCGATGGCAATGGTCTTAAAGCCCATGCTGAGGGTGTTTAAAAAGGCCGTTATCGTTGTCGGTCCGCATATCATTATATGCCGGCGCTGTACCTCCTGCACAACGCTTTCTCTTCGCATAACCTCGGCGTAAAGCCCCTCGGTCGGCAAAAACATAATGGCAAAATCGGTCGTTACAGGCACCTCGACGTACTTGTCGTATATCTTTTTCGCCTCGTTTTTAATGCGGATATCAAGCGCTTTGAGCGCCTCCTCCACCCCGGATTTATCGGCACGTTCGGCCGCCTCTACAAGACGTATGTAATCCTCTTGTGGAAATTTACTGTCAATAGGCAGCAGCACGTCCGTACCGTCCTCAAAACGCGACGGTATTTTTATTGCATACTCTACGGCGTCGCCGTTTTTCTTGGTTGAAACATTTGTAACATACTGGGAAGGAGTAAGCGTTTCGCTCAGGATGTTGCCGAGCTGTACCTCGGCCCATGTTCCGCGTGCTTTAACGTTTGTAAGCACCCTTTGAAGATCGCTGACATCGTCGGCAATCTCCTTCATTTCGCCGATAGACTTATTAACGCTTTCGAGCTGCTTTCCGACTATTTCAAAGCTTGAAGAAATCCGCTCCTTTAAGGTAGCGGTCAGCTTTTCGTCGACCGTCTCGCGCATCTGATCGAGCTTTTTCTCGTTGCTCAGCTGTAATTCGCCGACCGATTCTTTAAGTCTTAAGGCAATTTTTTCGTTACTGCGGTTGTTCTCACTCTGCATTTCCCTTATAAGGGCATTCATACTGTCAAGACGTTTGGCGGTCTCCTCCCGTCCCCTCGCAAATTCTTCCCTGGTATTGCGGTCGGATTCCTCAAGCCTTAAGCGAATATCGGCGGACGATGAATTCTTTTGCAGCTCGTCAACACGCCGGCGAAACGACAAAACCGCCGCCAGTAAAACAAGTAGTATTACGAGCAAAACAACCGACAACCCTAAGCTTATGTAGACTGCCGTATCCGATATTGCAGGCAAAAAACCGTATAATAGCCGCATATGCCCCTCCGAAAAAACCAAAAATTTAAAAATAGAATAATTTAATTATTTGTCCTTGAATTTATCAAAAAACGAACGGCGCTTTTTGTAATTCGAGTCACCGAAGGCCTCATCAAGCTGGCGGATCGCTTCCTTTTGCTTTTCATTAAGTCCGCGGGGCACCTCAACCGTCACCTTGACATACTGGTCGCCCCTGCCTGAGCCGTTTATGCGCTTTATTCCCTTGCCTTTGAGCTTGAATATATCGCCCGGCTGAACCCCCTCGGGGACGTTGTATTTGACGTTTCCGTCAATGGTCGGGACGGTTATTTCGGCACCGAGAGCCGCCTGTGAAAAGGAAAGCGGAAAATCGCACCACACATCATATCCCCGGCGTTCAAACACCGGATGGGGACGTACCGAAACATTAACGGCCAGATCGCCGCTCGGTCCGCCGTTTGATCCGGCGTCTCCTCCGCCCCTTATAACAAAGGTCTGTCCGTCGTCAATACCGGCCGGAATGTTGACCTTTTGTTTTGAGGTTCTTCTGACCTTGCCCTTTCCGGCACAAGTCCGGCAGGGATTGTCGATAATCTTACCAGTTCCGCGGCAGTTTGAGCAAACACGCTGGGTCTGCATAACGCCGAAGGGGGTTCTCTGCTGCTCGTTTACGGTACCGCTGCCGTGACACACCGGGCAGGTTTTTGGAGATGATCCCTCGGCGGCACCCGTTCCGTGACAGGTCGCACATTCCTCAATACGCGTTACGTTTATTTCTTTTTGACAACCGAAGGCCGCCTCCTCAAAGGATATAACCACACTGGCGGAAATATCGGCACCCTGACGCGGAGCGTTCGGATTTCTTCTGCTTCTGCCGGCGCCGCCGCCGAAGAAGCTCGAAAAGATGTCGCCTATGTCTCCGAAATCTCCGAAATCGACATTGACGTTATATCCGCCGGCGCCGCCGCTCGCTCCGGCTCCGTATGAGGGATCGACCCCGGCGTGGCCGAACTGGTCGTATCTTGCGCGTTTTGCGGAATCCGACAGCATTTCATATGCTTCATTGGCCTCTTTAAACTTTGCCTCCGCCTCTTTATCGCCCGGGTTTAAGTCCGGATGATATTTTTTGGCAAGCTTGCGATATGCTTTTTTTATTTCATCGTCTGAAGCGCTCCGGTCAACTCCGAGCACCTCATAATAATCTCTCTTGTCAGCCAAAAGGTATTTCCCCCGTAAAATCAAGTTTATGCACCTTGGGACGCTCCGTTAAAAAGAGCGCCCCTTGATGCATATAGCGATTAAATATTATTTTGCGTTGCCGTTTTCGTCTACGTCCTTATAATCGGCGTCGTAGACATTGGAGCCGCCGTTATCCTTTGCACCCGCGCCGGAGTCGGTATTTCCGGCCGCCTGATTGGCCGCCGCTGCCTCCTGAGCTGCCTTGTAAACCTTTTCGGAAATCTTGTAGATCTCCTGCTGGAGCTCCTCGGACGCCTTCTTTATGGCTTCGATATCCTCGCCCTTTAAAGCCTCCTTGGTAGCGTCAATCTTAGCCTGAACGCCGGCTTTCTCGCCCTCGTCAAGCTTGTCGCCCATTTCGCTTACGGTCTTTTCGCACTGGTAGACCATCTGATCGGCGTTATTCCTTGTGTCGACATCCTCACGGCGTTTTTTATCCTCAGCGGCATACTGCTCGGCATCCTTAACGGCCTTTTCGATATCCTCCTTGGACATGTTGGTGTTGGAGGTTATGGTTATGGACTGCTCTTTGCCGGTGCCGAGATCCTTGGCCGATACATGAACTATGCCGTTCGCGTCGATATCAAAGGTAACCTCGATCTGCGGAATTCCGCGGGGAGCCGGAGCGATTCCGTCAAGATGGAACACGCCGAGTGTTTTATTGTCCCTTGCAAACTCGCGCTCGCCCTGCAGAACGTGAATTTCAACCGAGGTCTGACCGTCGGCAGCGGTGGAGAATATCTGGCTCTTCTTGGTAGGAATGGTGGAGTTTCTCTCTATAACCTTGGTGCTGACGCCGCCCATGGTCTCAACGCCCAAAGAAAGCGGTGTAACGTCAAGAAGCACCATGCCCTTTACGTCGCCGCCGAGCACGCCGCCCTGAATTGCAGCGCCTACGGCAACGCACTCGTCGGGGTTAATGCCTTTAAACGGCTCTTTGCCTATAAACTTCTTTACAGCCTCCTGAACGGCCGGAATACGGCTCGAACCGCCGACCATAAGCACCTTGTCTATCTGAGAGGTAGAAAGCCCGGAATCGGAAAGCGCCTGGCGAACCGGTCCCATTGTGGCCTCTACCAGATCGGCCGTAAGCTCGTTGAACTTCGCCCTTGTAAGGGTGGTCTCATAGTGCTTGGGTCCGTTTGCATCGGCCGTTATAAAGGGAAGATTTATCTCGGCCGAGGTCATGCCCGAAAGGTCGATCTTAGCCTTTTCGGCCGTCTCCTTTATGCGCTGCATGGCCATTTTATCGCCCGAAAGGTCGATACCGTTTTCCTTTTTGAAGTTATCGACTATCCAGTCCATTATACGTTTATCGAAATCATCGCCGCCGAGACGGTTGTTACCGGCCGTTGCAAGAACCTCCTGAACGCCGTCGCCCATTTCGATTATCGAAACATCGAAGGTACCGCCGCCGAGGTCGTATACCATGACCTTCTGATCGTTCTCCTTATCAATACCGTAAGCAAGAGCGGCCGCCGTCGGCTCGTTGATTATACGTTTAACCTCAAGTCCGGCTATTTTACCGGCATCCTTTGTAGCCTGACGCTGAGCGTCGGTGAAGTAAGCCGGAACGGTGATTACCGCCTCGGTGACCTTCTCGCCGAGATATGCTTCGGCGTCGGTTTTAAGTTTCTGAAGAATTATTGCGGAAATCTCCTGCGGAGTGTAATCCTTTCCGTCGATATGGACCTTGCGATCGGTACCCATATCCCTTTTGATTGAAGAAATTGTACGGTCGGGGTTGGTTATGGCCTGACGCTTTGCAACCTGGCCTACAAGACGCTCATTACCCTTGAAGGCAACTACCGAAGGTGTAGTACGGGCGCCCTCGGCATTGGCTATTACGACCGGCTCGCTGCCCTCAATAACCGCTACGCATGAATTTGTTGTACCAAGGTCAATTCCTATAATCTTTGACATAATATATTCCTCCGAATCAATATATAATTATAAAATTTATTTTTACGGTCAGTCGCAATTTGCGACCGCCACCATTGCAGGTCTTATTATATTATCGCCCATTTTGTAGCCGCATTGCATAACGGCCGAAACGGTGTTTTTGCCGAGGCTTTCATCCTCGGTCTGAGAAACCGCATAATGCAGCGTGGGATCAAAAACCTCGCCAACCGGGTTAATCTGCTCAACCCCCATATCCTTTATGATGCCTTCGAACTGGCGAATGGTCATTTCGACCCCCTTGCGATAATCGCCGTCGGACACATCGGGATTTTCGTTCGCTCTTGCAAAATTATCAATGACCGGCAGCAGCTTTTTGATCACCGCCGCACGGCTGTCCGAGCCTATCCGCTCGGCCTCGCGGCGAGTGCGGTTTTTGTAGTTTTCAAACTCGGCCGCCTTGCGCAAAAACAGATCCTTCTGCTCGGCAAGCTCCTTTTCGAGTGTCTCGATCCGCTCGTTTTCCGGCAGGGTCAGCTCTTCCTCCGCTATGGCATCCGTCACCTTTTTATCGGCTGCATCGACGCTTTTTTTATTTTTTCCGTCTGACTTTGCGGTGTGATCGGCACACCTTTCGGCCGACGTTGTTTTTTTCTTTTTTTCAGCCATTTTTTCAGCTCCAATCGTCATTATTGACCGAGTCCTCAAGACTGTTTCCCAAAGACTTTGCAAAATATTCAATGCTCGGTATTATATGAATGTAATCCATTCTTACCGGACCGATTATTCCGATGCGCCCGAGCGTTTTACCGCCGACCTCGTAAACCGATGAAATTATACCGGCGCTGTCGAGATCGCTTTGTCCCGTTTCGTTTCCGAAAAGAATGCTTACGCGCTCTCTGAGTCCCGACAAAAGCCCGAGCAACACGTCGCGTCTGGTTATCGCATCGAAAATTCTGTGGGCGCTCTCGGGAGACAATTCCCTTTTAACAAACAGGTGCTCCTGTCCGCCCAGCATAAGACGGGCCGACGACGCCTCCTTTGCGGCGATTAAAAAATTCTCCGCAACCGATAAAAACGGGATCATATCGCTTCCGAGCGAAACGGCCGCCGCCTGAACCGACGCCGGATTTATGTCGCCGAGGCTTTTTCCCTTATAGCACTCCGAAAGGGCGTTCGAAAAACGCTCAAGCATATCGCGCGAAAGGGAAAATTCACTCCTGCAAAGCCGGTTTTTAAGCACTCCGGGCTCCATTAACATTACAAGCAGATACTTGCTCTGAGAAACCGGGAAAAGCTCAATATTCTTAATTACAAGACTGTCGCTCGCCGGCGTGGTGGAAAAGGAAGCGCAATCGGTAAGCCGTGAAAGAGCACGGCCTGCATCCTCCATAAGCTGTTCGAGCGAATCAAAACGCCGCGGAATCAGCGAGTCGATATATTCCATATCGTGAGCGCTGAGCCTGTACCGTCCCATCAGCCGATCGACGTAAATACGGTAGCCTGCTTGCGACGGCACCCTACCGGCCGAGGTATGCGGCTGGACGATTAGCCCCTTTTCGCAAAGAGCGCTCATCTCGTTTCGCACGGTGGCCGACGAACAGGCGTTATCGAGCATATCGCAAACCGCCTTTGAACCGACCGGCTCAAGGGTCTGTATATAAAGCTCAACCACGGCCGAAAGAATCTTCATCTGTCTCGGTGTTAATTGCATAAGCCAAACCCCCTTTAGCACTCTAACACCACGAGTGCTAACCATGGTTATAATTTACCACTGTGTGCAACTCTTGTCAATAGGTAAATATGAACAAAGTGTAACATTTATTTGACCTTTTTTGACTTTCGATACAAAGTCCTCCGCCGCCCGAAAGTAATAACGACAAAATACACTTGCGTTTCTTAACTCGGCAGCCGGAAAATCAGTCGAAAATCATAATATAAAGCATATTAATCGGCATTATTACAGCCGCACTTGGTGCATTTTGCAAAGCTTTACGTCGGTTAAGTTGACAGTATTCTTTCACCGTTTGCTTATTCCGGTTATTCGCAAAGTTTTTTTACCGTAAGTGCAAAATCGGCAAGAAGGCTTTCAAAATCAACGCCGTACCGCGGATCGGTCCCCATCTCCTTGGTAGCCCTCACGGCCTCCTCGGTAAAATCCACCGCAGTTTCGACCGCACACGGTAAGGGTATTCCCCTTATCATACAGGCAACCAGCAAGGAGGCAAAAACATCGCCCGTGCCATGATACATCCCCTTAATCCGCTCGGAGCAGTACACGCCCTTTTCGCCCTTAACCGTCCGCCATGCAGCGCCGAGGAGGGACACGCTCCTTTGCACCCCGGTAAGCACGACATCACTCTCCATATTCTCGCAAAGCGCGGCGAGAATGCTGTCGACCGCAGCTTTATCCTCCGACAAGCCGTCGGTGTATTTTTCACCGAGCATCATACACGCCTCGGTCAGATTCGGGGTTATAATACCGGCTTTTTTGCAAAGCCCGGTCATTTTCTCCGGAAAATCGCCTTTGAATGAGGAATACAGCCGTCCGTTGTCGCCCATTACGGGATCAACGGCAACCATGGTATCTTCCCCGGCAAACATATCTATTATCTCGCATATCGTATCGACCTGCTCGGGCCCTGCCAGAAAGCCGGTATAAATCGCATCGAAATGAAGGCCGAGACTCTTCCAGTGGCGGCATATCGGCAGAAGATCATCCGACAGATCGTTAAAGGTATAATCCTTAAATCCGCCGGTATGGGTAGATAAAACAGCCGTCGGAAGCACGCTGCATTCGACGCCGGCGGACGAAATTATCGGCAGCGCAACGGTAAGCGAGCATTTCCCGACGCAGGATATATCGTGTATCGCCAGTACCCTTTTTTGTTTATACATTATTATGTCACCGCTTTTGGTTTATTATTAATTACCGCATTTGATTATCGTAATCAGCTTTTTTAAGCCGGGTCATTTCCTGTAATAGGTGTAAAAGGCAGTGACGCACCGTCTTGTCCCGTCCTTTTCGCCTTCGATCCTTACACCCTCCAGGCTCATCAGCTCACCGACCGCCGCCGTTTCGCGCGCAACGCAAAAAACATCGCCCGCGCCGCAGCGAACAACAATTTCGCTTTCGGTTACAATAATGCGGCCGTCTTTACATATTATACATTCCACTCCGTACTCATCGCGGGCAGATGCATATTTTATCGAACGGCCGTTGATCTTTTCGAGAATTCGTTCGCTGTCGGTATTTTTCTTCTTATTTTTTCGATTGAAAAACAAAAAATCACCCTCGCAAGTCGCCTTTTCCCGGCCAATGATACTTTTAAATTCTAATTTTCCTAACCTATTTTACCCTTACTTCCGCTTAAAATCAAGTAAATAACGGCTAAATGCATAAAAAATGCATATTATTCATTGTTTTTGCATTTTTTTAAATAAAAATACGTAAAAAGGCTTGACTTTTTGAAAAACGGATGTATAATCAATGTAAATTAAACGATTTGAAGGAGATTTTATACAATGAAACGCTATTTAAAAATTGCAGCACTGGTAACGGCAGTGCTCATGGCTCTTTCCTGCTTTGCCGGATGCGGAGACAAAAAGGACAACGAGAATTCCGGATCACAGACATCGTCGACCGCAAAGCAGAAGCTTATAGTCGGCACCAACGCCGAATTCTCCCCCTTTGAGTACATCGAAAACGATAAGTTTGTCGGCATTGATATGGACATCATGCGTGCCATCGCCGATAAGCTCGACATGGAAATCGAAATAAAGAACATGGATTTCGAAGCCCTTCCCAACGCTCTTGATATCCAGACCATAAGCTGCATTGCTGCCGGACTTACCGCAAATCCCGACCGTGCCGAAAGCATGGATTTCTCCGACACCTACTACAATGCAAGCCAGAGCATAATTGTTCCTGCCGACAGCACAATAGCCACCAAGGAAGACTTAAAGGGCAAGAGTGTCGGCGGACAGACCGGCACCACCGGACTTACCGTTGCCGCCGAAATCTGCGGCGAACAGAACGTAAGGGGCTACAACAACGCCATGCTTGCCGTTCAGGATCTTGTAAACGGAAATCTCGATGCGGTTGTTATCGATAACGCTCCCGCCAAGGTTCTTGCCAACAAATACAGCACCACCAAGCTCATCGACGGACAGTTTGACGCCGAGGAATACGTTCTCGCCGTTAAAAAGGGCGACAGCGAGCTGCTCGGCAAAATAAACGGCGCTCTTAAGGAGCTTATGGCTTCCGGCAAGGTAGATGAGATAATCTCGAATTACATCGATGATCAGGGCGCTGACCAGTCGGCCGACGCTGACGTAGCACCTGAGAAGTAATCCTTTACAGCAAATTTTCAAGGACGGAGATAAAGCCCGCAAACCGTCTTGTCGGCTTATCTCCGCCCTTTAAACTTATTTTTCGGGAGATGTTTAAATGGGCTTTTTCTCCGCCGTGTATGATTTTTTCTTCAACATCATATACGCCTTTTCAAACAGCTTTTACCTTAGTATTATAAAAAGCTCAAGGTATATGATGCTGGTCAGAGGCCTTGCGGTATCAATCGAAATAACGGTTATAGCCTGTGTAATAGGCGTTGTGCTCGGAATACTGCTTGCCATCTGCCGTATAAAGGGCAAGGGCGCGCTTTACACCTTTGCATCGGCCTATATTTCGGTGATACGCGGAACCCCTATGGTAGTTCAGCTTATAATTGTTTACTATATTATTCTTCAGGACGCTCTGCCGCCGATCGTTTCCGCTTCATTTGCATTCGGACTTAACTCAGCGGCTTACGTCGCCGAAATTATACGCAGCGGTATTCAGTCCATCGACCGCGGACAGACCGAGGCCGGCCGTTCGCTCGGACTTAACAACAGACAGACCATGCTGAGCATTATACTTCCCCAGGCCGTAAAGAACGTGCTTCCGGCGCTCGGCAACGAGTTTATAGTGCTTCTTAAGGAAACGTCAATCGCCGGATACATCGCAATAACCGACGTAAACAAGGCCAGCATGCAGATAATAGCCGGCACATACGACGCCTACTTCGCACCGCTTTTCGTTGCGTATTTGTATTTTGTGCTTACAACAACCCTCGCGGCCGGTGTAAATAAATTTGAAAGAAGGCTCAAACGAAGTGATTAAGGTTGAAAATTTACATAAATACTTCGGCGAGCTTGAGGTCTTAAAGGGTGTAAACGCCGATATAAAAAAGGGCGAGGTCGTATGCGTTATCGGCCCCTCCGGCTCGGGTAAATCCACCTTTTTAAGGTGCATAAACCTGCTTGAGATGCCCACCAAGGGCGAGATTTTTATTGACGGAATACCGGTTATAGAGAATATAAAAAACATCGATTCGCTCCGCACAAGGGTCGGAATGGTGTTCCAGCAATTTAATCTTTTTCCGAATATGAGCGTGCTCGACAATATAACTTTAGCTCCCATAAAGGTTCTTAAAATGAACAAGAGCGATGCCGAGGCAAAGGCAAAAGAATTACTCGAGCGCGTCGGTCTGGCCGAAAAGGCCGATACATATCCGAACCGTCTTTCGGGCGGACAAAAGCAGCGCGTTGCTATTGCCAGGGCGCTCGCCATGAATCCCGAGGTAATGCTTTTTGACGAGCCTACAAGCGCACTCGACCCCGAAATGGTAGGCGAGGTGCTCGAGGTTATGAAGCAGCTTGCCGACAGCGGAATGACCATGGTGGTCGTAACCCATGAGATGGGCTTTGCGCGCGAGGTAAGCGACCGGGTCTTATTTATGGAGGAAGGAATAATCTACGAGGAAGGCACACCCGAGGAAATCTTCGGCTCTCCGCAAAAGCCTCGTACAAAAGACTTTTTGAGTAAGGTGCTTTAAGATGATGAAAACTACACTTTGGGTATATATCGGCGTGTGGGCGCTCATCGCGGTGCCGCTGATCCTTTTTAATTTAAAAAAATGCTTTCCGAAAACCGTCCCCGAAGGCAGGCACTGCAACATAAAAAACACGATTACCGTTGCGGTGGTCTTTGTTATAGTAAGCGCATTTATGCTGTTCTCGTATAACGTTACGGTAAACACGAGGTATGAGCTTTTAGCCGAGGAATGCGTCGAAGCGCACGCCGAGTATCTTCTCGGTAAAAAGGATTCAAAGGAGCTGATGGATACCCTATCCCCCCTGCTTGACGAGGATATAAAGGATGAAGTCTCCGCTTCTGATTTCGGCGATTTCGCCATTTATAAGGACGGCGAAATAAGCTACCAGACAGGCGATCAGGTCATTCCCGATAACTACAGCAAAAAGTCCTTTGCCTCCGATATAAAGGTAATCGACAGCGAAAACCCGATTCTGCTTTATTACAGGCTAAAAACCGATGATGACAATATATCGGTATGGCGGCTGATTCTTGAACGCCAGAGCAATAAAACGCTGAAGATTTCGGATATACATAAGGTTACAAAAAGCGAAGAGCTGTCATTTTCTAAGGTCTATCTTCCGAAGTCGGATACATGGGTCACGGTATCGTAATTTAGAATTTTAAAAAACACACAAAAGTTTCCCCGCCGGATTCCGCTTTTTGGTATCCGACGGGGATCTTCGTTTTATTATTCATATATATTATTAATACATCTTTAGGCTGTGCCGGGTATTAAAACGGCCGATTGAATTATCGGCATTTTTAATCCGTGTGCTTTTTAATCCGCACGGTACAAATATCCGAAAACCGGCGAACAAACACTCAGATCTGAGAAAGGATCCTTTTTTCAAGTTGCTCCACCTTGGAGAAATCCATGGCCGAGGTGTAGTAAAACTCAATATCATCATGTATGCTTTTGGCATCCTTCATGCTCAGGTATGCTCCGTCAAGCAATTCGAGCATGGCCCTTTTATTAAAGCTCAGCCTCTGCCGGTACTTTTTGAGCGCCTCCGTATCGATAAATCGCCTCGCATGCGTTATTCTGCCGCAATGCTCTCCGGCGGTCAGATATCGGTTCGTCGTCGAGAATCCGAGCCTTAATTCCGGTATTATTATATGATCGATTTTTTTAGCCGGACATAAAGGACACGGACAAATCACCGTATCGTACCCGTTTTGATAAGCGGCCGACACAACACTGTTCATCACGGCCGATGAGACAACCCCGTATTCATCCTCGATTAAAACCACCCTGTCACACATAACGCCGAGGGTGTTTTTCAGAAAAATATGTCCCTTTGAGGTAACGGCCGAAAGCAATCGGCGCACCTGACGCGGCGGCTCATCAGACTCTGCAGCCTCGGGAATAAGCGCCTGTGTAAGTCGGAGCGAAAAGGCGTTTATTGCGTCCGAATCGGCAGCGCTGCAGGCGATTGAATAGCTGTCCTGAGCCAGGGAGGCCGCCGCCGCAAGATATCTTCCGGCCTTTTTATGAAGAGCCGAATTCACCTTGGTAAGGGCTATTATTTCATCCCCGTTTTCTTTAAGCTTGTTTATATCGAAAAAATCTCCGAGCGCCACTATGTTTTCGCATACGCCGGGATATTTCGGGTCCATTGTATGCGGAGAGGTCCCGTCGCATATTACAACCGAGGATTTTTCAAACCTAACAACGTCGAGCGATTCGGGATCGCTTGAACAAATGCCGAATTCACACATCTCCCCTTTTTTGCAAAGGCTCTGTGCTATGTGCTTCATCAGGGTGGATTTGCCGGTTCCGGGCCCCCCTTTCAGTATAAAGGCCCTGTCTCCCCTGTCGGCATCATATATATCGTCAAAACAACTGTAAAAGCCGGCTCCGGACGATGCTCCCATAAAAAACACAGGACTTGATGTCATTATTTCGTTTATCACATGTTTTCCTCCTTCAAAAAACAGGTTTCTTTCATTTTTCAGTCTATTCATCTATGCTTGGCTCCGTTAAAAAACTTTGTTGTTTTGCATTTTATCCAAAGAAAAAAACAAATTACCGGACTCAATGCATTTTTTCGACAAATTTTAAAATTGCTATTTACTTTAGCGTGATAATGTGCTACAATACAAAAGCGAAATTTAAGAAACCATTTACCTTGGTTGTACGGAGGACATTATGAAAAGAATAATTGCACTTATACTTGCCGTTTTAACGGCCATGCTCGCCCTTGCAGGCTGCGGCAACGAGCAGGCATCGAAAAAGACCTTTACAATAGGCTTTGACGCAAGCTTTCCGCCCTACGGCTACAAGGACGGCAACGACTATGTAGGCTTTGACATTGACCTTGCAAAGGAGGTCGCCTCCCGACGGGGATGGGAGATAAATTTAAAGCCGATTGACTGGGACTCAAAGGATTTTGAGCTTAATTCCGGAACGATCGACTGCATCTGGAACGGATTCACCATAAACGGACGTGAGGATAAATACACCTGGTCCGATCCGTATGTTGACAATTCACAGGTAATAGTGGTCAAAAAGGGCGACGGGATATCGGCCCTTTCAGATCTTGCAGGCAAAACCGTTGTTGTGCAGACCGACTCATCGGCAGAATCGGCCCTTACGAGCGAGGAGGACAATGACACCCTTCTTGCCCTTACAGCCTCCTTCAAAGCTCTTCAGCGCGTTCCCGAATACAACACCGCCTTTTTAAACCTCGAATCCGGAGCGGCCGACGCCGTTGCAATGGATATCGGCGTTGCCGAATATCAGATAAAGAGCCGCGGAGCCGATAAATTTGAAATTTTAAGCGAAAAGATCTCCAGCGAAAAATACGGAATCGGCTTCAAGCTCGGCAATACCGAATTAAGAGATCAGGTCCAGTCCACCCTTGACGAGATGATGAAGGACGGCAAGTTCCTCGAGATCGCCAAGAAATGGGAGCTTGAAAACAGCGTTATAATCAAGTAGCTTTACCTCTTTTTTCGATTGCTCGGCAAAACGAGCCGGCGATAACATCATCGATTAACAATGATGTTGTTGCTAATTTTAATTAAATGCTTTATAATCGAACAAACGCGAGATTCGGTCTCCTTGCAAAAGGATTAAAACCAATGCGCTCAGATTCGATAAAACCACAAAAATACCGCCAACCGACAACGCCTGCTGCAAAGCTTTCGGGCATTGCCGGTTTTGGCATTTTTTCAACACATAAAATTTTCGGAGTTTATTATGAGTTTTTTTCAAATAGCCGCCGAGCTCGGCGAGGGAATGCTTACAACCCTTGAGATTTTTCTTCTTACCCTTTTGTTTTCACTGCCGCTGGGAATGATTATTTCCTTCGGGCGCATGACCAAAAATCCCGTAGTACGAATTATAACAAAAATCTACATTTCCATAATGCGGGGAACCCCTTTAATGCTGCAATTGCTGATAGTTTATTTCGGGCCTTACCTTATATTCGGAATAAGGCTGTCGGCGTCGTATATGTTCCCGGCCACAATAATTGCCTTTGTTATCAACTACGCCGCATATTTTGCCGAAATCTACCGCGGCAGTATAGAATCGATGGAAAAGGGTCAGTACGAGGCGGCTCAGGTGCTCGGTCTTACTACTACCCAGACCTTCTTCAAGGTAATACTTCCTCAGGTTATAAAACGTGCCTTACCCTCTATAACCAACGAAATAATAACCCTTGTAAAGGACACGTCGCTTGCCTTTGCAATCGGCGTTACCGAGATGTTTACCATTTCAAAACAGCTTGCCTCAAGAGAAACCAATATGCTCCCCTACCTTGCGGCCGGAGTTTTTTACTACATATTCAACTACCTTGTGGCCTTTATAATGGAGCGAATCGAGAAAAAGCTCGCCTACTACAAGAACTGAGGTGAATAAAAATGCTGCTTGAAATCAACAATCTTTGCAAAAGCTTCGGCGACACTGCAATAATCAAAAATATATCGTTACAGGTGGATAAGGGCGAAACGGTGTCGATAATAGGCCCGTCGGGGTCCGGGAAATCTACCCTTTTGCGATGCGCGACTATGCTTGAGACGGTCTCGGGTGGCGAAATCAAGTATTCCGGCGATGCCCTTGTAAAAACCGTAAACGGCAAACCGATTTATGCGACCGGCGAGCAGATAAAGCGAATAAAAAAGCGTTTCGGGCTTGTATTCCAGAATTTTAATCTATTCCCTCATATGACGGCGCTCGAAAACATAACGCTGGCCCCCGTCTCGGTGCTAAAAAACGACAAAAAGCAGGCGGCGGAAACCGCTCTTAAACTGCTTAAAAAGGTCGGACTTGAAGACAAGGCAAACGCCTATCCGTGCGAGCTTTCGGGCGGACAAAAGCAGCGTGTGGCCATTGCAAGGGCTTTGGCTGTTAACCCGGATATATTGTTTTTCGACGAGCCTACAAGCGCTCTCGATCCGGAGCTTACCGGCGAAATATTAAAGGTCATAAAAGACCTGTCGGCAGCCGATATGACCATGGTAATTGTAACTCACGAAATGGCATTTGCGCGCGATGTTTCCGACAGAATAATCTTTATGGACGGCGGCGTAGTTATCGAAAGCGGCGACGCAAAGGATGTTATAAACAATCCCCAAAATGAACGCACAAGGCTGTTTTTAAGCAAATTCAGCCAATGACGAGTATAATAAGGAGGAAAAATGTCTGAGATAAGAAAGGCCGTGCCGTCTGACATAGACGCCTTGGAGCTAATTTACGAGCATGTGCACGACGCCATAGAATCAGGTGCCGAGACGACCGGCTGGCGGCGCGGAATATATCCCACACGCAAAACCGCCGAGGCCGCCCTTAAACGCGGCGATATGTTTATTTTCGAAACCGACGATAAAAAGCCGGCAGCCAGCGCAATAATAAATAAAATCCAGGTGGATACATATAATCTGTGCAACTGGAAAACTCCGGCCGAGCCGGATAAGGTAATGGTGCTGCACACCCTTTCGGTCGACCCCGAATATACCGGACAGGGAATCGGCAAGACCTTTATAAAATTCTACGAGGAATATGCCGTAAAGCACGGATGCAAGGCACTCAGGATGGACACAAACGCCCTCAACACCAAGGCAAGAGCCATGTATAAAAAGCTCGGATTTACCGAAAGCGGGATCATTCCCTGCACATTTGAAGGCTTAGACGGAATAAATCTCGTCTGTCTCGAAAAGGCGCTTTAAATTCAAAAAAGACGGAGGACATTTTTGTTCTCCGTCTTTTGTTCTTTTTTATCATTATTTTTCCGGACTTACATAAGCCTTACGGCTCAATTGTTATAATGTCGAGCTCGGGTCGGTTAAAAAACCTGAGCGCAACGGGAAAATTCCCGAGCCCTGCCGAAACATACATTTTAAAATCTCCGTAATCGAAAAGTCCCTTGTCGGTTATTTCCTCACTGTTTCCTCTTAACTCGGGAAAAAGCTCTCCGTCGAAAACGACCGGCCCTATTATCGGCAGCTGAATCATTCCGCCGTGAGTATCGCCGCAAAAGGCCATGTCGACGCCGAATTTTTTGTAAGCCTTTTTGTTCGGAATATGAGCAAGCAATAAATTAAGCCGGTTTTTATCAAGGGTAAATTCTCGCTTTAAATCAAAATTCGGGCCGAAATAGACATTATCGATCCCGTAGATTGAAACATCGTTGCCGTTTACCGTTATATCTTCGGTTTTGTAGGTCATGACGTTTACGCCGTCCTCGGCAAGCGAACGCATGAAATCGTCGTTATTATCATGCTCGCCAGGCACAAAATAAACCGGCGCTATATCGGTCAGCGAAGCGATAAACTCCTCGACCCGCACACTTGTACCGGGACTCGTAGACGAATACATATCTCCCGTAACAAAGATTAAATCGGGAGATTTTTTCTCAACAGCCTTATAAAGTATCGAATTATCCTTGCCGTAAACGGCTCCGTGTAAATCCGAAAGCAGGGCAATTTTAATTTTTTCGGTTACCTTATCGCTTTTAACCGTCGCTTCATTTATGTGAAAGGTGAAGTTTTCAAAAGCCCAAAAAAGAGTGAGCAATAACACCAAGGCCGCAAAGGCTTTTAATCCGCGACCCTTATGCCCACCCTTATCTTTTTTTCGTCCGATTACAGACGACATAACCGTCTCCCTTTTATTAAATACTTTTCTTTCCGCACATGGCAGAATAAATATCGTTTTTCTTAAATCCTGTAATTTGGGACGCAAACTTCGCGGCGGCCGAAGCCGAAAGTCCGCCCTCCGCCTTTTCCAAGGCGATGGAAACCGCGTCCTCCAACGTAAAATCGGTCTCATCTTCCTCAGGCGGCGCATCGGCACCCTTTACAACCAACACAAACTCACCCTTCGGCGGCGTTTCGTTATACATTTCGACCGCCTTCGAGATGGTCGTAAGAATAACCTGCTCGTGAATTTTGGTCAATTCCCTGCAAACCGATATCTCACGATCGCCGCCGAATACCTCGTAAAAATCCTTAAGGGTGTTTTTGAGCTTGTGCGGCGCCTCATAAAAAATCATAGTACGCCGTTCGTTTTTCAGAAAATCAAGGTGCTCGTTTCGCGACCTTTTATTAACGCTCAAAAAGCCCTCAAAGCAAAATCTTCCGCCTGTAACGCCGGAAATCGCAAGCGCCGTTACAAGGGCGCTCGGTCCGGGAACCGACTCGATATCTATTCCGCTAAGTCTGCACCGGCGAACCAGATTCTCCCCGGGATCGGATATAACCGGCATTCCGGCATCGGTTACAATTGCACAGCTTTCTCCGGAAATAAGCCTTGATACAATTATATCGCCCTTTTCAAGTTTATTATGCTCAAAATAGCTTATAAGCTGTTTTTTAATTCCAAAATGATTAAGCAATCTCAGGGTGACGCGGGTATCCTCGGCGGCTATAAAATCGACCGATGACAGCACGTCGAGCGCGCGCGGAGAAATATCGCCCAGATTGCCGATTGGCGTTCCTACAACGTAAAGCCTTCCGCTCATTTTTTTAGCCCTCCTGTGCCTGATAGCTCTTTTTCAGAATTTCGTCCATTTCGGCCGACTGTCCGCCCTCGTCGTTTTCGATAAAAAGGGTTTTAAGGACGGTCATCCCGGGATTCGCCCCGAATCTACCCTCAAGAAGAACAAGGGAGGCATCGGCGCTTTTCCGCTGCTGGACAAGCCGCATTTTTTTAGGCTCGATACGGGCGTTTTTCATACAAAGCATTAGCTCGCAAAGCCTTGCCGGCCGCTGACAAATACAAAACCGACCGCCGAAACGTAAAAGCTTTGCGGCGGCATTGCAAATATCCTCAAAGGTACAAAAAACCTCGTGATTGGCGCCGGATTTCTCTTTATCCTCCGACACGACCCCGTCGTTCGCCGCCTTGTAGGGCGGATTCATGGTAACAACATCAAACTCGCCGAAGGGCAAAATCCCTTTAAGCGCCTTTAAATCGGCGTTTATAAATTCGACGGCGGAGTTTTCCCCGTTTGTTGCGTTGGCGAATCCGCAAAGCTCTATGGCTTTTTCGGAAATGTCCACCCCGACGCTCCTCCCGACGTGTCCCCTCGCCCTTAGTATAAGCGGTATTATTCCGCACCCGGTTCCGAGATCGACCAGCCTGTCCCTACTTTTCGGAGCAGCGAAATCGGCAAGGAGCACGGCGTCGGTCCCGAAATTATGCGCCCCGTCGCTGAAAACATATATCCCGTTTTTTAAATGATACTTTTTCACCTAAGGTCTACCCTTTATACTCGGCACAAACGGCCGACCAACCGTTTTCTCTTTCTATACAAAGCACCTCGAAGCACTCGGGCAGCGAGGCGATGACCTCGTCCTCTCTGGTGTCGATAATGCCGCTCATTATATACCTTGCGCCTTTTTTCATAAAGTCGGATATATTAACGTTCAGCCGTATTATCGCATCGGCGACGATATTAGCGAAAACAATGTCGTACTTGCCGCTTATTTTATCGGTAAGATCGCCGCACACAGCGCAAAACCGCTCGCTTACACCGTTATCGTACGCATTTTCATCGGCCGTTTTAACGGCGAGCGGATCGATGTCTACGGCGTCGGCATGTCCGGCGCCGAGAATAAGGGCCGCTACCGAAAGTATTCCGCTGCCGCACCCGACGTCGAGCACTTCCTCGTTTCCCTTTACAAACCTGTCGGCAAGCGAAAGGCAAAGCCGGGTGGTCTCGTGCGCTCCCGTACCAAAAGCCATGCCGGGCTCTAAAAGCAGCACCTTTCTGTCGTCCTCGTTTTCGTCCTTTATCCATGCCGGACAAACAAGAAGCCGCTTACCTATTTTAATAGGCTTATAATACTTGCGCCAGTTGTTAGCC
The DNA here is from genome assembly GCA_934444365.1 of uncultured Eubacteriales bacterium. Classification (GTDB taxonomy): domain Bacteria; phylum Bacillota; class Clostridia; order Oscillospirales; family Acutalibacteraceae; genus CAKSCM01. Next base: position 132,348 of record CAKSCM010000003.1, on the reverse strand, counting down.
CAGTCAGACTCCTTGCACACCTTGCAGTCGATATCATAATCAATGCCGCTAAAGGAGAGCCTCTCGCGCAAAAACGACACCGCCTCGCCGGGATTTTGCTCGGGATCTATATAAATATGAATAAGCCCCTTTGAACGGTCCTTTAAAAGCAGCTCTTCGTCAATAAGATCGATATGCGCTATAGTATGCACATCATCCTCTAAATTACTGTAATCCTCAATGTAAATACCGTAGGGCACCGTCATATTCGCTATTGCCTCGGCTGCATCGAGATTTTTAACATCGGTAGATATTACAATTTCGGTATAGTCCACCGTATATATCACTCCAGTCTTAATGCTGTCCTGTAAATTTAAAGCGTTTCATCCGGTTAACAGACAACACCCGTCTTGTTTTTTTGCGTCCGCAAAGCCTTTTCAGCGGATATATCCCATTTTTCTCATAACCTTTGAAAGGGTCTTTACGGCTATACCTTCGGCGCGCGTTGCGGCTTCGCGGTAAAGCGCTTCAAGGCTGTCCTTATTGTCCATTAAGTATTCGAATTTTTCTCTCACCGGGCGCAAATGCTCGGCCACTGCCTCGCCTACCGCAAGTTTAAATTCGCCGTAGCCCTTGCCCTCAAAGCGGTTTTCGATCTCCTCAGCGGAATATCCCGTAACGGCGCTGTAAATGGCTATAAGATTGTTGACGCCGTCCTTTCCCTCGCCGACGCACACCCTTGTATCGCTGTCGGTAACGGCGCGCTTGAATTTTCTTATTATATCGTCGGGGGTATCGAGCAGGGCAATAAATGCATTGGGATTCGAGTCGGATTTTGACATCTTGCTTTGCGGATCCTGCAGGGACATCACCCTTGCGCACACCTTCGGGATCATCGGCTCGGGCACCGTAAAGGTCGGCGAATAGGCATTGTTAAAACGCTCGGCAATTGTACGGGTTATTTCAAGATGCTGCTTCTGATCGTTGCCGACCGGCACAAAATCCGCCTGATAAAGCAGTATATCGGCCGCCATTAAGGCAGGATAGCTGAAAAGTCCGACATTTATGTTATCGGCATGCCTTGCTGCCTTATCCTTAAACTGGGTCATACGGGAAAACTCGCCGAACTGAGAAAAGCAATCAAGTATCCAGGCGAGCTGGCTGTGGGCCGGAACGTGCGACTGTATAAACACAAGGCTTTTTTCGGGATCGACCCCGACGGCAAGCAGTATTGCATAAGTTTCGAGTATACGGCGGCGGAATTCGGCCGGCTCCTGTCTTACCGTAATGGCATGAAGATCGGCTACCGAATAAATGCAGTCATATTCATTCTGGATTTCCACCCAGCTTTTAAGTGCGCCGAGATAGTTGCCGAGGGTAAGCTGACCGCTCGGCTGTATGGCGCTGAATACCCGTTTTTTCGCGTTTTCCATAATTAAATTCTCCTCTTTTTACTCTTTACAAAAGATCATAAAGTATCTTCATGCCTTTTTCTATTTCCTCATCGCTCGGGGTGGAGTAATTGAGCCTGAAGCTCTGACACTTTGCCGACGGATCGGTCAGAAATGCGCTTCCCGGGACCACTCCGACCTTATTTTCGGCTGCTTTTTTGCAAAAGGCCTCCATATCGATTCCCTCTTCAAGAGCGCACCAGACAAACAGTCCGCCGTGAACCGGAAAACGTGTAACACCCTTTTCCTTCAGCATGGTATCGATAAACCCTAGCATAAAGGAGGATTTTTTGCGGTAGATTTCGCGGAGATGTGCAAGATGTGCCTCAAAATCATATTCGGTCATAAACCGGTAGGCTATCATCTGGGCGAGTATGTTGGTGTGAACGTCCTGTGTCTGCTTGCACACGGTCATTTTCCCAAGTATTTCGTCCGGCGCTATGGCGTAGCCGACCCTCATTCCGGGGGAAAGCACCTTCGAAAAAGACCCGGCATATATAACTATTCCGTCGGCATCAAGGGTTTTTATCGCCGGAATGTCCTCTCCCTCAAAGCGCAAGTCGCCGTACGGATTGTCCTCGATCACAATAACCGAATACTTTTTCGCGAGCGAATAAAGCGTTTTCCGCTTTTCGAGCGACATGGTAGCGCCCGAGGGATTCTGGAAATTCGGAATGGTATATATAAACCTTGCGTTTTTATTTTCCTTTAAAGCCTGTTCAAGGGCCTGCATATTCATTCCGTCCGACTCCACCGGGACCCCTTTGAGCTTTAGCCCGTAAGAACGGAAGCAATTAAGGGTACCTATAAAGGACGGATCCTCGGTTATTACGGTGTCGCCCACGTTGCAAAGCGACTTTGCAGCCAGATCCATAACCTGCTGAGCGCCCGATGTTATAAGTATCCCGTCGTCATTTAAGCCTATACCGTATTTTTCCTTACAATACTTTTTTAAATAGTTCCTAAGCGGAGTATAGCCCTCGGTTACCGAATACTGCAAAGCCGTTATCGGATCGTTTTGCATTATATCGGCCGTAATTTTTGCGACCGCCTCACAGGGGAATGCCTCCTGCGACGGATTTCCCGCCGCAAAGGAAATAAACCCCGGCAGGGACGAAAACTTTAAAATTTCACGTATGGCCGATGCCTTAAGATTCTTGACGTTTTCGGAAAAAATGTAATCCATAGCTTTATTTTTCTCCTTTTTCCGGATCAAAGCCGGCTTTCTATTACAATAAACTCATTAAGCAGCGACGTTTCGGGGATATTATCCTCGGATATCGGCGTTATCCTCCTCAAAAAATCGAGAAGATGCATGGCCGTCTCGTAATTTTCGTCACTCTTATTTACCTTTTCAAGCAGCGGCAGGGTGTTTTCCGCAAACACGCACGGCTCGTACGGATGCAGCGTGTTGATATTAAGATCGGCCGTCCCCATATAAGGCGCTATATATTTATCCTCGCCGGCTACAACGTTGGTCCAAAGGTGAAGTGTGTTTTGAGGACTCGAAGCACGATGGCTGAAATCCCTTGTCATTCGCCGCATGAGCCTTAATTCGCGCGGAGTTACAACCGTTTTATCGCCGTCGGTTATCCCCTCGCCTATGCTTACATAAAGCTTTAATATATTTATACCCTGTATCTCCTCAAGGGCGCCAACCAGCATGGGATTGAGCGCATGTATTCCCTCAAGAATCAGCACACCCTCGTCCTTTAAGGTCACGTTTATTCTCTCTTTTTTCGGAGCTCCGACAGAAAAATCAAATTCCGGCATCATACAACTGCCCGTTATCATAATATCCGAAAGACATTCCTGCAAAGCCGTAATATTGAGGGCATATATACTTTCGTAATCACGACTGCCGTTGGGCAAAAGCGGTGCATCATCACGTCCGCGATAAAAATTGTCAAGCGATATTGTAATAGCCTGCTTGCCGGTCTTTTCAAGCTCGGCCGCTATTTTATTCGCCGAGGTGGTCTTGCCCGATCCCGAAGGTCCCGAAAGCAGCGCAACGGTGCGTCCGCCGTATTTTGTAAACTCATCAGACACCTTCTTTACGGTTTTTGCGTAATCCTCTTCGCACCTTGCGATAAACCCGAGCGGATCATCCTTTGCAAGACGGTTTATCATGCCAAGCTCATGCACCGTGTTAAATCCCATATTTTTCATAAAAGGCTGTCACTCCTTGCTTTCTTTCAATAATTTCGTCAAAACGCGATATGTATTCATACGGATATTTAAAGTTGAATATTCGTTCTATTTCGGAAGAATGCGGCGCCTTAAGCCGCGTTACCGCACCTGCTCCGGCCGATAAAACCGTATGCAGCTCGTTCATCATGTATATGTTATAAAGGCAGTCAAAGCCCTCTTTGCTCCAGCCTACGTTTTCCATGTTACCTACCGTCTTGCTCTGCCGATAAAGATAATAGGGCGAATATCCGGCCTTATAAAGCCTGCTTGCGGCATACCCGAGCATTTCGTTTACCGATGTGCTAAGCGCCTTATATTCGGCCGCATTTGAGGTTACAAGTCTTGAAGAACGTTTAAGCGACAGTGTATGCACCGTAATATTCTCGGGAGCAAGCTCGATTATTTTATCAAGCGACGAACAAAAGCCCTTTACGTCATCATGGGGAAGCCCGGCGATAAGATCGGTATTTATGTTATCAAAGCCGCATTTCCTTGCAAGATAAAAGGCGTCGAGCATATTCTCGCTCGTATGCCTACGGCCGATTTTTTCGAGCACGCTGTTGTGCATTGTCTGGGGATTAATACTTATTCTCGTAACCGAATGCTTTTTAAGTGCCTCGAGCTTTTCCGCCGTTACGGTATCGGGACGGCCGGCCTCGACGGTGTATTCAAGCAGACCCGAAAGCTCAAAATTTTCCTCAACCGCACAAAGCAGCCGGTCAAGCTGGTCGGCGCTGAGTTGGGTCGGAGTTCCCCCTCCGAAATAAATCGTTTTAAGCTTTAAGGAATTCTCTCGCGCAATCTCGGCCGTTTTTTCAAGCTCCTTTATAAGCAGCCCGACATACGGCTCGACCATAGCGGCGGTTTTCTCCACCGAATGGGAAACAAAGGAGCAATAGCTGCACCTTGACGGACAAAACGGTATCGAAACATAAAGACTGTAGCTGTCCGGAGACGAATACCCGGCAGCTTTGTCCTGCGAAGATACGGTATCGGCCGCAAGGGCTGTTTTTTCCTTTGAAACCAAAAGCACCTTCGAAAAATACTCCGCCGCGGCTTTTTCGCTGCCGAGCTCCTCCGTTTTACGCGCAAAAAGCTTTGCCGGTCGTACTCCCGTGAGTATTCCCCAGCGCGGAGCAAAGCCGAAAGCCTCCGAAAAAATCTCATAAATAAGGGTCGCAGCCGCTATTTCTTCGGGTGCATCGCCGAAGCTTTCGTCGGACGAAACACTCCTCGAATAATATTTCCCGTCAAGACAGACTTTGACTTTTACCTCGGAAAAAGCCTTTTCGGCGTCTTTGGCGGCCGGATCTATACCGACAAAAACGTAATCGTCATCTAAGGTGGACTCTCCAAACTCGCCTGTATCGCATTTTACAATACCGGCCTCGGGAATAAAAAGCCTTATTATATTTTCACATTCGTATTGCAGCTGTTTATCCGCAAAAAGCTTCATAGTATAATTGCCTCTTTAATGTAGGGGTTGTTTTCTCTTTCGTAACTCAGGGTAGTGGTGTCGCCATGCCCCGGAAAAACCTTATAATCGCCCTTTAAAAGATAGAGTCTTTGCAGCGACGTTTTAAGCTCATCCGAATTTCCCGACGGAAAATCGGTTCTGCCGACGCTCTCTTTAAAAAGGGTATCGCCCGAAAAAAGCATATCGTCAATAATATAACAAACGCCGCCCGAGGTGTGTCCCGGCGTATGCAAAACGCGTATATCGTGACTTCCGAAGGGAATAACGGTCTCTTCCTCCTCAAAACACAAGTCGGCCCTTATGGGACTGAAGCTGTCCCTGCACATATTAAGAGCGGATGCCAGCGAATCGTGAACGCTGTAAAGTCCGCATTCGTCAAGCCGATGAATATAGACATCGGCCAAGGTAAGCGCCTTACAGCGGGCCGCCGCCGCAAGGTGATCTATATGCCGATGGGTAATTAAGATCATCTGCATATCGTACTTTATTTCGGCCACACGTTTAATCAGCCGTTCGGCCTCAAACGGAGCGTCGATCATAATGCTTTTTCCGGTATCCTCATCGGTTAAAATGTAGCCGTTGGCAAGATAATTTCCGCACGCAAAGCTTTCTACCTTCATTTTCGTTTGAACGGGGCGGTCGTTCCGGGCAACAAAATAATCTTCTTTAGCGGATAAAATTCACCCGCCGGTACGACACAAAGCACAAAACACAAAAGCCCTATGCCTTAACCCCTTAGCTCCTTTGTATCAAGAATAATAGTCACCGGTCCGTCGTTTAAAAGACTGACCTTCATATCGGCTCTGAATATTCCGGTTTCGACGGCTATTCCGTGCTCGCGGCAGCATTCGCAAAAATACTCGTAAAGCCCGTTTGCCTCTTTAGGAGGCGCGGCATTTACAAAGGAGGGCCTGTATCCCTTTTTGCAGTCGGCGCAAAGGGTAAAATTCGAAATCGCAAGTATTTTTCCGCCGACGTCCGACAGCGACAAATTCATTTTACCGTTTTCGTCCTCGAATATCCTGAGTCCGCTTACCTTTTTGGCGAGATATTCGCACATATCACCCGTGTCGCCGTTTTCGACGCCCAAAAGCACCAAAAAGCCACGGTCTATTTCCCCCGCAATCTTTTCCTCGACCTCAACCTTGGCCGAGGATACACGCTGTACTACCGCTTTCATATCTTCTAAACACCGGTCCTTTCAACCGAAATAACGCCGTCTATACCGCAAAGCCTTGTAATTATTCCGTTTAAATGATCAAGGCTTTGGGTCGTAACGGTAAGAACTATAATGTAATCCCGGTTACGGTTTTCCCGTGCGTTTATCGAATGGATATTCACATGCATGGAGGCAAGCAGGGTCGATATATCGGCCAGAAGCAGCGGCCTTTTATTGGCTTTTATAAACAGATTCGCATTAAAGCTGTCGGTCTGTCTGTTGGCCCAGTATGCCCTTACCCAGCGTTCCGGCTCCTCGGCCGAGGAGATGTCGCGCGGGACATTCGTGCAGTCGCGTTTATGAATCGAAACGCCGTGACCCCGGGTTATAAAGCCTATTATATCGTCGCCCGGCAGCGGATTGCAGCAATGCGAAAAGCGTATAAGACAGTCGTCAATACCGGCGACCACAACCCCCTCGCGCGAAACCTTGCGCTTGTCCGAAAGGGTGATCTGTTCAATCTCCTGCTGTGCCCGGGTCTTGTAATGACGGTTATATTCCTCGCGAAGTCTGGGCATTATACGGCTTAAAAGCAGTCCGCCGTAGCCTATCGTCGCATAAAGATCATCCACCGTGTTGCAGTGATATATTCTGGATACGGCCTCGAGAAAATCGCCACGCTGCTTATCGTCGCCGAAAATTATCATATCTCGCCTGAGCTCGTGCTCAAGCGATGATTTTCCTCTTGCAATGTTCTCGGGACGCCGCTCCTTTTTGAACCACGCCCTTATTTTGGTTTTTGCCTCGCTGGTACGTACTATCGAAAGCCAGTCGCGGCTCGGTCCGTGTCCCTGCTGGTTTGTGGTCAGTATCTCCACAACCTCGCCGGTTTTCACCTTGTAATCAATGGGCACTATACGGCCGTTGACCTTGGCGCCGACCATGCGGTTGCCGACCTCGGAATGTATCGCATAGGCAAAATCTATAACGGTCGAACCGTTCGGAAGATTTATAACGTCCCCTTTAGGCGACATTACAAAAATATCCTCCTGATCCAGATCGCTCTTTATGGTGCGGACTATCTCCCCGACGTCGTCGGCGTCCTTCTGGGATTCGAGTAGCTTTCTTATCCACGCAAAATGCGCGTCGTCCTTGGAGGCCTTGATTATGCCGCTTTTGTATTTCCAGTGGGCCGCAACACCGTATTCCGCCGTTTTATGCATATCCCAGGTGCGTATCTGTACCTCGAACGGAATTCCGGCGCGGCTGAGCACCGTCGTATGCAGCGACTGGTACATGTTTGGCTTAGGAGTAGAAATATAATCCTTGAACCGCCCCGGAATCGGGGTGAACATATCATGGATTATACCGAGAATATTATAGCAGTCATTAACCGTATGGGTAATTATCCTGACGGCGTAAATATCGTATATTTCGTCAAACGATTTGCCCTGCATATACATCTTGCGGTATATTCCGTGAATGGACTTTACCCTGCCCTCGATGTAAATATCGGGCCATGTATCAATAAGACGTTTTTTGACCTTCTCCTGAATATCCTTTAAAAATGCGTTGCGGTCGGAGCTCCTTGACGAAAGGTTTTCGAGTATCTCGTTGTAAGCTATGGGGTCGAGCTGACGTATGCCTAAATCCTCAAGCTCCTCCTTTACCGCCCGTATACCGAGCCTGTGAGCTATCGGAGCGTAAACCTCCAATGTTTCCAGCGATTTATCGCGCCTTTTTTGCTCTCTAACCGCGTCTATCGTGCGCATATTATGGAGCCGGTCGGCAAGCTTTATAATTATTACCCTTATGTCCTCCGACATGGCCATAAGCATTTTGCGAAGATTTTCGGCCTGCTCCTCTTCTCTTGAACAAAAGGGGATTTTTCCGAGCTTTGTAACCCCGTCGACAAGCAGTGCAATATCGTTTGAAAAATTCTTTCTGACATCCTCAAGGGTAGCGTCGGTATCCTCGACAACATCGTGCAAAAGCCCTGCGACAACGCTTTCGGTATCCATTCCGAGTTCAATAAGTATACAGGCCACCGCCACGGGATGGGTAATATACGGATCGCCCGATGAGCGCATCTGACCGTCGTGTGCGTCATATGCAAACAAATAGGCCTTTTCTATAAGCGGAACATCGTATTCCGAGGTTCCCTTCAAATGATTGTAAAGCGGTTCATAGCACCTTTTTTGTTCATCGGTCAAAGCCTTTTCCCTCCCCTTTTTCGCCAATTTGTTCACGGTTTAATCCGTGAATATCCCTGTATATCTTCGACCCCTCAATAGGCCGTTTGCCCTCAATTTCGCAAATTTTCAAATAAAAATCGGTTTTTAGCATTTTAACCTTTAAAATCCCGAGCTCCGATAAAATCGCCGCCGAGATCTCGAGCTTTCCTATCGAATCCATACCGGTTCGCAAAAGCAGCAGATCGGCCTCACCGGAAAACTCCTTATTGACCGACATGAATTTATAAAGAACACCGACTTGTTCCCTTGACGGAGCAAGCCGCTTTAATGCGTCGTCCGGCATTTTTACACCCGAAAAATAATCGTCGCAAAGCTGGCTGTCGTAATAAAAGCTTTCGTAATCAAGCAGAGCCGGTCTTATATCCCTTATAAGCACCGAAAGGTTCTTTTTACCTCTGAATTCGCCGCATTCGAGATTTACCGCAACGTCCACCGTATCGCCCACACGGTAAGCAAAATCCTTTATATCCATCCCGAAAAATACCGTCCTTACGGCATATCCAGAACGGGAAAGGTTAAGCGATATATGCTTTCCGCCAGAAAGTGGATAAACGGCCTCTATCTTCATACCGCAAAGAGCAAAAAGCGGCATGGAATTTTCCTGTCCGAACGGTTCAAAGCCCTCAAGCAGCTCGGCCGTCTCGACGGTCACCCCGAGCGGATTCAGTTTGCAGTCGATATGAAGCTCAGGCATATGCGGACGGGCAACCTTAAAGCAATAGTCGTTAAGCCGTTTTCTGAAGTCCTCAATATTCTCACACTTCACGGTAACACCGAGTGCCATTTTGTGTCCGCCGAAGCCCAAAACGGTATCACCGGCATACGAAACTGCATCGTAAATGCTGAAATCGCCGACACTCCTTGCCGAACCGCGCGCCAAATCTCCCTTATACGAGAACACAACGGCCGGCTTTAAGTACCGCTTTACAAGCCGGGAGGCGACAATTCCGAGCACGCCTTCATGCCAGTTTTCTCCGCCTACAACTATTATCGGCGCGTCGAACAGCCCGGCGCCGCCGTCTATCATTTTGACCGCCTTGTCATAAATTTCCGCCTCGGTATTCTTTCTCGCTGTGTTATAATCGTCCACCTTGGCCGCAAGGGCAGCGGCTCTTTCCTCATCGTCACAGCCTAAAAGCTCAAAAACGCTCTCGCAGTTGCCCATTCTTCCGGCAGCATTTATGCGCGGAGCAACGGCAAATGAAAGTGCTGTGGAATTAACCGGCCTGCCCGTCATGCCGGCGACATCGATAAGGGCCACAACCCCTGCCGAAGGGTTTTCCGCAATAACCTTGAGTCCGGCCTTTACAAGGGCCCTGTTCTCGCCGGTAAGGGGTACAATATCGGCCACCGTCCCTATTGCGACCAGCTCGCAATACTCCTTAACAAATTCGTAGCTTATATCGCCCTCAAGGGCACAGATGAGTTTTAGCGCCACACCTACGCCGGCATAATATCTGAAGGCCTCGGGAAAATTGTCCTTCCTGTGCGGATCAACCACCGCCACCGCCTCAGGCAAAGTGTCCCCGGGAAGATGATGGTCGGTAACGACCGTATCGATCCCAAGCTCAAAAGCATATTTTATCTCATCTGTGCACGAAATACCGTTATCCACCGTTATTATCAGCTTAACGCCCTTTTCGGCAAGCCTGTCCACGGCGCCGTTATTCATACCGTAGCCTTCGCTCAATCTGTCCGGTATGTAGTGTATTACATCGGCACCGCGACGTTTTAAATACTTATGTAAAAGCACCGTCGAGGTAACGCCGTCGGCATCGTAATCCCCGAAAACGGCAATGCGCTCGCCGTTTTCTATCGCCTTGTTTATCCGCCCGACGGCTCTGTCCATATCGGTAAGCAGGTACGGATCTTCTATCTGCAACTCCTCGCATGAGAAAAACTCGTCTATCTCCACCGGATCATCGATTCCGCGCGAGAGCATAAGCAGCGCGCAAAGCGGCTCGATTCCGCATTCCTCGGCAAGAGAACGCGCGGCTTCCTTATCGCACTCGGGGAATATCCATTTTTTAGACGACATCGCACATTCTCCTTTCTCAACATACCGAATCGTTCCTGATATAGCCTGAACCTTTATTATACCTCATTAACGGTGTTTTGTCCACCTTTATGTCGGCAAGCTCCTCAAACAATTTAAATCTCGATATAACCCTTTTTCAGCATTAAATCGGCCGCCGCCAAAACGCCGACCTTGGCGCTGTGAAAATTCAGTCCGCCCTGCATCCAGACGGTATACGGCTCCCTGATGGGAGCGTCGGCCGAAAGCTCGATCGATGCTCCTAATGTAAAGGCTCCGGCTGCCATTATCACCTTGTCGTCGTAGCCCGGCATATCCCACGGCTCGGGCGTTGCAAAGGAGTCGACCGGCGCGCATTTTTGTATTCCCCTGCAAAATTCTATAAGCCTTTCGGGGCTTTCAAGACATATAAGCTCTATTATATCGCTCCGGTCCTCGTCAAAGGTCGGGCTGACAGAAAAGCCCAGCCTTTCAAAGAGCGCAGCCGCATAAACCGCCGTTTTTATCGCCTCTCCGGTAACATGAGGAGCGTTAAAAAGCCCCATAAAAAGCTCGCGGGAAAGCCCTAAGGTCGCTCCGACCTCCCGTCCGGTCGAGGGGGTGGTAAGACGGCCGGCGCAAAGCTCAACAAGGTCATGCCTTCCGGCGATATATCCACCCGTCGGCGCTATTCCGCCGCCGGCATTTTTTATAAGCGAACCGACGATCAGATCGGCCCCTACCGATACCGGTTCGGTCTTTTCGGTGAATTCGCCGTAGCAGTTATCCACCATAACCACGGTTTTTGGGGAAACACTTTTAACGAGGGCGCAAATCTCGCCTATCGTTTCAACGCTAAGGCTTTTTCTCAGCGAATATCCCCTTGATCGCTGTATGTAGATAACCTTTACAAACGAGTCTTTAAGCCGCTTTTCAATCGCATTAAAATCGGGCGAGGAATCCTCAAGCAGATCGATCTGCTCGTATTTTATACCGAATTCGGCCAGCGAGCCGTCGGCCGGAGTAATACCGAAAACCCCGCGAATGGTGTCGTATGGCTCGGAGCTTACGCAAACAACGGTATCTCCCGTCCTTAAAACGCCGAAAAGGGCCACGCACAGCGCATGAGTCCCCGAAACAAAATTATGCCTGAAAAGCGCGTCCTCGGCGCCGACGGCATCGGCAAAAACACGCTCTATAGTCTCACGTCCGACATCCCCGTAGCCGTACCCCGTAGACGCCGCAAAGGAGCTTTCGCTCACACGGTTTTTAACGAAGGAGGCCAGCATTTTCTGCTGATTGTATTCGGTGACCGAGTCGATTTTCTTAAACCTGTCGGATATTCTGTTTTCCACCTCGTCCGAAATACGGTTCAGTCTCTCGTCAATATCAAAAAATTCGTTCATTTTATTTTCCTTTATCTCTCCGGCCGCGCCTAAGCGACCGTTTTTTATATATTTTTTTACTCTGCTGCTTTTGTGTTGTATTATATATGTAAAAGCCGCTTGAAAACGCTCTTTTTCCGGAATATACACTTAAAAAATCTTACAAATACGTAAAGTTTCCCGGCGGATTTTTAAGGGCGAGGCTACACGAAAAATACATCTTTTCGGATACACAGCAGTTTTTGTCAACTAAAAACGGTTTGTCCATATATAGTGCGGTACGTATATTTAAAAAACAAAACGCGCCGTTTTACCGCTCAAATCCGGAAAAACGGCGGATTTTCAGATCAATACTTTACTTTGCCGGCCGATATTTTGTTCATTCACCGATAAACCCGGCCGATTCGCGGCTAACGGACCAATGATTAATACCCACTTTGCGTCCTTGTCGAAAAACCGGCGGATCATTCGCTTAAGGCTTTTCCCGAAGCGAGCCTTTCGGCAAGCTTTTCGGCAAGACGGGCAACGCTTAGCATGTCCTCCCTCGATGCAACGCTCGCCTGAGAGTGTATATACCGGCACGGCAGCGACAGTGCGGCCGTTTTGACCCCGCCTCGCGAGCGGATTATCGAACCGGCATTGTTTCCGCCGGCGACCGCCCGTTTTATCTGGAATTTGATCCTGTTTTCCTCTGCCACATCGCCTGCCAGCTCAAACAGTCCCCTATCATACACCGATGCGGAGTCCATAAATGATATTACCGCTCCGCCGCCTACATTGCAGACCTCCCTCTCGGGTTTTACACCGCTTACGTCGGCCGCCGTTGTAGCTTCGATAACCACGGCGTAATCGGGATCAACCCCGTATGCCGCCGCTTTTGCTCCCCTTAAGCCTATTTCCTCCTGAACCGAAAAGGTGAAGGTAAGATCATACGGCTGCTCGCGCTTTATCATATCCATAAGCACGGCACAGCCGAAACGGTCGTCAATGGCCTTTGATCGGATAAGTCCTTGGCCGAACTCGCAAAAATCCTCCTCAAAATAGGCGATATCTCCGGGAGAAACGTATTTTAAGACTTCCTCTTTGCTGCTCGCGCCGATATCGATGTACAGGCTGTCGCTGTCGGGCAGGGAATCCGCCTGATCGGAGTCGAGCAGATGAATCGGCACGCCGCCGATAACTCCGGTTTTTCCGCCTACCGTCACCCTCGCACCGCAAAGCACCGCGGTGATTATTCCGCCGACGCACGCAAAAGAAAGAAGTCCGTCGGAGTTTATATCGGTAACAATAAGGGCTACCTCGTCCATATGGGCGTCGAGCATAACGCGGTTTTTAGCCCTCATTTTGCCCTTTTTCTCGGCAATTATATTGCCCATGGCGTCAACCCTTACGTCGGCATAATCCTTTATTTCGTTTATTATATACTCCCTTACGCTGTCCTCGCGGCCCGATGTTCCGCAAAGGCCGCACAGCTTTTCAAAATTTTCAAAAAAAGCCTTCATTACGCCTTCCTCCCAGCAACATAAGTGAAAATAATATCGGCCACCGCCTGAATATCGTCAATATCAACCGTTTCGACCGGAGTGTGCATGTTTCTTTGCGGAATAGAAAGCAGTCCGCATTTAATTCCCTCTTTGCAAACGGTAATTTCGTCGGCGTTCGTGCCGGTCCTGCCGGACATTACTTCATTCTGGAGCGAGGCGCCGCAAAGTTCGGCCGCCCCTTTAAGGCGGTTTGCAAGGGAGCTGTCAAGCACCGGAGAAATTCCGAGCATAGCGCCGCCCGACATTTTTTTTGCCTTGGGCTCGCTTATTCCCGGATACGCCGCAAAGCTTACGTCGACCGCTATCGCCTCGTCGGGATCGGCCCTGAAAGCCCCCGTTGTAGCCCCCATGGCGTTTATTTCCTCAAGATCGGACAAAACAAGGGTGACGGTACAGTCGGTATCTCTTTCGCAAATCCGTTCAAATGCGTTTATAACGGCCGCACAGCCGGCACGGTCGTCGAGGGATTTGGCCGTTATCCTGTTGCCGAGAAGCTCGCGCATATCGCCGTCAAAATAAATTTTATCGCCCGGCATTACGCTAAGCACCGCCTCGTCGTGCGAAAGGCCTATATCAACCGCAACATCGTCGAAAGCTATCGCTTTTTTTGCCTTTTCCTTCAAAAGATGCGGAGGGGTCGTACATATGATTCCTTTGAGCTTTGCTCCGTCGGACGTGCAAACGGTAACCTTTGCATTTTCAAGAATACGCCGATCGACTCCGCCCGATTTTGCCACCTTCAAAAAGCCCTTTTCGTCTATCGAGGTGACCACAAGACAAATTTCGTCTATATGAGCGTCAAGCATTATATTAAAATCGCTTTTTCCCTTTTTAACGGCAATAACTCCGCCGCAAAACTCGCTGCACTCGCAATTAAGCTTACTTAAATACTCAAAGGCAAAGCTTTTGGCCTCTTCGGTATTCCGGCTGACAAGTTCTCTTGTCAAATCCTTTATATTCATGTTTTCCCCTTCTTTTTTATTAGTTATTTAGGTTATTTTCCGCCATAGACCGTCAAGACAAATGAATTTTCAGGTTTTAATTTTTAATTTTAAACTTTAAATTTTAAATTTCAGATCGTTCGGACAAGACATCAATAAAACGCCGGCAAAATCTTAATCTTAAAGGCGGTTTACAATGTCCTTGAAATGATTTCCGCGCACGGCGAAATTCGGGTACATATCAAAGCTGGCACTGGCCGGGCTTAAGGTAACAATATCGCCCTTTTCGGCAATACTTTTCGCCTTTAATACGGCATCCTCCATACTCTTTGCCCTTATTATCGCCGGATTCCCCGGAGCATATCCCGGAGCCTCCCTTACCGCCTTTTCTATCGCATCGGCGGTTTTCCCCATAAGAACAAGGGCCTTCGCCCCGGTGACAGCCCTTTCGGCAAAGGGTTTAAAGGGAATATGCTTATCGTATCCGCCGGCTATTATTATAAGCTTCTGATTAAAGGAATTTATTCCGGCTATTGCCCTTGTGGGGCTTGTGGCTATCGAATCGTTGTACCATCTGACCCCGTTTATCTCACGCACGAATTCTATTCTGTGCTCGACCCCGGCGAATTCTCTTGCGGTCTTATCCATATTTTCGCACGACACAAGCCCCAGCGTAGCCGCTGCCGCCGCCATGTAATTCTGGACGTTATGATCGCCCGGTATACGTATATCGCGAACCGCAAAAAGCGGCGATTTAACCCCGTTTTTATACGAAGAAACCACCCCGTTATCCACAAAAACGCAATTATCCGAGCTTATATCATGCCCGAAGGTTATAACCTCGCCTGCCGCTTCATTCACGAATGAACGGGTTATATCGTTCTCAAAATTCAGCACCAAACGGTCATTCGGCTTTTGGTGGGTAAAAATATTCTTTTTGGCGTTTATGTATTCCTCCATGTCCTTATGAACATCAAGATGATTCGGCGCAATATTCGTTATAACGGCCGTAGATGGGCTCATCTTCATCGAAATAAGCTGAAAGGACGAAAGCTCGGCCACCGCAATATCGTCTTTTTTCATATCCATAACCCTCGGAAGCAGCGGCGCGCCGATATTTCCGCCGAGAAAAACCCGTTTCCCCTGAGCCTTTAAAAGCTCGGCGATGATCGAGGTTGTAGTGGTTTTCCCGTCCGAACCGGTAACCGCAATAATTTTCGACGGGCAAAGCTTAAAAAACTCTTCTATTTCGGAGGTTATCTGCACGCCCTGCCCGCGAAGGGCCGCAAGCTCGGGCAGATTGTAGTTCATTCCCGGAGTTCTGAACAGAATATCGGTTTTTTCAAGACCGGCAAGCCAGTTTTCCCCGAACTGCATTCTGCATCCCGTTTTTTTGAGTTTATCAACCTTATCGCCGAGCTCATCGGCACTTTTTTTATCGCAGACCGTAACCTCGGCCCCGAAATCAGTATACATGCTCACCAGCGGCATATTGCTGACCCCGGCTCCGCAAAAAGCAATTTTCTTTCCTTTTACGGATTCGCGGTATTCATCAAGACTTATCATAATTGGCAAAACAGTCCTTTCGGCATGGTAATTGTATGTAATAAAGGGTCATAATCAAAATTACGTCATATTTAAATATTATAATAAATTCACACAAATAATTCAAGATAAATAAGCCGCGAGCAAAGATTTTTATAATATTTTTTAATGTACTATTGTACAAACACCGGTTACGGGTTATAATATGTATAATTGTACTTAAAAAACGAAATATCCGGAAGGGGTTTATTAATAAATTATGTTTACACGCGATATCGGTATAGATCTCGGAACAGCCAATACCCTCGTTTGCATAAAGGGCAAGGGAATCGTCATGCGCGAGCCGTCGGTCGTGGCGGTCGACGTTAAAAACGAGGCGGTAATGGCTGTCGGCAGCGAAGCCAAGGAAATGATAGGACGAACCCCCGGCTCAATAGTAGCCGTAAGACCGCTTAAAGACGGCGTTATTGCCGATTTTGACGTTACGGCGGCGATGCTTAAAAGATTTATACGCGACGCTCTTAAGGGCTCGATGTTTTCACGCGCCAGGGTAATGATATGCATTCCCTCCGGCGTTACCGAGGTTGAAAGCCGCGCCGTACACGACGCTGCCGTACAGGCAGGCGCTAAGGACGTCGATCTTATAGAAGAACCGATGGCCGCCGCAATCGGCTCGGGACTGCCGGTTTTCGACGCGAGCGGCAGCATGGTGGTCGATATCGGCGGAGGAACCTCGGAGGTGGCCGTAATTTCGCTCGGAGATATAGTAACGGCCCAGTCGGTAAGGGTCGCCGGAGACGACATGGACGACAGCATAATAAGCTTTGTAAGGAAAAAACACAATCTGCTTATAGGCGAAAGAACGGCCGAACAGATAAAAATTCAGCTCGGCTCGGCCTTTGAATATGAAAACGAGGGACAAATGGAGGTTCGCGGACGAAATCTCGTCGACGGCCTGCCCAAAAACATCACCATAACCTCGGCCGAGGTAAGGGAAGCCTTAAGCGACGTTGCCAACAGCATAGTCGACGCAATTAAGGGCACGCTTGAAAAAACCCCTCCCGAGCTTGCAAGCGATATTATCGACCGCGGAATAATGCTTACCGGCGGCGGCGCGCTTCTTAGAGGACTCGACAAGCTTATAACAAACGATACCGGAATAGCCGTTACAATAGCGGAAAATCCGCTCGATTGCGTGGTCGAGGGAACCCTCAGGCGGCTTGAAATGGGCATGACCATGGATTATTTCGACCGAAGAAAGAGATATTGATAGGCGGTAAGGGTTTTGAAAGCATTTTTCAGCAGCAGAGGTTTTAAGGTTATAATCACCATTTTAGCGGCTCTTATTACAATTTCGGTTATTTTTGCGGCTATCGGCAAGGCAATGTCACCCCAGTCGAGCCTTCTTTCGGCCGTTACGGTCCCCATCCAGCGGCTTGCCGATTCGGTATCCGGATCGATCTACGATCTTTTCAGCGCACAGGACAGGCTCCGCTCACTTGAGGACGAAAATAACCGTTTAAGACAGCAGATCCGCGAGCAGAACGAAAACCTCATAGATTTTGACACATATAAATACGAAAACGAGTTTTTGAGGAGCTTTTTGGAGCTCAAGGAAAAAAATCCGGATTTCAGCTTTGTCACCGCACGGCTTTCGGCGGTTGATACGGCAAGCGACTATTATTCCTTTACAATAAACCGCGGAACGGCCGACGGCGTAAAGGCGCACGATCCCGTTATAACGGCCGACGGACTTGTCGGCTACATAGGCGAAGTGGGACTTGCCACCTCGAAGGTATACACCATCCTCGACCCGAGACTCAATGTGGGCGCTATGGACAGCCGCACCAGAGATACCGGAGTAATAAACGGAACACAGGAATTGGCGGCTCAGGGCTTTTGCAAAATGTCCTATCTTTCGCGCTCATCATCGATATCGGTCGGCGACTTTGTCATTACATCGGGCGTCGGCGGAATGTTTCCCGACGGAATAAACATCGGAACAATCACCGCCGTAACGCAGGAGACCGCCGATATTTCGGTTTTTGCAACCGTAAAGCCGACCGTTGATTTTACCGGTATAACCGACGTCATGATAATCACCGATTTTGAAGGTCGGGGAAATGTTTTGGAGTAAATTTTAATGCATAATAAAATTACCGACGCTACAAAAAGAAGAATAATTCTGTGGATAATCGGCGGAGCACTCGTCCTTTTGCAAATGGGTGCCTTTACCGGAAACGGTATACTTCGCGGCAGCTGTCTGATGCTTCCCCTTACGGTGGCCGTCGCCATGCATGAAAAGGAATATTGCGGCGCCGCGTTCGGTCTTACCTTCGGGCTTATTCTCGATTGCTTTTCAAGCGGAGTAATTGCATTTAATGCAATTTTGCTAATGATAATCGGCTGCACATGCGGCCTTTGCTCAAGCCTTATTTTCAATCGCTCGCTTAAAAGTGCTCTGCTCTTAAACCTGCTTTCAGGCGTTGTATATTATGTGTTTTACATATTTGTATTCAAGGTTTTTACCGGCTCGCCGGATCCTGTTTACTTTTTTTTGCACGGAACGGCAATAAGAGGTTTTGTGATTTCTCTTGCGGCAATAATACCGTTTTATTTTATTGCAGCCTTTATTTATCGTTGTTTTAACAGAAAGGATCCCCGTAAATGGCAAAAAAGAAAAACGACCCTCGAATAAGGGTTCTTTGCATAATTCTTGCGTGTATTTTCGCGCTGTATTCGGTGCGGATAGCCGTATGGCAGATAGGCGGACATGACGAATACATATCACAGCTCCGTTACACCACGGCCGCTTACAGCACGATCAAGGCCTCCCGCGGAGAGATAGTCGACCGCTACGGCCGTCCTCTTGCCAAAAACACCGCCGGCTACAACATTGTTTTCGACGCCTCGTACTTTGATAAAGAAAATACGAACGACATTATTTTAAAGCTCTGCACCCTTTTAACCTCCCTGAATGAAAGCTGGAACGACGGCATTCCGCTTGACGAAAACGAGCCCTTCGGATATACAGACCGAGGAGGAATGTCGAAGGCGGTAATGTTTTCTAAAATAGGCGTAAACGATTATGCGACGGCCGAAAACTGCTTTGACGCCATGGTCGAGCGGTATTCCCTGCAGCAGTACAGCAGAGCCGATCAGCGCACAATAATGGGAGTTCGCCTTACAATGGAGGTCGCCGATTTCGCCCCTTCTATTCCCTTTACCTTTGCTAAAAACGTATCGCTTGAAACGGTAACGGTTATAAAAGAGGCCTCGTCCTCCATGCCTGGAGTGGTATGCGAGGTGGTCGCAAACCGCGAATACGTCTCCGGGGTGTATGCTCCCCACATAGTCGGCAACATCGGCCCGATATATGCCGAGGAATGGAATGACGTAAAGGAAAAGGGCTATTCGTACAGCGATTATATCGGCAAAACCGGCATTGAAAAATACGCCGAGGATTATTTGCGCGGAAAGGACGGAAAACGCCGCGTTATAAAGGATTCGTCCGGAAATGTTTTGTCGTCCGACGTAATAGAGGCCCCCGAATCCGGCGGAACGGTCTACCTTACAATGGACCTTAATTTGCAGTCGGTCTGCTACAATACCCTTGAAAATCTGATAAAAAGCCGCAGCGCCACCAAGGACGGAGCCAGTGCCAACGCCGGAGCGATCGTCGTAATGGATGTAAACAACGGCGATGTTTTAGCGTCGGTGACCTACCCGTCGTACGATATGAACACCTACAACACCGATTACGAATCGCTGCTTAAAAACTCCGCAAAGCCGCTTTTCAACCGGGCCTTCAATGGCACCTACGCCCCCGGATCGACCTTCAAGCCGGCCACCGCCGCAATAGGCTTGCAGCTGGGCAAAATAACAAGCGACGAGACCATTTTCTGCGCTCATACCTACACCTATTACAACGACTATCAGCCGACCTGTATGGGTTATCATAAGGATATAAACGTCATAAATGCGCTTAAGGTTTCGTGCAACTACTTTTTCTACGAGCTCGGCCGCCGCATAGGAATAACCGAACTTAACAATTATTGCAGGCAGTTCGGCTTCGGCGAAAAAACCGGAATTGAGCTTAGCGAATCAAGCGGTATTTTAGCCGGAAAGACATACCGGGAGAGCATAAACACGATATGGAACGACGGCGACACGCTGCAAGCGGCGATCGGCCAGTCTGACAATCTGTTTACACCCCTTCAGATGTCATCGTATATAGCCACCCTTGCAAACGGCGGAACCAGATACCGCGCCCATCTTATAAAAGAGATACGAAGCAGCAACCTCGAGGAACAGCTCGAATACACCGATCCCGAGGTGCTCGGCAAGGTGCAAATAGAGCAGCAGTATCTTGACATAGTGAAAAAAGGGATGCTTTCGGTAACCACCGAGGGATCGATATCCACCGTATTCAAGGACTATCCGATACAGGTAGGCGGTAAGACCGGAACCGCAACAATCGAAAGCGACGGCAAGCGCTACAATAACGCCGTGTTCGTCTCTTTCGCTCCTTATGAAAACCCCGAAATCGCCGTAATTAT
This sequence comes from uncultured Eubacteriales bacterium, assembly GCA_934444365.1. Lineage (GTDB taxonomy): Bacteria > Bacillota > Clostridia > Oscillospirales > Acutalibacteraceae > CAKSCM01. Next base: position 111,849 of record CAKSCM010000003.1, on the reverse strand, counting down.
ACTCGCCGAAAAGGCCGGCTACGGCTCGACGATTGCCTATGCGGCCGAAAGCATTTTCGACGCATATTTTTACTACGGCGGAAATACCTACAGCGGCGGCGCATCCAATACCCTTTTACAGTAAAAAACAGTAAAGCGTTCCTTTATTACCATTTGCCGTATACAATTTCTTTTTCCATTTAAATAAAAACGGATTATACGCTTTTGTACACATATTTTTTAAAAAAATCTTTTTGACAAACACGATTTGATATGCTATCATATTGATTGGTATATGTTGTATATTGATTTTTTGGAAAGGCGAGCGGTTTTATGGCGCATATAACGGTTGTATCGTCCGCGACCGGAGCGGCCGGAAAATCATTTGTCAGTACGGCTCTTGCCGATTCCTTCACCCGTATAAACGGCGCGGGGCGTGTGTTGCTCCTGGATCTTTGCCACCCTTTCGGGACGCTGGATGCCTTTCTTTCAAAAAGCGAGGAACGGCTTTTTGATCTGGGCGATATACTGGACGGAAGATGCGACGCTTTGTCATGTGAGCTTGACACACCGATAGGCTTTAGACTCCTGCCGGGATGTATAAGGCCCGATTGGACCCTGCAGCACGACAAATTCAAGGCGCTCTTATATGAACTGGGTGACAGTTATGATGAAATTATTATCGACTGTCCGTCATATGATATACAGCGTATAAAATCGGCTTTTTCGCTAAGGGCAACCGGTATAGCGGTCACACCCCTCTCCCCTTTTTCGGTATCGCTTACCTCCCGGCTCGCCGATATGTTCTTTTCTTCGGGTGCCGAAAACGCCTTTTTGCTGATAAACCGTTTCCGTTGCATTAAGGGGTTGCCGGTGCCGAATCTCGACGATATTATCGATCAGGCAGGGCTCAGGCTCATAGGAATAGTACCGCAGACCGTTTTTGAAAACGGCGAATCGGTAAAAAATACGGCCGATGCGTTTTTCCGTATAGCTCAGCGCATTACCGGAAAAACCGTACAGCTGCCCGATCTTTACAACCTGTAACTTTTAAAATTATACCGGAATGAGGTTTTTGATATGAATATTGCAATTATAGCGCATGATTCAAAAAAAGAGCTCATGGTTCAGTTCTGCATTGCATATTGCGGTATACTGTGCCGTCATGAGCTTTGCGCAACGGCTACGACCGGCAAGCTGGTAGCCGAGGCGACGGGACTTAAAATTCAAAGATACCTAAGCGGCTCCCAGGGCGGCGAACAGCAGATCTCCGCTCGTATAGGCTGTGATGAAATAGACCTTCTGCTTATGTTCCGCGACCCCATGGCCGGCAACAATGAGACCAACGACAACAATCTTTTGCGCCTGTGCGACGTTCACAATATTCCCTTTGCGACCAACATCGCAACCGCCGAGGTGCTCATCAGAGGGCTTGAGCGCGGCGATATGGATTGGCGCAATCTTGTAAATCCCAACAAAAGACAGTAAAAAAGCCGTTTCGCGTTGTTTTAATCAGCGATTTGAGGCTTTTTGAACAGGTATTAAGTCATTTCCCCGATAAAACGCTTGTTTTAAGGGATAAAACCTTAAATGCTTTAAAATGAACTCACGGTTGCTGACGGTTCGGCTTATTTAATAACAAGTCGATGAACGAAGCTGTGTCCGTACATAAAAACGAGCAATAAACAGTCACTTAAAATTTAACCGTCCGACCGCAAAGTTTTTCACCTTTCGGCCGGACGGTTTTTTATATTTATTTATAATCCTTTTAGCACTTTACAAGCCTTACTTCGCCAAAGCTCTGACTGTCCGGCATAAACAATCATAACCACTAGTAAACTAGTGGTTTGCACAGCCCCTATAAGGGGCGCCTACTGGCTAGGCCCCTGAAAGGGGCATAGAAGTTTGACAACGCATTACTATCTCAAGCAGCCGCTCACGTGCGGCTGTTTGTTTTTTGCTTACTTATTCTTGACACCCGTAAACGGGTCAATGTATTCTTTGATACTCATTTGGTCTTGGGCAAAATCTTCTTCAAGTTGATTCCTTATATATTCTTCTATTACCTTTTTGTTTCTACCTACTGTATCCACATAGTATCCTCTGCACCAAAAATTCCTAGAACCATACTTGTATTTTAAGTTTGCATGTCTGTCAAAAATCATCAAACTGCTTTTACCCTTGAGATATCCCATGAATTGTGCTATACTTATATATGGTGGTATACTTACGAGCATATGTATGTGGTCTACACATGCTTCTGCTTCTATAATTTCCACTCCTTTCTGCTCACACAGTTTTCGCAATATTTCTCCTATATCCTTTTTTAATGTACCGTATATTTCTTTCCTGCGATACTTTGGTGCGAATACTATATGATATTGACACCTGTATTTTGAGTGGGCTGTGCTCTTGATTTCATTGTTTCCATCTTTTTTTAACATAATTTCCTCCTTGTACTTTAGTAATGCAGTCGCCAAACCGCTTCTATTATACTTGGAGGTTATTATTTTTGCACCACTCTTTTGCGTGGTGCGTTTTTCTTTACTGAAGCGTTCCTTTTCCCCCGGTAGAACCGGGGGTTTTCATCAATTGCCAGACAAACAAAAAAGCATCGAACCAAAATTGATCCGATGCTTTTTTATTAACCTTAAAAACGATTGCGAAAACAATCAAAGCAATCAGATAGAAATGCTGTTTGCTATTTTGAAAAGCTCGGTCTCAAAGGGCTTTTTCATCTGAAGCGCCTCAAAAATATCGAAATCGACGATCTCGCCCTTTTGCATGGCTACGGTCCTGTTACCGATGCCCCTGCTTAAAAGATCAACGGCATGATAGCCCATTTCGCTCGCTATAACACGGTCTCTTACGGTCGGGCTGCCGCCGCGCTGTACATGGCCGAGAATAGTGGCCCTCGTCTCAATTCCGGTTACCTCTTCAATATGACGTGCGATCTGCTCCGTTCCGCCGACACCCTCGGCAACTACGATTATAAAGTTCTTTTTGCCCGAAAGCTGGGTGCGTCTTATCTTGGGAATAACATCCTCATCAACGCTCATGGGAATCTCGGCACACAGAATCGACGTTGCACCTACGGCAATTCCGGAATGAAGCGCCAAAAATCCTGCATTTCTGCCCATGACCTCAACTACGGTGCAGCGCTCGTGCGACTGAGCTGTATCTCTAAGCCTGTCGACCATTTCCATAGCGGTGTTAACGGCAGTATCAAAGCCTATTGAATATTCGGTACAATCTATGTCGTTATCTATGGTTCCGGGAATGCCGACGCACGGAACGCCGCGCTCGGAAAGATCTCTCGCGCCCCTGAACGAACCGTCGCCGCCTATGCAGACAATACCGTCTATTCCTACATCGCTGCAGGTCTTAAGGGCGGTACGCATGCCCTCTTCGGTCTTGAATTCCGGGCTGCGCGCCGTAAACAGCGTGGTTCCGCCGCGATGGATTATATCCGAAACACTGCGCAAATCCATCTCACATAAATCCCTGTGAATAAGGCCGTTATAACCTCTGCGGATACCTACGACCTTCATGCCCTTATAAAGTGCGGTTCTTACAACCGAACGTATAGCGGCATTCATTCCCGGCGCGTCTCCGCCGCTTGTAAGTACACCTATTTTCTTTGCAGACACTGCAACCACTCCTTAACTCTCTACCGAACACTTAAACGTTCATACCCGAAGCCGAAAAATCAGGCTTATCCACTGATATACGGCCCGGATACCCACTGTTACGCCATACGGTACAATATCTCTGAGCTTTTATCATACAACACTATTTTAATTTGTCAAGGGAATTAACATTCGAAAATGAAAACCTTTAAATTTTTTCTGTTTTCTACAATTTATTTCAATATTTTAACCTTTTCCTCTCCTAACAATCGCCTGATTTCACCGAGCATTACCGGCTCAGCGCTAACACTTCGGTGTCCCGTCATTAAAAAGCGTTTGCCCGTATCGGCATATTTTATATATACCGGAGTTGTCCCTTCGAAAATTGACAGAATCGCCATTATGCGCTTTGCAAGGGGAGAATCCTCGCTGTCAAGCAAAATATGAAGGCCCGGATATTTAGATCCTGTACCGGTTGCCGAATCCGCCGGCGATGCATTTGTACCCGCCGGTGCCTGTGCTGACGTTAAGCCTGTTGCTCCTTGTGTCGCAATACCGGTTCCGGCGGCCGAATACGAATCACCGGAGCCGGAGCCGTATTCGCCGGATGCGGCAATTCTTCCGCCGCTTTTGTTATTATAAGATCCGCTATTATATGATGCTTTGATATTCCGGCCGTTATTCGCGATACACGGAATATTTCCGGCGTTTTCTTTAAGCAGCTCATCGGCCGGATATATCTCGCGGCATATAATCTGCGGCTCTCTTTCCTCCCGTATGCTTAACGTACCCAAGAGGAAAACCGCCTCCCCCTCTTTAATTATATGCGAATACAAGGCAAGCGTTTTCGGAAAAACTATCATCTCGGCCGATCCGGATATATCCTCTATCTGGACATAAGCCATCATCTGGTCGTTTTTGGTGGATTTTAGCCTCGGCTTAGAAAGCACACAGACGATTCTCACGGTGTCGCCGTCCTTATAGGACGAGCTGCCCTCCTGATTATCATCAAAGGCAAGATTTGCAAGAGAGTCAAAGGCAAACCTTTCGGCAACGTCGGCATATTTTTCAAGCGGATGTCCGCTGATGTATATTCCGGTCGTCTCCTTTTCCATTTTTAGCAGCCTGTCAAGCGGAAATTCCTCGCATTTTTGTATTTTAAAGCCGCTTTGCTGAAAATCGCCGCTCGTACCTTCCGTTGAATTAAAAAATCCGAGCTGCCCGTCGATATTCAGCCGCCGGTCGCTCTCGATAACGTCCAAAACCTCGTTAAAGGCCATAAGCATGGTCCGGCGGTTTTCGCCCAAAGAATCGAGCGCTCCGCATTTTATAAGGCTTTCAAGGGCACGCCTGTTGAGCTCCTTGCCGTACATACGCCGGCAAAAATCGAAAAATGACGTAAATCGGCCCGACATATTGCGCTCGGCGATGATCTTATCTATCATGCCCTCGCCGAGATTTTTGACCCCGAGCAGGCCGTACACTATTCCGTCGTCGGTCGGGGTAAAATACTTGCTTCCGGTGTTTACATCGGGTGGATACAGCTTTATCCCCAGCTTTAAGCACTCCGCAATATACCGCGAGACCTTGGGTGTATTATCCAGCACGCTCGTAAGCAGCGCCGCCATAAATTCGCGCTTATGATAATATTTAAGCCATGCGGTTTTATAGGCTATAACGGCGTACGACGCGGCATGGGCCTTGTTGTAGGCATAATCGGCAAAGGACATCATCTCGTCGAAAAGCTTGCTCGCGCATTCCTCGCTTACTCCGCGCTTTAATGCTCCGTCGCAGGCAAGACCGTTTTGCGCATCGGGATTGCCGTATATAAAATTGTTGCGTTCCTTTAAAAGCTCGTCATGCTTTTTCTTCGCCATGGCACGCCTTACTATATCCGAATGCCCGTAGCTGTATCCGGCCAGATCGCGAAAGACCTGCATAACCTGCTCCTGATAGACAAGGCAGCCGTAGGTTACATCGAGTATCGGCTTTAGAAGGGGTGTGTCGTAGGTTATTTTCGAAGGATCCTTCCGGTTTCTTATATAGCTCGGGATATACTCCATGGGACCCGGACGGTAAAGCGATACGGCGGCAATTAAATCCTCGAGCGACGTCGGCTCAAGCTGGGAGAGCATATTTTTCATACCGGCCGACTCGAACTGAAAGACCCCCTCGGTAAGTCCCTTTGAAAAAATCCCGAAGACCTTTTGGTCATCAAGAGGGATATCCTCATCCCTAACATCGGGCAGCGACTTTAGGGTCTCGGCGATAACGGTCAGGGTGCGAAGCCCTAAAATATCGAATTTAAGAAGCCCGAGCTTTGCTATATCGTTCATTGTAAACTGGGTAACAATTGCGTCATCGCTCTTTGAAAGGGGGACATAAGTACTCACCGGGTCCTTGGTTATAACCACTCCCGAGGCGTGTACCGATGCATGTCTCGGCATTCCCTCTATTCTTCTTGAAAGATCTATAAGCTCCTTTATTTGTATGTCGTTTTCATATTCGGCTTTCAGCTGAGGGTTTTTCTCCATGGCGGAATCTATCGTGGTGTGGAGCTCATGGGGAATCATCTTGGCAATTTCATCAACACGGTTATACGGAATACCGAGCACCCGTCCGACGTCCCTTATGGCCGCACGAGCCGCCATTGTGCCGAAGGTTATTATCTGAGCCACACGGTCGGCGCCGTATTTTTCGGTAACGTAATCGATTATCTCCTGCCGTCTTACAAAGCAAAAATCTACGTCAAAATCCGGCATGCTGACGCGCTGGGGATTCAAAAACCGTTCAAAAATCAGCGAATATTTTATCGGATCTATTCCGGTAATCCCTATACAGTAAGCCGCAAGGCTCGCCGCTCCCGAGCCTCTTCCCGGGCCGACGGCGATACCGCTCTTCTCAGCAAAATTCACAAAATCCCAAACGACAAGATAGTAGTCGACATACCCCATTTTTTCGATTACCGACAACTCGTATTCGAGTCGGTCGATGATTATTTTATCCGGATTCTCTCCGTACTTTTCCCGTAATCCCTCGTAGCATTTATTTCTGAAATACACACGGTTGTCCGAAACCCCGTCGATTTTAAATTCCGGCAATTTGTTATGTCCGAAGGAAAAATCAAAATTGCACCGCTCGGCGATTTTCACCGTATTCTCCAAGGCCTCGGGATACATGGCGAAAAGCTCGTACATCTCCTGTGAGCTTTTAAGATAAAACTCGTCGCTGTCAAACCCGAGCGGATTTTCCCCGTCCAGCGAATTTCCGGTTTTTATACAGGTGAGTATTCTCTGAACGCGCGAATCCTCGCGGCGGACATAATGCACGTCGTTCGTTGCGACTGTAAAGAGGTCCGCATCCCTTGCAACCGAAGCAAGTCCCCCTAATATACGGAGCTGTTCGTCTATTCCGTGATTCTGCAGCTCAATAAAATAATTGTCCTTACCGAATATCTCTTTATATTTTTTGGCCGTTTCCAAGGCCGCACCGTAATCCCCGGCGACAAGCTTTTTTGACACAGCTCCCGAAAGACAGCCCGACAGGGCAATAAGCCCCTCGTGATGATTTTTAAGCAGCTCCAGATCGACCCTCGGCCGCGAATAAAACCCCTGTGTAAATCCGAGCGAAACAATTTTTATGAGGTTTTTATATCCGGTTTCGTTTTCGCAAAGCAAAACAAGGTGCTCGTTTTCGGAATCGACCGAATGCACCTTGTCAAACCTTGTACGCGGAGCAACATATACCTCGCACCCTATTATCGGCTTTATACCGTTTTTCTTCATGACCTCGTAAAACTCCACGGCGCCGTACATAACGCCGTGATCGGTGATCGCGACGGCGCTTTGACCTGCGCTTTTGACCGCCTCGGCAAGATCCTGCAAGCGGCAGGCCCCGTCAAGCAAACTGTACTGGGTATGAAGATGCAAATGAACAAAATCAGCCATTTTAACCCTGCTGTCCGTCCTTTTCGAGTTTTTCGGCATATTCCGTAATCTTTTTAAGCCTGTGATTAATTCCCGACCGGCTTAATGTATTATCCATCATCCTTGACAGCTCGCTCAGCGACGTATACGGATTTTCCTTACGGAGCAAAGCGACCTCATAAAGCTCTTTGGGCAATATCCCGAGTCCGCCGTGGCGCTCAATAATATTTATCGCCGATATCTGATCCTCGACCGCCCTCATTGTACGGTCGATGTTGGCCGTCTCGCAATTGGTCCTTCGGTTAACGCGGTTTCTTATGTCCTTTTCTATCTTGATGTTCATAAGCGAAAGGGATGAATTGGTCGCGTGCATCATGGTGAGCAGATCCTCAATACCGCCGCTGTCCTTAAAATATATAACATAAGCGCCGGCTCGCTCGGTGATTTTGGGACTGAGTCCCGCTTCCTCCAGTAAATTTATAAAATCAAGAGAAAGCTGTTTTCTCTGCACCAAAAACTCCGCATGATAAAACGAGGCCGGATTACTTGTCGTACCGCAACACAAAAATGCGCCCCTGATAAAGGCGTGCTGACAGCACTCAAATTCGACATTCGCCCGGTTTATTCTTAAAACCACCTCGCGCCCGGTATGGTAAAAATAATCGAGCACGCGCTGTATATCCTTTTTTAAAACCGAAACGGTATACATGCCGCCCTTGGCCGTCGGCTGCCTTATTACGGCCGATACCCCCACGGTTAATTTCAGCATATGGGCGTACCTTTTGGCCGCCGCCTGACTTTCGGTCTGAAACGAAATATCACTCTCGTTAAAGGAACGCGAAAACAGCAGCATTGCGTAGCATTCGGCCCTTTTGCAGCAATTCTTATCGCACACTACCAAGGCCAGCTCGTTTTTTATATCAGATGCAAAGCTCATACTGGGAAAAAGCCCTTTCCAATGTTCAAAGACGAAAACGGGAGATTTAATCCCCTGTTTTTATCGGTTATCAATGCCGCAAAATATCCCTGTGCAGAGTCTTGCAGGTAAGTCCCTTGCCGTTTAGATATTCGCACAGATACTCCGCAAACGAAACCGAGCGGTGCTTGCCTCCGGTACATCCGAAGGCAATCGTAAGGGAGCTTTTGCCCTCGTCCGAATAAAGAGGAATAAGATAATCGATCATATCGGTCAGCTTTTCGGCAAAAACCTCAGCCTCGGGCTTCATCATAACATAATCGTAAACCTGCTTGTCCTTGCCGGTTTTGTCGCGAAGCTCGCTGACGTAAAACGGGTTGGGAAAGCATCTTACGTCGAACACCATGTCGGCCTCGGTAGGCATGCCGTATTTAAATCCGAAGGACATGCTTGTTATTCGCATTCCCTTTACCGAATTTCCGAGGAATATATCACTGATTCTCTCTTTAAGCTGCGCCGGAGAGCTAAGCGACGTATCGATTATATAATCGGCCCGTCCTCTAAGCGGCTCAAGCATTTTCCGTTCCTTGACTATTGCCTCTCTTACCGAAAGCACGCCGTCACTTTGCAGCGGATGCTTGCGCCTTGTTTCCTTATAGCGGTTTGCAAGAATATCGTCTGAGCACTCGAAAAATATTATTTTAAACGGCCGTGCTTCTCTTTCGAGAAGGTCGAGAGTACTGCTAAGCCCCGAAAAAAGATCGCCGCCGCGCACATCGGTAACAACGGCTACCTTTTCCATTTCCTCCTCCATGCAAAGGTCATAAAACTTAACTATAAACGACGGCGGAACATTGTCAACGCAAAAAAATCCGATATCCTCAAGCGCGTCCACGGCCTTCGATTTACCCGAACCGGAAAGCCCCGTTACAATAATAAATTCCATTTGACAAATTCCTTTCCGTCATACATTAAAGCTAAAAAACGCTCGTTTTTTACTTCAGCATTTTAATTTCGCATTCGAGCGAAACGCCGGTCTCGTCAAAGACCCTTTGTTTTATTATATCCACCAGTCTTAAAACATCGTCGCAGGTAGCGCCGCCCTTGTTTATTACAAATCCGGCATGCTTTTCGCTCACCGCGGCGCCTCCTACCGAAAAGCCCTTAAGGCCGCACTGCTCGATAAGGGTACCGGCAAAATAGCCCTCGGGACGTTTAAAGGTGCTTCCGGCCGACGGGAATTCAAGAGGCTGCTTTTCCTTTCGCCGGCCTATAAGATCGTCCATTTTTTCCCTGATTTCATTTTTGTCGCCGAAATCAAGGGAAAGCACGGCGCTTACTATTATTCCGCCGTTAGTATGAAAAACACTGTTTCTGTAGCCGAATTTTATATCTTTGTTTTCAAGGGTTATAAGCTCGCCCGAACGGTTAATATAGGTGCATTCCTTTACGATGTTCTTCATCTCTCCGCCGTAAGCACCGGCGTTCATGTAAACGGCGCCGCCTATACTCCCCGGTATTCCCCAGGCAAACTCAAGCCCCGAAAGGCCGTTTTCAAGGGCAATCGAGCACACGCGAGATACCTTGGCGCCGGCCATACATTTTATAATTTCCGACCCGTCATTTGTAACATCGGCCAGTCCTCCGGTGAAAATCACCGCACCGACCACCCCGAGGTCACTTACAAGCAGATTGGTTCCGCTGCCGATAACGTTTATCGGTACTTCACATTCGAGACATTTTGCGACGGCAAGCGCAAGCGCATCCACACTTGCCGGACGCACAAAAATATCGGCCGGACCCCCGATTTTAAAGCTGGTATGGCGGCTCATCGGTTCATTTTCGCTGTAATCGCAGTTTATTTCATCCAGATATCTCTTAACCTCAAAAATATCGGTCAAATCAGACACCCCTTACAAAACAATAAAATGCTCATTTCCAAAGCATGGCCGCGCCGATAATTCCGGCGTCGTTGCCGAGCTCGGCACGGATTATCTCGGTTTTCTTCAGTGCTTTGTTATAATCTCCGAGCGCTACCTTTTCTCTTAACGGCTTCATTAACGTCTCACCCTCGTTGCATATCCCTCCGCCGACACATATGAATTCGGGCTGGAATATGTTTATAAGGCTTATTATACCATATGCAAGGTAGCTTATGTATTTGTCTACAACACGCGAGGATGTCTCGTCGCCCCTTCTCATCCCGTCAAAAGCGGTGCGGCCGTTTACCTTTTCGAGGCTGCCGGCTATCTCCCACATTACGGAATTTTTATCACTTTGCATTGCTTCCCTGGTCTGCCTTATAAGAGCCGTGGCCGATGCATAAGCCTCTAAACAGCCTCGGTTTCCGCAATTACAGATGATGCCGTCGCAGTTGATTGTTATATGTCCGAGCTCACCGCCCGAATAATTAAAGCCGGTATATATCTTACCGTCTATCACGATTCCGCCGCCGACGCCCGTGCCGAGGGTAAGGGCAATAAAATCCTTTACTCCTCCCTTTCCGGCTCCTGCGAGTAATTCGCCGAAGGCGGCCGCATTCGCGTCATTTGCAATACCGCATTTGAATCCGGTAAGCCTTTTAAACTCCGACAATACAGGCGTATCGCGAAACGGCAGATTATTTGCATAAACCACCTTGCCCTCAACGGGATCCACCGTTCCGGGAGCGGCGATTCCGACGTAAGCGATGTCGGATTTTTTAAGCCCGGCATTTTCAATCGCCTCATAAGCCGTTTTGGCCATATCGGCTATAATGTCGCCGTAATCGCGGTCGGCGCCGGTCGGATTTACCGCTCTGCCTACAATATTATAGTTTTCGTCCACTACCCCTATTGAGATATTGGTTCCTCCGAGATCCACTCCAAGATAATACATTTATATTTTCCTCCCTAAAAGCGCCGCATATGCGACTCTGTTAAATAACCTTTTCTTTACTTGAACTTCACTTCAAAGCTGACATAAGCATTTTCGTTACGGATAATCTTCGCCGCCGTCTTTAACCTCAATTTCTGACGGCCACAAGCTTAAAGCTTACCGCTCGAATATAAGAAGACAGAATTAAAATGCCTCCCAGTCGGCCTTTTGCTCGGCGCTCAGCTTTTGAGCGTCGCTGTCCATACCGAGATTGTGAAGCAGCTCCTGTGCCGCATTATAGCCCATCTTTTTTTGACGGTTATTCATGGCGGCGACCTCTATAATAACGGCGAGGTTGCGTCCGGGCTTGACCGGAATGGTGACCGACGTAATATCAAGTCCTAAAATCTGTGTAAATTCGCTTGTCATTCCCATTCGGTCGTAGACCTTGTTGGGATCCCAAAGCTCAAGATTGATTATCATGTCAATCTTCTCGGTCAGCTTTACCGAACCCATACCGAATATACGTCTGGCGTTGACAATCCCTATGCCACGCAGCTCTATAAAATGCCGTATGTTGTCCGGCGAGGTACCTACAAGGGTCTTCGACGAAACACGCCTTATCTCGACCGCATCGTCGGCAATAAGCCGATGTCCGCGTTTTATAAGCTCTATGGCCGTCTCGCTTTTTCCGACACCGCTTTCGCCGAGCATCAGTATTCCCTCTCCGTACACCTCAACGAGTACTCCGTGGCGGGTTATTCTTGGGGCGAGCTCTATATTAAGAAAGGATATAAGAGCCGACATAAAGCTTGAGGTCGTATCCGATGTGCGAAGCAGCGGCACGCCGTGCTTTCTCGCGCTGTCCTCCATTCCGTCAAACAGCTCGATATTACGGGTTATAACCACAGCCGGCGGACGGTTTGACATAAGCTTTTCAAACTTCTCTGCCCGTTCCTCCTGTGAGAATTTAAGCAAAAACGACATCTCGTTGCGGCCTATTATCTGTATACGGTTACCGTCGAAATACTCGTAAAATCCGCTGAACTGCAAGCCCGGACGGTTAAGATCGGCCGATTCCACATACAGCTCGTTCGGATTATCGGGCAAAAACACGGTTTCCAGCGAAAATTCCTTTATTATCTTTGCAAGCGATACCGAATATGTTTGTGCCACCTTCAAGCTACCTCCGAAAATACATATTGCTTTTATTATACATTATCATTGCTGTTTTGAAAAGATTTTTTTGGAAAAACGGCATTATATAACTAAATCAAGTCAAAAAAACGCAAGATCGTTTTAAAACGTCCTTTAAATGCCCGGTTTTAAAGCATCCGAAGGATAAAAAATCATCCGCCGATGCCTCTTACAATAAAGTACTTAAATCGGCCCATTTTCTCGCGAAGAAGCCCTTCGAAACGCCCATGACGCTCGCATATGAGCTCGATTTCGCCGTCGGTCGGCCGGATATTTCCGTACCTTAATCCGGTCATTATCTCGAAAATCATCCACTCGTCGGAACAAGCGTCGTCATCTTCGCATTTATGGCTCACGACGGTGTAAAGATGTTCTGTGCTTTCGCTGTAATCCCGGCCGGTTGAGAAATCCTTAAGCTCCCGACACAGCCGCCTTTCAAATTCCAGCATGGTCTCCGCCGGCAACATCTTTATTCCGTACAGCTTAAGCTGATAAAGAGTATCGCGATAGAGGTATTCCGCCTGCTGTACCGTGTCCGGCTTTCGCTTCCTTATCTTCTCAAGCGAATATTTATCCTTTGTATACCTGTACCTGAGAGCCGCAAAAATACACACTCCGACAAGAAATATAAGAATCGCTATATAAAGCGCGGCATTGCGCAGCAGCTCAAGCAAGCCATTAATAAATCCTTCAAAACCGTCCTTTTTATTCTCGTCGTAATACCTCTCCTGATCCTTCGAAGAGCTATCCTTTTGTTCGCCGTTGGAGGAAGTATCCTCCTCGTCGTTTGGCGATTCGTCCGACTCGGCGTCCGATTCGCTGTTTTCTTCATCGCTTTGGTCGTCGCCGGGGTCACCTCCTAAGGGATTATGCTCGGTATCGATAATCAGCGTTTCCTTAAAATCGGTATACGGCTGTACCGGAGTAGGATCAAAGCTAACCCATCCGAGCCCCTTTATATAACACTCGACCCATGCATGGGCAAAGCTTTCCCTGCTGACCCAGTAGTTGTTTCCGCTGTTAACCATGCCGTAACCGCTTACCATGCGCGACGGTATGCCGAGCGAACGCGCCATAGTTGCCATTGCAGTGGCGAAATAGACGCAGTATCCGCGCTTGGATTTTATAAAATAGCTTACAAACTCCTCGCCTTGCGGAACATCGCCGGTAATAAGAGAGTAGGTGTAAAGCTCGGAATTTTTAAAGTAGCTTTCGAGCGCACCGGCCTTTTCGTAATCGGTGTAGATTTCAAAGGTAAGGCTCTCGGCAAGGCTTGTAACCCTGTTTGAAAAATTCTCCGGGAGAGCCGTATATTTTTTATAAAAAGCACTGTTATCGTAAAGCTTATCCGGCTCGTTAAGAAAGCTTTTAGCCGCCTTGTTTATTCCGGAGCGATCGACATAACCTCCCGAAAGCATAAGATTCTCGCTGCTGTACGAATAGCCCGATGGAAGATAATCAAAGCTGAATATCTCCGACCGCTCGTTAAAGCGCAATACATTCTTAACGCTTTTGTCCTCATACAGCTGCAAGGTACGTCCCATGGAAAATACGTTTTTAAGCGGCTTCATATTTATAATTTCGGCCGGATATCTGTAAGCGTCCGCAAGATCACTCGCCTCACCACCCGGGGTCTTTCCGAGAGCGTCCTCCTGTGCCGTGCGCGACAGGCGGTCGTTTAATACATATATCGATTCCGAACTGTCAAAGCTCCAGCTTTTACCGTCGTAATCGGTATAAACGTAGCATTTTAAAAGGGAGGCATATTCCGAATACACCCTTGCAACCTCGCTCTGATCGTCAAGCGATATGCTTCCGCCGAGCACCTCAAGCTCGGGCTGCAAACCGTTTTTTCTCAGTCCGGCAAAATTGGAATACTTCTGGTCGAAGGTATAAAGACCGGATATCTGCTGCACCTTGGCCGCCGTTTCCTCGGCGATACGGCTGTCCTCGGGATTTATTGCAAACGCAAACGACAAAACGGTACAGACCGCCGCCGTAAAGACGGCGCAAAAACGAAACGCGAAACGCTTAAAGCCGGATTTTTTCGTGGGCAAATATACCTCATCCCTGCCGTAAACGGTATAAGCGAGCAGCGATATACCCGACAGAATGCACAATATTATACCTATCCAGTCGATTTTATAGCTGTCGAGCACCGCTCGCATAAAGATGAACGCAACAAGCACCGAATAACGCAAAACGCCTCTTGCCCTGTAAAAGCATATCCTCACCGCAAGCGCCGAGCCTATTGCGATTATTGCAATAACAGCTCCTTTACAGACCCCGGCCGAATACACACTGTCTTCCGGAAAGGATGACAGCCACCACTCAAAAAAACCGAAAACGGCAGAAATATAGTTTTTATATCCGCCGAAAAATAAGCCGCCGAACAAAACTGTCGCCAGTATAATCGACGCGGTTATAATCGCAACCCGTTTGTTAAGGGTCGCAAGATGAACAATTACGGCCGCCGCGCATCCTGCCAAAAGGGCAAAAATTTCGGAAAGCGCAAAGGGCAGCACGCTGTTAAGCAGCAAAAACACGCCGACACATGCAGCGAGGGTCACCGGAAAGGTTTTCCAAGACCTGACGTCGTAAAAAAGCTTCGATGAGGCCGACTTATTAGATGAAGCCGGCTTATTAAGGGTATGTGATTTTTTCATCAATGCCACTCCCCCCATTCGCCGCCCGGTGTATTTTCGTACAGATCAAGAGAGTACACCGAAATTCCGTCGCCGAGCTCATCCTTTGCAATATCCTTGCCGTAAAAAGGCACAAAGCATACAAAGGGAAGATTTTTAAGACACGACGACAGCTCCGAAAAGACCGAACCGCCTATCCGGTCGCTGAAAAAATACAGCTTACCGGTGCCCTTCGCCGCAAGGCCGACCTGTGCCGCATCACCGAAATCGGACTCCGATTTGTAAAATCCGGTTTTCGCCAGCATCATACAAAGCTCAAAGACCTCGGTCTCATTCGAAATATCGGCCGATCCTTCAATATCCGAGCAGTAAACGCCAACGCTCTTGCATGAGCTTATATATGACGCCGCTATCGAAACGGCCGCCTCGCAAACGGCGTCCTTATATGCCCTTACATCGCCAAAGCCGCAATAGGTATCGATAAATATGACGGCGTCGTGCTCGGAGGAATCCTCATATTTCATTACATGGAGCTTACCCGTGCGGACCGACTGCTTCCAATGGACGCTCCTCATGGGATCTCCGGGATAGTACTCCCTTGTATCCGCAAAGGTACCGCTGTTGTGCGGGGTCATTTCGGTTACGTTTACCTGCGCGTTTCCGAACGCAGCTGTATCGTCGAGCGAGACCTCATGCGGCTTCGGGAGCACCAAAAGCTGTCTTTTGCCGTCGTCACGTCTGATTTTAACCCTGAAAAAGCCGAAAACATCGCCGGCGTAAACCTCGGCACCCAACCACATATACCGTCCGCTGTGCTTACATCCGGCCGAAGCATCAACCTCGGCATTTATTCTGCCGCCGGTATGCTCGTACACCTTACGGCGGCGATTTTTCATTTTTTTATTTGCGGACGGATTATCCGGCTCATCCAAAACGATATATATTACCGCCGGAAAAAGACAAAAGCCATTTATTTTTACCCTTACGCTGATTTCATCCGACCGATAAACCGTTTCCGACGTATATACCGCACATTCGGCACCTTTGCAAAGAAGAGCCGCCGCACCGCTTAAAATCAGGACCGCCCCCAAAGCCAGCGCCGCCGAAAGCAATCCCGGCGAAATGAAAATAAAACCTGCCGGTATCAGCAAGACGGTAAGGCAAATTGCTGCAGTTGCGCGCTTAGTCATATTACGGCCCCTTACCTTGCTCTCGGCACGTCGACCGATGACAAAACCTCTTCAACCACCTTCACGGCCGATATATTACGTTGCGAAATACGGCTTTTTACTATAATACGGTGCTGTAAAACCGGAATCGCCACCGCCTTTACGTCGTCCGGCGTGCAGTATTCGCGCCCGGATATCATCGCATGAGCGCAAGCGGCATGAAAAAGCGCTATCGAGCCGCGCGGACTTACTCCCACTAAAACCTCCGGATGGGAACGGGTCTTTTCGGCAACTGAAATTATGTATCGCATAATATCGCTTCCGCAATGAATATCGTAAAGCGAATCCTGCAATAATACCACATCCTCTGCCGAAGCGACCGGCGATGTTTTTAAGTAGGACTGTCCGGTTTTATGCTGCAGCAGTATTCCGAGCTCCTCCTCCGCCGAGGGGTATCCTATGGAAATTTTCATGAGAAAACGGTCAAGCTGAGCCTCGGGCAGCGGATAGGTTCCGGCCATATCGACCGGATTCTGGGTCGCAAGCACCATAAAGGGCCTTTTAAGCTTGATAGTCGCTCCCTCAACCGTCACCTGCCGCTCCTGCATGGCCTCGAGCAGCGCCGACTGAGTCTTGGGGGTTGTACGGTTTATTTCGTCGGCCAGAATAATATTATTCATAATAAGCCCCGGCTGAAACTCCTTTTTGCCGGTATTCATATTGTAAATGTTAAATCCGGTTATATCCGACGGCAAAACATCGGGTGTAAACTGAATTCTTTTAAACGAACATCCGAGCGAATCGGCAAGCGCCGACACAAGGGCAGTTTTACCGAGTCCCGGAACGTCCTCGATAAGCACATGGCCCGAGCAGATAAGGGCAATAAGCATAAGGTCTATCACCCTGTCCTTACCGACCATCGTTTTTTTCATGTTTTCTCTGATTTTACCTACGGTTTCAAGCTGTTGCATGATAAGTATTCCTCCGTTTTCGGTTTTGGCGTTTTCCGGTCTTGTGTTGTACCGGATATAAAAATCGGTTTTGGTGAAAAGCATTTCTTTGGCGATTGCTTCATTTCCTTACCCGACAAAACCCTTACATTGCACCGGTATCACAACCGGCGTGATACAGAATTCTTGATGTCGTGCAGGGACCGGCAACCGAGAAGCCGGTTGCGTTCCTTTTGGTTTAATCATACCCGGACAAGATCATGTCCGAAAGGAAATTCATACGTTTTTTATTATACAATGATAAACCGGTTAAGTAAACAGTGTTTTTTGTTTTAATTCACTGTCATATAACGGACAGGGCCGGAATAATATCAATTAGAAACAAAACGGGAGGATCGCATAAATGGAACCTACAATAAACAGGCAGGCCTTCAGCGTTTGCCGCTGTATTTTCGAACAGAACTTTGAAATTCCGGCCGACACCGAGGCCGTGCTCCCCGATTACTGTCCCGACGCCGCCAGAATACTCAAAACCACGGCGACGGCCGGGGTGACATCACGGCGTTTTACCCAAAACGGGCTTGAGATTGAGGGAATAATGCACATTACGGTAATTTATTCCGATGCCGAAAGCAGTGAGCTTCATTCCTACGAGATAACCAAAAGCTTTGAGCAGACGATCGAGATCGGCGACACAACCGGCGAACTGACGGCCGACACGGTTACGGCAGCCGACAGAATATCCTGCCGTATGCTGACCCCGAGAAAGCTTGATATCCACTCGACAATCAGC
Source organism: uncultured Eubacteriales bacterium (assembly GCA_934444365.1). Lineage (GTDB taxonomy): Bacteria > Bacillota > Clostridia > Oscillospirales > Acutalibacteraceae > CAKSCM01. The sequence continues at coordinate 93,789 of CAKSCM010000003.1, read as the reverse complement.
ATGGGAGTAAAGGTATTTGCCACCGAGGAGCACGAAACGGTATGCTCGGCCGAAAATCTGGGGTTACAGTCCAAATGCGAAATCGAAAGCTCGCTCGAGGTGCTTTATTGCGGCGAAAAGTATATAAACGTAAGCGACGAGATTGAGATCGATCCGTCGATGAAGCCGGTCCGCTGTATTATAAGAAGCGAGCTTGGCGTTTTAAACGCCGAATGCCGTTTAGTGGGCGAAAAGGCCATTGCAAAGGGCGATGTAACCCTCGGCATTTTATATTCGACCGACACTCCGATGCGACTCGAAAAACTTGAAACGGCCATTCCGTTCAGCCAGATAATCGATATTCCGAGCATGGACGACGGGTATGAGCCGGTATATTCCTTCAGAATATGCTCGTATGAAATACGTCCGCGTACCGGAATGGACGGCGAATGCCACTCGCTTGCCGTATCGGTAAGGGTCGGGGTATCGCTCAGCGTTTCAAAAAGCAGCGAGGTAAAGGTCATCACCGACGCATACTCCACACTTTACGATCTTGACATCGGCCGCGAAAAAACCTCCTGCCGTATACAAAACGGAACCGTCGACGATACGATAAACTGCAAGGCAACGGTACAGCTCCCCGACGAAGCGGCGGCCGTACTTGACGTATGGTGCGAAAACGACGCGCCGATAGCCAAAACCTCCGGCGGCAAAAAGATCTTAAACGGCAGTGTAAGGGTCTGTATTCTCTTATCCGACGGCGACGGCAATCCCATGTATGCCGAAACCACCTCCGATTACACCTACGAATGCGACTCGATCGCCCAAAACGACGAGCTTAAAGCTTCGGTAAAGGCCGAAGCATCGGGCTATAATATAACCTCGAAGAATTCGGCCGAGGTAAACCTTAAAATGCATATATCCGGCGAGGTTTATAAGGTCCGCGAATTTTCGTTCGTAAGCAGCATTACGGTAAACGGCGAAAAGGACAAGAGCAAAACGCCGCCGCTTATCCTCTGCCGCACCGACGCCGGAGAAGCCCTATGGGACATAGCAAGAAGATATTCCACCACCGAGGACGCCCTTCGCTCGGCCAACGGGATAACCTCCGATGTCCTCGAAAAAAGCGTTATGCTGCTTATACCCGGAGTTTGATTTTAAGATAAAAGGAGGAAAGAGCAAATGGAGCAGACGAATATTTACAAAGATATAAGCGAGCGCACATCCGGCAACATATATATCGGCGTAGTCGGTCCGGTGCGAACCGGAAAATCGACCTTTATAAAAAAGTTTATGGATACGCTTGTCGTTCCGAACATCGGCGATCCCGCAAGAAGAGAGCGTGCGACCGACGAGCTTCCCCAATCGGCGGCCGGCCGTACAATAATGACGACCGAGCCCAAATTCATTCCCGAGGAGGCCGTTCCTATAAGCCTTGACGGGGTAGCAGAGCTGTCGGTACGTATGGTCGACTGCGTCGGCTACATAGTACCAAGCGCCCTCGGATACGTCGAGGGCAGCGAGCCGAGAATGGTAAAGACCCCGTGGTTTGAGGACGAAATCCCCTTTAACATGGCGGCCGAAATCGGCACCAAAAAGGTAATATCCGAGCACTCTACAATAGGGCTTGTAGTAACCACCGACGGCAGCATAAGCGACATTCCGAGAGAGGAATACGAGGAGGCCGAGGAACGGGTAATAAACGAGCTAAAGGAAATAAACAAGCCCTTTGTGATACTGCTCAACTGTATGTATCCAGGCTCCAACCACGCTATAGAGCTTTCATTAAAGCTCTCGGCAAAATATTCCGTTCCGGTAATGCCGGTAAACTGCTTGGAGCTTAACGATTCGGACATACGGACCATTTTATCCAAAATTCTGTACGAATTCCCGGTACAGGAGGTGGATTTCGAGTTCCCGCACTGGATATCCGGATTAAGCGGCGACCACTGGCTAAAAAAAGAGCTTTTTTCGCTTATAAAGGACGAATCGACCGAGCTTAAACACATACGGGACATCGAGACGCTGTCCGGCATCCTTTGCGAATGCGAGCACATAATATCGGCCAAGGTAACCGGCATTGAGCTCGGAAGCGGCAAGGGAACCTTAGAGATACACACCGCCCCCGATCTGTTTTATCGCATAATAACCGAAACCACCGGCCTTGAAATAAAGAGCGAGCCCGAGCTGCTCGCCAAGCTTACCGAGCTGTCAGACACCGAGAAAAAATACAACAGGGTAAAATTCGCGCTCGAGCAGGTGGAGGCCACCGGCTACGGGATTGTTATGCCGTCGGCCGAGGAATTAACCCTAAAGGAGCCCGAAATAATGCGGCAGGGCGGCCAATACGGCGTTAAATTACGCGCCGAGGCTCCCTCGATCCACATGATGAGGGCGAATATAAAAACCGAGATTGCTCCGGTCGTCGGATCGGAAAAGCAGTCCGAGGATCTTATAAAATACCTGCTTGAGGAATTTGAGGATGATCCCATAAAAATCTGGGACTCCAATATTTTCGGAAAATCGCTGCAGGATCTTGTAAACGAGGGACTGAGCACCAAGCTTGCCCATATGCCGTCCGAAGCACGGCAAAAGCTGGCCGAAACCCTCGAAAGGGTAATAAACGAAGGATGCAGCGGCCTCATCTGCATAATTCTTTAGTTTTTTAATAATTTTAAACTTTAAACTTTAAATTTTAATTCTCAAACCGCCCGGTCAAAAGGCCTTTAAGCTCACCCCCTCATACCGGACGGTTTTACTTTACTTATTTTAAAGCGTTAACGTTCCGCTGTCGGTTTTTACAAGCAGCTTTATATCCTCCTGAGAAAGGGTATCGGCGTTTATATACACAAGCAGCTGATCGCCGTTTTCGCCGTCGCACAAAAACTCATAGCACAGCCTTTCGGCCCTGCTGTTAAGCGGCACTACGGCAAGCGAGCAGGATTTCACCTTCAAAAGCGGAGAAAGCACCGACTCGGCCTTTTCGGCGGTCATTTTGGCGTTTCTTACTCCCCTGTCGGTGTGATTCATAATGAATCCCTGGGCTCCGAACATGACCGCCTCGCCGTTATCGAGGGCAATTCCGACCTTTATAAGATCGGTATAATACACCACCGGATTTTCAAAATATGCGAAGTTGACAACGCATATCCCCTCGCTCACCTCGTAATAGCTGTCCTTAAAATCGCCGAGGGAAAGCCCCGACATATATTCCCTCGCCCTTTCGAGGGCCTCCTCGGGAGAGAGGGTCTGCTCACCTATTTCCCGGCTGTTGATAAAATAGCTGCAATATCCGCCCTGTTTTGTAACGGCCGCCACCGTAGTATCCCCATTAAAAACATAGCAGGGTATCGCCCCGTTTTCGTCGTGAGAATAATAAAGCTGATTGCCACACATTTTTTCGGCGACAGACCGCGCATCGTCACGCCCCGTTTCCTCTTTGTTTTTTAGCAGCTGGGCCTCGCTTTGCAGAATATGGCTTGAAAACGGACCGTCGTACAAAAGGGTGGGATAATCGGTAAGGCTCTCCTCTATTCCCTTTAGTCCCTCATACAAAGCGGACGGATCCTCATTTCCGTTTTGCTCAACGGCATTTTTAAGCTCTATCGTCCAGGCATTGGTCGTGTTTATTTCGTCAACCATATCGGCAACGGCCTGCTTCATCTCGCCCGAATACCGGGTAAGCTCTGATAATGTCGCCCTTTCGTCGTCCGAAAGGATTCCCCCGTCGGCCACCTTGTCCGAAAGACTGAGTGCGTAATTTCCGACCTGCGACAAAAACTCGTAGGTTTTATCAAGCTCGTTTGAGGTCGAAGGAATCTGAGAAAGTGCCGTTTTTGCGGCCGACGCCTCGCTCCAAAGATTCATCGAGTATTCCGAAAAGCCTTTTGACGTGCCGGAATACATCCCCTTGATAAGGGCGGTGTTTATACTGTCCATATGCTCAGACAGCTCGCTTACTCCCCTTTGATAGGTGTATTCGAGCTGTGTTTCATATTTTTTAGCCAGCGAAAAGCCCTTTATGCAAAACCCCGTAACCGCAACAAAGGACACAAAAACGTAGCACATTATCCTGACAAGGGTGCGTTTTTTCATGCCGCGGGCCGTTTTTTCAAGCAATGCCATTTTTCTTTCCTCCGTGAAATCTCCCTTTTTGCTTAATATTGCCCCAAAAATGCATTTTATACGTTATAATCGGATTGAAAAAACCGCTCGGATGTTGTATTATTTTAATATTGATTAAATTTGATATTATCACCGATGATTATAAAAGGCCGGATACAGCCTTTCGGTCAATAAAAACATTAAAATAAAATTTCGGAGGAATGAAAATTGGAGCATTTTTGCGAACAGCTTATTGCAAGAAAAAACACAGCAAAAATAATCAGGGTTAAAATCGCCGTATGGGTGATAATGCTGATACTGGGGATTCTTATTGCTTTGGGCGGCGTGCTTTTGGGCCTTAGAACCGGCCTTTCGATGCTTTTCCCAATAGCCGTTGTGGCCTTCGCGCTGAGCATATACATGGCAATAAAATTCAGCAAGGCCTTAAACATCGAATACGAATACATCTTTACAAACGGCTGCTTTGATATCGACAGAATTTCCGCACGCACCAACCGAGTCCGCCTTATTTCGGCCGATTGCAAGGATGTTGAGGAATTCGGCCCTTATAATCCCCGTGAGCACGAAAATAAAACCTACGCAAAAACCGTCTCGGCGGTATCGGCACCCGACGCAAAGGGGCAGTATTTCGCCGTTATAAGACAGCCGGACACCGGCAGGGTTTTAGTTATCTTCGAGCCGGACGAGCGTTCTTTGGAGCACATAACAAAATTCATTCCGCGGAACGTGCTTGCCGAATATAAAAGGAACGCCGGCATATGAACGTGACGGGAATCGATCTTGTGGAAATAAAGCGGATGGAAAAATCCCTTGAAAATCCGAGATTTTTAAAAAGGGTCTACTCCGAAAATGAGCTTTCCCGCTACCCCGGAGGAAATATTCCGCCTCAAAGCGCCGCCGGCGCATTTGCCGCGAAGGAGGCCTTTTTAAAGGCTTTAGGCATTGGGATTTTTGACCTTCCGCTGTGCGAAATAAGCGTGATGCACCGTCCGTCGGGCGCGCCGTATTTTTCGCTTTCCGGCAAGGCGGAAAAGCTCGCAAGCAAACGCGGATTATCAGACATTGCCCTTAGCATTACCCACACCGACCGCTACGCCGCGGCCGTTGTTTTTGCAAGTATCGAAAAAAACGACAGCCTGTTTGGTTAACCGAAAAAGCGAAAGGCTGTCCGATCAATCGGGCAGAGTTTGAGAGTTTTATTCAGGAGGTGTAATATGCTTATACTTTCACCGGACGAAATTCGCTCAGCCGAGCTTTTCGCCGCAAAAAACGGAGTTTCCCTTATGACCCTCATGCGCCGGGCGGGGAAAGCCTGCTTTGACGAAATAACCGGGTATATAAGTGAAGAGAAAAGCGCCCGTTTTGCCGACAAAACACCGAAAATCGCGGTGCTTTGCGGCATGGGCAACAACGGCGGCGACGGATTTATTTGCGCCGCACTTTTAAAAAAAGCCGGATTAGACACGACGGTACTCGCCCTTTACGGGCCTCCGCGCACCGAAAACGCGTCTAAAGCGTTCGATGAGCTAAAAAATACCGACGCCGAGATCATCGATCTGAATATTGACCCCCGGTTCGATACGGAAAAGCTAATTTCCTCATGCGATATCATAGTCGACGCAATATTCGGTATCGGCTTTAAAGACCGCGAGGATCCCGTATTTGAAAGAATCGCGAAAGCGGTAAATAAATCCTCCGGGGCGGTTTTTGCCGTCGACATTCCGTCGGGTGTGTCATGCGACGGTATTATACACAAAAATGCTGTCAAAGCCGATATAACGGTAACCTTCCAATACATGAAAAAAGCCTTTATCTCTAATGACTCAGCCGATTTTTGCGGCAAGGTCGTATGCGCCGACATCGGGATTCCGAAGGATGCGACCGCTCATTTTGAGAAGCTTTGTATAATCACCGAAGAAAATGAAATAAAGCCCTTAATAACAAAGCGCGACGGCGACGTAAACAAGGGCGATTTCGGCCGCGCGCTGCTTGTTTGCGGCTCTTACGGAATGGCCGGAGCCGCTATTTTGGCCGCAAGGGCCGCCATGCTTTGCGGCGTCGGGATTGCCGAGCTTTTCATCCCGAAAAGCATATACGAAATATGCGCCGCCGCTGTTACCGAATGCGTTTTCACACCTTACGATCCCGAGGATATTAGCGGCGCAGTGCGACTTTTAAAAAAGCGGATCAAAAAGGCCTCGGCCGTAGCTGTCGGTTGCGGTCTTTCGGTAAGCAATACGGCCAAAGCGCTGACCTTTGCCGCTTTGGAGAGCGCAAAGTGCCCCCTTGTAATAGATGCCGACGGAATAAATTGTATATCGGAGCATATAGATATACTGAAAACAGCCGACGCCGACATACTGCTTACCCCTCATCCCGGCGAAATGGGCAGACTGATCAAAAAAAGTGCTGATTTTGTCAATTCCGACCGGATAGGCATATCAACCGCATTTGCGGAAAAATACGGACTTACCCTGTTGCTTAAAGGACGTTTTACGGTAATAGCCGCCCCAGACGGCACGGTGCATATAAACACGACAGGCAACGCCGGAATGGCCAAGGCCGGCAGCGGCGACGTTCTGACCGGAATTGCCCTTTCCCTTGCCGCTCAGGGAATTCCGCTTTGCTCGGCAGCATCGGCGGCGGCCTTTATTCACGGTAAAGCCGGCGACATTGCCGCAAAGGAGCATTCAAGGCGCGCCATGACCGCGAGCGACACGGCTTCCTCCCTTAAAAAGCTGTTTTCAGAATACGAAAAGGACTGATAACGCTTGCCGAGGTCTTCAAATACCGGAAAAATTCAGGCGATGATAATAATACTGCTCACCGCTTTGCTGAATTTTCCGTTTCTTTGCGGATGTAATAAGTCTCCCGTTTACACCAAGGCCGAATTCCCCGCAAAATGCCGGTTCGAATACAGTGTAAACGGAATAATTTTTTCGGGGACAATGAAAACCCGGGCAAACAAACCAACAAAAACAAATGGAATAACCGAAAGCAAAACGGCCGAAAAAAATGCCGAATTCACCTTTGATTCTCCGGACAGCTTAAACGGCGTAATAATTAAAATCCGGGACGGCGAATCACAACTTACCCTTATAAATCAAATCTTCACGGAGAATTGCAATAAGTTGCCCTACGGATTTGTTCCGGCACGTCTTTGCGATTTATTTTTTACCGACATTTCTTCGCTGACCCCAAAAAACGACTCGGATCAAAGCCTTGTTTACAGCGTTTTTTCAGGCGACAAAGACGCGGAGCTTGTATTCGAAAAAGAAACCGGGCTCCTTTGCGAGGTGCGCCTTGAAAACACAGTTGTAAAAATAACCGATAGCTTTGTGAACGGAACAGATATAACGGAATAAATCGGACGTTTAATGCTTTAAGGAGGAAAAATGAGAACTGCAATAGTCACCGGAGCGTCATCCGGAATGGGAAAGGTTTTTGCTTTAAAAATGTGCGAACGGCGAGACATCGAAAAGGTCATAGCCATAGCAAGAAACGAAGAAAAGCTTGAGCTTTTAAGAGCGCATTGTCCCCAGAAAATAGAGACACTCCCACTCGATCTAAGCCGCCCCAACGCCTATAAAACGGTTGTGGACAGGCTTTCATCCGACGAGATGCAGGTCGTATGGCTTATCAATAATGCAGGATACGGAAAGTTCTGTTATTATGACGATCTGTCTCCCGAGGAATCGGCAAACATGGTGGATCTTAACTGTCGGTGTGTGCTGACCCTCACCCTCGGCGTTTTGCCGTTTATGAAAAAGGATTCAAAGATACTGAACCTGTCCTCCGCCGCCTCCTTCGGACCGCTGCCCGGTGCCGCCGTATATGCCGCCTCAAAGGCCTTTGTAAGGAATTATACCAGGGCTCTTGCAAGGGAGCTTAAAAAATCAGGAATTACGGCGACGGCGGTATGTCCCTACTGGACCAAAACCGACTTTTTTGCACGGGTGCACGAGCATACCGGCAATAAGCTTATAACCAAATATGAGGTCATGTACGACGCCGAAAAGGTGGTCGACAAGGCCATAAAAGACGCCGAAAAAGGCAAGGATATGTCGGTATACGGCGCGCTTAATAAATTGCAGCATGTCGCCATAAAGCTATTACCTCAATCCCTTGTAATGACCCTTTGGCAAAGACGTCAGCACCTCGATATATAACGGATATAGTTTTACACCGGCGATTTTTACCGCCCGAATTTTACAGTTGACAGCTTTAAAACACAAAACAAATCTCGGCAATACTTTGTGTATTACCGAGATTTTTTATGAAGTATTCGCGGAAAAGATCAGCTTTAAACCGACATATATTTATCTGACTCCGCCCAATACGCTGTGTCTTCTCGTTTTCGTTATCTAAAGAAAAAATAATAAATTTTACTATTAAAAAACACAAAAACCGATCTCCTCAAAAAATGAAGAGACCGGTTTTATCGATTTAGTTTTAACCGTCATCCCGAAGCGATTATAACGATAATTGCAATTTCGTCCGGGATACCGACGGCATATTTGCCTTTAGCGATGACTATTTAAGCGCTTCTTCAACCGCAACGGCGCAGGCAACGGTCGCACCGACCATGGGGTTGTTGCCCATGCCGATAAGACCCATCATCTCAACGTGAGCCGGAACCGAGGAGGATCCTGCAAACTGAGCGTCGCCGTGCATTCTGCCCATGGAGTCGGTAAGACCGTAGGAAGCAGGGCCGGCCGCCATGTTGTCCGGATGCAGGGTACGTCCCGTACCGCCGCCCGAAGCGACCGAGAAATACTTCTTGCCGTTTTCGTTGGCCCATTTCTTATATGTGCCGGCGACAAGATGCTGGAAGCGAGTGGGGTTGGTTGAGTTACCGGTTATGGAAACGTCAACGTCCTCCTTCTTCATTATGGCAACGCCCTCAAGAACGTCGTTAGCGCCGTAGCAGCGTACAGCCGCGCGCTCGCCGTTTGAGAAAGCAACCTCGCGGACAACCTTGAGCTCTCCGGTATAGAAATCGTAATCGGTCTCAACATAGGTGAATCCGTTGATTCTGGAGATTATATAAGCGGCGTCCTTTCCGAGGCCGTTAAGGATAACCCTGAGCGGATTTTTGCGTACCTTGTTGGCGGTCTTTGCAATACCGATAGCGCCCTCGGCAGCGGCGAAGGATTCATGTCCGGCAAGGAAGCAGAAGCAGCCGGTATCCTCTTTAAGCAGCATTGCGCCGAGATTGCCGTGGCCGAGTCCTACCGAGCGCTGCTCGGCAACCGAACCGGGGATGCAAAAGGCCTGAAGGCCGATTCCGATTGCAGCGGATGCGTCGGATGCATTGGCGGTTCCCTTTTTGAGGGCGACCGCAACACCGAGGGTATAAGCCCAAACAGCATTGTCAAATGCTATCGGCTGAACGCCGCGGACAATCGCGTCAACGTCTATTCCCTTTGAAAGACACAGCTCTCTTGCGGCTTCAAGACTCTCAATGCCGTACTCTTTAAGACAGGCTTCAATTTTGGCCTCTCTTCTCTCTTTACCTTCGAAATTTACATTTATAGCCATTTTCGTCGTCCTCCTTTCTTATTCTTCTCTGGGATCGATGTATTTGGCGGCGCCCTCAAAACGGCCGTAGGAACCGGTATTCTTCTTTACCGCTTCTTCGGGAGATACGCCGTGGCGGATATCCTCAAGCATCTTGCCTACACGGATAAACTGATAACCGATGACCTCGCCGTTTTCATCAAGAGCCATCTTGGTAACATAGCCTTCGGCCATTTCCATGTATCTTACGCCCTTGAATTTGGTCGAGAACATGGTACCGACCTGCGAACGAAGTCCCTTACCGAGGTCCTCCAAGGCGGCGCCGACAAGCAGTCCGTCCTCGGAAAAGGCCGACTGGCTGCGACCGTAAGCGAGCTGTTTGAATATCTCCCTCATGGCAACGTTGATAGCGTCGCAAACAAGGTCGGTATTAAGGCACTCAAGCAGTGTTTTGCCGGGAAGAATCTCAGCCGCCATGGCTGCCGAATGGGTCATGCCCGAGCAACCGATGGTCTCAACCAGAGCTTCCTCAACAATTCCGTTTTTAACATTGAGGGTGAGCTTGCAGGCACCCTGCTGAGGTGCACACCAGCCGATACCGTGCGAAAATCCGGAAATATCGGATATCTGGTAGGATTTTACCCATTTCCCCTCCTCCGGAATCGGAGCAGGACCGTGATGCGGACCCTTTGCGACGGTACACATCGTTTCAACTTCATGCGAATAATTCATGATATTGTCTTTCCTTTCATCGCTAATATGCAAAATCGCATTTAAAAACTTTACTTGGTTCCGAAAATTCTGTCGCCGGCGTCGCCGAGGCCGGGAACAATGTAGCAATCGGAATTGAGCTTCTCATCAAGCGAGGCCGAGAAGACCTGTACGTCGGGATGAGCCTCGGAAAAAGCCTTGACCCCTTCGGGAGCGGCTATTATGCACATAAATTTAATGCTTTTCGGATTGCGCTTTTTTATCTGGGTAACGGCGTCTATCGCCGAGCCGCCGGTGGCAAGCATGGGATCGAGCACAATAACGTCGCGCATGGGAAGATCGGACGGAAGCTTGCAGTAATACTCGACCGGCTTTTTGGTCTCGGGGTCGCGGTAAAGTCCTATATGACCGACCCTTGCCGACGGTATAAGGTTGAGCACACCGTCAACCATGCCGAGTCCGGCACGGAGAATAGGGACAAAAACAAGCTTTCTGCCGGCTAATACATTGGTCTGCATTTTGGTTATCGGGGTTTCGATCTCCACCGATTTAAGCGGCAAATCACGGGTTGCCTCATAGCACATAAGCATTGCAATTTCGCTGACGAGACGTCTGAAATCCTTCGAGCTGGTGTTAACGTTTCTCAAAAGCGAAAGCTTGTGCTGTATGAGAGGATGATCAACGACCATAAAGTTTTCCACGGTTATCATTCCTTTATATTGAATTTTTATTATTTATTTATCGTCTTACAGACGGCCTTCCTCAATATCGGTTATCATCTGAACGCGGGTCGCATGGCGGCCGCCCTCATACTCGGTATTAAGGAAAATATCCGCAAGCTCACAGGCAGTACCCGGTCCTATCACCCTGCCGCCGAGGCAAAGGATATTCGCGTCGTTGTGAAGCCGCGTGTACTTCGCGCTGTAATGGTCCGAAACACAGGCCGCTCTTATTCCCTTTATCTTATTGGCAGCTAAGGACATTCCTATTCCCGTACCGCAAACAAGTATACCCTTTTCGCACTCGCCGGATGCAACCGATCTTGCAACCTTAACGGCTATTTCGGGGTAATTGACCGATTTGAGTTCGAAAATTCCGAAATCTTTAAATTCCACGCCGCTTTGCTTTAAATGCTCGAGCAAAGCATTTTTAAGTTCAAATCCACCCTGATCGCAACCGATAGCTAACATATTACCGCTCACTACTCCTTATTTTTAAGTCTGAGATTTCTCTCGGCCTGTGACGGCCTGAGATAAAACGGAACCAGCTGCCCGTTTTTAACCGCTTTTCCGTCGGCATAAAGCCTTTCGGCCGCCAATGCGACCGACGACGCACGCTGATACAAAAGCGTAAAAGGCGCCATGCTCACGTTTTGCAATTTGCTTTTCATGATATTATAACACATCTGAGCGCCGTCGCCAACAAGAAAAATACTTTTTTCCTTAATTTTTTCCAAATCCGACAGCAAAAAGTCAATCGACACCGCCCTGTCATCGCAAAGCCTTACCGATTCGCCGTTTTTAATTTCAAAAATCGCATTATAAACCTGAGAACAGCGGGCATCCATAACCGGACAGATTATCGCACCCTCGGCCGAGGTCAGATTAAGGCTCAGCGAATGAAGCGACGATACCGGAATACAGGGTCTGTACCCGAAAAAGGCCATTCCCTTTACGGCCGACACCCCTATTCTGACTCCGGTAAAGGATCCCGGGCCGACATTCACCGCAAAGGCGTCAATGTCCGAAATATCAAGATCCGAGCACTTCAGCATATCCTTTACCATAGGCATTAAGGTCTGCGAGTGCTTAAGCTTTACGTTTACAAAGCTCTCGCAAATGAGCTTTGAGTCCTCAACTACGGCGCACGACGCCGCGACGGCGGTAGTATCAACCGCAAGAATTTTCATTGTATCACCCAAAAAATAATCATATAAAAGCCGGAAAAACCGATTACGAAAGACCGATCACAGCGAGATATAAATGTCGAAAAATCACTCTTTCAGGCCGTATATCGTTATGATCCGGACGTTTTCATCGCTATCATCGCGCTCAAAATTTATCCTCAGACAGTCATCGGGAAGCAGACTTTCGATATTCTCGCTCCATTCTACAACAACAATGCCGTCTTCGTCAAGGTAGTCGTAATATCCGCACGAATAAAGGTCGTCCTCCGATTCGATACGGTACATATCAAAATGATAGACCGGAACCCGCCCGCCGATATATTCGTGAACTATTGCAAAGGTCGGGGACGATACCTCCCCCGTGTATCCTACCCCCTTGCAAAATCCCCGGACAAAGGCAGTCTTGCCTGCTCCCATTCCGCCGAAAAGGGCGACAACGCCGCCGCTTAGCGCCTTTGCTATATGTTCGCCGATATCCTGTGTCTCAAAAGGACTGTGAGATATAATTCTCTTTTCCATTAAAACAGCCCCGTGACCGTGCCGTCAGAATCAATGTCTATCCCCTCGGCAGCAGGAACCGGCGGCAATCCCGGCATGGTCATGATATTACCGGCATAAACCACCGTAAATCCGGCGCCGGCACAGTATTTAAGATCCCTGACGCTAAGCGAAAAGCCGCTCGGTACACCAAGCAATGACGGATCGTCGCTGAAGGAATACTGGGTTTTGGCAATGCAAACGGGAGCCTCCGCCGGCGCGATTTTTTCGGCATTTTTAAGGGAATTCAAAGCGGCCGCGCTGAAGACGACGTCCCCCGCACCGTAAATTTCTCTTGCCACCGTTTCTATTTTTTCCTTTATGCTCAGATCGTCGGCATATATCGGCGAAAAATCGCTTTTTTCCTCACAGGCATCGCATACGGCGGCCGCCAGATCCGTACCGCCGGCAGAACCGCCTGCAAAAACGTCGGCGACGGCAAAACGCACCCCTATCGATTTGCAATAATCGGTTACAACCGCTATTTCCGCCTCGCTGTCGGCATAAAAACGGTTTACCGCCACAACAACCGGGATGTTGTATTTTTGCATGTTTGAGATATGCCGTTTAAGGTTGCAAAGTCCGTTTTCCACGGCAGCGACATTCTCTTTTGTCAGCTCCTGCTTTTTAATTCCGCCGTTATATTTAAGGGCCCTTATTGTAGCCACAAGCACCACGGCGGCAGGCTTAAGTCCTGCCTTGCGGCATTTTATGTCAAAGAATTTCTCCGCCCCGAGGTCCGAGCCGAAGCCGGCCTCGGTAACGCAGTAATCGGCAAGGGTAATTCCCAGTTTTGTAGCCATTACGGTATTGCAGCCGTGGGCTATGTTAGCAAAGGGCCCGCCGTGCATTATAGCCGGTGTTCCCTCAAGGGTCTGCACCAGATTCGGCTTTACGGCATCCTTTAAAAGAACTGCCAAGGCTCCCTCGGCATTTATCTCCCGTGCTCTTACCGGCTCGCCGCCGAAATTATAGCCGATTATAATGTCGCCCAGACGCTTTTTCAGATCCTCCGGGTCGCTTGCCATGCATAAAACGGCCATTATTTCGCTCGCCGCCGTTATTGTAAAGGTATCCTCGCGCGGTATTCCGTTAACCGGCGAGCCAAGACCCACGACGGTTTTCCTCAGCACCCTGTCATTCATGTCCATGCAACGGAAGAAGGTTATGCGGCGCTGGTCTATTCCGAGCTTATTCCCCTGATATATATGATTATCGATCATGGCGCAAAGCAGATTATTAGCCGCCGTTACGGCATGTATATCGCCGGTAAAATGCAGGTTTATGTCCTCCATCGGTACAACCTGCGAATAACCTCCGCCGGCTGCCCCTCCTTTAACTCCGAAAACCGGACCGAGAGATGGCTCCCTGAGCGCGATAACGGCATTCTTACCTATTTTGCAAAGCGCTTGTCCCAAGCCTACGGTCACGGTGGTTTTGCCCTCTCCTGCCGGAGTGGGATTAACGGCAGTAACAAGAATAAGCTTGCCCTTTTTGTTGCCGGCGCGCTTTTTAACGGCCGCCAGCGATATTTTAGCCTTATAATCGCCGTAAAGCTCTATTTCGTCACGTGAAAGACCGAGATCGCGCGCAACATCCTCTATCTTGCGCATTTTTGCATTTGCCGCTATTTCTATGTCGGAAAGCACATCAAAAACTCCTTCGCGTTATTCGCGTTATTTTTTTAATAATACAACTAAAACCCGTCGGCCGATAAACGGCTCATCGCCGCACAAGTACCCTTACGCTTTGCTTTATAAAAAGTTTACCGTCTTGCCGGCCGATTAAGTATTTTCCGATATTATATCACAAGGTACAACAAATTTAAAGTCTTTTCACTTGATTTGCCGGCCGGGATAATCTATAATATAATTGTTGTATCAAACAGAATGAACCGCCAAAAAACAAACCCGTCGCAAGCCGCATGGCTTTTTGCCTTTTTAATCCGGTACAACACAATTATTAACTATTATTTTAACCATCATCCGAAACGGAGAGATTATGAAAAGATTTTTTTCATCCATAGCCGATTATATACGCGAAACCGACAAGCTCCTTATAATTCTTTGTCTTTGCGCGTCGCTGTACGGCTCGGTAATAATACTTTCGGCCACAATAATCGGCAGCGGTTATCAGCGTTTTATTGTTCAGTGTATAGGTACCCTTTTGGGGCTTGTGGTCGCTGTAATCGTTTCGCTTATCGATTACAAATATCTTATTAAATACTGGTACATATGCGGCGGATTGGGCGTGGGGCTTGTTCTGCTGACCTTTGTTATCGGCTTTGCCCCTGCAGGAACCGACGATAAGGCGTGGATCGCTCTGCCCTTCGGCCAGTCGTTTCAGCCGTCGGAGCTGTTGAAAATAGCATTCGTAATAACCTTTTCGACACATTTGAGCTATTTAAAAAATGAAAAACGAAGCTCGTTCTTCAATGTAATGCTGCTTTGTCTTCACGGTGCGGCTCCGGTGCTGCTTATACACCGTCAGGGCGACGACGGTACCGCTCTTGTGCTGTTCTTTATATTCCTGACCATGATGTTTGCTGCCGGGATTAAGCTCAGATACTTTGCCGCCCTCGGCGGACTGGTGCTCGCCGCCGTTCCGCTCGCGTGGTTTTTCGTCATGAACTCCGACCAGAAGGACCGCGTACTCGCTCTTATATACCCTGACCAGTATGCCGCCGCGATATACCAGCAGGCACGAGGAGAGCTCGCAATAGGCTCGGGCGGTTTTTTCGGCACGGGACTGTTTAAGGGCCCGTGCGTTCAGGGCGGACTCATCCCCTTGGGTTTTAACGATTTCATCTTCGCCTCGGCAGGCGAGGAGCTCGGATTTTTCGGCTGCTTGCTTATAATAGCCCTGCTGACCGCAATATGTGTGAGAATACTGAATGTTTCCAAAAAATCACGCGACGAAAGCGGAAAGCTTTTGTGCTCCGGAATATTCGCCATGTTTGCCGCTCAGTCGATCATTAACATCGGCATGGTTTTGTCCTTTTTGCCGGTTATAGGTATAACTCTTCCGTTTTTCAGCGCCGGAGGAACGTCGGTTGTAACCCTTTATCTCGGAATAGGAATCGTGCTGAGCGTTTATAAGCACCGCAACATGCGCCCGCTGCTGCTCAGGGATTAATCCTTTTTAATGTTGATTAAGCGGACTGTTTGCCGCTGTTCACATTTCATAAATCATTTTCTAAATACTTTTTTGTGATTGTTTACCGTTTTGTACCGGTCCGCGATTGTGTATTTTCAAGCATAAATAATCACTGAAAAATCCGCCTTGGAGTAATACCCCAAAGCGGATTTTTGTATTTTAAATTAAGCCTTCATTTTTCTTTTTTGCTGCTGCGCTTATCTTACTTCTCCTCAATCGGGAATTTGGTTATCTTCCCAACCGAATACTGAAGAATAAGCAGTGCGTCGGTCGCCGTAACTCCGGAAGCGCCGTCAACATCGGCGGCTTTTGTCTGTTTTTCGTCAAGGACGATCTTGCCGACCGAAGCCTGAAGTGCGAGCAGTGCGTCGGTCGCGGTGACTTTGTTGTCCTCGCTCATATCGACATTGCCGTACACAACCCCGAACTCGGCAAATTTCTCCTCGGCAGCTATAAGCTTCTCAAGCTTTGTTACCTTGGCCTTTACGGTTTCGGCTGCCCCGTCATATGCCGTTCTCGCGGCGGTAATCGCGTCGCCGCTATCCTCGTTGACTTCGCCTATGGCCTCTATAAGATCGTCGATGTCCTTTGCGAGCAGCGTTGCATAAGCATCAACGGCTGCCGTTAAAGTCTCAAGCTTTTCAACGTAGGATTTTGCTACGGCATCGAGATCGTTATACGACTTTTGAGCATCCGTTACAAGCTCGGCCTTTTCCTTTGTTACCTCGCCTATGGCCTCGATCTTGGCATCAACCTCAGCGGCTGCAGCCTTGCAGTTTGCAATATATGTCTCGGCATCGGTAAGAACGGTGTAATTGGTTACCTTATCCTTAACCGATTGCTCTGCCGCATCATAAGCAGCGCGGGCATCATTAATTCTGCCCTCGGCAGCCTTATCAACATTTCCTATGTTGCTTATGGTATAAACGACCTCTTTGGCGGACTTTATGTCAGCAATGTTTTCATAATAGCTCTTAACGCTCATGATATGAACGTCGCCGAGAGTAAATGTACCGGCACCTTCGTTTTTGTTGGAATCGCTCCAGACTCTAACATACCCCAGGCTGTAAATATCAAAAAGCTCTTTTTCCTCCTCGGAAAGATCGTCAAGATCGATACAAACGCCTATTGTATTCCAGCCCTGTTTCCATGTCGAATCGCTTACATATCTCCTGCCGCACCAGTGATAAAGCATTACGGTCGCAAAGGCCGATTTGGTGCTTCCGCTGTATATGGCATCGTCGATGGCATCGGTGCTTCCCAAATAAAGCAAAAGACGCCCGCGGTTAAGGAATGCGGCAACATCATCGATGAATATATCAAAGGTTACATAAAAACGGTTTTGCTCGTTTACGGCACCTGAAATATTGAGACCGTCGTCATCATAAAAGGTCATCGAATGGAACTTTGTGGTGTCGGGCCAGTTCTGGGTATAGCACCTATCCTTGGCGGTGTAACCGGTTTTAAGGGTGGTTACATCGTCGGGAACCGAAGCGTATCCCTTACCGAAGGAAATATCAAAATCCTCAGCCTGGTTGCAGAATTTATAATCGTACTCAAGCTGTTTTGCCAAAAGATCCTCATAATTATTTATAGGGTGGCTCAGCGAATTGACCCTGACCTTTGAAAACAGATTGTACTTGGCGGTTACGCTTTCGAGCAACGCACCGTCGTCGGCCGTCATAACGTCAGGCAATGTACGGATAGCTACCTCAACATCCTTAGCGGCGTTGTAGTGCATATCGGCGCCATTATCCATATATGTTTCGCCGGCAAAGTAAATGTCGTCAACCTGGAAGTATCCGGCACGGTTAAAGCCGTCGGCCATAAATCTTACGAATCCGACCCTTTTGGGATCCCACTTATCGGTATTTTTGGTGAAATCAGACTCAAGATTAAGGGGAATGCTCACATGGTTCCAGCCGACTATCCAGCCGGAGCTTTTAGAAAGAGCACCCTTTTCTCCTACCGTAACATTGATGTTGTAGCTGCCGTCCTTGATATTGATATCAAAGCTCTGCTTCCAGCCGTCAATACCGTCCACGCCGCCTATAAATACCACAAGACGGTTAAGGGTCTGGATGTTGTTTATCTCGGCCTCGTCCTTAACAAAAATGTCGAAATTAAGATAAACCTTCCCGGTAACTCCGGCAAGACCGGTTATATCCACACCGGACGTACGCGGAAAATACGTGCTGAAATTCGTCCTCGAATCCCACTGCTGAATACTCGAGCCGGTGCCCTGCGTATAGTTTTCGTTATCTATGGCAGGCGCGGGGTTGCCTGAGGTTACCGAATCACACTCGGCAAAACTAATGCTCGTGGGCGCTTCTTCGGCCGCGCCCGGAATAACAAAGCACGAAACCGCAAAAGCGAGGCTGAGCACAGCGCAGATCAGCTTTTTAAATGTCTTGTTCATGTTTTACCTCCTCAAAAACCAAGCCGTACAGAAAACAAAAATATTTTTTAACAAAACAACTGTTTACTGCAAGCTATATTCCATGTTGATTATACAACATATTTTGCACAAAAAACAGTGTTATAAATGCCCAATATATATTGATTATTGCTCTCTTTTTTTGCGGTAAAATGATCGTTTATGAGCGCTTTCCGGCTTTTAAAAAACGGCACCGACAGGTATGACAAAAAGCCTGCCGGTTTTGTCCGTCAGGCTTTAAAGCGGAGGTCGCGGTTGCGAACACCCGAACCATCTGCACTTTTTAAAAACATACCGTTTCGGCGACCGTGTCGCAAAACGCCTTGAAAATAGGAGCGGCGTCAACACTTCCGGAGACCGCATCCTCGCACAGCACGCATATTGCCCATTTCGGATCATCGGCCGGATAAAATCCCGAAAACCACGCCTGATCAACCGTTCGGCCGTTTAATTTAGGTATTCCGGTCTGGGCCGTTGCGGTTTTACCGCCGGCCCCCCTTGCTTTCGGGGATGCCGAAGCACCCGTACCGCTTTGCACCGTTTTTATCATCATTTCCTTTAAAACACCGGCCGTTTCCTGTGACATCACCCTTTGACCCGAGCCGGAAACGCTCGGCAGTTCCTGCTTTTCATACGGCATTACGCACTTTATAAGACACGGCTCGTAGAGTATTCCCCCCGATGCGACGGCCGCCGTCATGCGCGCAAGATGAAGGGGCGTGGAAAGCAGCTCCCCCTGGCCTA
Source organism: uncultured Eubacteriales bacterium (assembly GCA_934444365.1). Lineage (GTDB taxonomy): Bacteria > Bacillota > Clostridia > Oscillospirales > Acutalibacteraceae > CAKSCM01. Next base: position 74,674 of record CAKSCM010000003.1, on the reverse strand, counting down.
TGGAAAAATTCGCAAGCGCCGCCGGAGAATCACACAAAATATCGGCATTCGGCATATTAACCTTTGCGACATCACCGTCAAAAAGCTCGATATCATCGGCGAGACCGAGTCTGTAAGCCATATCAAGAACCGCCCTTGCCCCTACATCCCGTGCAAGCTGTATAAAATACACATTACACGAAAGCGCAAGCGCATCCCTCATATTAAGCTCACCGTGGCCCTCTTTTTTGTGACAGGAAATAATATTTCCGCAATCGATGCTTCCGCCGCAAAAATAGGTTTTGTCCGGCGAAACGCCGCTTTCTATGGCCGCCGCCGCGACACATATTTTAAATATCGAGCCGACGTTGTACGATGCGGTGCTACGGTCAAAAAATGGGGAGTTTGCGTTTTCGAGCGCGCTTTCCGGATCATTTTGCGAAAAATCCGGAAATGATGCCAGCGCCCTTATATCTCCGCTTTTTACATCAACAACAGCCATGGCGCACGCCTTTTGTCCCGAATTCTGCAGTGCTTTTTGAGCGGCCGACTGCAAAGACGAATCGATCGTAAGCTGAATATCGCCGCAATCGGCATACCCGTTACAAATCATCTCCGGCGGAATCCCCGCAAGCGTACGTCCGGCCGCATCGCACGTAAAGGTAAATTTCATGCCGCCGGATGCACAAAGCAGATCATTATATGCCCGTTCAATTCCGCAAACACCCTTTTCGCCGGTCGAGTCGAGATACCCTATTATATGTGATGCGGTTTTTTCCTCGGAATATCGTTCATAGACAAAAACGCCGTATGCACCCTCCGCTTCAAAACCGGCTGGCACTTCGCTTAAAACCGGCTTTCCGCTTTTAAGTCTTTTTGCTAAATCATCGGCCTTTTCTTCGTCAAGCTGCTCATACAAAGCGGTTATAACCTCGGGTGTCGGCGTTAAAACGGCCTTTTTGACCCTTTTTGCATTGGTAAGCGGCTGCATATTGCAGTCGTAGATCGTTCCGCGCATTGTATCGACGTTTACGGTGTAGCTGCTTTGAGAAGCAGCGGCCGCACTGTAGCTGCCCGTCGCCACAAAAAACATCCGCACGCAAACGCCGCATAATATCACCGCGAAAAGAATAAAGGCGCCTATCGAGCGCTTTTTGGTTGTATAAATAATATCACTCATGCAAATATTATTGACCGATTTTTCGCATTTTTGCAATTTATCGTTGAATTGGTAAAAGATATTTTATATAATAGCAATGATACTTTAAAAATCGGGAGAAAATGAACCCATGAAAAAATCCTTGGCCATAGTGCTGATTATTTCGTTTCTTATTACGCTTTGCGGCTGCTCGCTCGGCGGCGGCAATCTCGGGACGCTTGAGCTTGAAATGAATTCGACGCCGAAAAAGCTCGATCCGCTGCTCGCAAATTCGCTCAGCGAAAAACAAATAGTGTCGGCACTGTTCGAAGGCCTTATAAGACTCTCCGAAAAAGGCGAGATCCTTCCGGCAAGCGCCGAAAAATACGAGGTATCCGACGACGGAATGACCTACACCTTTCATTTAAGGGACGGGCTTTTATGGTCGGACAAAAAAGCGCTTTACGCCGAGGATTTTGTTTTTGGAATGAGACGGGCCGTTTCTCCCGAAACCGGAAGTTCGTATTCCTCACAGCTGACAGGTATAACCAACGCCGAGGAGATAATAAACGGTGAAAAATCGGCCGATACCCTCGGGGTGACGGCCACAGACGAAAAAACCCTTGTAATAACCCTCAAAACGCCCGATAAAAACCTTTTGCGCAAGCTTGCCGGATTCGCCGCAATGCCGTGCAGAAAGGACTTTTTCGACTCGTGCGGAGGCCGGTACGGAATGGCCGGGAAATTTATAATTTCAAACGCCGCATACCGCATTACCGGTTGGGTGGACGACTACGATCAGAAAAAAATAACCCTCAGACAATCCTCGTTATATAAGGGGGATTTTCCGGCAACCCTTGCCGGCGTGAATATTGATTTTAAAGAAACGACCGAGCGGACAGACCGGCTGACAAAGGGAAAAATAAATGCCGCCCAGGCGACTCCTCAGCTTATTAACTCGGCGGATAGTTACGGCCTTTCATCCCTTACCTACCAGCAAAAATGTCTCGGGCTTATTTTCAATACGGAAAATAAATATTTCAGGGACGCGGATCTGACGACCGCCCTTGCACTGGCGGTGGATCGCGAAAGCTATAAGGATCATCTTCCGGGCAGCTACAATGCGGCCTACACCCTCGTTGAAAAGGACGCAAAAGCGGCAGCACTGCCGTATAACGCCCAAAACGAAGCCACCGTACCGGCCTTTGACGTAGCAGCGGGAAGCGAGCATTTCTCGGCACATATTTCGAAAGAAAAGAAGGTACTTCCCGAATTCACGATAATATTTGACGATTCTTCCCTTAAGACCGCACTGTCATACATCGTACAAAGCTGGCAAAAGCAGTACGGGATATATGCGGTCACAAAGGAGGTATCCTCGGCCGAGCTCAGCTCGGCTGTATCGTCCGGCAGCTACGAAATCGCCCTTACATCTTTTACTCCGAGCGATAACGAGGTTTATTCAATGCTGGGTATCTTTTCGTCCTCCGGGCGCTTCGGCAACATGGCGCCGGCGGAATACGACGGCCTTTTACAAAGTGCGGCTGCCGAGCAGGACGATTCATCGGCACAGGAAAAATATCTTTCGGCCGAAAAAATGCTGCTGTCAGACGGCAGAATAATTCCCCTCGCCTTTACACTTGACGGATTTATTTATGATTCCTCGGTAAAAAGAATAGAGTTTTATCCCGACAACGCCTTTATAAATCTTACATCAACCGAAGTAAAATACCAAAAATAACAATAAACAGATTAGTCACAACCTCCGGCAAAGCCGGAGGCTTGAATAAGCCCTAGAAGGGCATTTTACAGGCCACACCCCTAAAGGGGCTCCGAAAGGTTCTGCCAACCGCATTACTTCTTCGGGCAACCCCTAAAGGGGTGTTTTATTTAGCCTACTTCGTCTTGCTACCCGTAAACGGGTCTATATATTCTTGAATGCTCATCTGGTCTGCCATTTCATCTTCTTGCAATTGGTTCCTTATGTATTCCGCTATTTGTTTTTTATTGCGTCCTACGGTATCCACATAATATCCTCTTGCCCAAAAATGACGGTTCCCATATTTATACTTCAAATTTGCGTGTCTGTCGAAAATCATAAGACTGCTCTTGCCTTTTAGAAATCCCATTATTTGTGCTACGCTGTATTTAGGCGGTATTTCTATAAGCATATGAATATGGTCAGGACACGCTTCGGCTTCTATTATATTTACACCTTTTTGTTCGCATAATTTTCTCAAGATTTTTCCTATGTCCGTTTTTATCTCTCTGTATATTGCCTGTCTACGATATTTTGGTGCAAATACAATATGGTATTGACATCTCCACTTAGTATGTTCTAAACTATTTATGTCCTTCTCTTTCATGGTTAGGACCTCCTTGATATATTTTTGTTGGGTTGGCGAACCTCAACTTCAAATATATCAAGGAGTTTTTATTCTGTCCATAGCTAAAGCTTTTTTTCCACTGGCAGAGCCAGTGGTTGTCCTACGAAACCAAATCCGAATCGGCCTTAAACGGCGGATTCGGATTTATTTTTTGATCCGACTCGGACATTCGGATAATGTAATGCGATCGTGTTTTAATATTTTAAAGCTTTTGCCCGAAGTGATTTTCACCTTTAAATCGCAAAGCGGTTTGTAACAGAATAAAAAAATCCCGGCTGAGTACAAAGAAAATAAATCCTTCGTTTTTTCGGATTTATCAAGGGCGTTTTTAGCTTTAAACCCCCCTTCGTTATCGGCCTTTACCGTATGCGGCGATTTTTTTGCTTCGCCGGCGGTCGGAATATTGATATTTACGACATATTATTGTATAATAAAAAATAATTGTATATATGCCGACACAACGTAAGCACCCGTCCGACAGCAAAGCGAACTTTAAGCGAGCTTTTTCGGACAGGCCGCGCCGACGGCAAGACTTTAAAAAACGGCAAATGCCGTAAAAAATTCAAGAGGAACATTTATGAAGCTTGGTATTGTAGGACTTCCCAATGTAGGTAAATCAACCCTTTTTAACGCCATAACCAACGCCGGCGCTCAGTCGGCCAACTATCCGTTTTGCACCATCGAGCCGAATGTCGGCGTGGTCGCCGTTCCGGACAGGCGGCTTGACAAGCTGGCCGAGATATACTCTCCCGACAAGGTCACTCCGGCCGTTATAGAATTTGTGGACATAGCCGGCCTTGTTAAAGGTGCTTCAAAGGGCGAGGGACTCGGCAACAAGTTTTTGTCGCACATACGCGAGGTCGACGCCATTGTTCACGTTGTAAGGTGCTTCGAAAACGACGATATTGTCCACGTTGAGGGCAGCATCGATCCCGAAAGGGATATTGAAACCATTGAGCTCGAGCTCATTTTCGCCGATATGGAAATGGTCGAACGCCGCATTGAGCGCGTGGGCAAGATGATAAAGGGCGACAAAAAATACACGGCCGAAAAAGACATGCTCGGCCGTCTTTATTCCCATCTTGAGGGCGGACGCCCTGCAAGGAGCTTTAAGTGCAGCGAGGACGAGGCCGAGATGTTAAGCCAGATAGCTCTGCTTACATCAAAGCCGGTCATTTACGCCTGCAACATGAGTGAGGACGATTTTACCGGCGGAATCGATGAAAACAAACGCTTTCTGGCGGTTAAAAAACGCGCCGAAAGCGAGGGCGAGGGAGTGCTGCCGGTATGCGCCGAAATGGAAGCCGAGATATCCTCCCTGCCGGACGACGAAAAGGCGATGTTTTTGTCCGAGCTTGGGCTTGAAACCTCGGGACTCGACCGTCTTATAACCGAATGCTACAGCCTTTTGGGGCTTATCTCCTACCTCACCGCCGGAAAACCCGAGGTAAGGGCATGGACCATCAAAAACGGCACCAAGGCTCCCCAGGCGGCAGGAAAAATCCACTCCGACTTTGAAAGAGGATTCATCCGCGCCGAGGTGATCGGTTACGACGAATTCATCGCCTGCGGCGGAAGCATGACCGTCGCCAAGGAAAAAGGCCTTGTCCGAAGCGAGGGCAAGGATTACGTCATGCGCGACGGAGACATAGTCTTATTCCGCTTTAATGTCTGATCTGCCGTCCCCTTAAAAGACAACTTCCGGCAAAAAACGGCCAAAGCCCTTTTAGTAAAACACAGGTCAAACCTCTACGGCGGAATATCGGATGAATTCTAAAAAAGCGCCGCAACGCCCGACGGAATACCGGCTGATTTTCAAGCGAAATACCGTTCCCACACTAAAATATCGGCAAAAGCCGGCCGCACTCCGGTAAAATCCCGAAATTCCCCCGACAGAATACCGGCGCTTTAATTCTTTGGTAAAACATCGGTCAAACCGGAAAAACATATCGGTGCCCCGGCAAAAAATAATCCCCCGCAAAATGCCGACCGAACCACCGGTAAAAACCGACAAGGTCCCGTTAATCACTTCGGCTTTTTCCCGGCGGCGCCATACGGCAATACTTCGGTCGATTTTTACAACTGAAATTATAAAAAATACAAAAGAAATAAGAGAAAAAAGAAATGAAAAATCAAAACGATCCGCCGCGCGGCGGCCAGAATTCAAACAATAATTACTCAAGAACCGGCCGAAACGGAGAAAAAAGACCGTACAGATCTGAAAAATCCGGCTTTTCGGGCGAGAACGGCGGCCGCCGAGACGACAAAGGGCGCTTTGGCCGCGACAGGTATTCCGACAGACCTTTCCCGGGAAAAGACGGCGGAATTTTCGAAAAACACAACAGCCGTTACGATCGCGACGGACAAAACCGCCGGAGCGATTTTTCCGACCTTGACGATTTTTCGCGTGAAAACACTATTCCCGAAGGCGACGAAAGAACCGTTCGCGAGGACGTAATATGCGGCCGAAACTCGGTGCTTCAGGCCGTAAAATCCGGCCGTCCGTGCGACTGCATAATGGCGGCAAAGGGCGAGCATTCGGGATCGATGGGACAGATCATTGCACTGGCCGCCAAAAACGGCATAACCGTAAAGGAGGTTTCCCCCTCAAAGCTCGATTACATGTGCCCGGGCGTTGCCCATCAGGGAATCGCATTTATATGCGCCGCCGCCGCAACGGTAGAGCCGGAGGAGCTCTTTAAAAAGGCCGAAGAGTCTGGCGAGGATCCGTTTTTTATAATTTGCGACAACATAAAGGATCCGCACAATCTCGGCGCGATAATCCGTACGGCCGAAGCGGTCGGAGCGCACGGAGTAGTTATTCCGAAAAGACGAAGTGCAGGACTGACGGCCGCCGTTTCAAAGGCCGCGTCGGGGGCGCTCGAGTGCGTGCCGGTGGCAAGGGTGACCAACATATCCGCATTTATCGACGAGCTCAAAAGTCGCGGCGTCTGGGTTTACGGCGCCGATATGGACGGCGAGCTTTACACGACAACCGATCTTTCGGGCCCGATAGCGCTTGTTATAGGCTCCGAGGGCGAAGGCCTCGGCCGGCTGATAAAGAGCAAGTGCGACGGTATAATCTCCTGCCCTATGTGCGGTCAGGTAAACTCCCTTAATGCCTCGGTCGCCGCCGGAGTGCTGATGTACCGCGTGCTCGAATGCCGCCGCATAAAGGGTAAAAATTAACCGTCAAAAAACGAAAACGAAAAATCAAGAAATCAAACGACTTACCGTAAAGAAAAAGTGCGCCTCTGATTAAAGCTGCCGAAAAGCACAGCCGCCTTACGGCAAGTGCCGTACAGCGGCCTTCACATTGGACAAAAATAAAGCTATAAATCCGCACAAAAGCGGTTTTTATGAGCGTTTTGTTCCCCTTTGATACAGCATTAACACTGAAAATTATTTTAAATTTACATTTTGATATCCGACAAAAACGGAGGAGAAAAATGAATTACGACAACGAACGCGAAATAGACAGTATACTTTCATCCATTGAAAAGGAAGATACCAAGGGAACCCCCTACAATCGCACAGATGTACCGTATTCATCCTCCGGCGAGGATATCGACACATTGGTGGATTACATATTAAGCGACGTTGAAAACGCCGAAAAAAAGGCCGGAATGTCCCATGCAGCGAACACGCCCGGCACAGACAGGGCGCGGTTTAAGTCGGCAAAATCAGCCGACGGAATATCAGCCGCCGGACAAAAAAATACGCCGGATGGCCGCACGGCCGGCAAAAATCCGCCTGACAGCCGTGCCGCCGCACGGGAAAAAGATACGCCCGACAGCCGAACCGCCTTCGCTCGCGGCAGCGCCGGCAACGCTGCATCCTCCGGCAATACCGTATCCGCCGGCAGCGGACTGCACACCTCTGATTCGCACACATCGGCCAACCGCGCCGATATGCAACACGCTGCATCGCAACACACCTCAGCCTTACACGCCGCTTCGCACTCCGCGCCGCACAACGGCGCCGCCCATGCCGGCGGCCATGCCCACAGGGGACTCGACGAGGCCACGGCGTTTTTCGAGGAATTAAAGCGCAAATCGCCGGTAAAACAGCATTCGCACGGCGAGGACGACCGAGCACCTGCAAATAAACCGGAATCTCCGGCAAACAGCAAAAGAACAGCCCTTTCGCCGGATGAAGAATACGCCAAGGATACCGGCAGACCGTCCGGTAAAAGCTTTTTGTCCCGGCACAATAAAAACGAAAAAACAACCGGTAACGGTTATTCTCCCGACCGATCCTTCGACCGCGCCGAAAGCAATAACACCGGGAATACAAATACCGGCGATACCGAAAGAGCCGGCACGCGCAACAAAAACAAATCGACCGGCGGCTTTTCAAGCGGCAGCGAAGGGAGAAATACATCCGGACCGGATATCGGTCTTGACAAAACCAGATCGTTTGTAAAGGCCTCGGCCGCTTACACCGGGGACTCCTATGAGGAGAACAAGTCCTCACCGTCCGTCCACACGGAAAACTCGGGACAAAACGGTGCTTCTCCGGCAAGAAAGCTGACAGACTACGGCGAAAAGCCGAAACATTCGGCCTTTGCCGACGACCAGCGCACAATTATCATGAATACCGTCGCACAGGACGCCACACGGGTTATCGACCCCTCGGGAATTAAAGGCGACTCTTCATTTTCCGGCGCGCCTCGTTCGCCGCGGAATCAGGAGCTCGACGGCCAGCTCACCCTGCCGGGATTTGAAAAATCCGACAAAAGCGCCCCGTCAAAAGACAAATCTACCGATGAATGGGAAAGGGAATTTCTTAAAAAACGCAAGGAAAAAACCAGCGAGTTTAGGCTTGAAAAGCCGACGGGAAACACCGAACAAGAGGAATATACTCCCGGTCTTACAAACGACGAATTCACCGACGAATACCGCGGACGGGCCGACATTCCGGCCGTCAAGATGGATCTTGTTTTACGGGGACGAAGCCTTATGCGCAAGGCAGCGCTGACCTCGGTTTTGCTCGTTTTAATGCTGGTGGTTCTCTTTTCCGGAACTCTCGGGATAGCCTCAATATCGCCGGATGCCTCCCCGAGGGCAAACATTCTTATAACCGCGGCCCTGCTGCTTATATCCGTTTTGATAAACGCCCGATCGGTCTTCGGCGGACTGGGCAGCGCCTTACGCCTTAAACCCGACCTTGATACTCCGGCAGCCGTTGCGGTGCTTGTTTCGTGTATTCATTGCTGCGGCCTTTTGTTTTCCGGTGCCTCGCCCCAAAGCTCCGGTGTTTTTGCCGCTCCGGCAGTGGTTATGCTGATCCTCGGGCTTTTCGGGAAACACTGTATGATACGCCGCATTGCAGATAATTTTGACCTTCTTTGCACCGACGGAGAGAAAAACTGCATAGGTCTTATAAAGAATGAAAGAATTTCGGCCGAGCTCTCGCGCGGACTGGCCATCGGCGATGCCGATGTCTGCATTGACCGCAAGGCTGACATTCCGGCCGGCTTTTTAAGCGCCTCATTCTGCGAGGATAAAGCCGATATATCGGCCCAGAAGCTGTCGCTTTTTGCGCCGCTTGCAGGTATTATCGCCGGCGGTGTGTATATGCTCGGCGGATATGGCGCATTTTTTGACGCCCTTTGCACATTTTGCGCCGTAACCCTTGCAACTCTGCCGGTGACCTCCCTTTTATCGGTAAACCTGTACCTTAAAAAAGAATGCCGGACGTTAAGGGAAAACGGCGGAATTCTCTCGAGCGCGGCCGTCGCTGAGGATTACTCGAACGCTCAGGTAATAGCGCTTGATGCATCCGAGCTTTTCCCCGAGGGTACGGTTCAGCTTGTAAACATAAAAAGCTCGGGTACCGTTGCCCTTGATCGCGCCCTTCTTGACGCCGCCGGTGTGTCGATCGCGGCAGGCGGACCGCTGGCCAACGTTTTCAGCTCCATAATCGGCAACGATAAAAACCTTTTGCCCCAGGTTGACACCCTTATTTTCGAGGAGAAAATGGGGATTTCGGGCTGGGTCTCGGGCCGACGTGTACTTATAGGCAACCGCGAGCTTATGGATTATCACGGAATATGGGTGCCCGATGCCGATATTATAAGACGCTACGAAAGCAGCGGAATATCGACCGTATTTTTGTCCGATTCGGGACAGCTGTCGGCCATATTCTTCCTTAAATACACGGCCGACGAGGACATTGCGTCGGCGCTCAGAGCCGCACAGGACAACGGGCTTGCCTTTTCGGTCCGTTCGGTGGATCCGAATGTTGATTTAAAGCTCATATGCCGTGTTTTCGGGCTGTCGGAGCATGCGGTCAGAATAATGTCCCCGTCCTCGCGACAGGCTTACAATGCAGCGCTTAACGAAGAAAAGGCTCCCTCGGGCGAGCTTGTGCATTTATTTGATGCCGGATCGCTGAGCTTTGCTGTTTCGACCTGTAAGAAGGTTCATAAAAGGGTATCTTTCTTTAAGTTTTTGCAGACACTGCTTGTAATTGCCGGAGCACTCGCGAGTATTGTGTTCAGCCTTTCGCCGGATTTCGGCGCTTTGACGGCCGGGCATCTGCTCTCACTTCAGGGAATATGGCTTGTAATAACCCTTTTGTGCGACGGAATGCTGTAAACTCAGAGGATAACCGACATGATTTTTAACTCCTGCCCGGACAATGAATGCGAATCCCTTTGTATCAGCGGCGATAAAGAACCGGAGGCCGTATCCGTAACGGCAATCGGAGCCGGAGAGGGCGATACTGCCGGGATATCGGCTGTCGATAACGATGTCGAAAAAACAGCCGGAACCGAAGCTGCCGAAAAAAGGGATAAAACGATACCGGACGGTTTATATGAAAAAAACTCTGAAAAAACGTCGGGAAAACCGTCCGAAAAGCTGTCCAAAAAGCCGCTCGATGAGCCGCTCGGGCTTTATATTCACGTTCCGTTTTGTACATCCCGTTGTCCGTATTGTGATTTTTACTCCACCACCTCAAAAAAAGATATAGGCGAATATGCCGCCGCCGTCAAAAGAACAATATGCGAGTATGCCGAAAAGGCCGGGCGAAAAGCCTCCTCGCTTTATATAGGCGGAGGCACGCCGGGTGCGCTCGACACCGCGATTCTTTGCGATATTGTAAAAACGGCCGCACAGCGCTTTTATATAGACGGACAAAAAGAGGCCACCTGCGAATTTAATCCCGAAACGGCCGAAAAAGAAAGGTTTGAGGCCGTAAAAAAAGCCGGCATAAACCGCATATCAATGGGCCTGCAATCCTCAAACGGCGAGGAGTTAAGGCTGCTCGGCCGCCGCCACAGCGCGCTCGATGCACAAAATGCGGTTTTACTTGCAAGGGAGAGCGGTTTTGATAATATTTCGCTTGATATAATGCTCGGACTTCCCTTCCAAAACGAGAAGACCCTCGGAGATACAATCGATTTTTGCGCAAGCTGCGGAGCCGATCATATATCGTCATATATTTTAAAAATAGAACCGAACAGCGTTTTCGGCAAAAGGGGGATCAAGGGAATGCCCGATGATGAAAGAACGGGCGAATTGTACCTTTTTGCCGTGGAAAAATTAAGATCCCACGGATATATTCAGTACGAAATATCAAACTTTGCCCGCGACGGCAAGCAGGGACAGCATAATATAAACTACTGGGAATGCGGAGAATATATCGGAATAGGACCGGCGGCCCATTCGTTTTTTAAGGGCCGAAGATTTTTTTACAAGAGAAATCTTAAGGAGTTTTTGTCCGGAGCGCCCCCGGTTGACGACGGCGAGGGCGGAAATTACGAGGAGCATATTATGCTGGGACTGAGACTCTCAAAGGGAATAAGCCTTAAATATTTAGGCCGGAAATTCGGGGTCGGAATCGACGGAAAAAGGCTTAAATTTATCAAGCGGCTCGACGAAAGCGGGCTCGCCGTTTTTGACGGGGATAATTTGCGGCTTACTCCTCGCGGTTTTCTTGTATCTAACGCAATTATCGCCGAGCTGATTTGATTTTTTATAAGATCCGGCCTTATCAGAAGACCGGTAAAACGGGGTATTTTTATGTCTTTTACAAAGAAAAAAACGAAGTTTGTTTACAAAACCGACGGGTGCTTTTCGCTTGAGAGGACCCTCGAGTGCGGACAGTGCTTCCGGTTTGAGAAAAAGGACGAAAGCACCTATCGAGTAATAGCAAGCGGTCTTTCAAGGGACATAACACAGCACGGCGACGAGGTGACCTTTCACGGGACAAGCGACGAGGAATTCGCCGATTTCTGGTACGACTATTTTGATTTTTCACGCGATTACGCCCGGTGCGACGAGATTTTATGCACCGACAGCCGTTTGAAAGCCGCCTCCGGATACGCCCGGGGAATTCATATATTAAAACAGGACCCGTGGGAAACCCTTATATCCTTTATAATCTCGCAAAACAACAATATTCCGAGAATAAAGGGAATAATAACAAGGCTTTGTGCCCTTTGCGGAGATAAAATAAACGATGAAGGCGACTTTTCCTTCCCCTCGCCCCAAAGATTAAATGTGCTTTATCCGGACGATTTAGCGCCTTTAAGGGCCGGATTCAGGGTAAAATATATAATGGATGCGACCGAAAAAATCGCTTCGGGCGACATCGATCTTTTAAAAACAGCCTCCCTTTCAACCGACGAGGCCCGCAATCAGCTCATGCTTATAAAGGGGGTCGGCTGCAAGGTGGCGGATTGCACAATGCTTTACGGCATGGGCAAGATCGACGCCTTTCCGAAGGATGTCTGGATAAAACGGGCGATGAACGCCCTTTTTCCGGATGGACTTCCATCTGAATTTTCGCCGATCGCCGGAATAGCGCAGCAGTATCTTTTTCATTACATAAGGAATTCCGGAGAAAGCTTTTAGCTTCAGCAAGCTTTAATAAGCCAAAATGATACGCAACGGCTTGAGAGAATCGGATCCGCCGACCAAGGATAAGGGCGGTGACAATCGCTTTCAACGACGGTATTTTATTGATAGTATTAAAAAAGCAAGGAGACAAATATGAATTTCATAGTATCGGTAGACAAAAACTGGGCGATAGGCAAAAACAACGATCTGTTGTTTCACATATCGGCCGATATGAAATATTTTAAAGAGACTACATGGGGAAAAACCGTGGTCATGGGAGACAGAACGCTGCTTTCCCTTCCCGGAGCAAAGCCGCTTAAGGGGCGCGAGAATATTGTTTTGACCCTTGATAAAGACTTTTCGCCCGAAGGAGTAACCGTTTGCCACGGCACCGGCGAGCTCGCAAAGGTTCTCGGCGAAAAGGTCGATACCGACGACGTTTTTGTAATAGGCGGAGCGACGATTTACCGCCTGCTTATGCCCTATTGCAAAAAGGCCTACATCACCAAGGTTTCGAGCACCGGCGACGCCGACGTGTTCATTCCGGATTTAGACGCTCTCGGGAATTGGAGGATAATATCCGAATCGGATGTGATGAGCGAAAACGGGCTCGAATTCAGATATCTTGTATATGAAAACAACTCCGTAAAGCCGCTCGGCTGATTGAACGCCTGCTTGCTTGATTGATCGTCTGTCTGATTGCCCTGCGTTAAAAGCCGTTCGAAAAATGAGCGCTTTTCGGGATGATTCATTCCTGAAAAATACACCATTTTTAAAACATAATAAATATTAAAAATCGGAGATAATATGGAAACGACCGAAAAAACCATTAAGAAAAACTATATCTATAAAGGCAGAATACTGAATTTAAGGAACGACGACGTCCTGCTGCCTAACGGAAAAACCGCATCTCGCGAGGTGATTGAGCACGGCGGCGGCGTTTGCGTTGTGGCGCTTGACGATGATGAAAATATCTATCTTGTCAGCCAGTTCCGCTACCCGTATATGGAGGAGATTTTGGAGATACCGGCCGGCAAGCTTGAGAAAAACGAGGACCCGCTCCTTTGTGCAAAGCGCGAGCTTAAAGAGGAAACCGGCTGCACGGCGGAACATTACACCCTGCTTTCGAGAATGTACCCGAGCCCCGGCTATTCGGCCGAAATAATCTATATTTACCTTGCGACCGGAATAAAAACCGGCGAGCAAAGGCTCGACGAGGACGAATTTTTAAATGTTTCGAAAATCCCGCTTGAAAAGGCGGTCGAAATGGTTATGGACGGCACGATAACCGACGCCAAAACCTCGGTCGGCGTGCTTAAAACAGCAATGAAATTATCGAAAACAAAGGACGAAGAGAAAAAATGAAGGCCGTAATTTTTGATATGGACGGAGTGCTTATAGACTCCGAGCCCGTTATGAGAAAATCCGCGATTCTGGCCCTTGAGGACTATGGTATAAAAGCCTGTGATGACGATTTTTATCCCTTTACCGGACGGGGTGAGGATATTTTTGTCGGCGGTGTAGCCGAAAAACACGGGGTTAAATATATCCCGGAAATGAAGGCCCGTGCCTACGAAATTTATACTCGGATAGTAGACCGCGAGGCCGGATTTTTTGAGGGTATCCCCGAGACGATAGAAAAGCTTCACTCGCTCGGATATGCCCTTGCGGTCGCGAGCGCTGCCGACAGCATAAAGGTCATCGCCAACATCCGCGCCGCCGGAATACCGAGAGAACACCTCGGCGCCGTTGTAACCGGCGAGGATGTAAGCGTTAAAAAGCCGGCACCAGACGCCTTTTTGGAGGCGGCAAAGCGCCTCGGCGCAAGGCCGGAGGAATGCGTTGTAATTGAGGACGCTCCCAGCGGACTTAAAGCGGCGCAAAACGCCGGAATGAAATGCATAGGCATTACCTCGACCTTTTCAGCCGATGAACTAAAAACCGCCGGCGCCGACCGCACGGCCGAAAAAACCATGATGATAGTGCCGCTCATTAAGGAGCTTTTCCCGTAAAAAACTGATTTTTTACGGTTTTGGAATTATCCTTTTTAAAAATCAACCGGCGAAAAGCAAAAAACGAAAAAAGTTTGTGCAAAAACCGCCGTATATTACCGTAAAAATTTAAAATCAGGAAAATAAAAAATGGACAATTATTATTTTAAACATTTAAATACCCTTGAGCTGTCCAAGGTGCTTAATATGCTCTCAGGCTTTTGCAGCTGTGCCGATTCGGCAATAAGGGCCGCCTCGCTTTTGCCCGAGGGCTCGTTTGAGAGCGCCGAGCAGCTCCTCGGTGAAACCGAATGTGCATATTTGCTCATTGCACGTTATACCGCGCCGTCGTTCGGCGGAATTAAAAATGTCGATTCCGCCCTTACCCGCGCGGCCTCCGGCTCGACCCTTACCCCGGCCGAGCTGCTGCATGTATGCGAGGTATTAAGGGTCACCCGTTCGCTGTACGAATGGCACCGGAACAATCATCTTCAGGGAAACGAGGCGCTCGACCGGTATTTTGACGCGCTTTACCCCAACAAATTCCTTGAGGACAAAATACAGAGCGCGATTATAACCGAGGACGAAATAAGCGACAGCGCGTCGCCCGAGCTTTACTCGATACGCCGAAAAATCCGCAAGGCGAGCGATTCGGTGCGCGAACAGCTTGACAAAATAATACACTCATCCTCCATGCGCAACTGCCTGCAGGATCCGATAGTGACCATGCGCTCGGGACGGTATGTCGTTCCCGTAAAGGCGGAATTCCGCGCCCAGGTTCCCGGACTCGTGCATGATACGTCGGCCTCCGGCTCCACCGTTTTTGTCGAACCGAATTCCGTGGTTGAGGCCAACAATGCCATACGAGTGCTCGAAAGTCAGGAAAAGGCCGAGATCGACAGGATTTTGGCCGAGCTTTCCGCCCTTTGCGGAGAATTTGCAAATAACATCAAAATCAGCTATGACCAGCTGATATCACTCGATCTGATCTTTGCGAAGGCAAAATTCGCGTACGATATAAACGCTTCGCGTCCGATTCTCAATCAAAACGGAATAACCGAACTAAAAAGGGCAAGGCATCCCTTACTAAACCGAAAAACCGTAGTGCCGACCGACATTTCCCTCGGTGATAAATTCACCACCCTGGTTATAACCGGACCCAATACCGGAGGCAAGACCGTCGCGCTTAAAACCCTCGGGCTTTTGAGCATAATGGCGCTTTGCGGACTTTTTATACCGGCCGGAGAAAACAGCCGGGTCGCCGTTTACGACAAGATTTTATGCGATATCGGGGATGAGCAGAGCATTGAGCAGTCTCTTTCGACCTTCTCGGCTCATATGACCAATATTATTGAAATTCTGGCCCGCGCCGACGAGAATTCCCTTATACTCATTGACGAGCTCGGAGCCGGAACCGATCCGGCCGAGGGTGCGGCGCTCGCGGTGTCAATTCTTGAACAACTCAGGGAAAAGGGCTGTAAAATAGCGGCCACAACCCACTATGCCGAGCTTAAAATGTATGCTCTGCAAACGCCCGGAGTGGTCAACGGCTGCTGTGAATTTGACGTTAAGACCCTTCGTCCGACCTACAGGCTGCTTATCGGCCTGCCCGGGCGGTCAAATGCCTTTGCGATACTATCACGGCTCGGAATGAACAAAGAAATAATAGATCGCGCCAAGAGCCTTTTGTCCGAGGATGATTCCCGTTTTGACGACGCCGTAGGAAAACTTGAGGAATCGCACATAACCCTCGAGCGTGAAAAGCAGGACATTGCCGACATAAAAGCAAAAGCGCGCGCGGCCGAGCAAAAGGCGCGCGAGCACACCGAAAAGCTCGACCGCGAACGCGAGAGAATTATATCCGAGGCCAAAAAGCAGGCCGAAAGAATAGTGGAAAAGGCGAGGAGCCGGTCGGATGAGCTTTTAGAGGAGCTCGAAAGCATTAAAAAACAAAGCGACGGCAAAAATGCCGCCGAACAATTACGCGCCGCACGGGCAGCCGCCAAAAAGGGCATAAGATCGCTTGAGGATTCGGCCGATCCGGCAATTAAAAAGCTGCCGAAAGCCTACCGCCTGCCCCGTCCCCTTAAAGCCGGCGATACGGTGGAGATAATCGACATCGACAAGCGCGCAACCGTGCTTGAAGCACCAAAAGACCGCGACACGGTGACCGTTATGGCCGGAATTATAAAAACCACCGTAAAAACCGACAATTTACGGCTGATAGAAAACGCCCAGCCGCAGGGGGTAAAGCCTGCAACACGCACGGGGGTAAGGACGGTGCATTCGGTTGAATCGAGGGCC
Source organism: uncultured Eubacteriales bacterium (assembly GCA_934444365.1). Taxonomy (GTDB): domain Bacteria; phylum Bacillota; class Clostridia; order Oscillospirales; family Acutalibacteraceae; genus CAKSCM01. The sequence continues at coordinate 58,026 of CAKSCM010000003.1, read as the reverse complement.
ACAAGGGCAGCATCACCCGAAATTGACCTTCGAGGAAAGCGCGCGGACGAGGCGCTGCTTGAGCTCGACGGCTTTATCGACAATGCGGTTATGAGCGGAATATCCACCGTAACCGTAATACACGGCAAGGGAACCGGCGCTCTTCGCGACGCAGTGCGCGAATTTTTACGTTCAAACAGAAGCGTTAAAACCTTCCGCCGGGGAGTCTTCGGCGAGGGGGAGGACGGCGTAACGGTCGCCGAGCTCAAATAAAAACAGGCCGTGGCGATACACGGCACATGAGCATCAAGGCTTAAAATTATATTTTTAAAGCTTGCTCAACTGTTATCCGACCTGTATTCACCGGAAATTATCCCTTTTAATGATCAGTCCGATAAAAGCCAAAAATGCACGGTAAGGTTTTTGCCTTACCGTGCATTTTTATTGTTTCGGAAACCACCGGCTATGCCGGTGGAGGCATCCCGTAAAAAAAGCTTTAGCTTCAAGCATCGAGCGAAGCGAGTCGAGAATAACAATCCAAAAAATTCGTATGCACTCGATAAAAACGCCTGATGCCCGTTTACGGGCGGCGGGGCATTTGATGCAAGTGAAAAATCATTCAGTGCATCTTTAGATGCCAGCCGGTAAAAAGCCCTTCTAGGGCTTAATCAAGCCGCCGGCTTAGCCGGCGGTCATGACTTTTGATTTTATTATTTTAAAACCGAAATGGCGTCGCTGATGGTCTTTTCGTAGGCCTCTCTGCCGTATTTGTCAACCTCGGCCTTGTTCTTTTCGCCGTGGGTAAGGCATCCGGCGCCGCCTATGCAGCCGCCGGTACAGGCCATTCCCTCGATGAAGTTGGCGCTTAAGATTCCCTTGCTCTTTTTAAGCAGGGCTGTGCGGCACTCTTCAATTCCGTCGCACGAGCAGCTTTCAAGGTTAAAGTCGGTAATTCCCTGCTCAAGCAGGCCCTGTTTAACGGCGTCGGAAAGACCTCCGCAACGGGCAAATATACGTCCGAAATAAGAGGCATTATCAAGCACACCCTCGCCGAGCGACGTTATGTCCATATCGCGGCTGTCGAAAAGAGCCTGAAGCTCCTCAAAGGTCATCGCGGCGTCAACATAGGGTTTAACCTCGCTCTTTTGCACCTCGGCCTTTTTGGCGGTACAGGGTCCTATAAAAACGACCTTGCAGGGCGCCTCGTGCTCCTTTATATACTTAGATATTGTTGCCATCGGCGACAAATTGTGCGAAACAAAGGGAACAAGATCCGGGAAGGATTTTTCTATATAGCTTACAAAGGCCGGACAGCATGAGCTTGTAAGAAAGCCCTTTTCGGCAAGCTCCTTGCTTTCGGCATAGGCCACCATGTCGGCTCCGAGCGCCGCCTCGACAACGGTCTGGAATCCGAGCTCCTTAAGACCGGTTATAACCTGCCCGAGCTTGGCATAGGTAAACTGACTCGATATTGAGGGGGCCACCACGGCAAACACCTTGTATTTTTTGCCGTTTTCGCTCTTTTTAATTATGTCTATAACGTCAAGAATGTAGGATTTATCGGTTATCGCGCCGAACGGACACTGATAAACGCATGCACCGCAGGCTATGCATTTGTCGTTGTCGATGGCCGCCGTTTTATCCTCGTTCATGGAAATCGCCTTGATTTTGCAGGCCATTTCGCACGGGCGTTTACGGTTTATTATGGCGCCGTAAGGGCAAACCCTCGAGCAGGCGCCGCAGCCCTTACATTTTGATTTATCGATTACGGCGACGTGGTTTTCAAGAAAGCTTATGGCACCGAAACGGCACACGTCCTCGCACCGGTGGGCAAGACAGCCCCGGCAGAAGTTTGTAACCTCATAACCGCTCATGGGGCATTCATCGCAGGCAATATTTATTACCTCTATGACATTGGGGTTGTCTTTGTCGCCGCCCATGGCAATTTTTACCCGCTCGCCGAGTATGGCGCGCTCCTTATAAACACAGCAGCGCATGGTCGGTGTGTTGCCGGGAACTATCTGCTCGGGGATTTTCAGCACATTCTCAAGCAGCGAATCGTCCCACGCGTGGCGCGCAACTTCGCGTAAAACCTTGTATTTCAGGTGTTGTACCTTTGTATCAAACTTTCTCATTTTGTTCTCCTTACACGAATTACACGGGACACCCCCCATTTTTTAAACGGGCGGTATTGACATGCGGACTTTAGGCTTACAAACCGGTAAAACCGATTAGAAATAGCTTACCTTGACCTTTTTGCCCATTTGCCTTAAGCAGGCGGACAGCTCCTCGACAAGATTCATCTTTATATTGAAGTTTATAGGAAGATCGGGGTTCTGATGCGCCGGGTTTATTGCGCGGCCTACAAAGAAGTTGATGTCGGTCGCGTCCTCAAAGAGCATACGGCATATCATCGAAGCGCCGTCGCGGCTGACACTCCACTGCCCGTACAGCTCGTTCGATCCGAGGGCATCCCTCGCATATTCTATGACCTTGTTTATGGTTATAACGCCCTCGGTCACGAGATCAACGCCATCTATCTCGGCTATGGGCGGTACATCGCTCTGCTCAAAATCAAGGGTCGCCTTTACCGCTTTGCCGAGATACTTCGCCGCTATCGACGAGGTGGTTCCTCCGCATATTATGTGCTTGCCCTCTTTTGAGAAAAACAGCGACATCATACGATCGCAGTCGTCGCGGTTTCTCGGCGGACCGAACAGAATATTCATCGGCTCCCTTTTTCTTATACGCACAACACAGGCCGTCGCGTCGTCCCCCGGATGGTATCCGTACTGCTTGTTGCACTCGTCAATCAGCATGGTTGCAAGGGTTTTAGCGGTATAGCCTACATCCGCAAAGGTCTTCATAAAATCGGCTATATCCTCCCGTTTCCATCCGAAATTAAAGGCCAGCCCTATTCCGGCGTGGGGACAGCCGTCGCTCATGGCAATAAATATGTCGCCCTCGCGAAGCTGAATTTCCGATTTTAAGATCTTTTTACCGCCGATGTTGAGCTCATTTGTGGGATAATCAACGCTCTCCCCGTCGCGGAGCATTATGATCTGCGGATTGTCGTACTGTATAAACTCGGCGGTGCGGTTGTCGATAAGATGTATTATTGTAAAGGTCGAATAAGCGACCCCCCTTACCGAGCATATCGGCAGCGTCGCCGCTATGGTTGAGACGCACTCCTCAATCGACAGCCCCTCGGCCATCATTGTGGATATTATCTTTGAGGTAAGGGTGGAAAGTATACTCGCCTTTACGCCGCTTCCGAGCCCGTCGGCCAGAACAATAACCGTGGAATCCTCGCCCTGCTCAACTATGTCAACATGGTCGCCGCAAAGCTGTTCACCCTCATGGTTAATGCTTTTCCAGCCGATGTCGGCACACAAATTATTCATCGCTTATAGACTCCTTGAGTTTGGAAAGTGCTATTTTGGTTTCGGCCGCCGTCTCTCCGAGCAAGGACGCAATGTCCTGAACAATGCGCATTTGCTTGTCTACAACTCGATCGGCAATTTCGACCGTCTGGCGGCTTATATTCTCTTTCTTCTCACGCTGCATTTCCTCGGCGGTAACGTCGCGCAATATGCACACAAGCAGTCGGTACTCCCGGTCGTAAACAATGGTTTCCTCGACATACTTTTCGTACTCGGCAAGATAAACACGTTTATTGTGGATATTCCTTCCCTTATTCAAAACATCGAGAAAATCTGCAGGCTCCATTATTCTGACGACCTGATCGCCCATAACGTCCGAGGCGTAGCGGATGTTGAGAATTTTCAGCGCCGCCTTGTTTATCTGCTGAACCTCTAATTTCTCATTGAGCACAATAAGACCGTTGGGGGTGTTGCGGACAATGGTGTCGGAAAAGCTCTCGGCCTTATCCTTCAAATATGGCAGACACATGGAGATTTCGGCCTTGCCGTGATATATCGCGATGGCCTTTTCACGGCAGGTATCGTATCCGCACGAGCCGCAATTAAGCTCGTCGGATTTACGCGTCTTCCCCATTTGCCTTAATATTTCGCGTATTTCCTCCTCGCTGGGCGGCTGCAGCTTCCGTTCAATTTCGGTAAACTCCTTGCGAAGGGAAAGGGAATCCGGGGTACTTACCTCAAAATCCTTCTTGCCGGCAAACTTTGCCACCGCCATATAATCCTTAACGGGCGAACGGTGGAATTTTTCCATAACCGGACCGCCTATACAGCTGCCCGAGCATGCCGACATTTCAATAAAGCAGCGATGGATCTTGCCGCTTTCGATATCCTTTAAAGCCTCGATGCAGTTTTGAGTACCGTCAATGGCCATGTAGGTATAATTCGGATTTTCCTTTGACAGGGTCTTTAAAATTCCGCCGATGGTGGGGAAAAATCTCGCGCGCGAATTTTCATTGTCGTCCTCGTCGCGCTCAAGCTCGATGTTTTCCGCTGCAAGCCAGGCGGTCAGCTCATCAAAGGTCAGTACGGCATCGACAATACCCTCGTAATGCTGAGCCTCGTCCTTCTTTGCAACGCACGGACCTACAAAAACCGTTTTTGCGCCGGGTATACGGCGCTTTATATCAAGGCAATGGGCCTGCATCGGAGAAAGAACATCGGCCAGAAAATCCAGCTCGCGCGGGAAATATTTCTGAATAAGAAGATTGACCGAATGACAGCAGGAGGTAATAATTACATCCCTGCTTTCCTCGTCGATCATGCGCTCATACTCGTTTTTTACTATGGTCGCACCGACGGCCGTTTCTTCAACGTCGTAAAATCCGAGCTGTTTTAAAGCCTTGCGCATGGAGTCAATGCCCACGCCCTCGTAATTTGCAACAAAGGACGGAGCAAGACTTACCACTACGGGCTCGTCTCCCTGAAGTATAACCTTGACCTTTTCGGTCTCGTCTACTATTTGCTTTGCATCCTGAGGACATACTACAAAGCACTGTCCGCACAGTATGCATTCGTTTCCTATTATATACGCCTGATTTCCGGAAAAACGTATCGATTTTACCGGACAATGGCGAATACATTTATAGCAGTTCTTACAGTTGGATTTTTTTAAGGTCAGACAGTCCATAGTGCCACTTTCCTTTCACTCAGAGCTTTTTTAAGACCTTTTCCTCAAAAAATGTGTTGAATTCCTCGGGAGTAACTCCGGTATACACCTCGTCGTCTACCGCAATTGTAACACCGATCCGATTACATTTGCCGGTGCAAAAACTGCCTGCGAGGGTAATTTCATCCTCCAGCTTGCGTTTTGCTATTTCCTGCTGAAATAATTTGACAAGCTCCGCAGAGCCCTTTATATGACATGAAGAGCCGATACATATTTGTACTACCATTTTATTTCACCTTCGCCAAAACGTTTTCGTTAAAAAACTCCTCGGCTTTTTCGGGATCTACCGAGTAAATAGCGTCGTCAATGCTTACACAGACGCTCTGCTGACATTTGCCCATGCAGAACATTCCGGCAAGCTCAACCTTGTCGGAAAGTCCGTTCTTCTTGATTAAATTCTGAAAGGTCTCAACAACCTGACGGGAACCCTTTATATGACATGAAGAGCCGATACAAACGGTTACTTTCATAGATTTATCCTCCGTGGCAATTAATTTTGTTATTTAAACAGGCAAGCGACAATGCCATGTTTTCATACTTTACGGGAATATTTACGGGAAGGTTAAGACAGCAGGGTGCAAAGCACCAGATACCCTTTATCCCATTTTTTATAAGACGATCACACACACTCTGGGCCTGATCGGCCGGCACCGTTATAACGCCTATGGTCACATTGTTTTTTTGGCAAAATTCCTCAAGGTGCTCCATAGGGTATATCGGCTTTCCGGAATTGCTTAAAACGCCCGAATCGGTCACCGCCTCGTCAAACGCGGCCGCCACCTCAAGTCCGTAATCCATAAATCCGGAATAATCAAGCAGCGCCCTCCCGAGCTTACCTGCTCCGATTATTACTACTCCGCCGGCATTATCCTGTCCCAAAAATGCCTCCAACGCCGCTATAAGCTCGTTTATATTGTAGCCGGTTTTGGGACGTCCGGCACCGCTCACGGCGGCGAGGTCCTTTCGAACCTGAACCTCGCCGAGCCCGAGCTTGTTTGCAAGGATTGTGGCAGAGATATTTTCGGTGTAGTGATCGGTTCCCTTTAAGTACTTAAGATAAACCGGAATCCGGCCTATTGTCGCACGCGACACCTCAGTACGTTTCATAAAAAGTCTGCCTCCTTAAAAATCAGGGGACGCTTTTTCAGTTCTGCGCTGCCTTTGCCGCGGCATCGGCTGCTTCGTCAAGCTTTTTGTTCCTGAAATAGAGCGCAACGTCTATGCTGATTTCGATAAAGTTGAGAACATAGAAGAAAAAGCTCAGATAGAATATGAAGCCGGAGCTTCCTCCCACGACCTGTATTATCTTTCTCGCAATACCGCAGGCGTAGCCTATGAGCAAAAACACCTCAAAAAACAGGCTCTTTCCCTTTGCGGTACGGGAGATTATGGACTTGCGGATGGATATAGGCCATGAAAGTCCGAAGCAGAATATTGTCAGCGCTTCAAGCAGATCAAGTATCATTGTTAAAAACCGTCTTTCTGATTATTATTTTGTTCTTCTGTAATCGGGAAGGAGTTTGGGCGATACGACATCTCCGGTAATACCGGCGGCCTCGCGCTCAGCCTCGAACTTTGCAATGTGCTCAAGGGTCAGCGCGCCGAGCTTTACTTCCTTCGATTTTGCCGACGCATTTTGTCCGGCGTTGCGGCCGAAAACGATTATATCAAGCAGCGAGTTGCCCATAAGACGGTTGCGCCCGTGGATTCCTCCGACAGCCTCGCCCGCAACGTAAAGGTTTTCTACATTGGGGGTCATTCCGGTGACGTTTATGTCAAGTCCGCCGTTCTGATAGTGGAGGGTCGGATAAACGAGAATCGGCTCGCGGCGGATATCAATGCCGAAATCCATGAACATGCGCATCATTGCCGGGATTCTCTTTTCAATGGTTCCCTCTCCGCCTATCGCCTCGATCATCGGGGTATCAAGCCAGACGGCCTTGCCGCTTCCGGTATCTACGCCCTCGTCACGGTCGGAGCACTCACGGATTATAGAAGCCGCCGCAACATCGCGCGTCTCAAGCGGATGCATAAAGACCTTACCGTCGCGGTTGACAAGCTTGGCTCCGAGACTTCTTACCTTCTCGGTTACCAGCGCACCGAAGATCTGCTGGGGGAAGGCAGCGCCGGTGGGATGATACTGCAGGGTATCGGCATAAAGGAGCTTTGCGCCGACGCGATATCCGAGCACCAGTCCGTCGGCCGTAGCGCCGTAGTGGTTGGAGGTTGGGAAGCCCTGATAATGCATTCTTCCTGCACCACCGGTGGCGATTATTACGGTCTTTGCGCGTGCAACCATGAGCTCCTTGGTCTCCATATTCATAAGCACGGCGCCGGCAGCGTTGCCTTTTTCATCCAGAATAAGCTCAATAGCCGCCGTAAAGTCAACTACCGGAATTCCGCGGTTTAATACCTCGTCGCGGAGTGTTCTCATTATTTCGGCTCCGGAATAGTCCTTGGCCGCATGCATACGCTTACGGGAGGTACCGCCGCCGTGGGTGGTTATCATGGTTCCGTCGGGAGCCTTGTCAAACTCGACGCCGAGATCGTTGAGCCACTCGATTGCCTCGGGAGCGTCGCATACAAGCTTTGCAAGAAGCTCCCTTTTAGCGGCATAGTGTCCGCCGCCGAAAGCGTCGACAAAATGTATAGCCGGAGAATCGTTCTCCTTATCGGCAGCCTGAATACCGCCCTCAGCCATCATCGTATTTGCGTCGCCTATTCTGAGTTTGGTTACTATCATGGTTTTGGCGCCTGCTTTATCGGCCTCAATGGCGGCCGAGCTGCCGGCACCGCCGCCGCCGATTATAAGAACGTCCACATCGTAGCGGATATCGTTCAAATCGACATCGTCGGCCGAAATGCGGCTGTTGGCCTGAAGCATTTCACAAAGCTCGTGCGGCACCTTTTCGCCCTTGTTGGGGCCTATCTCAAGGGTGGAAAACTCGCTTTTTTTGTAATCGGGATGATAAGCGGCGAGCAAATCCTCCTTTTCCTTGGCGGTCATACGGGTAGGCTCGTAGGCAATATTGGCCTCGCGTGCGGCCTCAACCGCCTTTAAAGATTCGCTGAATTCTTTTGAATACATTGTTTTTCGCCCTCCTTACTTCTCAATATCCCTATGGTTGTACAGCTCTTTGATCTCATCTATCGGCTTTTCCATAAGGTTTTCGATAAGCTCGGTAAAGGTACCGTTCTTGATCTCTTTAACGCGATTTTCAAGATGAGCGCTCTTGGGTGCCAGATATTTGCCGTTTAATCTTCTGGCGAGCATTGCAACCTGGGGATGGGATATTCCGGCCGGGCAGCGCGATGAACATACGCCGCACATAACGCAGTCGAAGGACTCCTCGGCGCATTTTTCGTACTCGCCGCGCTGAGCATAGGCGATATACTGCATTACGTTAAGTCCCTGGGTGCAGCTCTTGGTGCAGGCATTGCAGCCGACACATGCATATATCTCGGGATAAAGCTGCATCATTATCTGCTCGGTGGGCTTTATCTTCTCAATATCGTAAACCTGCTTTACAAGGGGGAAGAAGGGCAGTGTTGCAACGTACATATTCTCCTCAACCTTGGTCTGACATGCAAGGCAGGTCCTAAGCTGTGTATCGCCCTTTATGCGGTAAATGGTGGCACAGGCTCCGCAAAAGCCGTTGCGGCAGCCGCAGCCTCTTACAAGCTGATAGCCGGCGTACTCCATGGCACGCATGATGGTCAGATCGTCCGGAACGGAATATTTCTTTCCGAACAAATAGATATTTACCATATTTTCCATGTTCGTTTTCTCCTTTTAATACTCAGCCGGAAGCTCGTCAAGCTCGTCGCAGCGGAACACCGGACCGTCCTTGCAGACGTATTTCGCACCGATGTTGCAGCGGCCGCACTTGCCTATTCCGCACTTCATGCGAAGCTCCATTGTCGTATAAACCTGGGTCTTGTCGAAGCCGAGCTCCTGCAATCCCGCAAGGGTGAATTTAATCATGATCGGCGGACCGCATAAAACGGCGATCTTATCGGTCGTAAAGCCGAGCTCCTTAACGTAGTTCGGTACAAAACCGACATGACCGGTCCACTCGGGCTGCTCGCGGTCGATGGTAAGATGAACCGAAACGCCCTCATCCTTTTCCCACTCGTTGATTATCTCTTTGTAATCGACCAGATCCTGCATGCTGCGCGAACCGTATACAATGTCTATCTTGCCGTAACGGTCGCGGTAATGACGGCAATAATTTATTACCGAACGCAAGGGAGCAAGTCCTATACCGCCGGCGATAAAGAGCATATCATGGCCGGCAAAGGCATCATCAACCGGGAAGGGACGCCCGTATGGTCCCCTTATTGTTATTTGCTGACCGACCTCCATTGAATGGAGCCACTGGGTAACGCAGCCGCACTTTTTAATGGAAAACTCCATAAACTCGGTGTTGGTCGGGGAGGAGGTTATGGAAAACATCGCCTCGCCCACACCCGGGATCGACAGCATTGCGCACTGACCGGGGCGGTGCTCAAAGGCCTTTTTGCCGTCCGGCGTTACAACACGGAAGGTCTTGACGTCGGGCGTGTCTATGCGTATGTCGGTCACAACCCCAATTTTCGGGATAAGCGGATCGTTAACATTAAGCATTGCATTTACCTCCCAACTTCTTTATAACCTTTACTATGTTCATCTGGATCGGGCATTTTGCAAGGCATCTGCCGCATCCGACGCAGGAGAACAGTCCGTCGTTATTGGTGGGATAATAAACAAGCTTATGCATGAAGCGCTGACGGAAGCGCTCAAGCTGGGTAAGCCTCGGCTGGCCTGCCGACATCTTTGTAAACTCGGAATACATGCAGGAATCCCAGCAGCGGAAACGCTTTATGCCGTGACCGGTATTGAAATCCTTTATGTCGTAGCACTGGCAGGTCGGGCACACAAAGGTGCAGGTTCCGCATCCGAGGCAGGTTTTTGACATCTCGCCCCATTCGGGAGCGTTGAAAAACTCGGAGGTCTTATCCTTGCCGAAGGCCTCTACCGAAAGAGTTGAAAGCGGAAGCTTGCTCATACGCTCGCGGATAAGCTCCTTCTGGCTCTCGACGGCGGTCTCGTCGGACTCGTCCGTGATATCCTCAATGCTTGCAATGAGCTTTTCGCCCTTTTCGGTTACGGGCTTTAAATAGAGGGTATCGTCGGTCCTGTAGCAGACAACGTCGCCCTCGGGCTCGGCCGCATCAATGCCGAAGGTTGAGCAAAAGCAGGTTTCAACCGGCTTTGTGCAGGCCATTGACATGATAACCGAATGCTCGCGGCGGTTTTTGTAAAAGGAGTCTACCGGCTCGCTCAAAAATACCCTGTCAAGCACCTCAAAGCTTTTTACATCGCATCCGCGAACGCCGAAGACAACAAAATCCTCGCATTCGTTTCTTGTGTCGATCACTTCGATGTTTTTGCCCTCGACCTTAAAATCCATGAGATTTTCGGTCTGGGGAAAGAAGAAATCCTTGGCGCTTCTTACGGTGTTAAGGGCGTCGGACATGGTTTTTCCGCTCTCCCAGCGCTCAAAACGGGCGCCGCCGGCCGTATCGACCGGTATGTAAAGAGCCTCCCCCGATGATATGCGCTCAAAAAGCTTATCGATCTCGGATAATGAAATTTTACGCATCGATATCACCCCTTCTTACAGCGTCGCCCGGCTCGATATCGCCGGTGGTATAGTTGACTATCGGAGCGCGCGAGCCGACCTCGGCTCCGGCCTGATAATCGCCGTAAAAGCTGTCGATATCCTTGATGAATTTACGGTTTAAAAGGTGAAGCGGTATATGCTGGGGACATACCCTCGAGCACTCGCCGCAATCGGTGCAGCGCCCCACAACGTGGAAGGCACGGATTATATGGAACATTTTCTCCTCAAAGGAGTTGGCCGCCGCTTTGTTTTCGACTCCGGAATTCGGGTTGTCGAAAACGCATTTTTCGCAGGTGCAGGCCGGACATACATCGCGGCAGGCATTGCAGCGTATGCAGCGCGACAACTCATTCTGCCAGAAGGCAAAGCGCTCGTCCGGCGTCATTTTTTCAAGACGGCTGACCTCGTCAAAGCGATCCGATTCGCAGACCTCGCCGTCCTCGCCCAGCAGCTCGTCAAAGGCGACATGCTTTTTTGACTTGCAGGACTTGCAGCGCTCAAGCAGTACGTCCTCCCTTTTAAGGGTCACGGCGCCGTCGTAAAGGGTCTCGATTGTTACCTCGTCGCCCTCGGATTTAACCGACGAAATGCCCTCGGCCCGAGCCTTTATAAGGTTTATGTCGATCATTCCGTCGCACGGCACACCGATAGCGTAGACCTTTTCGCGGTCAAACCTGTGCTCGGTCAAAAGCTGGTTAAAGCTGTATGTATCGCACGGCTTTAAAAATACCGCTACCTTGCCCTCTGAAGCCGCTTCTTTTACAAGATATTTTGAAAAATTGGCGGCGGAAAAATCACTCCAGACAAGGCCGCTTTTTATCTCGTCGGCACTTGTAAAGACCGCCGGCGTAACGTCGTAATCGAACTCGCCCGTTTTCCATGCGAGCACACGGTTTACCGTGCCGTTTTCAAGCAGCTCGCAGGCCTTATTGACAAGAGCCTCGCGTTTTACTTTTTGCATCGCAAATCCTCCAGTCTCTTGTTTTCGCCGAGCTCTCTTACCTTTTCGACGAAATCGTTCATAGTGGCGGCAAACTTAGCACCCTCGGCCGCCGATACCCATTCGACGCGGGTACGTTCCCTTTCAATGCCGAGATAATCAAGCATTGAAAACAGCAGCGCCATACGTCGGCGGGTGTAGTAGTTGCCGGAGGTATAATGGCAGTCGCCCGGATGGCAGCCGCACAGTATTACTCCGTCGGCTCCGCGCTGGAATGCACGGAGTATAAACATGGGGTTCACCCTGCAAGAGCAGGGAACGCGGATTATTTTTACGTCAGCAGGGTAAGCAAGACGGTTGTTTCCTGCCAAATCCGCACCGGCGTACGAACACCAGTTGCAGCAAAAAGCCACAATCAGCGGTTTGTAATCATTTACTTGCATATCGCGTCTACCTCCGCCATTATTTGCTTATTCATGAAGCCGCGAAGATCCATGGCTCCCGACATACATGCAACGGTACAAGCGCCGCAGCCCTGGCACACGGCCTCGTTTACCGAAGCGACGCGGCGTACCTTAGTGGTTCTGTCGGGCATTCTGAATTCCTTATCGATGTAGGTTATAGCGCCGTACGGGCAGACCTTCTCGCAGGTTGAGCAGCCGTTGCACATCATCTCGTCCGAATGGGCGATACAGGGGTTGCCGGTAAGCTTATCCTTGCACAAAAGTCCTATGACCTTCGAGGCGGCGGCGCCGGCCTGGGATACCGTTTCGGGGATATCCTTCGGACCCTGGCACGCTCCCGAAAGGAAGACGCCGGCCGTCGGCGACTCTACCGGACGAAGCTTCGGATGTGCCTCGGTGAAGAAGTCGTTGGTATCCATACTGGCCGTAAGCATTGTTGCAAGGGGACGGGCCGATTTATCCGGCTCGATAGCTGCCGCAAGCACGACCAGATCGGCGTCGATATGCAGCTGACGTCCGTAGATGAGGTCGGAGCCCTGAACCTTAAGCTTTTTGCCCTCGGGAGAAACCTTACCGACCATGCCCTTTATGTAGTGCACACCATATTCCTCAACGGCCCGACGGTAGAATTCATCGAAGTTTTTACCCGGCGTACGGACGTCTATGTAGAAAACATAAACGTCGGTGTCGGGATATTTGTCCCTTATGAGCATGGCGTGCTTCGCCGTGTACATGCAGCATATCTTCGAGCAGTATTCCTTGCCCTTTTCGGCGCAGGCCTCGCAGCGCGAGCCGACGCACTGGACAAAGACTATCGTATGGGGATGCTCGTTATCCGACGGGCGCAAAAGCGTACCGCCGGTAGGTCCTGCCGCATTCATAAGGCGCTCAAGCTCGAGCGAGGTTATAACATCCTTGGACTGGGAATAAGCGAACTCGTCGAACTTATCCATCGAAATGGGATTGAATCCGGTGGCGACCACGATGGCGCCGTATTTTTCGTTTATAAGCTCGTCGGTAGCCTTGTAGTTTATGGCTCCGGCCGTGCAGACCTTTGAACACACGCCGCATTTTCCGGTTTTGAGCATGGTGCAATAATCGGGATCGATGGTTGCGACCTTGGGAACGGCCTGAGCAAAGGGAATGTATATTGCGCGGCGGTTGTCCATACCGAGGTTGAACTCGTTGGGAACCTTTTTCTGAGGACATTTTTCGGTGCAAAGTCCGCATCCGGTACATTTATCCTCATCGACATAGCGCGCCTTGCGCTTGATGGTAACGTCGAAGTTGCCGACAAAGCCCGAAACCTCCGCAACCTCGGAATAGGAGAATATACGGATTTTTTCGTTCTGGGCAACGTCCACCATCTTCGGCGTCAGTATACATGCCGCACAGTCAAGGGTCGGGAAGGTCTTATCAAGCTGGGCCATCTTTCCGCCGATGGTCGGCTTTTTCTCGACTATATCCACCGGGAAGCCGGCGTCGGCAATGTCAAGGGCTGTTTGTATGCCGGCGATTCCGCCGCCGATAACAAGGGCCCTTTTTGTAACCGGGCTTTCGCCGGGGGTAAGGGGAGCATTGAGGTTGACCTTCGCCACTGCCGCCTTACCGAGAATTATGGCCTTTTCGGTGCCTATGGGCATATCCTTATGTACCCACGAGCACTGCTCTCTTATATTTGCGATTTCAACCATATAGGGGTTGATTCCGGCCGCCGCCGCCGTTTTGCGGAAGGTGGCCTCGTGCATTCTCGGCGAACATGAACATACGACCACGCCGGTGAGCTGATGCTCGGCAATGGCCTTTTTTATAAGATCCTGTCCGGCCTGAGAACACATATACTGGTAGTCGTCGGAGAAAACAACACCGGGTTCGTTTTTAAGCGCCTGCGCTACGGCCTTTACATCCACCGTACCGGCAATGTTGGTACCGCAATGACAGACAAATACTCCGATTCTCTGCATGGCTTTGTTTCTCCTTTCTTACTTTGAATATTTACGCAACGCACTGACGATGGCCTGCTGAGGCAGATCCTCGTCCAACATGGCGGGAATAGCGTCGGTTTTAAGATGATTCGCATCCTTTTGTCTTATGCAAAGAAGCCTTAACGCCTCAATAAGCTTTGCCGGCTCGACCCCTCTCGGACAACGATCAACACATGCAAAGCATGAAAGACATTTATAAACCGAATCCGATTTCATAAGGGTCTCTATATCGCCCGTCTCGACCATGTAGACAAACTGATGGGGATGATACTCCATCTCGTCGTATGACGGACATGTGCCCGAGCATTTGCCGCAGCGCATACATTTAAGGGGATTTACTCCGCTCATGCGCAAAGCCTGCTCTTTTAACTGCTCGCTTTTACTGCTCATCGGTCTTGATCCTCCCCGGTAATGCCGAGCGCTTCGGCCATAAGCTCGGTAAAGTATACGACCGGCACAGCGCTTGAATTTTTGATGAGATTATATCTGCAAAGAGGACATGCGGTAACAATCTCTTCGGCGCCGGCATTTTCGGCACCGTTTATTACGCTTCTTGACTTCTTGGCGGCCAGAGCGCCGTCCTCCAAAACAACGTAACCTCCGCAGCACTCGTTGCGCTGGGAGAAAACGACCGGCTCGGCTCCGAGAGCCCTTATAAGATCCTCGATTATACGGGGATTTTCCGGATCGTCAAACTGCATTACCTTACCGGGACGAAGCAGCATACATCCGTAGTATGCGGCGATTTTTCTTCCGGTAAGGGGATTTTTTACCGCGGCGGCCAGCTTATCAAAGCCGACCTTGTCGCGCAAAAACTCTATGTAGTGGTAGACCTCGGCCTCGCCGTAATAAGGCTCGGACGGGTTTTCGTCCTGGGCCATGTAACGGTTTACCTTATCGGCAAAGACCTGATCGTTTTTCATTGCGTTGTTGGTTTGTTTTATGACATTATGACAGGCTGAACATACCGTTATAAGGGGACGGTTTTCATCCCTCGCCGCAACTAACGCGCGCACGCTCGAAAGCTTGGTGGCTATCTCGTCCGACGCGCTTACAAACACGCCGCCGCAGCACTGCCAGTTTTCGACCTCGCAAAGCTCAAAGCCCAATACCTTTGCGCATTCTCTTGCGTAAAAATCGAGCTTTTTCGCCTTTGTGCGGAGGGTACAGCCGGGAAAATAACTTACTTTCATCCTTTTCCTCCATCTTGTTGTATTACCTTTTCCGTTATCGGCGATGAACGGCCGCCGGCGGCCGTCAAACCATCTGTTCGGGATGGAATACCTCGTCGAAACGCTCGGCAGTCAAAAATCCGAGCTCAACACAGGCCTCTTTAAGCGAAATGTTATCCTTAAAGGCTTTTTTGGCCGTCTTGGCGGCGTTTTCGTATCCTATATAAGGATTGAGCGCCGTTACGAGCATGAGCGAATTGTGAAGATTGTGATACATCTTATCCCTGTTGGCCGTAATTCCCGAAGCGCAATTCTTGTTGAAGGAAACGACAGCCTCGGCAAGCAGACGGGCCGACTGAAGGAAATTATATATCGCAACCGGCATAAATACGTTAAGCTCAAAGTTACCCTGAGAGGCAGCCATGCCGACCGCAACGTCGTTGCCCATTACCTGAACGGCCACCATTGTAACCGCCTCGCACTGGGTGGGATTGACCTTGCCCGGCATTATTGAGGAGCCCGGCTCGTTCTCGGGAATGTGAATTTCACCCAGACCGTCGCGCGGACCGGAAGCAAGCCACCTTACGTCGTTGGCAATCTTCATCATGTCGCATGCGGCCGCCTTGATAGCGCCGTGAGCGAATACCAGCTCATCCTTTGAGGTAAGGGCATGGAATTTATTCTCGGCCGTTACAAAGGGCTTTCCGGTAAGGGCGGCGGCTTTGCTTGCAACCAGCTCGGCGAAGCCCTTCGGGGTGTTGAGTCCGGTGCCTACGGCAGTTCCGCCGAGAGCCAGACCGTAAAGGGGCTTGAGTGAGGCTTTAAGCAGCTCGACATCCCTTTCAAGGCTTGATCTCCAGCCCGATATTTCCTGCGAAAACTTAATGGGGGTGGCGTCCTGCAAATGGGTGCGTCCCGATTTTACAATGCCCTCGTTTTCGGCCTCTAACCGCTTGAAGGTCTCGATAAGACCGCAAAGGGCGGGAATGAGCTTATCCTCGATTGCTATAACGGCCGAAATATGCATCGCCGTCGGGAAGGTGTCGTTTGAGGACTGGCTCATGTTGATGTCGTCGTTCGGATGGCAGAGCTTTTTGCCGGCAATCTGATTGGCGCGGTTGGCAATTACCTCGTTGGTGTTCATGTTGGACTGTGTGCCCGAGCCGGTCTGCCACACGACAAGCGGAAAATGTCCGCTGAGCTTGCCGGCTATCACCTCGTCGCAGGCGGCGCTTATAGCCTCAAGCTTTTCTGCCGTCATTCTTTCGGGTACAAGCTCGGCATTGGCCTCGGCCGCCGCCTTTTTCAAAATCCCGAAGGCGTGGATTATCTCGGCCGGCATGGTTTCTATCCCGACGCCGATTTCAAAATTCTCATGGCTCCTTTGGGTCTGTGCCGCCCAAAGACGGTCGGCCGGAACCTTCATCTCGCCCATTGAGTCATGCTCTATACGGTATTCCATTTTTCAAAATTCCTCCGATTTACCTTTGATTTGTCAGAATTTATATATCAAGACTCTTTATAACATCCTTCAAGGTATCGGCGCTGTGACGGAGCTTTGCGGTCTCCTCGTCGGTAAGCGAAAGATTTACCTTGCCGCGTATACCGTTGCGTCCTATCATGTTGAGGGTGCTCAGGCATACATCGTCAATACCGTACTCGCCGTGCATCATGGTGGAAACCGTCATTGTGGTATCTATGCTGCCCGACAGGCATTTGCATATATGACATACCGAGATGGAAACGGCATAAAAGGTTGCGCCCTTTCTGGCGATAACGCGTCCGCCCGACTTTCTTACATACTGCTCGATATCGGCGTAATCGAGCTTAGGCGCAATGATGCCCGGGGTGGTAATAAGATCGCGGCATTTTTCTATCGGAACGTTCGAAATATTGGCGACCGACCATGGGATAAAGGAGGTGTCTCCATGCTCGCCGAAAACATAGGCATGAACGTTGCCCTGATTAATGTTGAAGTACTCCGAAAGTCTTGCGCGAAGACGTGCGGTATCAAGTATTGTACCCGAACCGATTATGCGGCTCTCGGGAATTCCGGAATACTTGTTAAAGGTATATGTCAGTACGTCGACCGGATTACTTACTATTATATATATAGCATTCGGCGCATACTTTACTATTTCCGGAATTATGCTCTTGGTAATGTTTACGTTGGTCTGGGCAAGCTCCAAACGGGTCTGACCCGGACGTCTTGCAATACCCGATGTGAGTATTACTATATCAGAGCCCTCGGCGTCGCGATAATCTCCGGCGTATACCGAACATCCGGCGCAAAATGCCGTGCCCTGACGAATGTCAAGCGCTTCTCCGAGTGCCTTTTCGTTGTTGATATCAATCATCACGATCTCGGACGCAAGACCCATTACGGTAAGCGTATAAGCGATTGTCGAACCGACGCTTCCGGTTCCTATTATTGATATTTTGTCCATAGTACACCTTCCAATTTACATTATTCGATATATTATAGCACGATTTCGCACGGTGGCGCAATTGCTATTTTTTCATAATAGGTATTACTATTATCGATAATACCATGTAGCGATATACATGCGGACTGTACAGCCGCCATTTTTCCCTTATATCGCATATATTCAGCCGGCGGATAAACCGAATTGATTTTTTTCGTTTTTATTCGTGTGATCCGCCCACGATCTCCATCGCATTTAAATTCAGCCGTTGTTGGCCGTTTGGGCGTTGTCCGTTACGGCAGGGCGTTTCATCTTCGCCCTTAGAATCAGGGTAGCCGCAAGCATAACCGCCGGGAAAACGGCCGCCGCCGCAATTCCGGCCTTCATGCTTCCGCCGAAAAGTCCCGAAACATAACCGGCGAGCGCCGGGCCGGCCGAGCAGCCGAAATCGCCGCCGAGGGCAAGCAGTGCGAACATTGCCGTACCGGCCCCCTTTATGGCGACCGCCGCCTTGCTGTAGGTTCCCGGCCAGAGTATTCCAACCGAAAATCCGCACAATCCGCACCCGACAAGACTTACCGCCGGCCAGGGCGAAAGCGATATTATCAGGTACGAACCGACGCACATTATACAGCTTGTTATCATAAATTTGTCGAAATTGATCTTATCGCCTCTTTTACCGTAATACAGCCTCGAAACGGCCATACAAACGGCAAAGGACATCGGCCCGGCAAGATCGCCGACCGTTTTGCTGACTCCGAGGCCCTGTTCGGCAAAGGCCGACGCCCACTGATTGACCGCCTGCTCGGCCGCCCCGGCACATATCATCATAATCATCATAACCCAGAAAAGTCCGTTTAAAAACAGCGCTTTAAGCCCGACCCTTCCGCCGGAATCCGAGGTTTTATTCTCTCCGGATGCCTGCCCGGGAAGCGAAAACACCGGAGCGCTCGCGAAAAACAGAATATTTCCGACCGGAACCGCCGCCCATATAAGGACGAGTATCTTCCAGTTTTTAACGCCGAACACCGCGAAAAACGCCGTGGAAAGCAGCACCACACCGACCTGTCCCCAACTGTAAAAGGAATGCAGTAAACTCATTGTCTTTTCTTTATTTTCAGTCGGACAGGCCTCGACCATCGGGCTTATTATAACCTCAAGCAGACCTCCGCCCATAGCATAAACCGCAACCGGAATAAGTATGCCGACAAACGGATCCATAATATCCGGTAAAAAAGCGAGCAGAACAAGCCCGGTCGCTGCCAGTATGTGCGCGATATTCATGGCGACTCGGTAACCGATTCTGTCGATGACGGCCGCCGACAAAAGATCAACGCTCAGCTGGATCACAAAATTCACCGTTATAAGCAGCGATATCTGCGACACGGTAATCCCGTAATCCTTTTCAAGCGTGACGAAAAGCAAGGGCAGAAAATTTACGACTACGGCCTGTACCACGTAGCCTATAAAGCATGAATAGATGGTTCTTTTGTAGCTGCCCTTCATAAAAGCAAACCCCGTATTCTTACCGGTATTTTTATCCTTTTTCACATATGGCAACCGGGCGGGAACGACATAAACATATGTGATGTTTTATGTGTGCCGTGTCCGGCATATACTGAACGGCGCAAAGGCAAATCCGCAGAATCCAGATTTTTTTGCAAATTATCGCACCCGTGCAAAGCCGATTGCTCCGGGGCCCGGTACTGCCTTCGATTAAAACCGACAATCGGCAACGGCCCGCGCCCGACAGCGAGTTTTTGCTGTCGCTTTTTGATTTTTCCAATCGATAACAGCATTATCGCTTTTACACCGTGAGTAATTATAGCACACGTTTACTCAATGCGAAAGCGGAAATAAGAGGCTTTTTGTTATTTTTACAGCCTTGAAAGATAATAAGCTCAAAAAACGAAAAAATGTGGTCAATTCAGCAAAAAATGTACAAAAAAAGCGGCAAAAGGGGTCGTCATTCACACGGTCTTTTGCCGTTTTAAAGCATTTTTTGAATTTTTTACAGGAAGGCCGATCCTACGTTTTGCGAAATCAGGCAAAATACAAACTGCTTTTTAATCAGACCGTCCGGCATAACGCCTCCCGTACCGCCTGAAAAACACCACGCCGATCCTCATGGCGCGCTCCGCTCGACGCAATATTTAATACGCCGCCCGATTAGCCTCCCGTGCACCGTTTGACAGACCGGCTGATATCCCACTCGATGCGCCACCCTATTTGCCGCCCGATTGTTGTTTAACAAACCGTATGACATTGTATTCACCGGGATGAGAGCTCTTACGCGCCGGTCCTGCATTTTTCTAAAGAGACCAAAAGACGCCAAGCTGCCGGCGAAAACCGATATCTGCAATAAAACAAAATTAAAACGGACTGTAAAAGCATATACCCTTACAGTCCGCCCGAGCCGGTTGCAATTGCCCTTGCAACCGTTAAAGCTATTAAAAACCTGATACGGATTTGTATTTTATCTTACCGACGATAAACTCCGGCGCGGCGCAAAACCGGCCGAAAAGCCGAAAACCGTTCATTCCGGAATTTTTTCAAAAAACGGAAGATTAAAAATTAATTACGTGGTAAAACGAAAGTATTCCGTATATATAGATAAAGCAGATGAGAACCGGGACCACAAAGCGGAAAACGGGGCGCATCCACGACCTGACCTTAAGTCCCTTTCCGGCGTTGGCCTCGGCGACAAAGTTCTCCCAGCCCCAGCCGAAACGCTTGTTGCAGCAAAACAGCGCGATAACAAGGGAGCCGAGCGGCAGAATGTTATTGGAAACAAGGAAATCCCACATGTCGAAAATACTGCCCGTTCCGAGCGGATTTACGTTTGTCCATACGGTGTTGCCCAATATCGAAAGCAAAGCGCACGCCGAAACGATTAAACCGCATACAAGGCAGGCTATCGGCCGCTTCCATCCGGTCAGATCGCGAAGCATTGCGACAATATTTTCGCAAACCGCAAAGACGGTCGACATAGCGGCAAAAACCATAAATAAAAAGAAAAGCGCGCCGACGATTCTTCCGACCGTCGGATCCTCAAATTTATTGAATACGGTGGACATGGTATTGAAAAGAAGTCCCGGTCCGCCGTCGACCTGGCCTCCGTTGTATGTAAAGCAGGCAGGGAATATTATAAGGCCGGCCGTTATGGCAACAAAGGTGTCAAGTCCGATTATGGTAAGACTCTCTCCCATAAGAGAATGGGTTTTATCGATATAGCTTCCGAAAATAGCCATTGACCCCATTCCGATGGAAAGGGTGAAGAAGGCCTGATTCATAGCGCCCACAATTACCGATCCGTCAATTTTGCTGAAATTGGGAAGAAGATAGAATTTAAGGCCGTCTCCGGCGCCCGGCAGGGTAAAGCTGTAGACCGCAAGACCGATAAGAAGCAGCAAAAGGGCGATCATCATGACCTTTGTGACTCTTTCGAGTCCGCCCTGGAGCTTAAAGCAAAGCACAAAAAAGCCTGTAAAAATGGCAACTGCGGTAAAAATAAGGTTGGTTTTGAGATCGCTTGCCATAAATCCGAAAGGATTTTGGGTTTCGGTAAGCACAAGCTCACCGAGGTTATTTCCGGTTGCAAACCGGACAAAATAATTTATCATCCAGCCGGTAACAACGGTGTAAAAGGCCATAAGGGCTATGTTGCCGAAAAGGGATACATAACCGTGCAGATGCCATTTCGACTTAGGCTTTTCCAGCTGCTGATACATTTTTATCGGGCTTTTCTGGGAAGCTCGTCCGATTGCAAACTCCATTGTCATAACGGGCAGGCCGAGTATAACAAGGCACAGCAGGTAAATAAGAACAAATCCGGCGCCGCCGTTTTGTCCGCACATTGTAGGAAATTTCCAAACATTACCGCAACCGATGGCACATCCTGCACTCAGCAGAATAAAGCCGAGACGAGAGCCGAGCTTTTCTCTGTTTTCTTTCATAAAAACCTCCAAATATGTCCTGCCATTTATAAAAAGCAGGCTGTAAATCCACAAATTCACCGTTAGCTATCGGCCGGGGATTATAATTGCGTTTTTTGTAATAAAGGCCGGGAAAAGCACGCCGGAAGCCGCCGTTTTCGGTCCAATCCGGATACATTTTGCCTGCTGCAACGCAAGGTTCTCGGTTCTCACGGAAAATCCATAGAAGCTTTTTAAGCGTACGGCAGGTGTCGCACCGATAAAACCAATAACGGTCAGCGCCATGCCGCACATAGGCTTTATTGTACTGAAAAACCGTCGGATAGTCAAGAAAAATATTGCAATTCTGTAAAAAAGCAGAG
Organism: uncultured Eubacteriales bacterium; assembly: GCA_934444365.1. Taxonomy (GTDB): domain Bacteria; phylum Bacillota; class Clostridia; order Oscillospirales; family Acutalibacteraceae; genus CAKSCM01. The sequence continues at coordinate 35,988 of CAKSCM010000003.1, read as the reverse complement.
ATTTTGCGGCAAGATGGAGCCGGAAATCGGAATATTACGGCCGGCAAGGTTTTTCGGAGATGTTTCAGGCGTAAAATCGGCATAAAAAATCCTGCTGTTTAAATGTTGAAAAACAAAAACAGCAGGATGTGCAGTAATAAAAATAAAGGATATATTTATCCCCTGCAATGGGGGCCGATAAGGGGTAAATCCGGCGTGGAAACCGGCAGGATGGAAAAGTCCGTCAGGCCATAAATCCTCTTGCCGAAAGCCAGAGCTCGGCCATATTTTCCGGCACACCCTTGATGCAGGCGATTTGACGGGCCGTTATGTCGCTTTGCGGACAAATCTCAGTCTCAAATCCGTAAAGCAGCAGCTCGCAACAGAAAAGCTCAGCCTCACGCTCCAGCCTTTGGGGCAAAAGCAGGGTGCTTGCCGTCATAAACACGTAGTTGCTTTTCGGATGCAACACGGCGTGGCCCAGCTCATGGGCCGCCACAACACGCGCCTCGCGGCGGTTCAGCCGCTCGTTTATAAGTATTATTTTATGTCCCTTTATACGGTAATAAACACCCTCGGTCACATCGGGAAGATCCGAAAAAAACACATGGATACCTGCCGATGCGCAAATTTCAAAAGGGTCGTTGGTACAGTATTCGTTAACAAGTGCGCAAACAGCGTTCTTAACCTTGTCCATAAGACAACTCAACTCCATAATGCACAGAAAAAACCGTTTTTACAGCCTCAGGTTTCACCGTCCGAACACAAAACTATTTTTGCGCTCAACTCTATGGCGTCCGCAAGCCGTTTTATTTCTTCCTCGGTAAGCGGTACACCTTTGAACATAAGTCCGTTTGAGCTTTTAAGCATGGATTTGAAATCATCCACGGCCTTCATGGCATCCCTTGGCGAACCCTCCTCATCATTCATGATAAGGTAGTCCACCGGCACCGAAAAGACCTCGCTGAACCTTTTGAGGGTTTGTGTGTCCGGCTCGCGCCTGTTCTGTTCATACATTCCTATCGCGCTGGGCGAAAGTCCTGTCAGACGGGCAAGCTCTCCCTGTGTCATTTTTCTTTTTTTCCGTAACTCCCTAAGCCGTTGAGAAAACATAATATCTCTCCTTGAAACGCCGTAACAGGCGTTAGGCTATCTCTTCACCCGGCAAAATAAATAAAAAATAAATAAAATAAAAAATAATAACCAAAGTAAAAAGCTCAATGCAGATAGAAACATACGCCCGCGGTTCGAGGCGGAAAACGCGGAACACCGACTCTTAAAAACCTGACCGGATCTTAAAAACCGTGTTAAAAATCCGTTGACAAAGCCGTAAGTGCTTTGGTACGTTTTAGCTCTCCGTCAAATTCGCCTCGCTGCAAGGATCAGATATTGTCTACTGCTCCGTTGGTTTCAAAACAAGAGACCGTTTAAGGCTTTATCGGAATTATAAACTCCATATCTATTTATATCAAAAACCGTCCCGATTTCTTGTTGCAAGCAAATTATAACACGTTATGTGTATTTGTCAATAGCTTTTTCATATTTTGCCTCATCAATGTCCAAAAGATGACACATTTCCTCTATTTTCAGCATATTTTGCACATTTTTATGAGAAAAAATGTAGATTTTTGCGTTTTCAAGTGCTATCATTATTAGTGTTGTCACCCTTTCATGCGTTGGCGCCCCGTGTGAAAGGGTATATTTAAAAAGCGAAACTACACGTTTCGTGTGTTTTTGGAGGTATCTTTATGGAAAAATCACTTACACTTTTTGAACTCGGCATGCAGTATTCCCAAAGCGAAGAAAAACTCCGCCGCCGGGCTCATGAATTAAGGCTTTTATGCCCGGAGCTTTCGGGAGATGAGCTGAAAAACGTCAGATACCGTATTTTAATGCTGCTGAGCGAGGCAAGAGACTGCCGAAGAACGGCTCAGTATTTAAAAAATTATTATTCCGAGGAGGGAAAAGACAGTGAGAAGCCGGCCGGTCTCGTTTTCTGATTACAATTTTAAAATAAACGATTATTCCGAATACCTGCACAGCAAATACAACGACGAAGAGGTTATAAAGCAAAAGCATGAGCAGCTGAAAAATGCTCTTCGCGACTCGATAAATCACGATCTTACCGGAACCCAGATAAAAACCGTGCAGATGTATTACTTTGAAAACAAGCTGATGCGCGAAATAGCCGAGGATATGGGAATTTCGGTGCCCTCGGTATGCAAGACACTCAAACGCGCGCGAAAAAGGATAGAAAATTCCTTAAGGTACATACTGTAGCCCTTGCCATCGGGGGCAAAATACGGAATTTGTTCTTAACACGCACAAAAAATTCCGAGAGTTTACGGGATAATTCAAAATAAAGGTCCGGTTACCATTAAAATACCCATTGCACACTGCCCGTCCCGTTAATATCATGATAATAGTACGCCTTGCACCCGTGAAGATTAACCATAAATTCAAGCAATCGCACACTTCAGAATTCGCCCGCAACAGCCACGACGGTAGGTTTTCGCTGTCGTCTTACTTACAAGACAGTAAAGCTTAACCGGCGAAAAACAACCGGCCGAAAAGCACCGGCCTCGTGCGATAAGAGACCAAATGTGTAATATGGTTAACCATAACAGGGTGACAGGAATTAAAATTACTTGCAAAGGGTGTTTGCCGTGAACATAAAGCTTGAGGAAGAAAACCGTTTGTGCGTCGAGATGACCGGTGATGATCTGGCCCGTTTCGATCTCGATTATCCGAAGCTTGATTATTCCAACCGAAAAACCAAAATAATGCTAAGGACCGTGCTCGACGCTGCAAAAAAGCTGTTCCTTTTTTCGCCCGACTCGGATAAACTGCTTATTGAGGTGTTCCCTGCTCCGGCCGGAGGCTGTACGGTGTTCTTTTCCGGAATGCCTGCCGATGAGGGGGCTTTATCCCGTAACAAAAGGCAACATATGATAACAAGGGTCTACGATTTTGAGGACAGCGAAAAGCTCCTTTGCGCTTTGGGACTTTTATATTCTCAGGACGAACAGGCGCAAAGCGATCTGTTTGAGCTGTCCGGCCGTTACCGTCTTGTGGTAAGAGGAGAGCTTACCGGAGCCCAGTCCGAAAGCATATTAAGGGAGTTTTCCCTTCCTCTTAAGGAGGGACGGCTCGCCGCCGCTTACACCACCGAGCACGGGCGGCTTTTAGCGTCGGGCTGTCCGGCAATGGAGATCGGCCGGCTGATATCGCTTTAACGGCCGCAACACACCGGCAAAAGAAGATATTTAGGGAGACAGTCCCCAATGGAAAGTCCTCCTTTGCCGGATATAAAAAACGGCAAAGGAAATTTATCCGTTTTAAGACACTCAGCCGTTTTTCTTTCGCTCGGCTGAGCAAAAAATGGCGTGGGGAATTTTGCGGTAAGTGCTGTTTTATCTTAATCCTTTTGCCGGAGGGTAAAAACGGCAGGCTTTATTTATTTATTTGCAAACAGTCCTCATTTTACGGTTTTTTCACAAAAACCGAATACTTTATTTTTGAGCACGGCGGATGTCCGATAAAAAACGGATATCCGCCGTGCTCAAATTTTTCTCTGTTTTGCAATGTAAAAATCCCCTTACATTTATAATATATAGGTTGACAAATCGCCCCAAAAAGCACTATAATGGCAATTACGTCTCAGAAAACCCCGTAATTACTGCTGTTTTATCATCTTTACGGTCGAACGCCGGCCGAAAGAGAAAACAAAAAACATATCGATGCCAAAATTAAAACCGGAGGTATTGTCAGACATGAAAATAATAACCGTAAGCCGCGAATTTTCAAGCGGCGGAAGAGAGCTCGGAAAACGGCTCGCCGATTGCCTCGGCTTCGATTATTACGATAAAGAGATAATTGCCTCGGTCGCCGCTTCGGCCGGAATAGACGAAAACTACGCCGAAAGAATGCTTGAAGAGGGAATGGTAAAAAGAGTTCCTCTGAGCTTTCGCTGCTCGGTATCGGGTCCGGCTGCCGTTTCGGCCGTATCCGCCGATCTTCTTATAAAACAAAGAAGGGTTATCGAAGCCATAGGAAAAACCGGCCGCGACTGTGTTATTATCGGCCGGAATGCCGACTGCATATTAAGGGAATATTCGCCCTTTAACATCTTTGTATGTGCCGACACCGATACCAAACTCGAGCGCTTTCATGCGGCGGAAAAAGGAAAGGACGCCATGTCCGACCGAGCGATAATAAGAAACATGCGCGAAATCGACAAGTCCCGCGCCAAAATACGCGAGCTAATTACCGATTGCCGTTGGGGAGAAAGAACAGCCTATCACCTTACGGTAAACACCTCCGGCTGGAGCAATATAAAGGAAATCGTTCCGGCCGTAGCTGATTTTGCAACACGTTGGTTTGAAAGGAAAAACATATGATACAACTGTCTGACCACTTTAATTACAAAAGACTTATAAGATATACCGTTCCGTCAATCCTTATGATGATATTTACATCAATATACGGCGTTGTGGACGGATATTTCGTCTCAAATTACACAGGAAAAACCCCCTTTGCCGCCGTAAACTTCATAATGCCGGCGCTGATAATCCTCGGCTGTGTGGGCTTTATGTTCGGAACCGGATCGTCCGCCCTGATATCCAAAACCATGGGCGAAGGCGACGGTGAAAAGGCCAACAGAATTTTCACCTTTATTGTCGTTACGTCGGTAATCGTCGGCACCGCAATAGGGGTGATCGGAATAATCTTTTTGCGTCCGATAGGCATTTTGCTCGGCGGAGAGGGACAGCTGCTTGACGACAGCGTAACCTACGGCACGATTATACTCATCGCCCAGCCCTTTTGGCTGCTGCAATATGAGTTTCAGTGTCTTTTCCCTACCGCCGGAAAACCGAGACTCGGTCTGTACGTTACGGTTGCGGCCGGTGTTACAAATATGGTGCTCGACGCGCTGTTTGTCGCCGTTTTCGGCTGGGGGCTTGTGGGCGCTGCCGTCGCTACGGCATTAAGCCAGTTTATAGGCGGCATAGTTCCGGTTATATACTTTTTCAATAAAAGTAATTCAAGCTCGCTTCGCTTTACAAAATTCGGATTTGACGCAAAGGTACTGCTTAAAACCTGCACGAACGGCTCGTCCGAGCTTATGAGCAGTATTTCTATGTCTATTGTCAGCATGCTTTATAACTATCAGCTGATGAAATATGCCGGCGAAAACGGCATAGCGGCCTACGGCGTGCTTATGTACGTCAGCATGATATTCCAGGCGATATTTATAGGATATTCGGTCGGCTCGGCCCCGATAATCGGATATCATTTCGGCGCCGAAAACAAAAAGGAGCTAAGCAGTCTGCTCAGAAAAAGCCTTATTCTGATAGGCACGTGCTCTTTGTTTATGTTCGCCGCCGGAGAGCTGCTTTCAATGCCGCTGTCCCGTCTTTTTATAAGCTACGATGAAGCCCTTCTGGAAATGACCCATCATGCCTTTACAATATTCTCGTTCTCCTTTTTGTTTTCGGGGATTGCAATATACGGCTCATCCTTCTTCACTGCCCTTAATGACGGGCTCACCTCCGCACTGATTTCGTTTTTCAGGACCATAGTATTTCAGGTTTCTGCCGTTTTGATCTTTCCGCTTATATGGCAGCTCGACGGCGTCTGGATATCGATATCGGCAGCCGAGGTGGCAGCCGTTGCGGTAACCGTTTTGTTCCTGGCGGTAAAGCGCAAAAAATACGGCTATTGATACCCTGTCGGCCGAACCTTGGAATAATCACAGTCGCATTTAATAATCGCTTATTGCTTTAATATAAAAGCCTCCGGCTCGACATGGGTCTTTGTCCGGAGGCTTTTTGCCTTATAATGTTTAATTTTTATTTTTCTCTCACGAATGCCGTAAAAAGACTTTGATTATCCGAAACGGACGTCAATTGCAAACGCCGGATTCGGTATCCGCCTGCCAAAAACCGCACAAAAGCCGCAATCAAAACCGCAAGACATCATTCCGGCAAAAAGCACTCGCCGGTTTTTTGGGGCGTCAGACTTCCGCACGAAAGCTCGGTAAGCGCCGCACAAAATTCCGCCTCTTTTTTGTACGGAAGGGAAAAGCTCACCGTTACATCGTCGGCAAAATCGCTCGATATTAGCCGGCCGCCGAACTCCGCTATCATAGCCGGCAATCGGCCGTACCGGTTGTAATCCACACCCAGCGTCATTTTGCAAAAAAGGCTCATTTTTACTGTTTTTGCCGCCTTTAAGGCTTCGCTCGCCGCTGACGAATAGGCCCGCGATAGGCCGCCCGTTCCGAGCAGCACGCCGCCGAAATATCTTGTAACGACTATCATGCTGTTTTCGAGTCCGGCACCGCGCAAAACCTCAAGTATCGGCATTCCGGCCGTCCCCTGGGGCTCGGCGTCGTCCGAATACCGCTCGACAACCGGTGTTCCTCTTAAAATATATGCAAAAACATGGTGCTTTGCGGCAAAATGCTCCGACCTTACGTCCGCTATTATTCCGGCCGCCTCGTCAGCGTCGGCAACGGCAACGGCTTTTGCGATAAATCTTGACCGTTTTTCGATGATTTGAGCCGCTCCGGGCGAAATCACGGTATTGTAACTGTCGATCAACTTATGTTTTCAGCTCCTTTTTTTGCAATATCCGGAACCTTTCTCTTGTTTTGCAAACAGACAAAATCCTCTTAAATCTTTGTCATTATGACAAATTATCTTTATAAAAACGGTATCGAATCCCACACGGAAAAAGGGACGAGGAAAACCGTACACTGCCCGGCCGCCGTTTGACCGTTCGCTTTAAGCTCATCGTCTAAACGGCGGTTTAAGGCATCGTTTTTTTAATAAGGCTGACTTGTGTTGTCCCTATTTGGCGCAACACTTAAATTACAGCGCAAAATAATTTACGGCGTTTTCGAACATTTTGTTGTCCTTATTGCCGGGGACATTGCGGTAAAGATACTCGCCGCGGCGCTCGCTGTGGCCCATTTTTCCGAAAACCCGTCCGTCGGGCGAGGTTATTCCCTCAACCGCAAAATACGATCCGTTGGGGTTAAACCGTATGTCCATACTCGCGTTGCCCTCAATATCTGCGTACTGTGTGGCGATCTGGCCGTTTGCTACGAGCTTTTCGAAAAGCTCGCCGTCGCATATAAACCTGCCCTCGCCGTGGGATATGGCCACGGTATGTATATCGCCGACATTGCTTGATGAAAGCCACGGGGATTTATTCGAGCAAACACGGGTTAAAACCAGCTTCGACTGATGTCGTCCTATTGTGTTGTAGGTAAGGGTCGGGCTGCTTTCGTCGGGGTCGGTTATATCGCCGAAGGGAACAAGTCCCAGCTTTATAAGGGCCTGAAAGCCGTTGCAGATACCGCACATAAGTCCGTCTCTTTTAAACAAAAGACGGCGGACCTGCTCGGTTATTCCGGGGTGACGGAAAAATGCCGTTATAAATTTACCCGAGCCGTCGGGCTCGTCTCCGCCCGAGAATCCGCCCGGCAGAGCGATTATCTGGGCCGTTTCGGCAAGACTGCAAAAGCTTTTTGCCGATTCGGCTATTTTATCCGGACTTAAATTGTTGATTACGAATATTTTCGCATCGGCTCCGGCCGTCTCGAAAGCCCGAGCGGTGTCGTATTCGCAGTTGGTTCCCGGGAAGACCGGAATAAGCACCGTCGGCCGCGCAATATTTATCTTCGGGGCCTTTGGAACTTCATTATTTTCGAAGCTTATATTTTCGATCGGTCCGGCCTCCGTTTTGGCAGGATTCATCGGAAAGACCGGCTCCAATTTTGACGAATAGCCGCAAAGCAGCTCATCGCCCGTTACAAGGCTTTTGCCGAGCACAAATTCGAAATCCTTAATAACGGCGCCGAGCGGCTTTGCCCCCGCGATATCGCAGGCTATAACGCCGTCGGCAAGCTCGAGAATAAAGGTGCCCTCTCCGGCGCGGAAAATATCCTCTTTTTTGACCGAATCGTAATACTGGAAGCCGAATTTATTGCCTATTGACATCTTGAACACGGCCTCGGCAATACCGCCGCGCGAGACCGCATGGCAGGTGACGATTTTGCCCTCTTTTTTAAGCGAGCGAATAAGGGCGAAGACCCTTTTTGCGTCGGACGGTTCAAAGCAGCCGTCCTGTGTGCGCTTTACCGAAAGGGTAACCGCCTCGCTGCAGGCTGTTTTAAACTCGTTTGATATAAGCTCGTTTGCCTTTGCCATGGTAACGGCAAAGGAGACCAGCGTCGGCGGAACGTCCAGCTTTTCGAAGGTTCCCGACATGGAATCCTTACCGCCGATTGATATGATCCCGAGCTCACGCTGAGCTCTTATACTGCCGAGCAACGCCGCAAATGGCTTGCCCCAACGCTCGGGATCGCTGCCCATGCGCTCGAAGTATTCCTGGAAGGTAAGATAGCAGTCATCAAGCGGAGCACCGGCGGCGGCAAGCCGCATTACCGACTGATAGACCGCACTGTATGCGCCGTAAAACACATTTTTTTCGCTGACAAAAGGATCAAATCCCCACGACATGACCGAGCAGTCGTCGGTCTTGCCCTTTTCGAGCGAAACCTCGGCCGCCATGTAGGGAAGGGGGGTCAGCTGATATTTTCCGCCGAAGGGCATCATAACGCTGCCGGCACCGATGGTCGAATCGAACCGCTCGCACAGTCCCTGACGGGAGCAGAAGTTAAGGTCGCTTACCCTATCCTTCATCATTTGTGCAAAATCGCAATCGGCATTGCCGGTACCGTTTTCGGCTCTTATATCGGTTTTAGTTGCCGGGACCGACACCGTCGTATGCTTTTCGGCGCCGTTTGAATTCAAAAATCCGCGCGAGACATCAACCACGGTTTTGCCGCGCCAGTTCATTTTAAGGCGTTTTTCCTCGGTCACCTCGGCGACCGTTGTCGCTTCGAGATTCTCGCCGTTTGCAAGGGCGATAAATCTTTCGGCGTTTTCGGGGGAGACCACCACCGCCATACGCTCCTGCGATTCCGAAATTGCAATTTCGGTCCCGTCGAGCCCCTGATATTTTTTAGGCACCCTGTCAAGATCAATAAACAGCCCGTCGGCCAGCTCTCCTATTGCGACCGAAACTCCGCCGGCGCCGAAATCGTTGCACCGTTTTATAAGACGGGTGGCCTCGCTGTTGCGAAAGAGCCTTTGCAGCTTTCTTTCCTCGGGGGCGTTGCCCTTTTGAACCTCGGCGCCGCAGGTCGATATCGATTTTACATCGTGCGATTTTGACGAACCGGTAGCGCCGCCGCAGCCGTCGCGTCCGGTTTTTCCGCCTATCAATATAATTTTATCGCCCGGAGCGGGGGTGAGCCGTATTACGTTTTTGCTCGGGGCCGCCGCTACGACAGCGCCGATTTCAAGGCGCTTTGCGGCGTATCCGGGATGGTATATTTCGTCCACCAGTCCGGTCGCAAGACCTATCTGGTTGCCGTAGGAGCTGTATCCGGCGGCCGCCGTTGTAACAAGCTTTTTTTGCGGCAGCTTGCCCGGCATGGTCTCTTCGATCGGGCAAAGCGGATCGGCCGCGCCGGTTATTCTCATGGCCTGATATACATATGCCCGTCCGCTCAGCGGATCGCGGATCGCGCCGCCTATGCAGGTTGCCGCTCCGCCGAAGGGTTCTATTTCGGTGGGGTGGTTATGGGTCTCGTTTTTAAAAAGCAGCAGCCAATCCTCGATCTCTCCGTCGACCGTGACCTTTATTTTAACGGTGCAGGCGTTTATCTCCTCGGAATCGTCAAGCTTCGGCAAAAGCCCCTTTTTCTTATAATAACGCACGGGCAGGGTCGCGAGCTCCATGAGGGTGACGGGCTTATCGCGCCCTATTTCGCTTCGCATTTTCATAAAATCGTCAAAGGCTGCCTTTACGGCCGGATCGGCTATTTCGGCCCCGTCGATTATCGTGCCGAAGGTGGTATGGCGGCAGTGATCCGACCAATATGTGTCTATCATACGAAGCTCGGTCATGGTCGGGTCGCGGTGCTCGGCGGAAAAATAATTCCGGCAGAATTCAATATCGTCCGAATCCATTGCAAAGCCGTATTTTTTTATAAGGTCGTCGAGCTCATGTCTCGACATTGAGGTAAAGCCCTTTATAACGGCAATGTCGGCCGGCTCGTCGCTTGCGATTTTCAGCGTATCGGGCTTATCGAAGGAAGCAAGCCGGCTTTCCACCGGGTTTATAACGTATTTCTCGATTTTCTCAAGGCTGTCCTTCGATACGCCGCCAATCGCATAAATTTTCGCCGTGCGGACGGTGGGGCGCTCAAGCTGTGAAACAAGCTGTATGCACTGTGCCGCCGAGTCGGCGCGCTGGTCAAACTGTCCGGGCAGATACTCCACCGCGAAAAGCTCGAAATCCTTTAAATCATCGGGCAGCTCGCTGTAGGTAAGGTCGACCTGAGGCTCCGAAAACACCGTGGTACGGCATTTTTCGAAGAGGCTTTCGTCCACACCCTCGACATCGTAGCGGTTTATAATGCGCGCACCGTTAACATCGCGAATGCCGAGAAATCCCCTGATCTCGCCGAGCAGGGAAGCCGCCTCGTCCGCAAACTCCGCCTTTTTTTCAACATATATTCTGAATACCGCCATAGATATCGATCTCTCCTTGCAGTTTTTTGTTTCTCATATATTTGCTGTTTGCGCTGTTTTCATCCGAACTATCCGACGCGTCCGGCACGATACGTTTTTATTTCTCCGATTCTTCAAAACCGAGGGCTCTTTTTCCTATGTCCGAACGCATAAACGCCCCCTCAAAGCTTATTTTTTCGGCCGCATTATATGCCCCGTCAATAGCCTTTTCAAGGGTGTCTCCTACATAGGTTACCCCCAGCACACGCCCGCCCGAGGTTACAAAGCCGCCCTTTTCGCTAAGGGCCGTTCCGGCGTGGTAAACGAAAGCGCCCGATTTTTCGGCCTTATCAATACCGGATATCACCTTGCCCTTTTCGTAATGACCGGGATATCCGCCCGAGGCTATTATAACACACGCCGCACTTTTTTGCGAGAACGAAAGCTCGCATTTATCCAGTGTCCCGTCGCTGACCGCCGTCATTATTTCAAGCAGATCGCCCTGTAAAAGTGGTAAGACAACCTGGGTTTCGGGGTCGCCGAAGCGCGAATTGTACTCTATTACCTTGGGACCCTCATCGGTCAGCATAAGTCCGAAATAAAGACAGCCCTTAAACGGACGACCCATTTCCGACATGGCCCTTACCGTCGGCATGAATATTTTCTCCATACAGTAGGACTGTATCTCGCCCGTATAAAGGGGATTCGGCGCTACCGTTCCCATGCCGCCGGTGTTGGGTCCTTTGTCGCCGTCGTATGCGCGCTTGTGATCCATGCTCGACACCATCGGCACAAGGGTCTTCCCGTCGGTAAATGAAAGCACCGATACCTCGGGCCCCGTAAGGAATTCTTCGACAACAATTCTCGCGCCGCTTTCCCCGAAAATTCTGTCGTTCATTATCGAGCGTACCGCAAGACAGGCTTCATCCTCATCCTTTGCGATTATAACGCCCTTTCCGAGAGCCAGTCCGTCGGCCTTTATGACTACGGGATATTTTCCCCGTGATTTTATGTACTCCACGGCCGCCTCGGGAGAGGAAAAAACCTCGTAATCGGCGGTCGGAATACCGTATTTTTTCATAAGCTCCTTGGCAAAAACCTTGCTGCTTTCGATCTCGGCGGCCTTTTTGTCCGGTCCGAAGCATTTGATGCCCTTTTCGTTTAAGGCATCCACCGTGCCGGCAGCCAATGCCCCGTCGGGCGCCACAACGGCAAAATCTATTTTATTCTTGACCGCAAAATCGACAATGCCGCTAACGTCCTCGGCCGATATGCCGACGCACTCGGCATCCGTGCTTATTCCGCCGTTGCCGGGCAGAGCGTATATTTTTTCGCAAAGCGGACTCGTTTTCAGCTTTTTTATTATGGCGTGCTCCCGTCCGCCGCTGCCTATAACCATTATTTTCATAAGCTCACTCCGAACCTTCATTTTTTATTAACGGAATTTTACTCCGCTTTACCGAAATCCTTAAACGAAACGTTGAGATCGAATTTGCCCTCTACGCCCGGGATTTTCCCGGTGTCGGTATACTGCCAGATGTCAAAATTGTAGGGGAATTCCGGCAGATCGTCATATTCGGCAAGCCAAAATCCGTAATTTTTTAGCGACGGCATGTCAATCTCGTAAAGCAGCCAGTTGACGTTGCCGTAAATAAGCGGCGTGTAGCCTGCTTTTTTTATTTCCGAGCAAAAAACCCCGGCGAAACGGGTTCGCTCTTCGGCACTTAAAGCTTCGGCTCTCGCGTTTTCAAGCCGCTCCATATCGTACACCACCGGCCACGTAACGTTGTAGTCCTTTATGGAATCTATAACGTATTTTGCCTCGGCAACCGCCTCATCCTCGCTTATTGCCTGAGAAAAAAAGTACACGCCGACCGGTATTTTCGCCTTTAGAGCGCCCGATATATTGTCGTGCAGCCTGTCATCGGGATTAAGAAGGCCGTATTCGTATCCGCGATAGCCGACCCTTATAAAGGCAAAGTCGATTTTGCCCGAAAGGGCGCTCCAGTCGATGTCCTCCTGATGCTCCGAAACATCTATCCCGACAAGGGCTTTTTCCCCGTCTTTAAATCGATAGTTTTTAAGTCCGTTTTCTTCAAAAAATGCCGATTTGTCGTATGTATTTTTCTCGAGCAGGGCATACGGGTCGTCGGACTCGGCAAGCACGGGCGTTTTCTCCCCCCGTGAACAGATAATCAGCAACAAAACCGCAACGATTACGGCCGCGGCCAAAGCGCCGCAAAGCAAAAGCACCGTTTGCTTTTTTGTGTATTTTTTATACATGCGTATTTATGCCTTTCGGTAACTTCCTTGATTTTTGATTCTGATTTTATCTTATCTTGTTTTGTCTATACGTCTTTATCCGTTTTCTCCGGCGGCGGGATCCGTCCGGGGCAAAACCGGACCTTTCTTTCCTCGGCCGGAGAAAACATTTTATTTGATGTTAAGCAGCTTTCCCTTTATCCGGTGTAATATTTGGGATCAATGATGGAAAAGGCGAACCCCGGTAAAGGCCATTACCATTCCGTATTTGTCGCATGCCGCTATAACGTTGTCGTCCCTTATTGAGCCGCCCGGCTGTGCAATGTACGAAACGCCGCTCTTTCTTGCCCTTTCGATGTTGTCGCCGAAGGGGAAGAAGGCGTCCGATCCGAGACAAACGCCGCTGAATTTACCGAGCCACTCACGCTTTTGCTCCTTTGTAAAGGGCTCGGGACGAACCGCAAAAAAGCTTTGCCATTTGCCCTCGGCGAGCACGTCGTCGCATTCGTCGTCAGACAGATAAACATCGATTGTATTGTCCCTTTCGGCTCGCGAAAGGGTGGGCAAAAACTGAAGTGAGAGCACCTTTTCGCTGCGCCTTAAAAACCAGCTGTCGGCCTTGTTTCCGGCAAGACGGGTGCAGTGAATACGGGACTGCTGTCCGGCGCCAATACCGATTGCCTGTCCGTCGTAGGTATAGCACACAGAATTTGACTGGGTGTATTTGAGGGTTATAAGGGCAATAAGCAGGTCCCTTTTTGCGCTCTCGGGCAGCTCCTTGCAGGCGGTAGGTATGTTCTCAAGCAGCTTTTCGTCAAGTTTTAAAAAGTTATGACCCTGTTCAAAGGTTACCCCGAAAACATCCTTTTGCTCGATTGCGGCCGGCTTATAGTCCTTGTCGATAAGAACTATATTGTAGTTGCCCTTGCGTTTGGATTTAAGGATTTCGAGGGCCTCGTCGGTATAGCCGGGGGCGATGATTCCGTCGGAGACCTCATGCTGAATAAGCCTCGCCGTGTCGACGTCGCAAACATCCGAAAGGCTTATAAAATCGCCGAAGGAGGACATTCTGTCGGCCCCTCTCGCCCTCGCATATGCGCATGCAAGGGGAGAAAGCTCGCCGTCACATTCGACAAAATACATCCTTTTAAGGGTTTCGTCAAGGGGCAGTCCCACCGCCGCTCCGGCAGGGCTTACGTGCTTGAAGGAAGCGGCTGCCGGCAGTCCGGTGGCCTCTTTTAGCTCGCTTACAAGCTGCCAGCCGTTTAAGGCGTCGAGAAAATTTATGTATCCCGGGCGGCCGTTTAAAACCGTTACGGGAAGTGAAGAGCCGTCCTTCATGAATATTCTCGACGGGGTCTGGTTGGGGTTGCATCCGTATTTAAGGGCTATTTCGTTCGACATAAAAATACATCCTTTCGTTTTGCCTGCTTATCCTGTTTTTTATCTTTTGTACTGCTTGCGGTTCTTAACCGGACGAAGGGCAAGTTAAGGCCCTGTTATCATCCCTTCGCCGCCCCGAAGCACGCATTACATTTCTTTATATTTCGCCTTATTATTCGTTTTTGTTTATTACGCGGGTTAAGTATTCTCCCGTTTTTTTATTTATAAAACGGACAAAAAGCGACACCTTGTTATCACTGTCAAGCACACTCCACAGCTCGTTTGCAACGGAATCTATATCGCCGCTTATTTTTACCGCCTTCGGCTCGCCCGAAAATGAGGGGATCGGGTCGCCGTCGTGCTCGTATGTATGTATAAGACGAGCAACACCTGCCTCGATTGCCGAATAGGAGAAAAACTCGCGGATACAGCTTTCGCCCTTTTCGTCCCCCGATTTTAAAATGGAAAGCTTAAAGGAGACATCGTTCTTCTCCCTTTTTATAAGACCGGATATTCTGGGCGTGAAATTCGGTCTGTCGGGCTCAAATTCGCGTGTATAAAGCGCCTCCTCGAAGGTGCCGCCCGATTTTAAATGCTCGTATATAGTGTCGGTCTGGTCGCCGTTTGTGACTATCGTCTCATCCCCGATAACGCTTACCGCATTGTAGATTATAAGGGACGGATCGGTCAGCTTCGATTCGTCAAAGGCCACCGTTTTTATTCCCGAAAAATCGTTCGCCGCAAAAATACGGTTGCGGCTGTTGACGCTTCTGCCCATTATAAAATAGGCCGCGACGGCATATCTTTCGTCCTCGCTTGTTCCGAGGAGTATTCCCCGGCCGGGGTAGCTGTTAGAGGCGAGCGCCTTTGTAAGTGTCATCATTTTAAACCCTCTCCTTAAAATGTTATACTAAAAAACTTGCGATGAAGTGATGTCCCGAACAGGGGAAAACGGTTTTCCGTCGGGCGGGGTACCTATTTCTTGCCGCTTAATAACGCGGAGCACACCGATTCCACGGCCTTCGGGAGTAAAATCCATTCGGCCTGCTCCATTACCCTTTTTTGCAATGTCTCCGGCGTGTCGTCCGGCAGCACCTCGACCCCTTTTTGGGCGATAATACGGCCGCCGTCCGGTATTTCGTTTACAAAATGTACCGTTGCTCCGGTCAGCTTTACTCCGCGGCCGAGCGCTGCCTCGTGAACCTTCAGCCCGTACATCCCCTTGCCGCAAAAGGCCGGAATAAGGGAAGGGTGCACGTTTATTATGCGATCCTTGTATTCCTTTATAAATCCGTCGCCGAGTATCGACAAAAAGCCTGCCAGCACTATAATGTCAATATTGTGCGATTTTACCGTTTGTAATATCCGACGGTCGAAATCCTCGCTGCTTTTTAGATCCTTCCGGCTTATAACGGTGGTTTCGATGCCGTTTTTTTCTGCCCTTTCAAGGGCGAAAACGCCCTTTTTGCTCGAAAGGACAAGGGTTATTTTCCCGCTTTTTAAAAGACCGCTTTTCTGTGCGTCGATAAGGGCCTGTAAATTAGTGCCGCCGCCCGAAACAAAAACAGCAATGTTCAGCATATTACCACACCGTCTTCGCCCTTTACAACCTCGCCGATTATGTAGGCGTCCTGTCCTAAATCGCGAAGGAGCCGTACAGCGCCGTTTGCCTGATCGCCCGGCACCGTCACCGTCATGCCAACCCCCATATTAAAGGTGTTGAACATATCCCTCTCGTCGATACCGCCTTTTTTTGCTATCATTTCAAATACAGGCAGGACGTTTATGGCTTTTCGCTCAATTTCAGCGCAAAGGCCGTCGGGCAGTCCGCGCGGAATATTCTCGTAAAATCCGCCGCCGGTTATATGGGAAATCGAGTGGACCTCTATCTTTTTAATAAGGGATAATATCGGCTTTACATATATCGCCGTCGGGGTGAGGAGCGCTTCGCCCACGGTCTTTCCGAGGTCGGCGCTGTAGTGCATAAAATCGGATTTGTCCTCGCCGAAAATCTTTCTGACCAGCGAAAAGCCGTTGCTGTGAACGCCGGTTGAGGCAAGGGCAATTACCGCGTCGCCCGGTCTTACGTTTTTGTTGTCGAGCATTTTTTGGCGGTCTACCATTCCGACGGCAAAGCCGGCTATGTCGTATTCGTTTTCGGGATAAAAGCCCGGCATTTCGGCCGTTTCTCCGCCTATAAGGGCCGCCTGGGCCGCAACACATCCGTCGGCAACGCCCGAGACTATTTCGGCCACCTGCTCGGGCTTGTTTTTGCCCAGTGCAATGTAATCAAGGAAAAAAAGCGGCCTTGCACCGCAGCAAATTATGTCGTTTACACACATGGCGACACAGTCGATTCCTACGGTGTTGTGCTTATCGAGCATAAAGGCGATTTTCAGCTTGGTGCCGACGCCGTCGGTTCCGCTGACCAGCACCGGCGCTTCCATCCCCTCGATATCGGGCATAAAAAGTCCGCCGAAGCCCCCTATCCCCGAAAGAACCCCCGGTGTATTTGTTCTTTTTATATGCTCCTTCATAAGCTCGACTGCTTTATATCCGGCCGTTATATCAACGCCGGCCGCCTTGTAGCTTTCGCTGTAGCTTTTCATTTTTTCTTCCTCCCAAAACCGGAATTTAAACCCTTGTTTTATTTAATGTAACGACGGTTTTTCTTTGCATTTTCGGCAATCGCCTTTTCTCTTTATAAAACACCGTTTCGGCGGCACCGAATTTCAAATTTCAAAAACCGATTTACGGCTTTATTCTTTGCTCGAATTTGTATTTTTGCCTTGCCTCGGGCTCCGGTACCGGATATTTACCGGTAAAGCAGCCGGCGCAAAAGCCGCGCGAACAGCCCTCGGCTATTTTTACAACGCTTTCGGGACTTAAGTATCCGAGCGAATCGGCGCCGATTATTTCGGCCGTCTCTTCCACCGTATGGTTGCAGGCGATAAGATTGTCCCTTGAATCGATATCGGTACCGAAATAACACGGATTAAGGAAGGCCGGAGCGGAGGAAAGCATGTGAACCTCTGTGGCCCCCGCGTCCCTTAAAAGCTTTACGATACACCGCGCGGTCGTTCCTCTGACTATCGAATCGTCAATAAGCACCACCCGTTTTCCCTTTACGGTGGCCGATATGGGGTTTAGCTTTATGCGGACCGCATCCTCGCGCTGTTTTTGGGTGGGCTGAATAAAGGTACGGGCAATATATTTATTTTTTATAAAGCCTATACCGCATTCGATCCCCGAATAAGCGGCGTATCCGCGCGCGGCGTCAAGTCCGGAATCGGGAACTCCTACAACAACGTCGGCATCGATGGGATGCTCCATGGCGAGCAGCTCGCCGGCCTTACGACGGGCGACGTGAACGCTCGCGCCGTCTATTACCGAATCAGGCCGGGCAAAATACAAAAATTCAAAAACGCACAGCGCGCTTTTTTCCCTGCCGCAATGGGTGCGGTTGCTCCTGAGACCGTTCTTATCAACGATTACAAGCTCGCCCGGCTCGACGTCGCGAATAAACCGGGCCCCGATACTGTCAAGAGCACAGCTTTCGGAAGCAAATACATATTTATCGCCCATTTTGCCAATGCAAAGGGGTCTGAAGCCGAAAGGGTCCCTTGCGGCGATGAGCTTTTTCGGCGACATCATAACAAGGGAATAAGCCCCCTTTATTTTGGACATTGCCGAGCAGATTGCCTCCTCTATCGACGGGGCGGCAAGCCTTTCCTTGGTAATTATGTAGGCTATTACCTCGGTGTCGCTCGTGGTGTGGAATATGGCGCCGCCAAGCTCCAATTCCTCTCGCAAAGCGGCCGTGTTTGTAAGATTGCCGTTGTGACAAACGGCAAAGCTGCCCTTTATATGGTTTATAACCAGCGGCTGGGCGTTTTCCCTTGAGCGATGGCCGGTGGTGGCATAGCGCACATGGCCTATGGAAATGCTTCCCGTTCCTATGCGGTCGAGCTTTTCGCGGGTGAACACCTCGCCTACCAGTCCCACATCCTTATACGAGGAAAACACTCCGGCGTCGTTTACGGCAATACCGCAGCTTTCCTGTCCGCGGTGCTGCAATGCGTAAAGCGCATGATATGTATCGGTGGCTATGTCGTAGCTTTCCGGCGAGTAAATGCCGAAAACTCCGCATTCTTCATGTAATCCGGACAAAACAAAAACTCCTTGTCTTTTGTGTAGTGAATTAAGGCTTTATGCGGTTATCCCGATCCTTAAAGCCGGCAGTCTCGAGGCGTTTGTAAACCTCAGCGCTCAATGCCGAAAGCAACGAAGGATAAAAGGATAAGGATAACGACTATAGGTTAGTTAGTTAGTTAGTTAGTTAGTTAGTTAGTTAGTTAGTTAGTTAGTTGGTTAATTAGTCAATCGGTCAGTTAATTAACCGGTCGGCCAATTAATCTGTCTGTCGGTCGGACTGACGGATGAATAAATTAAAAACAAAACCATCCCTTTTGCCCGGCCGTTAACCGGCCGTTTTTATCTTTTTTATTCGTTATCTCCGAAAAGACGGTGCAGTATTTCGCCGTATGCTCCCTCGACGTTGCCGAGATCGCGGCGGAAACGGTCCTTATCCAGCTTTTCGTGGGTAGTCGCGTCCCAAAAACGGCAGGTATCGGGCGATATCTCATCGGCCAGCACCAGCGTCCCGTCGTCGGTAAGGCCGAATTCCAGCTTGAAATCGACCAGCTCTATATTTATCTTTTTAAAATAATCGGTAAGAAGTTTATTTATTTTAAAGGAATAGTCGGTTATAAGGTCAAGCTGCTTTTCGTCGGCATAGCCCATCGCAAGGGCATGGTAGCGGTTTATCATCGGGTCGCCCAGAGCGTCGTCCTTGTAGGAAAATTCGAGCACCGGGCAAAGAAGAGCGTGTCCCTCCTTAACACCGAGCCTTTTGGCCATCGAGCCGGCCGCAACGTTGCGGATTATTACCTCAAGAGGAATTATCTTAACCTTTTTAACCACCGTTTCGCGATCCGACATCTCCTTTACAAAATGGGTGGGAATGCCGTTTTCCTCGAGCATCTGCATAAGCAGATTAGTCACCCGGTTATTAACGGCGCCCTTGCCGGCTATGGTTCCCTTTTTAAGGCCGTTAAATGCGGTGGCGTCGTCCTTGTAATCGACTATGTAGTAGCGCTCGTCATCGGTTTTATAGACCTTTTTTGCCTTGCCCTCATAAAGCTGTTCGAGTTTTTGCATTCTTATTACTCCTTTTGTTTTTATTGCGGATATTTATATCTGTCCGCCAAAAAGCCGGACATAAATTATCTGATTATAAATGATTATGATTTGAAATTTCCCCTTTTTTGCCGGGACCGGTTTAAGGCAAAAGTTATTTGCCGATGTTCCCCGTGCGCGCTTTTTCGTCCTTTTTGAGTACCTCGGCCGTCATATCCTTACGCATTTTAAGAAGAGACGCGGCGACGTTTTCATCCGAAAGGGCGATGATTTCGGCCGCTAAGATTCCTGCGTTATACGCCCCGTCAATGGCCACCGTTGCAACCGGTATGCCCTTTGGCATCTGAACGGTCGAAAGCAGGGAATCGAGTCCGTCGAGGGTAGAGGATTTAACCGGTATTCCTATAACCGGCAAGGTGGTATAAGCGGCCAGTACTCCGGCAAGATGAGCCGCCTTTCCGGCCGCCGCGATTATGCATTTTATTCCGTTTGAGGCCGCATTTCCGGCAAGCTCGGCCGCTGCAAGAGGGGTTCTGTGCGCCGATAAAACACGGTATTCGTATTCTATTCCCAGTGCTTCGAGAGCTTCTCCTGCACCCTTTACAACCGGAAAATCGCTGTCGCTGCCCATTACGATTATTACCCTTTTCACCTTTTGTTTCGTCCTTTCTGTTTGGCCTGTTTGTGCCGCTTGTAATTTTTTTCAAAATTCGGATTTTTACTTTTCATCCGGAACAAAAAGCATTTTTAGATCGGCCGCCGTAAATTAAACGGTGCGGCCGGACGCCGCTTTTCAAATCCCGGTAAAAATAAAACAAAATAAAAAAACGCAGCTTTTTTCAAACTGCGTTTTTATACACTTATATATGCGCACTCCTCCGGGCGATATGAAACATCCGCAAAGGCCGCATGATGCTGCAATCCTGCCGAGGCTGTCGCTTTTACTCTTGCTCCCAACGATGCACCGAATGTGCAGAATGTGCTCGGGTGTGATGAAGGCATGATTAATTCGCAAAGCAGGTAACCGCTCCCCGTCAACATCCGCACCTCCAAAACAAAAGCATTAAAGAAATCGGTAATTACAGTTTAAGTGTTTTTCCCTTTAAAAGCAAGTCTATTTTCGCCGCTTTTTGCAAATTCTGTTTAAATCATAAATTTATTCCGTGTGTAAGATGACTATTTGTTTGTAGTAACCAAGGGCAAGGCGAGCAAAAATAAATCCGAACCGTCGCCTTAAACGAAAACCGCTTTGCCCTTACCCTCTTAAAAGCCTTAAGCACCGCCGATACACCGACGACCATATCTGCACACAGCCGGTCTATTTTAAAATGCGCGCCGCAGGGCGAAACGGACATCAGACAACCGTAACACTGAAGGCAGAAACAAACGGTAATATAATATGTGGAGGTCTCATCGGTTTCTCATATAATGTAGTGTGTAAGCCGCATTCGGTTTTGAGGCGGAGGGCTTCACGCACTGCCTTAAATAAAATATTTGTGATTCGGAAGCTCATGGCACCCGGCTCCTTACCGATTCTACGGACGGATAGTAAGCAAAGTATTCTGCAGACATAAAAATCCCGGCGGTCCGGAAGAAAACCAAACGCCGGGATATGTCCGGATGCAACCTTTCGTCGACGGGTCTCTCGGCCTTTAAAAACCTGCCGATTCTACCGTCCGTCACACCTTAATCTTATTCTTGGTTTTAACCTTTATTATACTTTTCCGCCTTTATTTCAAAAAGCCGAGACCTCTTATTATTGCCGGCTCCTTGGCCTTGCCGTTGCAGATCTGGAAGAAGCAGATTATCTTTATAACAAAAAGAATTATCTCCATTATAGCGACCGCTATGGGAATAATAAGGGTCCAGACAAGCAGTACCCCGATTATGCCCAGAAGAACATCGACCGCAAGAAATTTCATGGCCTGGCGAAGATGGAAGGATACATAGGGCGAATCCTTAGCGCCGAGCAGAGCGATAATTATTCCGACAACTCCGGCAAGGTACAAAAGTATGGCGTAGACCTTATTGTCGGAAATATCCTTCTTGTCGAAATCGGCGGTGTGATCGTAAATATCAACTACCGGGACATATTGCGGCGCCCCTGCATAAACCGGCTGAGGCTGAGGCTGAGGAGGGGTCTGTGCCTGTGCCTGAGCTTGGGGCTGTGCCTGAGGCTGGGGTTGGGGCTGAGCCTGTTGTGCATTGGGCTGAGCGGCCGCAAAGGGGACTCCGCATACGGGGCAAAAAGCAGCGGCGTCGTCAACCACGGTATTGCATTTGGGACACATTTTCATAACCATCTAACTCCTTAATAAAAAGAAAAGATACCGTCGGAAGACCGAATAACATAACTAACGCTTTTCCGACCTGACATATGAATTATATACCCGGCGTTTCCTCACGTCAAGTACGCTGAAAACAAAACCGCAAACTTTACAAGGCGCCTTTTCAAAAAAAACTTGAACTGACAATGGATAAGATGTATAATTAACTATCACGTGCAACACTTGGTCTCCGTGAAGGGCCCTTATCTTCGGGCTTTTTCGCGGCGATCGGGGCACCGGGCTTTTTAATTTTATGCGGCCGGACAGAATATACCGGCGCGAAAGAGTTAAAAGGCACTGAAAAATCGCGGTTTTAAAGTTCTCCGCGGGTAAAAAGGGGCATTATGGCTTATTATGTATAAAATCGCGGTTATGGGACACGGAACCGTCGGCTCGGGCGTTGTTGAGGTATTCTCGCGAAATCACGACGGGATAATCGAAAAGGCCGGAGCGGATATGGATATAAAATATATCCTCGATTTAAGGGAGTTTCCCGAGCTTCCTTATGCCGACAAATTCATAAAGGATTTTGACATCATCTTAAACGACCCCGAAATAATCGTTGTGGTCGAGGTAATGGGCGGACTCAATCCGGCGTACGATTATGTAAAGCGCTGCCTTCTGGCAGGAAAAAGCGTTGTAACCTCGAATAAAGAGCTTGTGGCCGCAAAGGGAGGCGAGCTGCTTAAAATAGCAAGGGATAAAAACGTAAACTTTTTGTTCGAGGCGAGCGTCGGCGGCGGAATACCGATAATCCGTCCTATTTCCCAGTGCCTTGCCGCCAACGATCTGATTGAAATTATAGGAATATTAAACGGCACCACCAATTTTATTCTGACCAAGATGTTCAAAGAGGGAATGAGCTTTGAGGCTGCCCTTTCCATGGCTCAGAAATTAGGCTACGCCGAGCGCGATCCGTCGGCCGATATAGACGCGCACGATTCCTGCCGTAAGATCTGCATTTTAGCCTCCCTTGCATTCGGGCGTCATGTTTATCCTGCCCAGGTGCAAACCGAAGGAATCCGGCGTATAACCGGCATCGACGTTGCCTATGCCGACGCATGCGGATGCGTTATAAAGCTGATAGGACAGACCAAAAAGGTGGACGATGAGCATATACAGTGCCTTGTCGCGCCGATGTTTGTAAGCAAAAACAGCCAGCTTTCCACCGTAGACGACGTGTTCAACGCCATAATGGTTCGCGGAAACGCAACGGGAGACGTTATGTTCTACGGCCGCGGAGCCGGCAAAATGCCTACCGCAAGCGCCGTTGTCGCCGATGTTATAGACTGTATAAAGCATGTAAAGGCGAGGAAATACCTCTACTGGGACGAGGGTCGTCCCGATTATGTGACCGATCAGGATGAAGCCGTGTCGCGCTTCTTCATACGGGCAAAGGCAGCCGATCTTGAATCGACCGAAAAGCTTGTGAAAAAGCTGTTCGGCAATGTGACCTTTGTCAGTGCCGAAAGCGCGCCGCCGCACGAGCTGGCTTTTATAACATTGCCCGAAAAGGAAGGTATTACAAAGGAAAAGCTCAAATCCGCATCGCTTCACATTGAGCCTATCGCCATGCTTCGCATGTGTGATTAACCTATATGTCAACTGATTAGATATACTGATCCGGAGGATATTTTTATGCTGATCGTCCAGAAGTTCGGCGGCACCTCGGTCGCCGACGCTAAAAGAATAGAAAACGTCGCAAGGCGTATTACCGACTATTATAAGGAAGGTAACGACATAGTGGTTGTGGTATCGGCTCAGGGCGACACCACCGACGAGCTGCTCGAAAAGGCGGCCGAAATAAATCCCAAGGCCAGTAAAAGGGAGCTTGACATGCTGCTTACGGCCGGCGAACAAATGTCGGCGGCGCTGCTGGCGATGGCCATTCAAAAGCTCGGTTTTCCGGCCGTATCGCTGCTCGGATGGCAAATAGGAATGAAGACCAACGCCAACCATTCGGCGGCCAGAATCCGCTCAATCGATACCGAACGGCTCAATTCCGAGCTTGCCCGTCATAACATCATTGTAGTTGCCGGATTCCAGGGAATAAACAAATACGACGATATTACAACCCTCGGACGGGGCGGCTCCGACACCACGGCGGTGGCCATAGCGGCCGTTTTGAAGGCCGATTTATGCCAGATATACACCGATGTTGACGGGGTATACACGGCCGATCCGCGCAAGGTCAAAAACGCAAGAAAATTAAGCGAGATAACCTTTGACGAAATGCTGGAGCTCGCTACCCTCGGTGCACAGGTGCTTCATAACCGCTCGGTTGAACTCGCAAAAAAATACAGTGTGAATTTAGAGGTGCTGTCCTCCCTCGAAAGGGTAGAAGGCACCAAGGTCAAGGAGGTAACGAAGGTGGAAAAACTGCTTATAAGAGGCGTCGCGAAGGACGACCATGCGGCTCATATATCAATAATCGGCATACAGGACACCCCCGGTATGGCTTACAAGGTGTTTTCGGTTTTGGCCGCTAAAAAGATAAATGTCGATATAATTTTACAGTCGGTAGGACGCGACGGCACCAAGGACATCGCCTTTACCGTAAGCGAGGATCAAAGCGACGAGGCGCTCAGCGCCATACGCGACATGAAGGACGCCCTCGGCTATAAGGATCTTTGTTACGACGCCGATGTTGCGAAGGTTTCGATTGTCGGCGCCGGAATGGAGACCCACCCCGGCGTTGCCGCAACCCTTTTTGAGGCGCTTTACAGCAATGATATCAACATCAAGATGATATCGACAAGCGAGATAAAAATATCGGTCCTGATTTCTGCTAAGGACGCCGACCGCGCCGTACAGGCCGCGCACGATGCGTTTTTTGCATAAAACCGGATAAAAACGGACTGCAGCGCACACTAAAATTAAGAGTGTAAAAGCGCACGGTGCAGAATAAAAAACGAAAATGCAACCGGCAGATCGCACAATACTGCAGCGGTCTGCCGGTGATCAGATAATCGGCCGGCAGACTAACCGGTCACGGTTTTAAAGCCGGCTTCAATTTTTAATTACTTATGATAACTTGTCGGTTATCGTAAGCGGTTTTTGCCGACCGGGCACCGTAAGGTTGGTTTTTAAACCTTTATTCTACGGATCGATCCTTTTTATTAAAAAATTCTTGACAATACACCCGGCTGTCGTTATAATATCTATTACACCCGTTAAGATTTTGTGTCTTTCGGGGAACAATAAAATATCTTTTAAGCGATTATCAATGGAGAAGTACTCAAGTTGGTGACGAGGCGCCCCTGCTAAGGGCGTAGGTCGGGTAACCGGCGCGAGAGTTCGAGTCTCTCCTTCTCCGCCAAAAGTCCACAGTAATTTTGATAGAATTACAGTGGACTTTTTCTATACCCGAAAACCGCTTGAAATAAGGCTTTCCGGCTGTTCCAGCCTATAACGAACCCCGCTACGGAGCAATTCTGCGGCGGGGTTTTATGCGTTTTATGGGAATTGCGGCGCGCTATTCCGCTGTAATCGTTAAACTACCGAGTAATCGTTGAACTGCTGGGGGTATTCGTTAAAAATTGCCCTTACCCAAAATGCTTATCGACGATTGCATTTAACTGCGCAGCAATTTCCGAAAAATCCCGGTTCAGATCAAGCGTTTTCACGCTGATTTGATTACCGCTCATCTGATAGCTGTTATCCGGCTGAATTGCTTCGTCTGTTGCGGCATACAGAAGCATTCCAGATACCCGATGCGCTTTCGTATGGCAGGCTTTTTAATTATGATGATCCTTGATGTCGCTTTGGGATAAGCGGTTTTTCTCTCTCATGGGCACCGGTCGCTATCCGTAAAACTTCTCCGTATATTTATACAATACAGAAAAGTTTTCTATACATGATTCAACCGTCGGGTTCGTTGAAAATCGTAGAGAGTTAGGGACAGCGTCTTTCCTCTTTCAGAAAAGTTGCCAGAAACATTCATTCATGGTATAATGGCCGCAGAGCGTTCGATATATAGGCGCTCAGATGAAAAGGGGTTTTCACAGATTAGCAGACAGGTATATTGTACAATCAACAGCACAATTCCTGGCTATATGCATCCCATAAAAATGATACAGGAAAGGATCGGCAACTATATGCGCATTGTACTGGCAATCGACTCCTTTAAGGGGAACTTTACCTCTGCCCAGGCGGAAGATCTGGCAGAAATCGGTATACGACGGGTTTATCCCGACGCAGAAATTGCAAAAATTCCCGTTGCAGACGGCGGCGAAGGAACGACAGAAGCTATGGTCACAGCCATGCATGGGGAATTTTTTACCGTAGAGGTGATGGATCCCCTCTTTCGGCGGATTTCCGCACGCTATGGCATTGTGGAAAATGGCATTGCCGTCATGGAGATGGCCGCTGCCTCCGGCATTGAACTGCTGAAGGAAACCGAACTGGATCCCCTGAAGACTTCTACTTACGGTACCGGCCAGATGGTGCTGGACGCGTTGGACCATGGCTGCCGTCAGATCATCCTGGGAATCGGCGGAAGCGCCACCAATGACGGTGGCTTCGGCTTTCTCTCAGCTGTCGGCGTCCGTTTTTACGATCAGGAGGGTAGACTACTGCTTCCAGAGGAGGCAGTGGGAGGCAATTTGGAGAGAATCGCATCAGCTGATTTCTCCCGGGTGGATCCCCGTTTGAAGGAGGTCTCTTTTTCCATTGCCTGTGATGTAACCAATCCCCTGTGCGGTTTGACAGGGGCGTCCGCTGTTTTCGGTCCGCAAAAGGGAGCCTCGCCCGCTGTAGTGGAGCGGTTGGACAAGGCCCTTTGCCACTATGATGCCCTTCTCTCCCAACTGACAGGCCGGCAGATCAGCTCCCAGCCCGGAATGGGTGCTGCAGGCGGACTTGGCTACGGAATCGCGCAGCTGTTTCAAGTGCAGATGCGGCGGGGGGTTGAGTTAGTGCTGGATACTCTCAAATTGGAGGAGCAGGTGCAGAAATGCGATATCGTGGTCACCGGTGAAGGTCGTATTGACTCCCAGACAGCTTTCGGAAAGCTGCCTGCCGGCGTTGCTGGCTGCGCTAAGCGGTATGGGAAGCCGGTTTTCGCCCTGTGTGGCTATGAAAAACGTGGCGCAGGCAACATTTACAGCTGTGGCATCGACGAAATCGTCAGCGCGATTTACTGCCCGGGTAGTAATGACGAAGCCATAGCCACTTCCCGCGAGGACCTGCCCAGGGCAGCAGAACGGCTCTTCCGCATTATACGTGCCGTCCTTCCTCAGTGACTGGATGGCGGCTGAGATTTGTGCATAACAGACTTGGGGCATACGTCTTTGTCTGACCGATGTCCCCTAGCCTGGTACGATGCAGACCAGAAACCTGTACTTTCGGCTTTGTGACCTGATGGTTTCAATGCTCTTTTTTAGAGAGCTTCTGCTTTTAATCCACATAAAAATTATCACAGGGCTACCCGCCGACGCAATGAGCGACAGATGGTAAAATCAAAAATGCACCCCCCTCCAAACCGTAATTGCACCCCCTTAACGGGTTTCTATCAAAATTAGAGTCATTTGCCAAATCGCCGAAAAACCGCTTGATTTCGAGCGGTTTTTCGTTTTTCACCCGGTTAGAAATCCACGAATTTTCCCGCGTTTTTCTCCTTATAAAAAGAAAAACACCCCCGTTAAAAGCGGCAGCTTTCAACGGGGCCAAAAGGAGGAAAACAGCATTGTCATTTTTAAGGTCGGCCGGGTTTTATCGACCGGCATTTTTTACTTGTGTGTCGTTTGGTTTAAATATTTATCAAGCTTATCCTTTGCGATCGGTACGGTGTGGTTACACCCGAGCCGCAAAAGACTGTCGAGGCAAGCCGAAAGAACAAAACAAATAAGCATGTTTTCTTCATTGGGCTGCCTTATGTCCGTGCTTAGATGCTCTTTTTATCCTTTGTAACACTTCTATTGTAAACCTACAAAGACAAAGCCTTAAGTTTCAAAAACAGCCTTGACACAAAGCGATATATGGTATATACTCTTTTCTGCCGGAAAAATCAAGATAAAAGCTTGACATGCGCCCGTAGCTCAGCCGGATAGAGCGTCCGCCTCCTAAGCGGAAGGTCGCGCGTTCGAATCGCGCCGGGTGCGCCAAAAGCCGAAAGCCCTTTGTATGTATTAAAGGGCTTTCGGCTTTTTTGTTATATATTCGAACATAACGGGACTAAGGAAAGAAAAGTGCAGTCTGACTGAATGCTTTTCACGGCGTGTGTAAGGGTATATTTCATTTGCTTATACTCTTTTTTGAACAATCGGATAAAACAAAACCTGATCGTCCGTTTATTAAATGAAGAAATCGTTATATTGAAAAATCTATGCCCTTGTTCCGAACAGAGTGAAGCTGACTATTCCCGGAATTATGCCCTTTGGCCAGCCGACTATGGGCACATGATAAAAATGCACCTGTAACGGCAGTTTTGTTTGCGGTTGCGGTGTTTGCCGCGCATGTTGTCTTCAATCTCTCCGCAAAGCATATAAAATGACGGTTTTTCAGGTGATTTACCGCCGGTTCGGAGGGACTTTTGTTTCGGTCATAGCTTGTGTTTCGGTACACTTTTTTTACGCGTTCATAGTATGTAAAGGTAACAGTTGCGGTTTTGCAGCGGCAAGCCGATACTTTTAAAAGCCGTGCGCATTGCATATTATAAGATGTTTTCCGTGCCTTGGATTTTTAAAAATCCGGAATTCGCCGCTTAAACCGCCGATATATAAAAGAGTTTTTACAGCCGACGTTAAATCCGAAAAAGCTTGATTTTATGCTTGGATATGACGGATTAAGGCCGCATACTTTATACCGAAAAAACGGACATGTCGTAGCTGTTTTACATTTGTGTTGCGCCGGTATGATGTGTACGGCGGAAAATTCCTTGACGTTTTCCGGTCGGCTTATCCTCGTCCGGTGCGGCGCTTAAAGCTCTTAAAAATACAAAGCCATGTAAGGAGCGAAAATTAAATGCAGGTGATTTTAGGGGTGCTGATTCCGTTTGTCGGTACGGCACTCGGCGCGGCGTGCGTTTTTGTTATGAAGAAAAATCTCAGGCAGGGAATAGGCTGTGTGTTAAACGGCTTTGCAGGGGGAGTTATGGCGGCGGCCTCGGTGTGGAGCCTTATAATTCCGTCGATAGAGCAGTCGTCAAATATGGGGGCTTTGGCCGTAATTCCGGCGTGCTCCGGATTTTTTCTCGGTGTTTTCGGTCTTCTTGCGATTGATCGTATTATAAACCGGCTGTATTCCGAGAGACATAAAACAAAGCATATAGGCGGTAAAGAGCACCGGGTCGCCATGATGATCCCGGCGGTGACGCTGCACAACATCCCCGAGGGAATGGCGGTAGGGGTGGTGTATGCCGGTTATTTGTCGGGGAATGTTCCGCTGGCGTCGGCCTTTGCGCTTTCTCTCGGCATTGCAATACAGAATTTTCCCGAAGGGGCGATAATTTCAATGCCGCTTAAAGCGAAGGGCCGTTCAAAAGCGAGGGCTTTTTTGGGAGGGGCCGCCTCCGGAATAGTGGAGCCGATAGGCGCACTGCTTGCAATCTCGGCGGCCGAGGCGGTCGTGCCGGCAATGCCGTATTTTTTAAGCTTTGCCGCCGGCGCAATGGTGTATGTTGTGGTTGAGGAGCTCATTCCCGAGGTCGCACAGGGCAAAAAGGGCGTCGGTACGGTGTTTTTTGCCCTCGGTTTTTGTGTGATGATGGCGCTGGACGTTATTTTGGGGTAGTTTTAAAACAGCTTTTACTTTAAAAACGGCTTTTATGTTATGTTTTTTATCGGTACAAAAAGGTTTTTGCCTGTATTTAAGAGGATTTGTCGCCGTCGGACGGATTCGTCGCGCTCGGGGCTGCAATATCTCAGATACGGCACGGGAGGGACAGGGGCAAACGGCCTACCTTAAATTAAAGCGTTTTCGCGCCGCTAAAAGGCTGTAAAGCCTTACGCTCTGCAAGGCCTTAAGGCCAAAAAAGAAAAAGCGGGTGTTTGCAAAAACGGCCGGCAAACAGGTTTTTAAAAGGGCGAAACGTTTTTTTACAAACGGATTCTTTGGCATTTCGCCATTTTTGTTGCCAGTTCGAAAAGGCCTTTTGCAAAGGGGAATAACTATATTGTAAAAAAATAGCCCGGGCAAATGCCCGAAGTTTAATTTTTAAAAGCAAATCCGTTCGCGTGAAAATTAAGCGGATCTTAGTGGTAAGCATCATCAGAAAAACATAAAAACGAAAAAAATACAAAAACACACCGTTTCGATATAATGGAAAATCGAAACGGTGCGTTTGCTGTAATTAATCTGAAATTTTTATCCGCGTAATTTTGTAACGAGCAGCTTACGGCTCATATATCGGCAGCAAGCAAACGTGCGGTTTGCCTGTTGGCAAAGCGTAATTCTTGCAAAGTTATTTTGCAATGCGCAAATCCGCGCCGAAAAATGCCGCAATATTTGCTGCAAAAGCGCTGATCCGGCATCGGACGGCGAAAAGCCTTATTCCGGTGTTTACTCACGGATTGTTTTTGGCGATATTCCGCCTATTTCGCGTAGTCTATCGCACGGCTTTCGCGGATCACGTGGACCTTGACCTGACCCGGATAATCAAGCTCATTTTCTATCCGCTTGACAATATCGCGGGCCATAATGACCATCCTGTCGTCCGATACGACCTCGGGTTTGACCAAAATACGGACCTCGCGGCCGGCCTGAATGGCGTAGGACTGCTCGACTCCGTCGAAGTCGTTGGCTATTTCCTCAAGCTTTTCAAGACGCTTTATGTAGTTTTCGATGTTCTCTCTTCTCGCGCCCGGCCTCGCCGCCGAAATGGCGTCGGCCGCCTGTACTATCGAGGCGATAAGGGTCTTGGTCTCGACGTCGCCGTGGTGAGCCTGAATTGCGTGAATTACCTGCTCGCTCTCGCGATAGCGGCGGGCAACCTCAACACCGAGCTGGACATGCGAGCCCTCCATCTCGTGGTCGAGAGCCTTGCCTATATCGTGCAATATTCCGGCCCTGCGTGCAAGGGTAACGTCGGCGCCGAGCTCGGCCGCCATAAGACCGGAAAGATAAGCCACCTCCATGGAGTGGTTAAGTATATTCTGTCCGTAGCTGGTACGGTAATGGAGTTTACCGATAAGACGTACAAGCTCGGGATTCATGTTGTGTATGCCAAGCTCAAGTACGGCCCTTTCGCCCTCCTTTTTAATGGTCTGCTCAACCTCGCGGCGGGCCTTTTCGACCATATCCTCAATGCGGGCGGGGTGTATACGTCCGTCGGCAATGAGCTTTTCAAGGGCAAGACGCGCAATCTCGCGCCGTACGGGATCAAAACATGATACCGTTATTGCTTCGGGCGTATCGTCGATTATAAGATCGACCCCGGTCGCCGTTTCGAGCGAGCGGATATTACGTCCCTCACGGCCGATTATACGGCCCTTCATGTCTTCATTGGGCAGCGGTACTACCGAGATGGTAACCTCGGATGAATGATCGGCGGCACAGCGCTGTATAGACTGGGAGATAATCTCCTTTGCCTTTTCCTCAGCCTCGTCACGAAAACGCTGCTCAAACTCGTTTATGCGCACCGCTTTGTCGTGATCGAGCTCTGTTTCAAGCGATTTTAAAAGATAATCCTTTGCCTGTTCCTTGGTCAGTCCCGATATTCTCTCAAGCATATCGAACTGGCTCTTTTTTACGTCCTCCGCCTCGGCAAGACGGCGTTCGGCGTCCTTTAGTTTCTGGGTTAATTTTTCGTCCTTGTGCTCGAGATTTTCGATTTTTTTGTCGAGAGTCTCTTCCTTTTGCTGAATTCTGCGCTCCTGACGCTGTACCTCGCTTCTGCGCTCACGAAGCTCCTTGTCGGATTCGTTTCTTAATCTGTGGATTTCGTCCTTGGCCTCAAGAATGGTTTCCTTCTTTTTGGCCTCCGCGTTTTTTAGCGCGTCATTCAAAATTCGTTTTGATTCCTGTTCGGCTGAGCCGATTATCGATTCCGCCTTGTTCTTACGGTGTCGTATTCCGCCTAAAAAGCAAATGAAACCGAAGACCAGGGCGCCGACAATAAATGCTGCTATTTTTATCCAGTGCATATGTTGTAAGCACCTCCTTTATATTAACCGTTGTACCGGGCGTAAAAAGATGTCAAAGTAGATTTATCGCCCGCTAACGGGCCACGGTTATACCCGCTGAAAAAGAGTAATATTGCCGTTTTGGATCAATCAGTGCCGAAGCTGTTTATCGGATAAAAATAAGCCGTCCGAAAAACAGGGGCATAAAATCCGCCACATTACAATACTGCACCATAAATAATACTACTTTGTTAGGTTTTTGTCAAGGTGCTTTAGCGTTTTAAAACGTTTAAGAAAAAGGCTTCGGCCGGGTGTAAAACGCATTTATTTTTTTCTGAAAAACAAAACGCCTAACGGGAGCACCTACAAAGGGAGTGGCCCCCTCTTCAAAGTTTTTTGACTCCACCGACAGGCGAGAGAGCTTGCGTTTTGCGTTATTGTATTTTAAGAATCATCGCTGTATCATTAGGCTGTAAGCAAAAGGCATTAATCCGCCGGTTGTTTAATCAAAATTTTTTGCGGAGGTAAGCAGGATGGAACTGGGAAAGAAAATCAGACAGCTTCGCTTTAAGGCGGGACTTACGCAAGAGCAGTTAGCGGAAAAGCTTAGAATCGGAGCGCAGTCGGTGTCAAAATGGGAAAACTTAAGCGCGATGCCCGATATTGCCACTCTTCCTCTTTTGGCGGAGATCTTCGGTGTCTCAATTGATGACCTGTTCGATGTGACGACTGAGCAGCGGCTTAACCGAATCGAAAATCGAATGGACGCCGAGGAGGAGTTGCCGGCAGATATTTTTCGGGAGTTTGAAGAATTTTTGCAATCCGAACTGGATGATCCGAAGTATCAAAATCGGGCGACCGAGCTAATCGCTTATCTATACTGGCACCGCATGAACGCGCAAGCGCAAAAGGCTGCCCGTTACGCGAAGGAGGCGATTTGCCGTACGCCGAATGAAAAGAACTGCCAATGGATTCTGAACAAAACGGATAACCATGCTGCCCGTGACTGGAACGAGGCCAATCATAAAAAAGCAATCCGTTTTTATCAGGAGCTGACACAGGATAATCCCGACGACGAGCTGCCGTATATGTATTTGCTGGATAATCTGATTGCCGACCGCAGGGTCGACGAAGCGGAGCGCTTACTGGAGCGCTTTTGCAATCTGGAAAAAGCGGATCCCGTTATGAAAAGGGTTTATCCTGCCTATATCGCCCTTGCCCGTTTTGACGAGGCCTTAGGAGATAAGATCATACAGGACATGCTTGCAGAGCAGCCGGACAATGACGCCGTTTTATTCCAGGCCGCACAATACTATGCCGGCAAGGCCGATTATAAAAAGGCCGTCGGCATTTATAGC
This sequence comes from uncultured Eubacteriales bacterium, assembly GCA_934444365.1. Lineage (GTDB taxonomy): Bacteria > Bacillota > Clostridia > Oscillospirales > Acutalibacteraceae > CAKSCM01. The sequence continues at coordinate 2,827 of CAKSCM010000003.1, read as the reverse complement.
GAAGCCTTTGCAAAAGATACAAAACGCCCCAGATTCCAGGATCCGCTCATGGCAATTGCGGATATCTATGAGATCATGGGTGACTATGCCAACGCCGCAAAGACCTACGACAGAATCATCGACCTGCTGGGAAACGAGTGGGGCCTCACCGAAGAGACCGATTCCTCCGTGACTTTTGCCAAGAAGGAAAAGGCTCGTCTGCTTGCAAAAGCCTGAAACTAACGAGGTTCGATCTTCGTTTGCCTAAATTCGGTTTTGCTTTTTTGCTGTTATACGAGCATAGAATTTTGCACCGTAAAAATCCGTAACAAACAGAAAAAAGCAGGCGTGACCTCCAAGGTCATGCCTGCTTTTTCTTTTTTCGCCGGTTGCTCTTAAAGGCGTCTTTTTTGCCAATGGCGTCCCGACATTATCAGGACGATATCAGCCTTTAAAAGCCGGTATCGTCCGGTGAATTCCGGTAAAAATTATTTTTTGATTGTAACCGCGTTTACGGTGAGGTTTTCGGCGGTGCTGTTCTTGTCGCATTTTATAAAGCCCGACAGCTTTTGTGCCGAAACCGACGAAACACTAAGATTTTCGACCGTTGCGGAATCAACAAGGCTTAAAAGATTACCACCCGTGCCCACTTCTTCTGTGCGTTCAATGTTTACATTGCGGATGGTGAGATTTTTTACGGTGCAGTCCTTTACCCTTATGTAATCGGTGTCGCGCGAAAGGGGCGAATTTTCAGCCGTATGCAGTCCGTCAACCGTTAAGGAATCGATTACGGTCGGACTGTTCTTTTTAACGTCGTCCATGTAATACTGCAATCCCAGATCCACAAGATAGCGATGATCTACCGGGTGATAATGCTCGATATTCCGAAGGGTCAGCGAGCGCATATGTCCGCCCACACGGAACAAAAACGGCTCGGTGTAATCGTAGTCTATGGCGGTTGAGCGGAGGTTGACGTTTTCGATCGTTATATTGCCGTAGCCGCCGTTTTCGTCCACTCCGGTGTTGAAAAACGGGTTTATGAAAAAGCCGTAAGAACGGTAGGTGCCGGTAACGTTGCGTATGAGTACCCGATCAAGAAAGCCCTTGTGCTGGACGAGCATTCTTATGGCCTGGTCGGCGTCGTTAAGGGTAACGCCGTCTATAAGCACGTCGGTAATTGCGGATTTTCCGTCCGACTCGTCGGGGGCTAAAGCGATAAAATCGTCGCTTGTGCAGCCGCGGACGTTGCGCATATTAAGGAACTGACCCGGTCCGAAGAAGTGGAAACCGTCCTGATTTTGTCCGTGGACCCGTCCGGGCAGCTCTATTGAGGTGTTTTCTATGGTGATATTTTTCCAGTTGGCAAAAAGTGCGGCGTAGGTCCGCTGGTCGCGGATTACAATGTCCTTTATCTCAAGATTTTCTACCCCTACAAATCTTAACGCAACCACGCAGTCGCTCGACGGGGCAAATCCGGGTATTCCCCAGTTTTTGAAAAATCCGTGATCGTCGTCGAATTTAACGCTGTGTATCTGATGAGCGCAGTTTTGATTGTAGGTCCCCCCTATAAGCCTTATGTTGCGCTGTTTTACCTCCCCTTCGCGGATCTCGTCGGCATTTTTTACAACGGGGCAGTCGGAATTGTCGGCAAGGTAAAATCCGCAATCCTTGCTTAAACATTCTATGGTGGTGTTTGAGCGGAGCTTCAGCCCCTTTATAAGCGCTGCTCCGTCCATAACAAGATGCACGCCGACATTTTCCCCGTCGGCGCGGTCGAGTATTTGCTGCAATACTTCGGTGTCGTCGGTTCCCTTGCCGGTGTAGACGTTACTGTCGAGCTTTGCTCCGCATTCGCTTGCAATAATTCTTTCGATCCTCATTTTTGTTTTACCTCTCCCTTATGTCGGGCTTACGGATTAAAACCGACCTGCCCGATTAATTATTCTATTGGAATATCCGGCTTTAATTAATTTAATCCGGATATTCCCGTTATGCAAAAGCACTTATATGCTTATGCTAAGAACAACCGTGATTTAAAAGCTACTTTATAAAATTCTCGGCTATATGCACCCGGTCAAATACCTCGGCCAGCAGCACGGCGCCTATAATTCCGGCGGCGGCCTGGACAAGATTGCTCGGTACTCCGCTTAAGGCCGACAGTCCGTTGCCGAGGATGAGGGCGGCGTAGCCGAAGTACCCTATAACCATTATGATCTCGCCGCAAAGCGACGCTATAATCCTCATTAATATTTTATATTTTCCGGCGGCAAAAAGCGCTTTAAAAACAAGGCAGGCAACTATGGCCACCGCCGCCTTTATAACAAAGGTACCCGGGGCGTAATATGCGTAGCCCGAAAGCAGATCGGCCAGCGCCGAGCCAACCCCGGCGGCAAGGGTGCCGTATACCGGGCCGAGAACAAAGCCCGACAGCAAAACGAAGCAGTCGCCGAGATTTACATATCCGTTTGTCGGCGAGGGGATCTGTATAACCATGGTGGCGACACAGCAAAGCGCCGCAAACAGCGCCGATATTATAATTTTGCGTGTTTTCTCCGCCGTCTGACTTCTCTTTTTTTCGCTCATTTTAAAAACTCCTTTTGCCGTGAATTAAGTGCAAAGCCTTGCTTTTTAGGTTCCGATTAAAACCGGATCCTTAAATTGGGTGTAGTATACACCAGAGCACCGCAATATACAAGCACTTTTTCGGTATGTAAACAAAATTTTACGCGGCAGTTTTTTAAAAGGCGGCAATTTTTAAAAAATCAAAAAAGGTGTCGGTTTGTCAATGATGTGTTACAAAATCAGAAGAGTTCGCCGTTAAGCTTAAAGGCATTAATATAATCAGCAG
>CAKSCM010000002.1 GCA_934444365.1 uncultured Eubacteriales bacterium | reverse complement strand
TTTCAAAGCGCCCGATTATAATACCAAATTCCCCTCCCTTTGTCAACCCCTTTTTTTAATCTTTTTTCGATTTTTTTATGTTTTTTTGTCGCATTACTGTTTTACGCATTAAATACCCCGAAAATCCGCCTTTTACAAAAAGATATTATCCTTGACGTAATGTATAAATAGATATAAAATATCATTATAATAAAAATACAGTGAGGAAAGTTTAAGTATGATGAGAAACAGCGAAGAGACTAAGCATACATTCGAAGACATAACCTATTTTACACGTCCCGATATTGAGGTCGATGGCAAGACCTACGAAAGGCTTGCGATACAGACCCACTTTGTTGAGCGCGGCGAGGATTATCTTGCCCTTATGAAGCGTTATGTTGTCCCTATGTATAAAGAGAACGATGTCCTTTCGATAGGCGAAAAGGTTATGTCTATGTGCCAGAACAACATCGTCGAGAAAAAAGATGTGAAGCTCGGATTCTGGGCCAAGTTTTTATCCAAGTTTGCGATGAGTACTTCTGCCGGTGTTGCGATGGACGAGCCGTACAAGCTGCAGCTTGCGATCGACATTGCCGGACTGCCAAGAATACTGCTCGCCTCTTTTTGCTCGGCCGTTACAAAGCTCTTCGGCAAACACGGTGTGTTTTACAAAATTGCAGGGCACGGCATTGACGGAATCGACGGTTTTTATATGCGCTCCTCCTTTGATATATACCACGACATTGCGGTTTTAAACCCCAAGAACCCCGAAAAGATTGTCAAGGAGATATATGACACCTATGGAATCAAATCAATGATTGTTGATGCAAACGACCTGAGCATATCGATATTTGCCAAATGTGAAGAATTAAACGCTATCGATGATAAAACGCTTATCGGAATGATCGGCGACAACCCGGCCGGACAATCGGACGAATTAACCCCGTTTATATTAATAAGGGAAAAGAGCGAAAATTCCGAACCCTCGCCGGAAAACGAATAACATCACATCAATTGAATAATATAGGGAAAGACGGCCGCCCGGAAAGCGACCGTCTTTCTTTTTATTGTAAAAAACTACCGGCTTAAAGCAGCGCACAGTTTTGCCATATCGCTGCATTGCATTTTACCAAGAAGGACTTCTCGCAAACACACGTATCGTTTGGTAATTCACCCTTTAAAACAAATAGCATTTTGCCGTTCGTTTGTTTGTTCTCTCTTCTGATATCCGTTCATTACTGTAGCAACTGCATTTTGTATAATTGTTCGTTTCCAAACACGCCGTCCATTATATTAAACCCATTTCATGGTCTTTAATACTGATAGCATAGTATTGCTACAAAAACACAAAAACCGCCTACAGGATTTCTCCTGCAGGCGGCATGTTTTAATTTTAAAGCCTATCGCTTAAAATTAGTCGTTAACCTTCTTGGTTACTACGAAAGCAGCAGCAGCGGCTACGCAAAGAGCAACAGCAAAGAAAACAACAGAGTTGTCACCGGTCTTGGGAACACCCTTTTTGCCGTCGTCGGTCTTGGACTCGGTCTTGGACGGTTCTTCGCCCTTGGACTCGGTCTTGGACGGCTCTTCGCCCTTGGACTCGCTACCAGAGGAAACCGGGGGCTCCGGAGTAGCAACAGCGTTTACAACTGCACCGGCAGTAGCAGCAGCGGTTATAGGCTCGGTGCCCTTTTCAAGGTTTTTGCTGGCGTCTACTTCCTCGAGGGAAACAGCAATCTCTTCGCCAGCGGTAGCCTTATCGGTTACCTTGAACTTAACGGTGAACCATGTGCCGTTCTTGGTGATACCCTTGGTGGTGATAACAGCAGCTTTGAGGCCGTTCTCATCAGCCTTGCTCTCGAGCATGTAGCCCTTGGGAAGGTTGCTGTCGAAGCCCATGATAGCATAGTCAGCAGTATCATCATCGGGATCCTGGCTTACGAGAGTAAGCTTTTCAGCATCATACTTAACAACAAACTGGAGAGAACCAACGTTCTCGCCATCGGCTACAGTACCGTCGATGTTAAGAATAGCAGTGCCGTCTTCAGCAATGTTAGCTTTGCTAACGGTCAAGGTAACAACTTCATTCTCAGCAGAAGCTACTACCGCGAAGCAAGCCAGCATGGCTATGCTCAGAACAATTGCAAGTAACTTTTTCATTTCTAAACCATTCCTTTATAAGATTTTTGGAATATCTCCGTCATGCATTATAAACTAAGCGACAGTATATTGTCAAGCCTATTTTTAATAAATAATAAAAAATATTAAATCCATTTTTGGCAATATGCTATATAATATGCAAGAAAAGGTCTTGTATGCCTGTTTTTTGCATCCGCATAATCTATTTGCACAACGGGCCTACCCTAAAATATTCAGCCGATTGCTCGGCCCTTGCCACGGGGTTCCGGATCTTACAAATCCGCACCCGAAAGCTGATTGCGGCTTTCAAGCTAAGGAAATTAGTCCTCGCTTATAGCCTGAACAGGACATTCGCCTGCACATGCACCGCAGGAAATGCACTTGTCAGCGTCGATCTCGTACTTGCCGTCGCCCTCGGATATCGCTTCGTTGGGGCAAGTATCCTGACACGTACCGCAGGAAATGCACTCATCACTTATTTTGTATGCCATTGCCGCACACCTCCTTATGCTTTTTTGCACTATCATTCTAACATAAATAATTTATTTTGCAACAGTAATTTTAAGGTCTTGTCTGCATTTTCTTCATTTTTTCGCATTTTTTACGAAAAAACAAAAAAATCACTGTCGGAAATAAACCGTAAATTTCTCAGCTTCCGCTTTTTTAAAAAAGCTATTCGCCGTTTTTGCCGTCATCGGCTAAAGCCTTTGATGTATCGCCCTTTTTTGCCGGCGGTTTGGACGAAATAACGGTAAGTTCAGACCGGTCATAAACCTTCGGAATGGGATCGCCCGAATTATCAAGCCTGACCTTTACCGAGCCGGTTATAAGGTCGGACGACTCGACCGTCCCCTTCCCCCCAGGAGTAGACACATACGCCCCGGTGCGTGGGGTTATTTTATGAAGATATTCATACGAATTCTGCTCGTACTTAAGGCAGCACATGAGCCTTCCGCATGCGCCGGATATTTTGGTCGGATTGAGCGAAAGGTTCTGCTCCTTGGCCATTTTTATGGATACCGGCTCAAACTCCTTTAAAAATCCGGAGCAGCAGAATTCTCTGCCACATATACCGAGGCCGCCGAGCATTTTCGCCTCATCCCTCGCCCCGACCTGACGCATTTCAATGCGCGTCCTGAAGGTCGCAGCAAGATCCTTTACAAGCTCGCGAAAATCGATTCTTCCGTCGGCCGTAAAGTAAAAAAGCAGCTTGCTGTTGTCAAAGGTACACTCGGTTTCGACCAGTTTCATCGGCAATCCGTAGAACTGAATGCGCTCATTACAGACGTTAAAGGCCTCATCCTGTTTTTTTATGTTTTCGGCAACCTGATGCTCATCCTTTTCATTCGCGATACGGATAAGCTTTTTAAGCTGATACTCAAGTTCATCTTCGATCATGGTGTTCGGTATAACACAGGTTCCGCACTCTGTCCCCTGAGCCGTCTCGACTATAACATGGCGGTTTTTTTCCACCTTTATTCCGCACGGGTCAAAATAATAGCATTTACCCGAGGCTTTAAATTTTACTCCTATAATCTCAGTCATCGTATTTCCCTTAAACTTACATTATAATATATATACAACCTGCAACGGACCGATCGACCCTATTTAACATCGAAAATTTCCGCCGCTGTCAAGGCTATTATAAGCGATATCGAAACATTTTTCAATACCGACTCTTTGGCCGCACAAACGCTTTCGTAAATACGCACAAGTCTTTCGGCCGAAAAAACATTGCAAAACTTACGGCTCGCCTCGGCATGAGACGGAATCATAAGAAGGGTTGCTCCCGTTTTGAGCGAAAGCGCATCCCGTACAAGAATACACAGCTCGTCAAGCAGATCGCTTATTTTACGGCGATCGTCCGACAGGCTTATAAGCTTCGTCATGAATTCGGTCTGTGCTCCGCCGGATATACACCCGGCAAGGAATATGAGATCCTTTTGCGCGCCGTCATCCTCGCCCGATATAATTCTCTCGGCCCGGCCGATAACGCCGCCCGATACGGCGCACAGCTCTTCGCACCTTTCATCCGGCAGATCCGGATGTTTTATTTTCAAATACTCCTTTTCGTCCGAGAGCGAAACCGGAGAAAGACTGAGCACATTCGAGCGCGATATAACCGTTTCGAGCAACATAAAACGCGAAGTGCACAAAAAAATGAAAAGGGTATAATCCGGACCGTCCTCCACCGTTTTCAAAAGGGCGTTTTGCGCCTGCTGGGTAAGACGGTCGGCATCGTATATAATATATACCTTTCTGGCTGCTTCCCCCGGCAGCAAATAAGCGTCGCTTACAACCGAGCGGATATCCTCGACCCCTATTGTCGCACGTTTTTTGCCGGAATCCGCCCCGATGTACATAACATCCGGATGTCCGGTCAAAAATTTCGCACACCCTTTGCAGCGGCCGCACGGGCGATCGTCGTTTTCGCAAACCGCGCCTTTAGCTATAATCGAAGCGAGGGTTCTTTTGCCGGTACCGGGCTCCCCCTCTATAACAATAAGCCGCGGAAAACGGCCGCTGTCCAGCATATCGCGGACGGCGGCTGCCGCGGTTTCGTTTCCGGCAAAATCACCCGGAATTTTTATCATAATTTTTCAAGCCTCTCAACATTGAGGACAAAAACGGTAGCACCGCCGACCGTTATTTCCATCGGCCTTGCCATTGTGTTGTACACCCCGTAGGCAGTAAAATCCTGCACGACCTGGGTGCGTTTTTTCGCATGGCTCCTTATTTCCTCTATCGCCGTATCGACAAGAGAATCGTCAAGGCCTATTAAAAAGGTCGTATTGCCGGACTTTAAAAATCCGCCCGTGGTGGCAAGCTTGGTGACCTGTATACCTGCCTTGTTAAGCGCACCGGACACCACAGAAGCGTCGTCGTCATTAACTATAGCGAGCATAAGTTTCATTAAATACTCAACTCCTTATTTAACAGCGGATAAACCGCCATTCGCCCCATTCTTTGCACATGAATTATACCATATTACACGATAAATTTCAATCTGATTTTTTAAAATTTTGTGCATTTTTATGCGGATTTTCTGTCGTTTTAATAATAATATATTGATTATATAGGAACTTTTTGCACCGTATGATCAAACCGACACAATGCCGTTCATTGAAAATCCGCATTATCGGTCTTTGCCATAAGCATTACAAATACTTTTGACGTGTCATTGTCCGGCGAAAAAAATCCGCTTTCAGACTACAACCCTTACATTATATATACCGCTGTTTTTCATAAGCGAAACGGACTCGTCGGTTATCACCTCGCCGGGAATACAAACCGGAATTCCCGGCGGACAGGGACAAACAATCTGAGCGCACACTCTGCCTGCCGATTCTTCGGCCGAGACATTTTCCGATTGCGATAAAATCAAGGCCTCGCGCACCGACATCGCCTTTTCTCCTCTAATAAAATCTTCGGTTGGCGGTTTTATCGGCTTTTTCGCCGCGAAATTCTTTATCGCATCGTTGAGCAGCTCGATTTCGCCGTCACTGTGCATAAGCCCTATAATAAACACTACCGACCGATCGCTTACATACTCCGGCTCAATACCGAAGGAGCGCATATATTCGCCGAGAGCCTCCCCCGAACAGCCGACGCTGTAAGCGTCAAGAGTAAGCCTTAACGGATCGCTTGGCCCGTCTTCGAAGGCAAATCCGCAGCTTTTGGCCGTGTTTTTTAGCCTTTCGGTCGCCTGCTTCCCCCTCAAAAAGGCCTCTTTTCCGTTTTTTTCGCACCACAGTCTTGCCGTATCAAGCGAGATCATAACCGGATAAGACGGACTGCTCGAGCCGAACAGAGCCATTTTCTCCTTGGCCTTTTCGGCGAATTCTTCATCACCTATATTGAGAAAAGCTCCCGAGGTTAAAACCGGAAGGGTCTTATGGGCCGAACAGGCGGTCATGTCGGCGCCGAGCAAAAGCGGATGGAGCTTTTCTTCCGAAAGTATCAGGTGAGTACCGTGGGCATTATCGACAAGCAGCGGCAAGCCGTATTTTTTGCAAACGGCCGAAATCCCCTCTATATCGCTCATTCTGCCGAAATAATCAGGCGATGTTATGTAAACAAATCCGCAATCGGGATGCTCGCGGATATCCTTTTCGAGCTCATCCGGCGTAATACGTCCGAAAAGGGTATTTGCAAAAACCATATCAATCCCGATCAGCGCCGATGCGAAAACCGCACTCCTGTGGCAGTTGCGCCCGAAAATTCCGCACGCTTTCCCATTCGTTTTAAGCGCCCTTTCGGCCGCTAAGGAAAGCATTGTCTGTATACAAAGGGTGCATCCTCCGGCCGAAAACAATGTGGCCCTGCTGCCGAAAAAATCCGAGGCTTTTTTCTCGGCTTCGGCTATTACTCCCGAGGCTTCGTAAAGGGCGTCGAGTCCCTTTACTTCGGTGACGTCGAAATCATAGCTTAAATCAAATAGCCCGTGTCCGAAATGACCCGGCGTGTGAAAACGAGCCGCCGTCTTTCCTGAATATTCCGAAACCGCCTTATAAAGCGGAGCATCGTTTATACAGCCGCCGCAAAAAACACGGCCGCTGTCGTTTTTTTTATTCATATAATTTTATTCTCCGTGTTTTTCGAAAAATACCCGGGCCGAAAACGCCTCCGGCGCGAGTACTCCTACCGCAAGCCTTATTCGCCGACGCAAGCGATTTTGTTACAATCAAATTCATAGCGCGCCGGCAAAACCTAAAACAAAAACCGCTATTATATAAAGCAGCGCCTGTCGAAACGCCCGTTTTACCGGATTTATTTTTTCGAAAAAAGGCCTCCGCGATCGATAATATCCCTTATAAAAGCAGGAAAAGGCTCGGCCTCGAATTTTTCTCCGGTGGTAATGTCGGTGATAATGCCCTTTTCGAGATCGACACTTAACTCATCACCGGCTTTAACACTCTGGCAGGCCCGCTCGCACTCCAAAATAGGCAGCCCGATATTTATACTGTTGCGATAAAAAATACGGGCAAAGCTCTCGGCTATAACACAGGAAACACCGGCCGCTTGTATCGCGATAGGAGCATGCTCGCGCGACGAACCGCACCCGAAATTATGACCGGCCACTATGATGTCGCCTTTTTTGACATTCTTGCAAAAATCAGAATCGATATCCTCCATACAATGGCTCGCCAGAACCGAAGGATCAGAAGTGTTTAAAAACCTTGCCGGAATAATTACGTCGGTATTGACATCGTCCCCGAACAAAAAAACCTTGCCGTTTAGCACCATTTTTATTCCTCCCCCGTCAATTCCCGCGGCGAACAGATAACCCCCGCCACAGCCGACGCCGCCGCAACATAAGGCGACGCAAGGTAAACCTCAGAGCCGGTATGTCCCATACGGCCGACAAAATTCCGATTGGTGGTCGAAACGCACCTTTCACCGTTATCCAGAACACCCATATATCCGCCGAGACACGGGCCGCATGTCGGCGTTGAGACAGCCGCTCCGGCGTCCAAAAACACCTCAACGAGCCCCTCTTTTATACATCGGCGGTAAATTTCCTGCGTTGCGGGAATTATTATAAGACGGACGTTTTTATTCTTTTTCCTGCCTCTTAAAATTTCGGCCGCCGCCCTCATATCGCTTATCCTGCCGTTTGTGCAAGAGCCTATTACCACCTGATCTATGGCTATTTTATCCTTTTTAAACTGGTCGGCCGTGCGGACATTCGAGGGCAAATGAGGATAAGCCACCATTTCGCCGAGGCTCTCAAGGTTTATATCGACCGTTTGTTCATACACGGCGTCGTCATCTGCCGTATACTCTTTAAAATCGCTGTCGGTACGACCTTTAAGATATTCTCTTGTTTTTTCATCCACCGGGAAAATTCCGTTTTTCGCTCCGGCCTCGATTGCCATATTGCATATGGTAAAGCGGTCGTCCATCGAAAGAAGCTCTACGCCCTCGCCGCAAAATTCGAGCGATTTATATGAGGCGCCCTCCACCCCTATTTTGCCTATCAGATGCAAAATCAGGTCCTTGCCGGTAACATATTTTCCTTTTTTTCGCCCGGTCAGATTGATCCTCAGCGCCGGCGGCACCTTGAACCAAAGCCTTCCCGTAGCCATGGCGTAAGCAATATCGGTAGAGCCGACGCCGGTCGAAAAAGCGCCGAGCGCGCCGTAGGTGCAGGTATGCGAATCGGCGCCTATAATGCAGTTTCCCGGCAGCACCAGTCCTTTTTCCGGCAAGAGGGCATGTTCAATGCCCATTTCGCCGACATCAAAAAAGTTTTTAATGCCGTACTGCTTTGCAAAGCCCCTTACAACGCTGCACTGAGCGGCGGCCGCTATGTCCTTGTTCGGCACAAAATGGTCAAGCACAAGGGCTATTCTGTCCGGATACTTCGGTTTCAGTCCCCCGTATTTTTCAAGCTGCTTTACGGCGACCGGTGCGGTTATATCGTTACCGAGTATAACGTCACACTCCGCCTCGATAAGCCGCCCTGCCGTGACCGATTCCAGTCCGGCCGCATGAGCAAGAATTTTTTGCGTACAGGTCATTCCCATTTTTGCTACCCCTATTGCCGAGCGGTTTCGCCCTTTTCTGACGCACCGCAAAGATTATTCATAACCTTAAGCTTATATTCTATAGAATCGACCAGCGCGTTAAAGCTGGCCTCGATTATATTCGAAGAAACACCGACGGTGGACCAGACCTCATTCCCGTCGGTGGAGGTAATAAGTACCCGTACCACCGAGGCCGTGGCCTCCTTCGACTCGAGAACACGCACCTTATAATCGATAAGATGAACGCTTGAGAGCACCGGATAGAAAAATCCGAGCGCCTCCCTTAAGGCCTTATCGAGTGCGTTTACCGGACCGTCTCCCTCGGCGGCCGATATTTTAAGCTGACCGCCGACCCTGATTTTTATAGTGGCCGTCGCCGAACAGCCGCGCTCGTAAGGCAGCTCGTCAAGCACACGGTAGGAAACCAGCTCAAATGACGGCTCAATGCTGCCGAGCACCCTTTTGACCATCAGGTCAAACCCGGCGGACGCCCCCTCAAACTGATAGCCCATGTATTCGAGCCTTTGAAGCTCCGACAAAATTTTGCCGAGCTCGGGCGAATCCTTGCTTACATCCGGCGCCACCCGTCTTGTCCGACGGTAAATCGCCGCGCGGCCGCTCATCTCGCTTGTCAGCATCCGTCTTACATTGCCGACCTTTTCGGGCGGAATATGCTCAAGGGTCGACGGATCCTTCATAACGCTGTCAACATGGGTTCCGGCCTTGTGCGAAAAGGCGCTTCGCCCGACAAACGGCTCTCCGCGTTTTATCGATATATTGCATATCTCGGCGATCTCGTTGGATATATGGGTCAGGTGCTCGAGCGCCTCATCGCTTATACACTCATATCCCATTTTCAGCTGCAAATCGGCTATAACGGCGTAAAGAGGGGCGTTTCCGCACCGCTCGCCTATTCCGAGCAATGTCCCCTGCACCTGTTTGGCCCCGCTTTTAACCCCGCAAAGGCTAAGCGCGCTTGCCAGTCCGCAATCGTTATGGCAATGTATTCCTATATTGACATTATCGGTTTTTTCGACCGCCGCGGCGGTAATCGACGACAACTCCCACGGCATACATCCGCCGCTTGTATCGCAAAGACAAATCGTCTCGGCGCCGCCGTGCTGTGCCGCCCGAATGCACTCGATCGCATAATCGGAATTATACTTATAGCCGTCAAAAAAATGCTCGGCGTCGAAAATGACCTTTTTACCGCACGCCGCAAAATACGCGCACGACTGCTCAATCATTTTAAGGTTTTCTTCAAGGCTTGTCCCTATAACCTCCTCGACATGCAGGGAATGGCACTTTCCGAAAAGGGTTACATAGGGTGTATCGCACTCTAAAACATCGGCGAATATAGGATCCTCCTCGCACCTTAGTCCTTTTCGCCGCGTGGCGCAAAAGGCCGAAAGACGCGAATGCTCAAGTTTCAGCGAATGAAGTCTTTTAAAAAACTCCTTTTCCTTAACCGTAACCGGAAAACCGCATTCGATTATATCTATCCCCAGCCGGTCGAGACACCGAACTATGTGCAGCTTATCCTCCACCGAAAATGATATTCCTTCGCTTTGCGCACCCTCGCGAAGGGTTGAGTCGAGTATCTGAATTTTCATGTTTTAATTTCCCCAACTTCCCCTGTGAAAATCCTAAAAAGACCAAGCTCCGTAAAATATGCCTCCGGACGAAAAACGCTGCCGAAAACCAATATTTTAAACCGTGCATTGCTGCAGGCTCCTAGCATATACCGGAGTCCGTCTTAATTACTTTATATTTTAGTATACATTTGCAGCCGTGTCAATTTCCCCGGGCCTTAAAATTTAATTTATTTTATTGGCGACATGTTTTTATCCTCTGTGCTTTTCGGGTTCCCGAGTTAACCCCGTATTATCCTGGCGCATTTTTCGGCGCACCGATGAAGCTTAAAAGGCAGCAAAAGCCTTCAAAAAAGCGCTTTTCGGTCTGCTTGATCCTGCTTGTTTTTAGCTATCTTAAATACTTAATTTATCAGTTGTCAACGTCGCCAATTCAACACCCGATGCCAACTTGCATAAAAACACCCGGACATTTTCGGCACAATATATAGTTGATTTGAATCCCCTTATATGCTATACTTTGTGTTGCCAGCGTTAATCGATACCTTTTCCGGAAAGCCGGCCGTTCTTTGGTGATAAGGTTTTTTCAGACCCTACGACTGAAAAAACGCCGTAAAACCCGGTTTTTATAAGCGGTGTCGATAGCGCGATATTTTTTGCCAAAAGGCTGATAGAAAAAATGAAAATATGCGGACTGCAAAAGCTTTCACTGCTTGATTTTCCGGGTAATCTGGCCGCTACGGTTTTTACCGCCGGTTGCAACCTGCGCTGCAAATTCTGTCACAACGCATCCCTGGTCACCGGAACCAATACCCCCAAAGAGATACCGAACGATTATTTTTTTGACTTTTTAAATAAACGCCGCGGACTTATTGACGGCATTTGCCTTACCGGCGGCGAGCCCCTTTTACAACCCGACACCGAGGATTTTTTGCGCGCGGTAAAGGAGCTCGGCTTCAAGGTCAAGCTTGACACCAACGGCTGCTTTCCCGAGCGGCTTGACAATCTTTTAAAAAAAGGACTTGTTGATTACGCGGCGATGGATGTCAAAAATTCGCCGCTTAAATACTCCGAAACCTGCGGCGTAGCCTTTGACGTAACCGAGCAGGTGAAACACAGTGCCGATATCCTTGCTGCAAGCGGCATTGATTACGAGCTTCGCACCACCGTGGCGGACGAGCTGCACAGCGCTGTCGACATCCTGCTGCTCGCAAAGTGGATAGGCGGGGCAAAGAAATACTTTATTCAGAATTTTAGAATTTCCGACGATATAATCGGCGACGGAATGTCCCCCTGCTCGCTTGAAAAGCTTGAAAAAATGAAAGAAGCCGCCCGGCCGTATTTTGAAACGGTGCAATTGCGCGGCATAGACGAATAGTTTGCAAAAAGAGACCAAAACACAAGATATTGTGGTTTTTGTATTGACACTTCAAAAATATAGTGTATAATCGACATTGTCACTGATAATATTAAGCGGCAAAAATGCATCGATACCGCCGGCCGCATGAATGAAAAGAAAAAGGAAATTAAGGCATAATACGAAAGTTAAGGAAGGCAGGTAAATTAAGAAAATGTATCAGGTGGTAAAAAGAGACGGCAAGGTAACCGATTTTAATATGTCGAGAATAACCGTTGCCATTACACAGGCCTTTGAGGCCCTCGAAAAGCAGTACAATCCGAATATTATAGATCTGCTTGCACTTAAGGTAACGGCCGATTACGAGCCGAAAATAAAGGACGGAAAAATAAGCGTCGAGGACATTCAGGACAGCGTCGAATCGGTTCTTGTACAAGCCGGCTATGCCGACGTTGCAAAAACCTACATACTCTACCGTAAGCAGCGCGAAAAGATCCGCAACATGAAATCGACCATACTTGATTACAAGGAGCTTGTAAACAGCTACGTTCACCTGACCGACTGGCGCGTTAAGGAGAATTCCACCGTTACTTATTCGGTCGGAGGTCTTATTTTAAGCAATTCGGGAGCAATAACGGCCAACTACTGGCTTTCGGAAATATACGATGAGGAAATAGCCAACGCCCACCGCAACGCCGATATTCACATACATGATCTTGCAATGCTCACCGGATATTGCGCCGGATGGTCGCTTAAACAGCTTATAAAAGAGGGGCTCGGCGGAATCCCCGGCAAAATAACCTCGGCGCCGGCTAGCCATCTTTCGACCCTTTGCAATCAGATGGTCAACTTCCTCGGCATAATGCAGAACGAATGGGCGGGCGCTCAGGCATTTTCGTCCTTCGATACTTACCTTGCTCCCTTTGTAAAGATCGACAATTTAACCTATCGCGAGGTTAAAAAGTGCATAGAATCCTTTATATACGGAGTAAATACCCCCAGCCGCTGGGGAACACAGGCCCCCTTTACCAACATAACTCTTGACTGGACCGTACCTAACGATCTTGCGGAATTAAACGCCATAGTCGGCGGAAAAGAGCAGGATTTCAAATATAAAGACTGCAAGACCGAAATGGACATGATAAACCGTGCCTTTATCGAAATAATGATCGAGGGAGACGCCAACGGAAGAGGCTTCCAGTACCCCATACCGACCTATTCGATAACCAAGGATTTCGACTGGTCCGAAACCGAAAACAACAAGCTGTTGTTTGAAATGACCTCGAAATACGGCACCCCCTATTTCTCCAACTACATAAACAGCGACATGGAGCCCAGCGACGTAAGGAGCATGTGCTGCAGGTTGCGTCTGGATTTAAGGGAGCTCAGGAAAAAATCCGGAGGATTCTTCGGCAGCGGCGAATCGACCGGTTCGGTGGGTGTTGTTACGATAAATCTCCCGAGAATAGCCTACATTTCGGCCGATGAAAAGGAGTTCTACAACCATCTTGATCACATGATGGACATTGCGGCCCGTTCGCTCAAAACCAAGCGCACGATAATAACCAGGCTGCTGAGCGAAGGACTTTATCCATATACCAAGCACTATCTCGGCTCGTTTGATAACCATTTTTCGACAATAGGACTTGTCGGCATGAACGAAGCCGGTCTTAACGCAAGGTGGCTTAGAGCAGACCTGACCCATGAAAAAACCCAGCAGTTTGCAATTGACGTTTTAAACCACATGAGAGAGCGCCTTTCGGATTATCAGGAGCAGTACGGCGATCTTTACAATCTTGAGGCTACTCCGGCCGAATCGACCTCTTACCGTCTTGCGAAGCATGACAAAAAGCGTTATCCGGACATTATAACAGCCTCCGAAAACAGCGATGTTCCCTACTACACCAACAGCTCGCATCTTCCCGTAGGATACACCGACGACATTTTCTCGGCTCTTGCCATTCAGGATCAGCTTCAGACCCTGTATACCTCCGGTACGGTATTCCATGCCTTTATCGGAGAAAAGCTCCCCGACTGGAAGGCTGCCGCAACGCTGGTTCGCCGTATTGCCGAAAATCACCGTCTTCCCTACTACACCATTTCGCCGACCTATTCGGTCTGCCGTACACACGGATATATTTCGGGCGAGCATTATACCTGTCCGAAATGCGGCGAACCCTCGGAGGTTTACAGCCGTATTACCGGCTACTACCGCCCGGTACAAAACTGGAACGCCGGAAAGACCCAGGAATTTAAAGAGCGCAAGCTCTACAACATAGCCACATCAAAAATGACCTCCTCCCCTGTAAAGGAGTGTGCTGACAATACGGCAGCAACCGCCCAAAGCGATAAGCAGTGCGGCGACGGAATATACCTTTTTACCACAAAAACCTGCCCTAACTGCCGTGCCGCAAAGGCGATGCTCGACAAGGCCGGAATTAATTTCACCGCCGTTGACGCCGAGGAAAATGCCGGGATGTCGGTAGAGTTTGGTATAAAGCAGGCCCCGACCCTTGTGGTAATCGAAAACGGCGTGGCGCAAAAGTACGTCAATGCCTCGAACATAAAGAAGTTTTCGGCCGAGCACTGATTTTAAACTTCGCATTTTATAAAGCAACGTTAGTCCATCCGGATCGTCCTTAATTTTACAATCCTTGACGACGACTTGGAAGCTCACAAGAAAAATTTTTAAATTTTCAGTTTATCGGCCGGGATCACCCTCCCGGCCGGTTTTAAAAAGCAAGGAACGGTACAAAAAAATGTATGACGTTATAATTATAGGCGGCGGAGTCGCCGGAATGACCGCTGCACTGAATGTTGCCAGAGCCGGAATGACCGCCCTTATTCTTGAGGGAAACAGCTACGGCGGACAGATCGCCTTTGCAAGCCGGGTCGAAAATATTCCGTCGATCGAATCGATAAGCGGCACCGAATTTGCCGACAGACTGCTTTCGCAGGCAATATCGCACGGGTGCGACACCGAATTTGAAAATGTTACGGGAATTATAAACCGGGGCAATGTAAAGGAAATAATAACCGAAGATTCGCGCTATGAATGCAAGGCGGTTATCATTGCTACCGGAATGAAGCACCGGCACCTTTCGCTCCCCAAAGAGGATGAGCTGTGCGCAAACGGCGTATCTTATTGCGCTGTTTGTGACGGCGCATTTTACAAAGGGAAAACCGTAGCCGTTGTAGGCGGCGGCGATACCGCGGTCTGCGACGCTATATATCTTTCGGATATATGCAAAAAGGTGTATCTTATACACCGAAGGGATGTTTTCCGCGCCCAGGAGCAAAACGTCGGCGAAATGAGAGCCAAAGAAAACGTTGAATGTATACTGTCAGCCGAGATCGTCTGCTTAAATGGCGACGAATCCCTGACCGGAATAACCGTAAAAACAAGCGACGGCACCTTGGCCGACATTGAGGCCGACGGACTGTTTGTAGCGATCGGTAAAATCCCGAATACCGAGGTTTTTAAAGGTATAATCTCGCTCGACGGCGACGGATTCATTGAAACCGACGAGGATTGTCTGACAAATATTCCGGGGCTTTTCGCCGCCGGAGACTGCCGGAGAAAAACCTTACGCCAGCTCACCACCGCCGCGGCCGACGGTGCAATCGCGGCCTATTCGGCCAGCCGGTATATAAGCTCGCTGTAAAACTGTAAGGATAATTAAAACTCAAATTAAAATTAAACGGAAAACTCCCGATGAAGCAAATAAACTTCACCGGGAGTTTTGTTTTTTATGGGCTGACGATGTTATTTATCGAAACTAAAATCCACAAAAAACGACACCGTATCGGGCACAATAAGGATTAAAGCATATCCTTTGTAGTCGATAGGATAATAATACTTCACGCTGTAGTTTTCGATTTAACTCAACAAAAACGATGCGGAAACCGACGTTTTAAGGCCGATTTCCGCATCTTTAAGAAAAGGGAGGTCTCGTGTTGTAAAAAGTATTATTTGTGCGGCGCTTCACATGTTCGGGCAGGAGTTTTTTTATCCGGTTTTATCAAGTGTATCCCGTCCGGTCGCACGGAGGTTATCACTAAGACGGACAATAACAATCCGTCTTAGGCCGCATTGCTGTTTTTCTGCTATTTACTCAGATAATTAAGGGTATAGCACTGAACATTTCCGCCCCAGCCCTGACCCGGGTTTATCGTCGTATCCATATAGCAGGACGACAGCTTGACGTACATATACTGAGCGTCGGTAGACTCGCTGTACGAACGCGACGCCACCGTAAGGCTCTTTTTGTTGGAGCCGAATTTGGTAAACTCACCTATTGTACTCCAGTCCTCAACCACCTGCCAGTTTTCGTTGTCGAAGGATACCGAAACCACATAGTTACAAAGAACATCAAGAGTCATCGAGGCGTCCTTGTAGGCATTAAGATCAATTCTCCATATGCAGTAGGTGTCAAGATCGCAGAAATAGCATCCGTCGTTCATATGGCAGTTATAATCAAAGAGGAACTCATCGTTTTCATGGGTTTTCCCCTGAGTAGCAAAGAAAATACTCTTGTACTCGTAGTTGCTGTCAAGCTCCTTATAGGTATCTCCCCATTCGACCGTTACGGTAACAGGATCGGCGATATCGGAGCACATTGTCTGCACAAGCAGAGAATTCGTGCGATTGTCCCAAACCGTAATAACGCTTCCCGGTTTTCCGCTTGCGCTTACGACGGTCACGTTCTGAGGATATTTACCGTTTCCGAAAAGCCTGCTTGCAATGGTCGCGTTGGACGGAGCGGTTACCGTAAATTCGGTTTTTGCCGCCGTTTCGGTGACCGGAGACATGTCAACGCCGTTTGTAAATCCGAGGCGCGGAATTTTGTCGGACGCCGCTTTGGAAACATCATAATAAAGCTTCGGCGTATTGATAACAACGGTCGAGCCTGCATCCACAACATCAAGCTTAGCCGAGAATAAATCCACAAGGGTTTTGCCGTCAGCGGTTCTTTGTGCAGCCTTAAAGTTATAATATGCTATATAATCGCCGCGAACCGCACTGAAAAAGTCGCTCCGCTGATACGGCATATCGGACCCCGAAAGGGTATATGCGGCAAGCTCTCTTATAACCTTGGACATAAAGAAGGACTTCGCATAAAACGCCGACGGTAAACCCACCATGGTAACAACGCCGTCGCCAACATCGGTCTTTATACCGACGTTTTTGTTCGAAGCAGTCATGAAGGCGGTTACTCCGCCGCCGGTAAAGGTATAGGTGTTGGAGGCATAAAGGCTGTTTAAAATATCATTGGCATTGATGCTGCTGCCGTTCCACACGGGAACACTGCCGCGGTCTACGCCGCGCGATACCTTAACGTCTAAACCGAGCTTTGATATCAGATGCTCAAGCGGAGTAGTATTTTCCTTGCTCCACCATTCGCTCTTTATGTCGGTAAAGCTGTCATATCCGCCGACATAAAGCAGACGTCCGCCGCCTTTTACCCAGTCGGCTATCGCCTCGTTTGCCTTGGCACTCTGGGGCTTCATTGAATCATAGCTTAAAATAAGAAGATTTACGTCTTTAAGCTGATCCGCCGAGGTCAGTGTATCAAGGCAAAGGGTATTTACCGGAATTCCCTCGTATATAAATGAGGCCGATATACCGTAGACTGTCTCAAGACACCTGCCTGATGTTGTAAAACTATCGCCGATGTTCCAGCCGGCTGTATCCGACAGGCCTAGGTATATTCCTTTGGTTCCGGAATAAACCGTGCTGCCGAGTCCGGCGATGGAATTGTACATTTTATTGACACTGAGCTGGATACTCTTATAATCCTGACCCATCGGCAAAAACGCGCGCTGAGGCCATATTGTATTCTGGAAATAGTCGGTGTCCTGCTGCATAAGAGAGGCCACAACGGTGGTTTTGTAGTTGTTCTCGCAGACATCCTGGGGGAATCCTGCGTCAGACGCCGGATCCTGCAAAAGATAAAGGCTCTTTCCTTCGGGCAAAAACGCCTTATATGAGGCATACTCATACATCGATACCGCAAAGGTATTTACCGATTGATTTCCTGCGTAAGGAATGGAGCGGGTTACTCCGTCGGACCATGTCTGGCCGATAAAGCCGTCAACGGTGGGGATGCTTCCGTACATCGACATTCCGGTCGAAATGCCGTGAGAACTGTAATCCACCGTGCAGTGGGTCGCAAGCAGAACCGTAACATCGGGGTATTTTTCCTTTATCTTCTGGGACAGGAATTCTATCTCGCGCTTGAAGAGATATGCCTTTAAGCGCTGGGAATCGTACATTGCCTGTGCCGAGGAGGTCTGATCCTTCCAATCGGTACCGTAGTACTTTTTCCACTCTTCCTTAAAGCCCTCGGAATATCCGGCGTTGTTCCATATCTCCGGCTCCTCAATAGCGACTACCTTGCAGTCCTCGGTAAGCCAGGAATCTATAACTTCCCATTTGTACTGGATATAAGCCTCGGTCGGAACCATGTAATAAACAATATCGTCGCCGAAGTTCGAATGCTTGCGGTATGATCCGTCGGAGGTTGTCTGGACATCCTTCATTCCGCGATCCGGATTGGCCTTTAAGAACTCGGCGTCATCGCGGTTTGCCGGTATCATAAGTCCGACCTTCATTGTCTTGTCATAGATCTGGCCGCTCGCCTGTACCCATGATTTAAGATTTCCGCCGCGCTTCTTGCTGTATACATAGGTGAGCACACAATCGGTCTCGATAGCATAATTTCCCGAATATCCGACATTGCTCTGATAAAGGGTCTTTATCTCGCCCTCGGCCGGGATATAAGGCTCGGTCTCGCTTACAATTCCCGAAGCACTTTCAAGCCAAGTAACCTTTTTTTCAGTCTGTTCTACAGGGAATCTATCTATCTTTCCGACAGCCTTCTGAAGTATTAAAAGCGCATCCGTTGCCATAACATCTCCTGAACCATCAACATCGGCGAGCTTTTGATCTCCCTCGCTCAGACTGATTTTTCCTACCGCCGCCTGAAGTACGATCAGAGCGTCGGTAGCGTTTACTTTTGTATCACCGTTCAAATCGCCGTACATTCCGCCGGCTGCCTGAGAAAACACAGGCAGTACGGCGAAAAGCATTACGACAACCATAATACGGCATAAAAACTGTATTATAGATTTTTTCATAAGTTAAACCAGGAAATCCTTTCAAAACGAAGTTATCTTGCCAACCGAACGCTGAAGAATAAGCAACGCATCGGTAGCGGTTATTCCCTCGTTACCGTCAACGTTGGCTGCAAAGAAGTCAAAGCCCTCAAGCTCGATCTTGCCGACCGCTGCCTGCAACGCCAAAAGTGCGTCGGTAGCGGTTATTTCACCGTTGGCGTCGACATCGCCGAGCCTCTTTCCCTTATAGGCTGCAAGGACGCTGTCAAGCTTCTCACGGTTTGTAACGTCCGCCTTTTGTTCGTCGGTCAGACCCTCGTAAGCGTCAACAGCCTCCTTTACCTTAGCGGTATCGCTGACGGCAACGCTGCCAGCTTCGGGGAGCTCATCTATAAGGGTTATAACCGCCTGTACGGCCTCATCGATATTTACGACTTCAAGCTCATAAAAACGTACATTATAGTAACGAACCGTCGCGGCGTTCATCTGATAAACCTTGAAAGTGGCGTCAGCAGCGCTTTCAAGCTCGAAATTAACCTTAACGGCAGTGGTGGCATTTGCGGTCTTGGCGCTGTTTTTATAAGCGTCGGCCGAAACAAGGCTCGACGAAACCTTTTGTCCGCCTGCCCAGACCTCAGCCTCAAACATATTGCCTGCACCGTCAAGCGCACTGTATTCAAGCTCAACCGCGTATTTGCCTTTTTTAAGGTTGCCGAGATTTATATTGTCGAGCGAATAACCGAATTCATAATCGGCATCCTTGCTCTCGTCACGGGTAAACTCGAGGTATTCGGGCTTTTCGGTATCGTAATAAAGCGAGCCTTCAAGAATCTTCGCACCCCATGCGGAAAGATTTTCAACCTTGCTGTAAACGACCGAGGTATCGTCGGCCTTGACCCAGTAAACACCGTCAATAACAACAAGCATATCTTCGCCGTGGAATTCGCCGTATACAAAAACCTTACCTTCAAGCACATGCGATGCCAGCTCGGCGTTAACAACGAAATCGTCGGTATAAAGCATTGCAAAGCCGTCTTCGTCCTTGGTTGCTTCATCATAATCGGTGAAGCCCAAGTCCTTTTTCAGCACCTCTGCTCCGTTTGCGGTATTGTCGGTGGTTTTAAGCGAAAGCACGGGAGCCCCGCCTAAATTACCGAGCTTTACACGTACCGCAAGCTTGTAGGTACCCTCACCGAAGCTGTGAGCAAACCCGTACATAGCCCAGTTGTTGGACTGTCCCGGCTTAATACGCCAGCCGCGCTGAGCTCCTACCGGAGTAAGAGCCGAGGAAGCATTCTCTTTGAGTGCAAGCGCGTTCTTGGTATCGGTAAGCTTCTCCTTCAAGGTATCTATAGCGGTTTTAAGCTCATTGAGCTTTGCATAATTAGTAACGGTTTCCTTTGCGACATCAGAGAATGTGTTATACTTATCGAGCATTGAGTTTACGTCATTCTCAAATATAACGCTTATGCCCTCGGCATCGGGGAGACGGTCGATAGCCGCCTTCATGTCGTTTGCCGCTGCAATTTCTTCAAGCTGAGCTATTTTTTCCTCAGCCGCCTGCAGCACATTGAAGTTTTCAACGTCTGCCTTTTCTTCTTCCTTAAGATCGTCGTAAGCAGCTCTTGCTTCGGCAACGGCCGCCTTATCGTTAAGGGTAAGATCGTCGGTTGCGGGAAGTGCCGCAATTTTTTCGCTTACGAGCTGTGCAGGGGTGTAGGCCGGAACGCCGGTGACATAGGTGTCAAGCTCAAAACCGAATATAAGGTTCTTTGCACGGGCGTAAGAATCCTGAGCCATGCCGTGTATCCAGCCGCTGGGACCGTTGTTGGCGGAATTATCGGTGGCGTAAACTATCATTACGCTCGTCGGAGTGCGGTCAACCGCCCACCAAAGAAGATAATAGGTCTCAAAGGGCTTTACGTTAAGATCCTGACCGAAGTTAAGATCGTACCAAAATCCGCCGTCACCCTGGCTTACAATATCTATATCCTTTTGATATATCGGGCTCCCGGTCATTTCGCGGCGAACCTCGGTGTGAATCTTAGCCGTGCCGGCGGTAAGATTGAGCTTCACCTTAAAGCCGCTTAAATTGCTGTTGTTAGGAATTACTTCCTGAGCAATATACTGGTAGTTGCCGTAATTGGCGTCCGACTCACCGGCGCCGGCAAGAGCCAGGTGATAAACCGGGTTTATAGCGCCGTCATCGTCGGTCCACTTTGCAAAGGAGGCCTGATCGCTTATAACATCGGTAATAAGCTCAAAGCCGAATATAACGTTAGATACCTTTTCAAAAGTATCTGTGGTCATACCGTGAGCCCAGCCGCTCGGTCCGGTGTTCGCCGAATTGTCGGTCGCATAGTTGAGCATAAGGCTCGAAGCGGTACGCTCGGTTGCCCACCATACGATATAATAGGTGTTGTACGGAGTAAGGGTAACATTCTCGCCGAAGTTGAATGTATACCAAAAACCGCCGTTACCGAGGCTGTTTATATCGATATCCTTGGCAAGTAATGCGTCGCCGTTGGCCTGTTCGCGTATTTCAATATGCATTTTTGCGGAACCGGCCGTAAGATTGAATTTGAGCTTTACACCGCTCAAATTATTGTTAACAGGTATAAATTCCTGAGCGGCATAATGGTAGTTACCATAGTTGCCGTCTTCGGGTGTGGCTGTAGAAAGCGCCACATGGTTAACCGGATTTATGGCGCCGTCAGCGTCGGTCCAACGGATAAAATAACTCCGCTCAGCCGATGCCGGTACTGCAACAAGACCGGTTACAAGCATGAACAGCGCTACACACAGTGCCAGTATGCTTTTAACTTTCGTGTTCATTACTCTTTTCTCCTCGCAATTTTATTAGACCAACAGAACCAGAAAGGCCATACTCCTCCGTTTTTAAGCAAATTTTATGCTTAATGGAAAATTCCTACGGATTTTTTGGCATTTTTAGCCCGAATTCCATTTTGCCTGTAATAAATATAACAGTAAGAATGTATTTTGTCAAGCCTCACACTAAAAAATGCTTGAAATTTCTTAAAAATTATGATATTTTCATATAGGTGGAGGTTATATAAGTGGAAACAAAGAAAAATGAAGTATCTCAGAGAATAACATATTACCGAAAAAAGCGGGGACTCACCCAAAAACAGCTGGCCGATTGCCTTGGCGTATCCAACACGACGGTTTCGGGTTGGGAGACCGGAACAAACGCCATAAGTCTCGATATGTTCGACCGCATAAGCAAGACCCTGTCGA
Organism: uncultured Eubacteriales bacterium; assembly: GCA_934444365.1. Taxonomy (GTDB): domain Bacteria; phylum Bacillota; class Clostridia; order Oscillospirales; family Acutalibacteraceae; genus CAKSCM01. The sequence goes on along the minus strand of CAKSCM010000002.1, from coordinate 211,872 downwards.
TACCGTCGGAAAAGCTTTTCGGCTGGAGTATAAAAACAGGCACAAAGAATGATTTTATATTCTGGAATTTTGACAATACATTTCCTCCGGGAAACTACTATATGCAAATAAAGGTGCTTATAAGCGGACTTACAAACCATTTACCGATTTTATGCTTTAAGACCACAGTAAATGACGAAGACTTTTTCGAAATAATGAAAACCAACATATGTCTTTCGGAATATGAAATTGCCCCAAAGGATCGCTACGGCTTCGCCGTTATAAAAAGCGACGTCATAGAAATAACTCCCGAGCTTTGCCGACATCGGCTTGAGGGGAAAATTCTCACCTATGACGAGCTTCACAACGGAGATAACGTAAAGCTTATAATCAAGGAGATCGCCTGGATAAACGCCGACACCGAAAAACCCGAGCGGCTGCTCGATCCCGACGATATAATGGCATGGCCGAGAAGAACCACAAACGGAACCTTTATAAAGGATATTCCCGATGAGGACGACGATTTTTACAATCCCGACGGCTCGGGGCTTGTGCTTTCCTCGCATGAGAAGGAATTGGTCGCGGCATATCGCGGCCATCCGGAAATGCATATAGCGGTAGACACCCTGCTCGAAATCCGGCATGATATATAACACGATATGTAATGTAAGGCATTACAGGCCTATAAGCCGTTTGCAGGCAGACCGGACAGTAATGGATTGATAAATATGTACCGATTAACTCATCGACCCATCGTCAATTAATCGACCGTCTACCCTTGTCAATCGACGGCAAAAAAACAAAATATAAAAAGCGGCCCGGAGGCGCGGATCTCATAAGGTGAAATCCGTGTCTCCGGGTCTTTCAAACTAAGGATGGTATTGTCAAAATCAATTTTGCTTTAATATCGGACAAAAGCAGCCGCTTACTGTTCGCTCACCTTAATAGCGTCGGTGCGGTATATAAACTTTACCTTGCCGCTCATATCGGATGAAAGTCCCGAGAAGGAGCGATAATCCTTTGAAACGTCGACCGTCGCCTTAATGCGGGTAACAAGCGATCCGAGATCGCCGTCCACGGCGTCAACCAGCTTTTCAACACCCTCGCTGCCGAACTGCCCGAGTCCGCTTTTAAGCTCATACGATCCGTCCTTGAGTGCGGTTATACCGTTTATAAGGGCGGGGGTTTTGTCCTTCATCTGTATAACGCCGGCAAGCAGCTTTTCGGCGCCGGCGCTTATCGCCGCCGTACCGGCTTTGAGTGCGGAAGCGCCTGAGTTCACCTGCTCGGTTCCCTCCTTAAGGGAGGAAGCACCGCCGGCAAGTTGTTCGGCTCCGTCGTGGGCAGATTTTGCGCCCGAGGTGTAATCGGCAATTCCGGTATAAAATTCATTGTATTCGTCAAGCTGCTCTATAGCCGAGGTAATGGCCGGCTCAAGGGTCTTTGAGGCAAGCGAGAGGCAAAGTCCGTTTATCGCTGCTTTTCCCTGATCGCTTGCTGCCGAGGCCGCCGCTTTTTGAAGGGTGAGCGCGTCGGCCGCAAATGAGGCGTATTTTTCGTGATCGGCCGCATACATTCCGGCATGGGTGAGTACGGTGGTTATTTCGGCCATTGCTTCCTCGGTGGTCATGCCCTTTGAAAGACGTTCATAAAGCATGAATTTTACCGCCGGATAATATGCCTCGGGGACATTTGCGGCAGCCAGCTGGCTGTTTAATGTCGAATCCGCTATGGCTATCAGCTCGGCCTTTTGGGTGTCGTCCGGACTGTTCAAAAGGGAGGAAAGCACCTCTTTGTAATTTTCGATGGTCAGCTTTTCGATGGTAATGCCCTTTGCGGCAACCGAATCGTTAACGCTCGAAAGGAGCGTATTAAAGACCTTTTCGGCACCCGCGTTCAACTCGCCGTTGTGCTCGCACAGCTCGGAAAGTCCTCCGACAAGCGATTCGGTGCCCTCTTTAAGGGTGCCGGCACCGCTGTTTAAGGCTGCCGTTCCGCTTTCAAGAGCGCCGGCGCCGCTGTCGAGCGTGTCCGCTCCGTTTTTAAGCTCGGTCGCGCCGGAAACAAGAGCGTCTATACCTGAAACCAGCACGTCGGATTTTTCAAGCAGGGTGCAAAGTCCGCCGTAAAGCGAAGCCGAGCCGTTTATAAGCTTATTCATAGCATCTTCAAGCTCGCCGAGCGACCCTTCGAGATCGCTTAAATCGTCAAATCCGTCGGTATTTACACCGCTGAACAGCTCATTGGTCGCAACGGTTACGGTGTTAGTCATTTCGAATTCCTTAACGTCGGCCGTAATTTCGACGTAATCCGGAATTTCAAATTTATCCCTATCGACGTTGAGGTTGCTTTGCAGTCCCGGCAGGGCTATTCCGGCGGCGATTATGCGGCTGCCGTCGTTTATCAGCTTGCCGTTTGTTATCTCGACATTTGTAAATTTGTCGGTATCAAGCATAATGCCGGTTAGCATTGCAAAGGGGACGTAAATTTTCTCGTCCTTGCCGTCTATTGATACGGTCTCGTACTGATTGTTTTTGTAATCAAAACGAATGCTTACACGGCCGCTTTTTCCGGCAAGCTCTTCGGCCGATATGCTCCTTGAGTCGAGCTTATAAGACACCGAAAGATTAACGGGGAGCTCCTTTTCTATTGTTCCCTGACAATAGATGTCGTTGCCCTGTGCGTCCCATACGCGCATATTCTCACCGTTTAAAACGTAGCTTTCGTCCCCTTTTACGTTCTCGACGTTTTCAAGGGGAGTCTGATCGGTGATCTTATCGGCCGCGATATTATTCTTTATCCAGTCGCTTACGATTATTTTTTTGACGCTGCCGTCGGCTCCGGCCAAAACGTAGACCGTTTCGTCCTTTTCGATGTCGGATTTCTCCTGTCCCGATACAAGCTGTACCTTCGATACAACATCGCCGACCGACGACGTTTCTTTAAGCGATGACGCCGCCGTAACGGCCGTGCAGCCTAATGTAACGGCGGCACAAACACCGATCGCCGCTGCCTTTAATGCTCTGTCTTTCATATATTCGATACCTCCGTATTCACTGTATTTACCGTATTCATTTTAATCTTTTTTCTCATGCCGAGGGTGGTGGCTCCGATAACCTTATCAAAGAGCATAAGCATGGCCGGCAGTATAAAGATTACGCAAAGCATACTGACCACGGCGCCCCTCGCCATAAGCATGCACATTGAACTGATGATGTCTATATCCGAATAAACCGCAACGCCGAAGGTCGCCGCAAAAAGCCCGAAGCCCGAAACGATTATTGAGGGAATGGAGGTCGAAAGGGCAACCTGTATGCTATCGCGCTTACTCTTGCCGCTCATGCGCTCGGCTTTGTACCTCGTGGTCATAAGTATGGCGTAGTCCACCGTCGCGCCGAGCTGAATGGTGCTTATGCATATCGGCGCAATAAAGGGCAGCGACTGGCCGAGATAATGCGGCAAGCCGAGGTTTATGAATATTGCAAGCTCGATAACCGCAATAAGTATAAAGGGCAATGAAATGCTCTTTTCAACAAGCAGTATAATAATGAAAATCGCTACGATAGATACGGCGTTTACCACCTTGAAGTCGTGATCGGTGGTCTCGATCATATCCTTCATGCAGGGCGCTTCGCCTATAAGCATTCCGGTATCGTCATACTTTTTAAGTATTGCATTTAGTGAATCAATCTGGTCGTTAACCTCATCGCTTGCGACCTTGTATTCGGAGTTTATAAGCATAAGCTCCCATTTGTCGCTTTTAAGTATCTCGCGGATACTGTCGGGAAGAACCTCCTCGGGCACACGCGAACCCACGACGCTTTTAAGTCCCAAAACGTATTTAACGCCGTCCACCTGTTCCATTTCGTCCATCATGTTGCGAACGGATTTTTGAGGAAGAGACGCATCCACAAGCAGCATATGGGTCGAAGCGATGTCAAAATCGTCCGACAGCTTGGAATTGGCTATTACGTATTCCATATCCTCCGGCAGGCACTGTCCCATGTCGTAATAGACCTCTTTGTTGGTCTTGGAATAACCGTAATATGCCGGCGGAATAAGCAATGCGAATATTATAATGAATACCGGGAAAACCTTGAGCACACCCTTTGAAAAACGGTTCATGTTCGGTATTATTGATTTATGCTTGGTCTTTTGCAGGGGCTTGTCGAACACAAGAATAAGCGACGGCAAAACCGTTACACAGCCTATAACGCCGAAGATAACGCCCTTAGCCATTACTATGCCGAGGTCGCGACCGAGCGTAAAGCTCATAAAGCAAAGGGCCGCAAATCCGGCGACGGTGGTTATTGAGCTGCCGAGCACCGATGTAAAGGTATCATGAATGGCGACGGCCATGGCCTGTTTGTTATCCTGATATTTTTCTCTTTGCTCGTTGTAGCTGTGCCAAAGGAAAATGGAGTAATCCATTGTAACGGCAAGCTGCAAAACCGCCGAAAGCGCCTTGGTTATGTAGGATATTTCCCCGAAAAAGTAGTTGGTACCGAGGTTTATCAGTATCATCATTCCGATCGACGCCAAAAAGATGAAAGGAACGAGCCAGCCGTCAAGCAAGGCGACCATTGCTATAAGGGCAAACAAAACCGCAAGGCCGACATATATCGGCTCTTCTCTTTCGCACAGGTCCTTAAGGTCGGTAACAAGAGCCGACATGCCGGACACAAAGCATTGCTTTCCGGCGAGCGAACGTATTTCGCGGATCGCTTCCATGGTGACGTCCTCGCTGGTAGCGCTGTCGAAAAACACCGCCATTAAGGTCGCGTTATCGGTATTGAACTCCTTATATATCTCGTCGGGAATAAGCTCCTTCGGAATCGATATGTCGGCCAGGGTGGAATACCATATTACGCTGTCGACGTGCTCGACCTGTTCTATTTTATCGCAAAGGGAAGCGACGTCCTTATCGCTCATATCCTCGGCGATGATAAGCGAAAATGCTCCCTTGCCGAAATCGTTTTTAAGCTCCTCTTGCCCTATTACCGTGTCCATATCGCTCGGCAGGTAATTGAGCATATCGTAATTGATCCTTGTGCCGAGCATGCCCAATACCGACGGCACCATAAGCACAAGGGTAATAATGATAATCGGAATACGGCATTTTACAATTGCCTGAGAAAGTCTCATATTCCTTTATTCCTCGCTTTCCTTATCACTGTAGTACTTAACTTCAATTACATCCGGCTGTTGATGCTTTATTATTTTTACCGTTGCTATCGCGGTGCTGATATTGAGTATTCCCTCGCTCAAAAGGGTAATGCCGAAAAGTATCATCAGCACATCGCTGCTTTGTCCCGGACGGAACATAAGCATAAGCCCGCAAACTCCGGTAATTATCGCAAGGGCAAGAATCAGCCACCACGGGCCTATACCGAAGCGCTTGGATTCGCTTGCGATCTGTACCTTAAACAGTGCGTCGGCCAAAATATAAAGCCCGAGCGCTATGCACATAAAGGTCATAAAACTCTTTGGGCTTATAAGCATCATAATTCCGAGCGCTATAAGCAGTATCCCGAGGGTCAGATCGTACTGAAACGCCAGCCGGTAAAGATCCCTCGACAAATAGCCGACAATCCTTATACATCCGAAGGCTATAAGCAATATTCCGCATATAACCCCGATAAACGATGCCATAAACCCCGGAAAAGCGATGGCCGCAATCCCGAGCAGACAAAGCGCCGCCGAGATAACAATGTAACCTATTTTGGCTGTTCTCATGGGTAATACCGAACGCATAAGAACGCCTCCTTTCAACTCATACGTATGGTTATTTTTCACGTTAACAGTATATACACGGTTTCTAATAAACAAAATGGACAAAAAAGGAACCCTGCCGTAAAAATAGACAACGCCGATATTGCTGTATAAAAAACAGACAAATCTTATTTTTTGCCCAAAAATGCCCTTTACCGGTTTTGGCTTTACCGGCGAAGGGCGTTTTTATCCGCTAGAAGGAAAAAAATCCGAGCGAATCCGCCGTATATAAAAAGCACCGGTAACGATACGTAATCCGTTATCGGCGCTTGCAATATTTCACTTATAATGATTTTCTTTCGTTATCAGATCGACCCGTCATTGCAAAAAACAATTCCCCGTCAGACCGGTTTGGCATTTTCGGAAAAAATCGATCCCCCGGGGCAGTTGCGGCTTCGTTTAATAAGCTCCTCCGACATTCCCCGGCAAATTTCGACAATACGGTAAATCTCCTCTATGGCGTCGTCCTTCATGCCTGAGCGAATCCAGTCCACCGTAAGACCGTACAGTTCACATTTAAAAAAGCGAATCGCAGCATTTCGGTCGTATAGACCTACCTGTTCGTCGGCAAAAACGGTATCAATATACCGTGTGACGACATATTCGCAAAGCTCCATTGACGAACGCTCGTATATATCGCGGTTGGCCGAATTATAAATGTGCATAACCGCCTTTTTATTTTCAAGAGCAAACTTAAAGGCCACGTCGACGCACTCCTTAAGGGAGCTTATGCACGGATATTTTATTATAAGCGCATCGGCCTCCTCCTTTATTATCTCCTCTATAAGATCGGTTATATCCTGATAGTGATAATAAAAGGAATTGCGGTTTATGCCGCAGTCCTCGACTATGCTTCTGACGCTTATTTTGCTTAAGGGCTGTTCGTTCAAAAGCTTCATAAAGGATGCCTTTATCGCCTGCTTTGTAAAATTCGGCATGTAATAATCACCTTTTTCGCACACAGATTATGCGACATTCTCTTTGGCTTTAAGCGAGCAAAGAAAAAATCAACATCTTTCACATTTGCGATTATACCATATATTACCGCCATTTTTCAAGTAACACAAATTTCACGCGTTTTACGCCTTAAAACAGGCACACACATCAAAGCCCGATTTTATCGAAGAAAACGGGTTTTAATACGCTCTTTGCGCTTACGCCGGGGGTAAAAACTGACTGTTGTAAAGCTCGCTGTAAAAGCCGCCCTTTTTCATAAGCTGCTCGTGGGTTCCGCTTTCGACAATATGTCCCGAGCGCATAACTATTATTACCGACGCGTCCACCACGGTCGAAAGCCTGTGGGCTACCACAAAGCTCGTCCGTCCGCACATAAGCTCATCAAATGCGCGCTGAATAAGCACCTCGGTGCGGGTATCGATATTTGAGGTTGCCTCGTCAAGAATAAGCATCGGCGGACGGCACAGCATTACCCTGGCGATACAAAGCAGCTGCCGCTGGCCCTGACTCAAGGTATTCTCATTCAAAACGGTGTCAAGGCCGTCCGGCAATTGCTTTATAAATCCCATGCAGTGAGCCGCCTCGGCCGCCTTTATAACCTCGTCATCCTGTGCTTCGGGACGGCCGAAACGGATATTCTCCCTTACCGTGGAATTCATTATCCAGGTATCCTGTAATACCATTCCGAAATTTTTCCTCAGTGACCGCCGGGTCACCGAATCGATCGGCACCGAATCGACCGATATACTTCCGCTGTCGGCATCGTAAAACCGCATAAGCAGGTTAATAAGGGTGGTTTTTCCGCATCCCGTAGGGCCGACAACGGCCACCCTCGTCCCCGGGCTGACCGACAGCGAAAAATCCTCTATAAGGGGACGGGATTTATCGTAGCTGAAATAAAGATTCTCGATTTCGACCTTACCCTTGGTGCAAAAAAGACGGTTGTCCGTTTCTTCCTTCATCGGCTCCTCCTGCATGAGCTCAAACATCCTGTCGGCGCACACAAGGGCGTTTTGCAGCTCGGTTATAACCGAACTTATGTCGTTAAAGGGCTTCATGTACTGGTTAGCATACGCCAGCATTACCGAAAGACCGCCCACCGTAAGGCTGCCGCTTCTTATCAGGTTAATGCCGATAAGCGCTACTCCGGCATATATAATGCTGTTTATAAAACGGGTAGACGGGTTTGTAAGACTGCTTGAAAAAATTGCTCGGCAGCTGTCCTTAACAAGCCGGTCGTTGAGCTCGCTGAATCTTTCGGTCGCCCTTTTTTCGTACCCGTTGGCCTTTACCGTTTTTTGTCCGTTTATTATCTCGTCAATAAGGGCAAGCTGCTCACCGCGTGTCCTGCTTTGTTTTTTAAACAGTCCGAAGGTCTTTTTGGATATAACCCTTGCGACTATAAAGCTCAAAGGGGTAAGCAGAACTATCATACCGGTTATAACCGGGCTTTTTATAAACATAAACACAAGGGTCACGATTATTGTAACAACCCCCGAAAAAAGCTGGGTGAATCCGAGGAGCAGTCCGTCGCACACAACGTCGGTATCGGCGATGATACGGCTTACGGTATCTCCCGAGCTGTTTTTATCAAAAAACGAAATGGGCAGCCACTGCAAATGTCTTATCGCCTTTGATCTAAGCGACCTTACGGTGTTGTAGGATATGCGGTTGCCGAACAAATTCATCCCCCAAACGCAAACCGCCGACACACAGGCCACACCGACCACCTTTAAAAGGCATACCGAAAGCCCGTAAAAATCAACCGCTCCGGCACCGATTATTCTGTCTATTGCCTCGCCGAACAAAATCGGGACGTAAAGCTGCAAAATAACCCCTGCCGCCGAAAACAAGATACAAAGTATAAGCGATCCCTTATACTGAGCGATAAAGGGAATAAGCTTTTTTAAAACCGCAAAGGAGCCGCCTTTTCCTTTGGTGCCCTCTTTATTTTTACCGGATGCATTTACCGATTTACTCACAGCTGTCCCCCCCTTTCTCCGTCGGGAAATTGCGAATCGTAGATTCCCTTATATACGAAGCAAGCCTCCATTAGCTCATCATGGGTTCCTTTGCCGACAATTTCGCCGCCGTCTATTACAAGTATGATATCGCTCTCCCGAACGCCCGAAATACGTTGCGATACGGTAAAAACGGTTGTGTTTTTTAATTCCGAAAGCGCTTTTTTGAGGGCGGCGTCGGTTGCAAGATCAAGAGCGCTCGAGCTGTCGTCAAGTATTAATATCTTCGGCCTTTTTACAAGAGCCCGGGCTATACACAGCCGCTGACGCTGTCCGCCCGAGAGATTTCTCCCCATAGCCTCAATATAAAAATCCAGTCCGCCCGGCTTATCCTTTATAACCGATTCGGCCTGCGCCGTTTTAAGGGACTGCCACAATGTCTCATCGTCGGCATTTTCGTCCCCCCATTTAAGGTTTTCCCTTACCGTTCCGGAAAAGAGCAGATTTTTCTGCTGAACCACCCCTATATTTTTGGACAGCCACTCATGGGAATAATTTTTAATGTTTTTTCCGAAAAGGAGCACCTCGCCGTTTTGCGGATCGTAAAAACGGGAGATAAGATTCACAAGGCTGGTTTTTCCGCTGGCCGTAGCGCCGATTATACCGACCCTTTGCCCCGGCAGCACCGAAAACTCGGCGTTTTTAACCGACGGCTCGGCTGCCGACGGATAACAAAAGGTAACATTTTTAAAGCAAACCGCCGGAATCGCGGCTGTTGCTTCGTTTGGCTCAGAAAGGGGATTTTCCCCGGCGCTTGCCGTCAATGCGCCTGATAGTTTTTCTTTTTTTCTATCATGCCGGCAAGTCGGTGCTTTTTTCTCGTCGGCCTGAATATAACGCACATTTCCGGTATTTTTATCCGCCCCGTTACCGTCCGGTATATTTTTCTTTTGATTCTCTTTTATATTCTCCGGTATGCTCCCGTTTTTATCATCCGGTGCAATATCCGACACATCGGCGCCCCCAATCGCCTTATCGTCCGGCAGATATTCCATACTCGTTTTTGTATTTAAAACCTCGCCGGCGCGCGAGGCGCACGCAATAGACCTGTTTAGGGTTATAACAAGGGTCGCGAGCTTTATAAGCTCAATGGTTATCTGTAGCATATAATTGTAAAGCGCCACCGTCTGCCCGGTTGTAAGAGCGCCTATATTGACCCTTATTCCGGCTTCGTTTATCATCACGGCCGCACCGATGTTGATAATTACATAGGTAAGGGGATTCATAAGGGTGGATATTCTGCCGACAAACAGATTAAGCCTTGTAAGATAATCGGAAGCCGTTTCAAACTCCTCTACCGACCGGTCCTCCCGGCAAAACGCCCTTATTACCCTCACTCCGCTTAAATTCTCCCTCGTTAAAAGGGTAACCTTATCAAGGGACGACTGGACCTTTGTATAAAGCGGAATGGTTATAAACATTATCGTAAAAACGGCCGCAAAAAGCAGCGGCACGGTTACGGCGAACACAAGCGCACATTCGACATCCACCGTAAAGGCCATTATCATAGCGCCGAAAACTATAAACGGACTTCTAAGCAAGAGCCTTAATCCCATATTAAGGCCGGTCTGAACCTGGTTTACATCGTCGCTTAGCCGCGTTATCAGCGTATCCGTTCCAAAGCGGTCAAGCTCACAAAAGGAAAAGGTCTGTATTTTTGAAAACATATCCTGTCTTAATCTGCCGGCGGCGCCGGCGCTTGCCTTCGCGGCAAAATACTGTGCGACAAGACAGGCCGAAAGCCCCACCACCGCCATTATTATCAAAACAAAAAAATACCGCATAGCCGCAGAACCACCGGTTTCAGCCGTAATATCCCCCGACTTTGCGCCCACGGCGCCGTCTATCATACGGGCGACGACCACCGGAACAAGCAGATCCAAAACCGCCTCCAAAAGCTTAAAGGCCGGGGACAGTATACTTTCTTTGATGTAATACTTCAGATACTTAAAAATTACTTTCATCAAAACCCACCGATTATAATTATTGACAAGTTTATTATAATACAGTATCATCAATATAAATAATATTGTTTTTGTTTGTAATCAATATATAAAATATATTACCGGAGGGTGCGATTTGGAATTAAGACAACTTGAATACTTCTGCAAAATCATCGAAACAGGTAGCATAAACGAAGCGGCAAGACGGCTTAACATGTCCCAGCCACCTTTGAGCCTTCAGATAAAAAAACTCGAGGATGAGCTCGGCGTCTCCCTGCTTACGCGAACGGGGTGCGGCGTGTCGCCCACCATTGCCGGAAAGCTGTTATACGAAAGGGCATGCAGTCTGCTCGAATATACGGCATCGATGAACAAAGAGGTACAATCCATCGGCAAAAGGCGGGTGCTTAGAATGGGTATAACCTCATCGACCGCAACCACCGTTTTGCCGATTATAAGCCGGTTTACAAAGGAATTCCCCGACGTTGATTTTGAGGTCCGCGACGGGGCGAGTCAGGCCCTTTTTCAGCAGCTGCTTGACGGAATAATAGATATTTCGGTTGTTCGCACACCGTTAAGACTTGACGAGGTCAATTCAAAGCTGATTTCAAAAGAGCCGATGATAGCCGTATCTCCGAGCAGCCAGAGATTTGAAGAAAAGTCCGGAATGACGGAAAATATTACCCTGTCAGACCTTACCGACAGCCCCCTTATACTCTACCGTCGTTACGAGGAGCTTATACGCGCGGCCTTTTCCCGGCGCTCAATAAAGCCGGACATCTTTTGTGTGTGCGATGACGCACGCGACGCCATGCTGTGGGTGCGTCAGGGGCTTGCGACGGCGATCTTTCCCGATTCGATGCGAAAGCTGTGCTCGGACTTAACCGTAAAAGTTCTTGCCGAACAGGAGCTTTACACAAGCTGTGTTTTAATATGGAAAAAGGATAACCCGCCACTGCCTATAGTAAAGGATTTTTTGAAATTCTGTTAAAACCGATCAAACCGCCGCAAAAAGCTTTGTTGCGGTTTTAAAAAGGCAATAATATCCGAATTTAATCACCGGGCAACAAAAAACAAATAAAAAAGCAGGGCCTGCCGGTCACATAAAACCCGGTAAGCCCTGTTTTCTGTTTAAACCGTCATCACGAATCGATGGTTTTATCGGTTATTCCTATTACCGCCTTTTGGACAAACGCCCCTATATCGCGGTCGTACTTAATGCTGCCGCAATCAAGCTGATCAAAGTTATAGTTGAAATTGCTTTCAAGCAAAGCAGCAGCTATTCTTGTTGCTATATCGTAGCATTCGACCCCCTCATGCGACTGCGGAACATGAATAAAAAACTGTATTCTCATAACCGCTATCCGATTGTAAAGCAATACCGGAGGATCCGATTTATCGTAAACTCCGTCAACCTTTTTATCGGTTATGCTTTCAATGCCGATGGAAACCGTAGGCCGGGCAAGCGGCTGGCTCTTTTTCCCCTTGGGAAATTCGGTGACGAATTTTACATCGGAGAAAGAGGTTTTCGAAGAAAAATACAGCTGTATGGTTCTTATCAAACCGCCGTAGTTCGTCATATCCTTTAAGCCTCCTCTATTGTTGAACGCAAAACCGACCAGTAGTAAAGAACCTGCTGGCCGATTGCCACCTTTTCGCTCCGGGTGAAGTTGTACTTTTTACCCATGAATTCCACCGTCGCATCCTCTGGCAGGGATAAAATATTTATGTCGGGCGGTCCGATGTAAAGATAATATGCCTGATCTATATAGCCGACCTCGGAATAGGTGCCGTCGAGATACATCTTGTTTTTATATCTGAGCGGCTGGATAAAAGCACTGAACTGCCGGTTGTTAAGCGGATTGTTCTTTGCGCTCATGGTAAGAGGCAGTCCGTGGCGTTTGACCATTTCGGAAAAAACATCCACACTTCTCATACCGCACCGCCGTCTGTCGTACAAAAATAAAAATCGCCAGTTTCGATAATGTCCTTTATGCTCTCGAAGGCCGCGTCTTTAAGCATTTTTGCAGCATTGCAGCTTTTTTCGATGTCGGTTGAAATTTTAACGTCTCCGGCCGAAAACGACGCCGCCGATTCGTCGGTATACTGAGCAAGAGTATACCGATAAAAGGCAAGGGCACCGGCCGCGTCGCAAAGCAGCTTTTTATTCCGAGCGATATCTACGCCCTTTCGCACGATTCTTCTTACATACTCGGCACAGGCAGTAACCACCGAAAACCAGTTGGCTGCCGCCTTTGCGTCGAGTCCGGAATAAAGCATAAAGTACTCCAAAACCGTATATTCGTCCACTTTTATACCTCCTTTAAAATCAAGGGCCGCGCCTTAAAGAAAGCCCCTCCGGCGCGGCCGAAATTTTTAAAAGCGGCGAGTTTTCTCCGCCTTTATTTAGATTTTTATAAGCTTTACGGCCTCGGGGAATATCTTGGAGAAGCCGGCAATAGAGGTGATCGCCGCTCTTTCAAGCTGACGGTCGATAAGACGGTCATAGTCTACCGAAACATCCTCGGCAACCACCATTTCAAGAGCATAATTGCGGTCAAGGCCGATTATAGTATCCGAACCGACAGCCTTGGACTTTACAACCTCGGCGCCGAGCGGAGTGCTGAGCTTTCCGGTTCCGGCGAAGTTTATGCCGGTGTTGGGATTCTGGAACTGGGTAAGACCGAGCATTTTTGAAATCATCGCCGGGGAAGCCGCCATGGTATTAAGCTCATAAGGATAAAGATCGTTCCAAAGGCTTATAAAGTCGGCATAGGAAAGGGTTTTTTCGGCAGCAAGGGTTACCGAAGAAGCGGAATCGGTAAGCACCGAAACGGCGTCGGCAAACTGCTGACGGGCAATATGGGCACCGATCTGTTTTAAGGTTACGGTAAACAGATCAAGGCGCTGAAAGCGAAGAGCCTCGTAGGAAGCAACCAGCATTCTGCCGCGCTTTTTAAGCTTAACGAGCTTGTCGCTGACCTTTATGGTGGTCTCGGGGATAACGGCGCCCTCGGCTACCGATTTAAGCTGCAGCGATTCCTCGTCGGCATTGCTCTTTATGGTGCGGTAATCCATACCCTTAATTCGGGTGGTGGTTGCAACTATGGAAGAAAGCTTGTCACCCTCATTCATACCGAGCCTTACGGCGCGGCTTACATATTCGGGGAAAAGAGCCGCCGAGTCGGAGGTCTGAAAGAACTTTTCAACCGTGCTCGATCCGGCGCCGGCAACACTTATATCAAAGCGCTTAAGCTGTCTTTGATAAGCGTCCAGACCCTCAAGCTCGGTGTTTTTGTACTCGGCCGACGGGTCGAGCTTTTCGAGTGCGCCGGTCAGTCCGCCGGGAGCTCTGTACATTCCTTTTTCAATTCGTATGTTATCGTATGCCATGTTTTTATCTTCCTTTCTTGAATTACTGTTTTATTATTAAAGAATTATGTCAACCGTATTCGCGGTTGTATCAACGGCGGTTACAAGCATCGAACGTCCGCCGCTGGTGACGACCTTGACATTTCCGCTGCCGTCGCCGGAAAGCAGACAAAAGCCTACGGTGGGAGCGGTGTCTCCGCTGTACTTCACCCTAACATAGCCGGTAAGCTGAATTGCGGCTATACCCTCGCGGACATTGACGCAAACGCCGGCGACGCCGCCTGCCGCCGTCGCCTTTGCGACCTTGTTGTTTGCCGTAATACCGACGGCCATTCCCGCCGTTACCGCACTGTCACTCTCAAAAGAGGCAATCTGTGTGTTAAAACCTTTAAGTGATACTGACATTTTAAATTTTCCTCCTTATATTAAAAACTGTTTATTGCCGTCGCTTTTTTCCGCTTTGTTTTCGGAAACAGCGAGCTGACCGCACGGCGGATAGATTGAATCCAGTTTTTTGGTCAGCGTTTGCCTGTACCTTGCAAGACCCTCGGACGACAGACTTTTCACTATTTCCTCGGCTGTTCCGGCATCGAGCTCGGGCTCGGCGATTATCGCAAGAGAGAGCACCTCGTCCCTTAACTGCTTGGTGCAGTCCATCGCCGTACGCTCGTATCCTTTGAGCCGTTCGAAAAGGGCGCACAATCCTTGTTTCTGTTTTTGAGTGAAAAGGGTGTCACCGCTCGTATAAAGCGATTTTATTACATCCTCCTGTACGGATGCACCGTCCGGATTAAAGCTTTTGGTCACCCCGGCTTCCTTTTGAGCCGGAACGGCCACAAAGCTCCATTCGTATGCGTCGAGCGGATCGTCAAGCACGGTGCAGCAAAGCACCCTTTTACCCTTCACGGTGTAGTACTTTCCGACGCTGTGTCTGCACTCGTGCGAATTCTTATCCGCTCCGCATATCGAGCAGTATCTCCTGCCCACCGAACAGCCGACGCTTACTTCCTTTTTAATGCCGCTGTCTATTTCGAGGATTATATCCTCGTTTTTAACGCTTCTCGGCATATAAGCGAGCGCCTTGAGCCTGCAATAAGGTTCTCCGGTTGAGGTATATCTCGACTCCACCTTTTCGACCGTACAGGCGAAAACCCTCGCCACCTGGTCCTTTGCTTTCATTGAATGGTCGTATATACCCGTTTTACCGATATAAAGCTCCGAAAGCTTTTCCAAAGCCTCGGTGCTGAACCTCTCAAAATCGCGGTCCGCCTCGTTGTCGCACAAAACGACCGAAAAGACGTAGACCTCCTCGCGTTTTAATACCCGTCTCGAGAGCGCGTTTATCTTTTCGAGCTGTCCCTCGTCGGGGTATCCCATCGAATCTACAACAAATCCTTCTTTCATTTTTTCCTCCTTAAATCTGCTTTTATATTTACTGTGCTCTTTCGGCATCGCTTGTTTCCATGCCGAGCTTATCCGCTATCTGCTGAGCCTGCATACGGATAAGCTGGGCCTTTGCAAGCTCGACCTCGTCCTGAAGAGAGATATCGTCCCAGACGATCCGGGCGTCGCTTCTGTATCCGCAAAGGCGTAAATGGGTATTGCACACCTTCGATATAACGGGAGTAAGTATCCGCCTGTAGCGCCACAGCTCGGTGGTAAGAATATCGGCCTGCTGAGTGGACATACGCTCGGTGCTCGACCAGTTAAGTCCGAGCATAAAGGGCGGAATTCCGGTTTTTGCAACTATCTGCTCAAGCATAAGTCGCGCCGGCACCTCGCAGTCGAGAACCTGATTATCGGCGCCTATCACCTTTATGTCGACATCGCCTACCGCCACAAAGTCGCTCACACTGCCGTTTTGCCCCTGCCGCATGGCCTTTGACCATTCGTCGGCGATCATTCTTGCCCTTTCTCCGGCCGACACCTGCGCTTGAACCGAGGACGACGGCTTGTACGTTACGGCAAACCTGACATTTCCTATCCGTTCGAAATTAATGCCTATTGTGTTGTAGATTTTCAGCAGCACATCGGTAACGAACGGAAGTCCCTTTAAAAGGGAGGTTCCCGTAACCTGTCCGGGCTTCGGAGAAAGGGCGCTTAAAAGCAGCAGCTCCTGATATTTGACCGGCCGTTTTCCGCCGGCTTCTCTTACCCAGACCCTCGCTCCGCATGCGCCTGTTTTCTCGAGCTCAATATTGTCAAGCTCGCCCACGCACACCGCCGATACACCCGATCTCCCGGGCGATAAAATCATCTCGCCGACGGCCGTTCCGTACATAAGCAGCTGATCAAGATATTGAGACACAAAAGCATCGAGCCCCCGGTTTATCCCTCCGGCCGGCACATTGTTCAAAAAGCTTTCGATCTCATTTTGCGCCTCGCGGTCGGAGCATTTTATACTGAATCCCGAAACCAGCGCATTTATCTTGCAAAGCGCCGCATCCACCACCGGAACAGCCTCTCTTATGGCATCATAAAGATGATTTTCCGGCTTTAGCAAAGGCGAATATCGCTCAAACTGCGAAAAGGGATGGCCCTTCGCGCAAAGCTCCCCGGCGCTCGCGCACCCGTAAGATCCGCTCTCCTCTTTTTTAGCCTTTTTAAATACTGACATTTTGTTCCTCCTTTTTGTAAATATCTATCCGTGACATAAAAAAGCTCTTATAATCCCCCGTTTTATCACAATGACCGATCCCACTGACGGTCGTTGTTATAAGCGAGCTCTTTTAGCCGCCACGGCACAAAAGCCGTCGTCTCCCCCGAAGGCGCCGACCGTTGCTGCAAAATAACGTATATCGTCCATGGCATGGTCGTTTTCCTTTACCGGACGGTCGCTCGTTTGCGATTCGTCCCACCTGTAAAGCGAAAACTCCCTCAGCGTATCGGTACAGCCGCGCCATATCTTCATGCGGCCGCTTCTCAGCATATCCGCGACAATACGTATACCGTTTACTACATCATTTTTCGCCGGTATAACATTAAACCGGCCGCGGCGGCGTATACATTCCATAAAGGAAGCGGCCGACGGGTCGCACACGACCGCTTCCACATTTCTGCCTCCGCAAAGATTTTCGAGTGCCGTACAATACTCCTCATCGGTCTTTTGGGTTCCCTGTCTTCGCGAGGCCCAGTAGTATTCGTCTATTCTGTACCACACTCCGTCGTGTTCTCCCCAAAGCCCCATAGAGCAGGGGTTTACAGTCCCGTAATCGCACGACACATAATATCTTTCGTACTCGTCGGGCAGCTCATCCGCACAGTGTTTGTTCTCACTGAAAAAGGGATAAACCAACCCCTGAGCCGCGACCCATCGCCCCTTTACAAATCTTTCATAAAACACTCCGCTGTAAAGGCTTTTGTATCTTTTAAGCATGTTTTTGGAGAGCGAAGGATTATCCTCCATTGTAAAATGCAGATAAAGAGCATTTTTCTCCTCGCATTTTTTGATCCATGTCTTATAAAACCAATGTGACGGATTATCCGGATTACAGCTGAACCAAAACTTAGACCCCTCAACCGAACAACGGGCAAGCGCCTGCTCCACAAAGGATCTCGGCATAAGCGCCACCTCGTCGAGCATAACTCCGCAAAGGGTCATGCCCTGTATAAGGGCGGCCGAGGATTCGTCGCGTCCTCCGAAAAGATAAAACCGATTGCTCCTGCCCTCGAAGGATATTTCAAGAATGTTCCGGCTCTGCTGCATATTGCATTTAAAGCCCAGGCTTTCAAGCTGAGGAATAAGCGGAGTAATTATGTTGCGTTTAAGCGACGTCACGGTTTTTCCGCATATTGCAAACGAACCCTCGCGAAAGCTCCAAAAAGCCCAAAACACAAAGGATAACGACATACACAGCGTTTTCCCCGAGCGCACTGCTCCGTCGCATATCAGTGCGTCGCGGTATCCGTCCCGGCTTTGAGGACACCACCATGTAAGTACCCTTAGCTGTTTTTTTGAAAACGGGACAAAACCGTTCACCCTTTATTCCTCCCCATTTACACCGGATTCTCCCTTTAGAATATTTCGGTTTTCTATCATCTCCACCTCGCCGGCTGAATCCTGCCCGTTATCTCCGGCGGAGCCGGGCTCATCGCCCGATAAGTCATCACAAGGCAAAAATTCTCCAATTTCGCCGTACCGCTCGTCATCGCGTTCGCCGCCGGGATAATCCCCGTTTAATCCGCCGTTATCCTCATTCCCAGCAAACCGGCCGTATCTTTTGATTTCCGAGGAGACAGCCCTCGCGCCTCCCATAAGCGCCTTATAAAGGGGCGCCGCCCGCTCGCTCGAGCGTTCTTTTTCAAGCTCAACCGCTTGACTCAGCGCCAGCATCCGGTCATAGAATTTAATTTCGGCGCCTCCCTTTGAGAGCTTTATTTCGGAGATACAGGAAAGATCCATCCTATCCAGTTCTTTTTTTGTAAGCGAGTCGGCCGTTCCGGCCGAAAGCGCAATAAGCAGCCTTACCGCATCGGCGCACGAGCCGGTCGCAAGATGTCTTAACCCGGCCGCCGTTTCGGCGTATACGTCCCTTCCTCCGGGCAAGAATTTTTTTATACATTCCTTTATCTCTTTTCGAAGCAACAACCCTTCGGCGCCGAGCCCTGACGAACTAAGTCCCGACACGGCAGCCGCCTCTCTTGGCGGCGCGCCTTCGGCAACCATAAGGCAAAACACCTTTTCTTTTTCACTAAGCGCCGTTTTCTTCATACCAAACCCTCCTTGTCTTTTCATATATCACCCCGAAAACAAAAAAAGTTGCCCAAAAAAAGGCAACTTTTTAAAATTTTCTTTAATTTTTGTCATATTTCTTGATTTTTAGCTGAAAATAATATAACATTAACTTAGTGAATCAGTGAATGAATTTGAAATGCACACAACGGCATAAATACGCCGGTATAATAAAAATACGTTTTCGGAGACAACCAAATGAAATATTTTAAATTCACCAAAAAAGCAGTAGTAATTTATATTACAATAATTATTCTACTCATATCGGCTCTTGCCGTCTCGGCGGTCTCGATTATGGGAATAAAAAATCGTACCCGTGACTTAAATTCTTCCCTTGCCGAGGCCAACACAAAAATCTCTCAGCTTGAACAGGCGAACTCCGAAAAGGAGGAACAGATAAAGCAGTACGAGGTCACCGTTTCGAATCTTCAGGTAGCCGTCCAGTCGAAAAAAGAGGCACAAAACGGCACCTCGGCGGCCGCGTCAACAAGCTCGGCATCGAGCTACGATCCGAGCCTTTCGGCCTCCGCAAACGAGGTGTTTGCAAAGGCCAACCACTACGACGGGCCCAAAACCTGTTATTTGACATTTGATGACGGTCCGTCCGACAACACATCAAAAATACTTGATATTTTAAAAGAAAATAACATAAAGGCCACATTTTTTGTGGTTCACAACAATCCGGAGCTGCTCAAAAGAATCCACAACGAAGGTCACACAATCGGACTGCATTCAGCCTCCCATAAGTACAGCAAAATATACGCAAGTGAGGAGGCCTTCTTTGCGGACCTCACGGAAATAGGCGACACGGTGGAAAGAGCAACCGGAGTCCGCAGCAAAATCATTCGCTTCCCCGGCGGCTCAAGCAACACCGTAAGCGCCAGCTACTGCAAGGGGATAATGAGCAGGCTCACCCGTCAGGTGGTTGAAAAGGGATATCTTTATTATGACTGGAACGCTTCCGACGGCGACGCCGACGGCAGCAACATACCGGCGTCAACCCTTATAAAAAACATCCGTCGCGACGGAACCTCCTCAAAAAGGCTTATAGTGCTCATGCACGACGCAGCCGATAAAAAGACCACGGTCGAAGCGCTGCCCGAAATAATAAAAATCTACCGGGACGCCGGATATGCCTTTGACCGAATAACCGAACAAACTCCAATGATGACCCACGGCATAAACAACTGATTGCCCCGGCGGCAATAGACCGCACATCCTGTGCGCAACGCAGCCCGTAAGGCAGTCGGAGTCAGAATTAACGTCAGAATAAAAATTTAAAACCGGGCGGGACTGGCAGCAAAATTGCCGTCCGGCTCGGTTTTTATCTTTATTCCGTTCAATTCAGTTTAAACGGCAACCGGGATTTTTTCACTGAATTCGGAGTATTTATAATCTCTTGCCTCAAAGGAAAGACGGGTGAATTTATAAAAATCGTCTATCTTCGGATCCATGTAAAATTCCGGAGCGTCGTATGTTTTTCCGCTTATAAGCTTTTCTATTATCGGGACATGCCGGTCGTAAATATGCGCGTCGGCTATAACGTGCACCAGCTCGCCGGCTTTAAGACCCGACACCTGTGCAAACATCATAACAAGCGCCGCATACTGTACGACGTTCCAGTTATTAGCAGCCAGCATATCCTGCGAGCGCTGATTCAAAATCGCATTAAGTGTATCTCCGCTGACATTAAAGGTCATGCTGTATGCGCACGGATACAAATGCATTTCGCTTAAATCGGCAAAATTGTAAATGTTGGTCATTATCCTCCGGCTCGTGGGATTGTGTTTTAAATCGTAAAGCACGCGATCTACCTGATCAAACTCCCCCTCGGGATACTTATGCTTTATTCCCATCTGATAACCGTAGGCCTTGCCTATCGAGCCGCTCTCATCGGCCCATGAATCCCATATATGTCCGTTCAAATCGTGCACATTGTTCGATTTGCGCTGCCATATCCACAAAAGCTCATCGATCGCCGTGCGGTAATATGTGCGCCTGAGGGTCATCAGCGGAAACTCTTTTTTTAGATCATAACGGTTTACAATACCGAATTTTTTTACGGTATGCGCCGGCGTACCGTCATCCCATTTGGGCCTTACGGGATAATCGGTATCCCACACCCCGTTTTCTATTATATCGCGGCAATTAGCTATAAAAACCTCGTCAGCGTACGACATTTTATTCCTCCGTCAATGTAAATTCAACCGTTCAGCTTATCGAGATCAAGCTCAAACGGCGGCACAAATTCGCTTAAAAATACGTCGGCTTCCTCACATTCGAGCCTTTTTATGTGATCAAGGGTGGCTTTATATGCGCTTTCAAATTCGGCGTTGCCCATCCGTTTTTCCTCAATACACTTTATAAGCGCCGAAATTTTATCGGCCGCTTTTACAAGCTTTTTTAAATCATCGTCCCCCGAAAGGACCGCACGGTAGGTTTCGGCCATATCGTCAGGCAGCTTTGACACAAGGCTCTCCCTCGCGTCGCTTTCTATCTGCTTGTAAACCCGTTTTATCTCGGAATTCTGATATTTCACCGGCGTCGGCATGTCGCCGGTCAATATTTCCGACGCATCGTGAAATATCCCGCAAAGAGCAGCACGCTCCTCATTGTAGCTCTTGCCGAAACGGCAGTTTCCTATAACGGCCAGCGCATGAGCAATTATCGCCACGTCGAGCGAATGCTCACTTAAGGTCTCATACCTTGAATTGTGCATAAGCCCCCAGCGGTTGATATATTTCATGCGTGAAAGCATGGCAAAAAACGAATTTTTCATAAACTACCTCTTGATATTCCCGGCCGCTTGCGTTTTAGCCGTTTAGTTTGGCCGGTTCGTTTGGCTGTTTCGTTATCGGCTCTTGTGTTATTCACCCTCGCGCTCAATAACCGCAATGCCGAGCTCGCGGAGCTGTTCGTTCCCTGCAGACGACGGACAGTCGGTCATAAGCTCGCATGCATTTTGCACCTTGGGATAAGCCACAACGTCGCGAAGACTCTGGCAGCGGAGCATCTGCATAACAAGACGGTCAAGTCCTATGCCCATTCCGCCGTGGGGCGGCGCGCCGTATTTAAAGGCGTCGGTAAGATAGCCGAATTTTTCATACGACTCCTCGTCGGAAAGTCCGAGCAGCTCGAAAATCCTCTTTTGGAAGGCCGGATCGGTTATTCTTATAGAACCGGACGACAGCTCAATTCCGTTTAAAACAAGATCGTACGCCTTGGCCTTTACATTTGCCTTATCGGTCTCAAGAGTGTCGAGATATTCGTCCATAACCGCCGTGAAGGGATGGTGCATGGCGACGTACTCTCCGGTTTCCTCGTCATAATCGAAAAACGGGAATTCGGTTATCCATAAAAGATTAAAGGTATCGGGAATTACATCGAGCCTTCCGGCAGCAATGGTGCGAAGCGCACCGAGCACCGACAACACCACCGAGGTCTTTACATCGGCCACTATAAGCACCACATCGCCCTTTTCGGCGCCGGTCTTACTCAGTATTGCCGACATTTCCTCATCGGTCATGAATTTCGAGAATGAGCAGGACATCTCGTCGGTCATCCTTATAAAGGCAAGACCCTTGGCACCTATGCCCTTCGCATGCTCGGTCAGCTTGTCGATTTCCTTCCTGGTATAGACATTCACGGCATTTTTAAGGGTTATTGCGCGTACGCTTCCGCCGCCGTTTATCGCCGACGAAAACACCCCGAAGCCGCAGTTTTTAACCTCATCGGTTATATCTATAATCTCCATACCATAACGGGTGTCGGGCTTGTCCGATCCGTAACGCTCCATCGCCTCGGTATAGGTAAGCCTCGGAAGGGGCGTTTTTATATCGACATCGAGCACCTCTTTGAATACCCGTTTCATAAAGCCCTCGCCGATACTCAGCACATCCTCCATATCAACAAAGGACATTTCAAGATCTATCTGTGTAAACTCGGGCTGACGGTCGGCACGAAGATCCTCATCGCGGAAGCACCTTGCTATCTGCATATAGCGGTCGAATCCGGCCACCATCGAAAGTTGCTTATAAAGCTGAGGCGATTGGGGCAGCGCATAAAAGCTTCCCTTATGTATACGGCTCGGCACAAGAAAATCCCTTGCTCCCTCGGGAGTGGATTTTATAAGCATCGGCGTTTCTATCTCAATAAAGCCGTTTTCATCGAAATAATCCCTTGCGACCTTGGTTATCTTATGGCGCATGAGAATATTCTTCTGCAAATCGGGACGGCGCAAATCAAGGTAGCGATATTTAAGGCGAAGCTCCTCCTTAGTCGAGGAATTCTCCGAAATTTCAAAGGGCGGAGTCTGGGCAACCGAAAGAACCTTAAGTGAGTGTACATATATTTCGATCTCGCCGGTCGGAATATCCTTGTTTACCGATGAGCGGATTCTCACCTCGCCGGTCGCCGCTAAAACATATTCGCTCCTGACGCTAAAGGCCTTTTCAAAAACCTCGCGATCGGTGGTATCGTCAAACGAAAGCTGAACTATTCCGGTGCGATCCCTTAAATCCACAAATATAAGCCGACCCAAATCCCTTTGTCTTTGTACCCAGCCGCAAACCGTAACGGTTTTTCCGGCGTCCTCTTTTCTTAAATCACCGCAATAATGCGTGCGTCGGGTGTCCCCCAAAATCTCGGTTTTAAACATCTGCTTTTCCTCCAAAGCTCTTCTCTATACTGTCGGTCAAATTTCCCATGGCCTTGTCGATGGTCATGTCGTATATTTCCTCGGTAAGCCTTTCAAGCGATATGCTCTTTTCCTCACCGCTGTCCATATTTTTTAAAACCGCATTGCCGGTATTCATTTCGTCGTCGCCGACCACCATGCAGTATTCGGCCCTTATTTTGTCGGCATATTTCATCTGAGCCTTAAGTCCCCTGCCCGAAACGTCATACAGCGCATAAAAGCCCTCTTCGCGAAGATTTTTTACCGCCCGGGAGGCAAAAGCCGCCGCATTCTCCCCCATGGGAGCGATATACAAAACCGGACGGGCATCCTCGGGGAATTCCACCCCCTTGCTCTGCATTAAAAGCAACAGTCTTTCAAGTCCCATTGCAAATCCCAAAGCCGGAAGCTTGGGTCCGCCCATCTGAGAAACAAGCCCGTCGTATCTTCCGCCGGCGCAAACCGTACCCTGTGCGCCTATATTATTCGATACAAATTCAAAAACCGTACGGGTGTAATAATCAAGTCCCCTGACAATCTTCGGGTTTACGACATATTCGATTCCCATATCGTCAAGCCGCATTTTAAGCCCCTCAAAATGCTCGCGGCAATCGTCGCATATGTAGTCGAGCACCTTCGGCGCATGGGAAGCAATCTCGGAGCACACCGGCGACTTGCAGTCGAGTATCCTCATGGGATTGCGCTCGAGACGGCCCCGGCAGGTGTCGCACAGCTCTTCCTTTCTCCCCTCGAAATACTCTCTGAGCGCCGCAAGGTAGGTCTTTCTGCATTCGGGACAGCCGATCGAATTAATCTCGAGGGTAACCCCGTCAACTCCGAGCCTATCGAACCCTGAAGCAGCCATGGCAATAACCTCGGCGTCGGCCGCATAACCTGCCGGACCGAAGCACTCGGCGCCGAACTGGTGAAATTCGCGGAGACGTCCTGCCTGCGGCTTTTCATAGCGATAGCAAGAAAGTATGTATGAACATTTAAGTGGCAAGGCCTCATTAAAAAGCCCGTGCTCAATAACACTCCTTACGGTTCCTGCCGTGCCCTCGGGCCTTAAGGTTATAGAGCGGCCGCCCTTGTCGTCAAAGGTGTACATTTCCTTTTGAACGACGTCGGTGGTATCTCCTACCGAGCGGTCAAACAGCTCGGTATGCTCAAACACCGGAACCCTTATCTCCTTAAAGCCGTAATTACGGGCGTTTTCAAGAAGTATCCTTTCAATGTACTGCCATTTGTAGCTTTCCTGAGGCAAAACATCCTGTGTGCCCTTGACGGCTGACGTATATTTTCCCATTTTTTATATCTCCTGACTTTAAAGCTGACGGCAATCTTGCGGCAAGGCCGAAAAAACCGACTGTAGGCTTTATATCTTTAATATCCGGTAACGGCAAACGGCATCAGTCCTCGCTGCCGTTTGTTCCGAAACGTTCAATAATCTGCTCGGTACGCGATATCATCCGCTTGACCGACGCGAATTTTTTGTCGTATGTATCCTGCATGACATCGGCCGACAGGCTAAGATATGTAGCACCCGCATCACCGGTTGCAGCTCGCTGTAAAACCGTTCCGGTAATTCTCATATTCGCGTCGCACATCGCCCCGAACATATACCTCGGCACACCGAAAAGCTCGTCCGGCTCATCTGAATTGGCCGAATAAACCGTCCTGAACACCCTGTATACCGCCAGATACAAATACTCGCCGGTCTTTTCGGTAAGCTGTGCATTCTGGCATCTTGACAACATGTCGTACAGCACCTCTATACAGTGAACGGTCGCCCTGCGGTATCTCAGGGCCGGAGGAAGCTGTTTGTCACTCTGGGCTTTATTTTCATCGGATGAGCCCTGCACCGCCGCCGTACGTCCGAGCAGATAATCGGTCGTAACCCCGTAAAAGTCCGCGATTTTCACAAGAAAATCCAGACCGCACTCGCGAACCCCTTTTTCATAATGCGAAAGCAGCGCCTGCGATATTCCGAGATTCGACGCCACCTGCTTTTGGGAAAGCTTGCGTTGATTTCTTAAAAGAACTATATTTTTTGCAAATTTATTCTCCACGCTTTTTCCTCCCCGATTATTCTTGCAATTATACCGAGTGTATACTATAATACTACCGTGCCGCCGGCCTGTAAATCTTTATTTTAAGCGTCCCGCCGCTTAAAACCGGCCTTTTGCCGGCTGTTTCGCACAATTTAAATCCCATCGGCTATCTGTATATTATAATGCAGCAATTACGATTTGTAAAGGAGATTTTTGACCTTGCATACATACAGAATTCATATGATACGGCACGGCCGTACGGCCGCAAATGATGACGGAAGATACATAGGCTCGACCGATCTTCCCCTTTGCGACGAGGGAAAAAAGGAGCTCGAAGCCTTTAAAAACAGCGGACTTTACCCCGACATCGACGCACTGTACATAAGTCCGATGCGCCGCTGCGTCCAAACGGCCGGAATAATCTATCCCGATATGACCCCGACACCGGTTAAAAACCTAAGGGAATGCAATTTCGGCCGTTTTGAAAACAAAACCGCAAACGAGCTCAAAGACGACGAGATTTTCCGCCGCTGGCTCTCGGGCGAGCAGGGAATAGTCCCCGAAGGAGGCGAATCGACCCCCGATTTTATAATGCGGAGCGTTGCCGCCTTCGCCGCCGTTGTGGAGGATCTAATGCGCGAGGGAATACGCCATTCCGGAATCATTGCCCACGGCGGCACCATAATGTCGGTTCTGTCGGTATGCGGTCTACCAGAGCGACCCTTCTCCGACTGGATGTGCGGTTCGGGGCGCGGCTACACCCTGCTTGTCACCCCGTCGATATGGATGAGGGGCTACAAGCTCGAGGTCATCGGAAGAATATAAAGAACATTTTGTAATTACTGTATTTAACGTTTTACCGTACAATGCATATCGCAGGCTTCGTGTTTTATCACTAAAACACGAAGCTTTTTTCTTGTATTATTATATTCCCTCGCATTTTTGCATTTTCGTGTTGACTTACGTATATTTATGTGTTATATTGTGGATAGTAAAAAGTAAAACGCATATATTTCACCACTTTTACACATACTTATAATAACGAAACAAAACGGGAGGTTAATTCAATGAAAAAGTTTATCTCACTGCTAAGCACCGCGGCAATCATATTCTCGTGCTTTACGGTACAGCTCGCAACCGTTTTGCCGGTCGCCGCAGACGGACAAAGCGCGAAAAACGTCTCGTTTCGAACACTTGATGATTTTTCGGGCGACATAGCGACCGAATATGAAATGAAAAAAGAAATATCCGAACATTGCACCGAGGGCAGCGGATCGGTCGCGTTCACCGTTTCCGAGACACAGGCCGAGGGCAAGGACCTTTTCTTTTACATGTATGCCGTCGGCAGAAATCCGGTCGACGCATCCGGTACCGCCGCCATGATCTTTGATATGTACTGCCCGACCGAGCAGTTTGCAAGTGCGCTGTATAATTTCACCGGCGACGGCGGAGTAAATCTTGATTCGGCATCGGTTCAGGGAAGCTGGAATAACAGCGCCGGCCGCATAGGGCGCACCACCGGCTTTAAAAAAGCCTTAAAAGACCTGAAGGTCGGCTGGAACCATATTGTAATGTATATGGATGAAACCATGACGGTCACCGATCTTTCAAAATTCCGTTTTTACATAACCGGCATAGAGCTTACCCCCGGCACTGTTTTTCTTATCGACGATGTAAGATTTGTAAACGAGGAATATTTAAACAGCACCGAATATACCGATACGATCGCCGCAAAGGAGGTCCACGCCCTTATTTCGGCTCTTAACTTTGATTCTTCAAACGACGAGGTGAACAGCGTGAAAGAAAAATACGACGAGCTTTCGGACGTACAAAAATCACTTGTAACAAACCTTTCAAAGCTCGAGGCCTTGCTCCTTGAAAACGCCGATCCGATGTGCATTACCTTCCGCACCCTTGACTCTTCCGACCGCACCGCTCAGGAGGCCGCCACATCGACACAGGACACCGATAACCGCCTTGAGGGCACGGGTGCCGCGATGTTCGAATATGCGGCCGAGCGAAAAGGCGGACTGTTCTGGTATGTTTATTGCGATTCCGAATATGCCCAAAGCGGATTTGACATAACCGGAGCCACATACATGCTGTTCGATTTTTATGTATCCGATCCCGATAAATGGGATCTCTCCGACGGCGATGCAAGAATAGGTATAAGAAGCACCTCCAGCAACGGTTGGGACAGCGGCTGCGCCGAGGTAAGCGCAAAAAATCTCGTCGATACATTCAAAACTCTTAAAAAGGGTTGGAATCATGTGGTTTTACCCCTTAATGTCTTTCGCAACGATGCCTTCGCTTTCAGAATGTACTTCGCAAAGGGCAGCGCCCAAACGGGATTTTATACCATAATGGACGACGTACGTTTTTGCAACAAAAAATATCTTGAGTCCCAAGCCTATGCCGACACCCTCGCCGCAAAGGATGTCGCCGCCATAATAGGCGCTCTCGACAAACTAAGCGCGCCCGACGAGCTTTCAAACGCCAGAGCCGCTTACAACGAGCTTACCGATTCACAAAAACCCCTTGTCTGCAACATCGACCGGCTGACAAGGCTTGAAAACGGCCAACCTCTCTATGACAAACCGGAATTTACCGAGCTTCACGAAAACGCTCTGTCCGACCGGACCCAATCGGAATGCGACTTTTCGATTGCGGCCATTTCGGACCTTCACTATGCCCATTATTATCATGGGCAGCAGCAGGACGTTTATTACGATTCCATGAAGTGGATCGTCCAAAACGCAGAAAAAGAAAAAATCAAAATGGCGGTTCAGCTCGGAGACGCAACAAACGGCAACCGTCTTTCGGAGTGGCAAACCGTCCGCAAGGGATATGACATATTAAAGGACGGCGGCGTTGCCTATACCGGAATAATCGGCAATCACGATTACGGCAACGGTAAAAATCCGCTCGCCTTCAACACATATCTCCCCTTTGCCGAAGAAACCGCCCTTAACCCCTATTACGGCGGTGCAATGAAAAAAGACCATATAGAAAACGCCTACTATCTGTTTGAGGTAAACGGCGTTAAATATATGATATTAAACCTCGAATGCTATCCCGAAAGCAGCACTTTAAGCTGGGCCGACTCGGTCGTAAAGGAGCATTCCGATTACAATGTCATTTTGTTTACCCACTCATATCTTGAGGTCCGCGACGGAAAAATAGGCTACACCCATGAAACCGAGGCTCTTGCTGCCGGATTTACCGGAGAATCGGTATGGGAAGGTCTTGTAAAGACGAACAGCAACATAATCATGACCGTCTCGGCCCATAATTTTAACTCCGGCAAGCTCGCCCTTTACACCAATACAAACGACGCCGGAAAAACCGTTTATCAGTACCTTGTGCCCGATCCTCAGGATTACGAAGCGACATACGGCGCTATGGGCTTTGTGTGTCTTATACGTTTTTACGACCTCGGACAAAGCGTAAAATGCGAATATGTAGCCACCCGCTACGATAAGGTTTTCAGTATAGCCGAAGATACCTCCGCTAACATAGATCCCGTTTACGATGAGTCGCTCGCTGACGCCGCAAGTGCAAAAAGGGTAGAACGCGCCATACGGGCACTGCCTCAAAAAATCAGAAAATCCGACGCGCCTCAAGTGCAAAAAATACTTGAAGACTATAACGCCCTTTCCGAAAACGCAAAGGCCCTTGTTCCGAACTACCGGAAATTGGCCGACGCCGAAGAATTTATAAATACGGATTTCGGTAATCTCAACGGCGACGACAAAATAACGGCAGAGGACGCGCTTTTGTGTTTGCAGCATGTTGTAGGCAAATACACCCTTGACGAAAAGCTTATAAAGGCGGCCGACGTAAACCAAAGCGGCGATGTCACCGCGGACGATGCGCTGCTTATTTTACAACGATCGGTAGATAAAATACCCGACCTGCCGATCGAAAAGCAATAAACCGAAGATGTTTCCTTCCCTTTTGGTGTGACAAAGCTTTTACAAGCTTACAACTCCCTTGTTGCACCGTAAAAAACCGGACGGATGTAAGGCTTAAATTCGAAGCCGCATTCGTCCGGTTTGTTGTGTTTTTAATAAGTTTTTATTCTCCGCCGAAAAAAATCAGCAGTCATCCGAAATGACCTTTTAATTCAAAAACGATATTTCTTCGCTCCGGTGCGCGCCGTCGCCATCGCTATCGGCCGGTTTTCGGCGATTCCACGGCGCGCCCGCCCTTACCGCCGAGTTCCCGGCAGGTCTTTACGATAATTACGGCCGAAATAATAAAGGTAAGAATATCCGAAACGGGCATGGAGTACAACACCCCGTCAAGCCCGAAAAATACCGGCAGCAAGATTGCAAAGCCTACGCCGAACACGACCTCGCGGAGCATTGACAGCAATATCGACGAAAAGGCTTTGCCCACCGCCTGCAGAAAAATAAAGCAGGCTTTGTTAACGCAGGCCGGTATCATCATACAAAGATAAATACGAAACGCCCTGACGGCAAAATCGGTATAATAGCTGCTTTCATTTTTAGCACCGAAAACGGCAATAAGCTCAAAAGGAAGCGCCTCCGCCAGAATAAGCGCGACAGCTCCTACCAACGCCTCGGCGATAAGCAGCCTTGTAAACAGCTCCGTAACACGCCGATTTTTTCTTGCCCCCATATTATAGCCGACAATGGGAATACACCCTGCCGCCATACCGACTACAACCGATATGACTATCTGGAAAAATTTCATCACTATACCGACTACAGCCATCGGAATCTGGGCATATTGCTCCTGCCCGAAAATTTCATCGGCCGCCCCGTATTTGCGAAGCATGTTGTTGATTGCCGCCATAGCCGCCACAAGACTTATCTGAGAAAGAAAGCTGGTAACCCCAAGGGATAACATATGAACCCAGATATGCCTTTTCAAAGCATAATCGCCGGCAGCAGGCTTTATGACCTTCATATGCAGCAAATACCACACCGCAAGCAGCGCCGTTACCACCTGACCGATGACCGTTGCGACCGCCGCCCCCATCATGCCCCACTTAAAGCCGAAGATAAAAACGGGATCGAGTATAATATTGATAACAGCGCCGGCAAGTGTTGAAACCATAGCAAATTTCGGACTGCCGTCCGCGCGGATAATGGGATTCATTGCCTGCCCGAACATATAAAACGGGAGTCCGAGCGTAATGTAGAAAAAATACTCCTGAGAATATTTAAATGTTTCGCCGTTTACCGTACCGCCGAACATAGCGATAATACTATCAGCAAAAATAAGATAAACCGCCGTTAATATAACGCTCCCGGCTATAATTAGGACGACGGCGTTGCCCACGCTGCATTTTGCCCTGTCAGGCTCATTTTCGCCGAGCGACATACTTACAAAGGCACAGCAGCCGTCCCCGATCATAACGGCGACGGCGAGGGCCACCACCGTAAGCGGAAAAACAACCGTATTGGCTGCATTGCCGTAAGATCCGAGATAGCTTGCATTGGCAATAAATATCTGATCCACAATGTTGTAAAGCGCGCCGACCAGCAGCGAAATAATACACGGAACGGAATATTTTTGCATGAGCCTGCCGATATGCTCCGTCCCCAAAAACTGATTTGCGTTTTCATTTTCCATAAAATTCACCTTTCCTTTTGTTGTCCCCGACATAAAAGCAGGGGCAACGCCCGGTAATTACGTCGGATATGTGCAACACTAAAAAACAAAAAACGCGCAAGTCCGTATAACATTTTTTCGATAACAAACCATACTTCATTATCAAAAAACGTCATATAAATCCGGACTTACGCATTTATGCTACACGATTCACCTATTCAATCGGTTATTTTCGATTTTCATCTATCCGTCGCAAAACCTCTTCAATAAAAAATACGTGCGGCGTTTTTGCAACCGGATTTACGCAAAAACGCCACACGTTGTTTTTTTATTGTAGCTTATTAAAAGGGAAATTTCAAATGTTTTTTGTTTTTTAAAAAATATCGCACTCATAAAAACCGATCTTCACGTCATATGCGGCCAAAACGAAACGGCAGAATGACCCATGTGAAAATCCGAAAAGCAAAATCAGATATCGGCGTCTTTTAACCTTTTCGCCAAGAGCTCGAGCGCCCTTCCCCTGTGGCTTAAAGCGTCCTTTTCGCCATCACTCATCCGGGCAAAGCTTTTGCCGTCGACGGTGAATATAGGATCGTATCCGAAGCCGCCACTGCCGAGCTTTTCAAACGCTATTTTCCCCTCGCATTTTCCCTCGGCTTCTATTTTCCTGCCGTCGGGAAAAACACAGCATACAGCCGACACAAATCTCGCCGTACGCTTATCCTCCGGCACGTCCTTAAGTTCAAAAAGCAGTTTATCCATCCGCATATCATCGGTGGCATTCTCGCCCGCATAACGGGCCGTATAAACGCCGGGACGACCGCCGAGCGCGTCAACACAAAGCCCCGAATCGTCCGCCACGGCAGGCAGTCCGGTTTTTTGCGAAGCCGCTTTGGCCTTTATAAACGCATTTTCGGCAAATGTCTCGCCCGTTTCTTCCACATCATCCAGTGTAATTCCTGCCTGAGCCGCACTCATCGCGCTTATGCCGAGCGGCCCGAGAATACGGCTCATTTCCGCGAGCTTTCCCTTGTTATTTGTCGCTATTATAAAGGTTTTCATTTAAATTTCCTCCGATTTTATAAAACGATCTTTAGCAGACGCTCCGGTATGGCACATATAATTATACAACATCTGTTGCCCCGGGCTATTTCGCCAGCCGGTTTATGTATTCCGGTCTTAATTTTGAATATATTATTTTTTGGCTCGAATAAAGCCCGTAGTATCCCGACAGTAAATAGCTCACCCCGGCGGCAAGAGCAAAAATAAGCACTCCCGCTCCGCCGAAAATTTCGACACTCATAAATATAGACGCTATAGGACAGTTGGTAACGCCGCAAAACATTGCTATTATTCCAATCGCCGCGCCGAACGCCGGATTGAGCCCGAGCAATCCGCCAACGGTACATCCGAAGGTCGCCCCGACAAAAAATGTCGGAATTATCTCGCCGCCCTTATATCCCACCGACACGGTAAGCGCGGTAAATATAATTTTAAGTATAAAGGCATAGGGAAGGGCTTTGCCTCCTATGCATTCGGCGATTATCGCCGTTCCGGCGCCGTTATAATCGGTTGTTCCGAGAATAAACGTCAAAGCGGCCACCGCACATCCGCCGGCTATAATGCGCAAATAATCGTTCTTTATATACTTAGAAAGCAGCCTTGCGGTGCAGTGTATGCTAAGACAAAAAACTATGCTCAAAACGGCGCAAAGTGCCGAAAGCACAACTATCTTAAGACAAACAACCGCACTTATTTCCGGAACCTGAACCCTAAAGGCAAGGGGCTTGACTCCGAGCAGCATTGCGACCTTATAAGAAACAAGGGCGGTCATAACCGACGGAATAAAGGCCGAAAAATATATCACCCCGACGCTTATTACCTCCATGGCAAAAAAAGCCGCCGTAAGGGGGGTTCCGAAAACCGCCGCGAACATTCCGCCCATACCGCATATCGTTATTATGTAGACATCCTTTTCGTCAAGTCTTAAAAGCCGGCCGATAACCGCCGCTATCGAACCGCCGAACTGCAGCGCCGCCCCTTCGCGCCCGGCAGAACCGCCGCAGGTGTGGGTCAAAACGGTACACACGAATATAAGAGGAGCAAGCAGCCCGGGGATTTTTTTATCCGAATTAACCGAGCCGATAACCGTGTCGGTGCCGACTCCCTTTCCTATTTTACAAACCTTATAAAGCGCCACCGTTACAGCGCCGGCCAAAGGCAGAGCGAGCACAAGCATATTATATTTTGCAAAAAGCGATGCTCCGAAATTAATGCTGTGCGAAAAGGCCGCCCCTATACCGCCGCAAACACATCCCACAAAGGCCGCTATAACCACCCATTTTAAAAAGGTCCCGACAAAATCGAGCGCCTCTTTTAGACTGTTTTTAACGGAATCCGTCATAAAAATCACCGTACCGAAATCAATGTATTAAAAACACGCTCAAAAGTCTTTTAAGCGCCGCATTTCGCATAACCGGCAGCATAAAATCATATTTATTACCGGAGGAATGCTTATGAATTGCCGTATAGTCGAAATGCGAAATAAGGAAGTAATATGCATAAAGGACGCAACACGCCTCGGATGCGTAAGCGACCTTGAGATAGACATGTGCTCGGGCAAGATCGTGTCGATAATCATTTACGGCCGGCCGCGCTGTTTGGGGCTGTTCGGCCGCGAGGACGATATAGTAATCGACTGGTGTTCGATCGAGGTAATCGGCGACGATACTGTCCTTGTCTCCTGCGATCCGCCGCGAAAAAAGCGAAAAAAGGGTCTTTTTTCCGGATTGTCGCTCGGGTAAAATACAGCAAAACGAAAACCGCCCATATAAAGGCCCGAATTCACAAAGCCGGCTTATTGCAAATCGTTTAAAGAATACTTCAAAAACCGTCTAAAATCCGTTTAAAGTCCCATCCTAACGGCTCTCCAAACGACTTTCAAAGACGGCATTTAAGTATGCACCGACACGTAATAAAAAACCGGTTTTTTGGGCTTCATCCCCGTGTTTCGCCTTGAAAACTCGCATCCGTGTTATATAATGCTGTAAATCACCGTTACATCCGTTACATTATGCTTTGCGGATTCATGTCGGCAAAAACCGAAACTCTTTTAAACCGCGCATCCGTCGCCGCAAAGCTCAGAAGTTCGTTTATCATCCCGCGGAATCTTTTTGAGTTTTTACATTTAATTATGAGCTTGAATCTGTACTTTCCCGAAATTCTCGCCACCGCCGCCGGCGAGGGCCCCATAACCTTTAATTTTACATCACCGTAGGCAGAGGCCACCGCGCCTTTAAGCCGTTCAAAAAAGGCCGCTGCCGCCGCTGCCGTCGTTTTTCCGTCAACGCCGACAAAGCCTATAACGCAGATATCGCAAAAGGGCGGATATTCCATAACGCGCCGCAAATTCACCTCGTCCTCAAAAAACGCTTCGTAGTCCTGCTCGGCCGCAAGCTGTATAAGCTCGTTTTCGGGTGTTGCCGTTTGTATTACCGCAACCCCCTTTTCCTTACTTCGCCCTGCACGGCCTATGACCTGCGTAAGCAGCGAAAACGCCCTCTCGTATGATCTGAAATCACTGCCGTAAAACATACAGTCGGCATCAAGTATCCCCACAAGCGTAACATTCGGGAAATCCAGTCCCTTTGCAACCATTTGGGTTCCTATTAAAATATCGTACTCCCCTGCCGCAAATGCGTCAAGTCCCTGTTTGTGAGCCCCTTTTTTCATGGTCGTGTCGGCGTCCATGCGAAGGATTCCGGCATTCGGAAAAAGTGTTTCAAGCTGTTCCGCCGCAAACTGGGTTCCGGCGCCGCTGTAGCGAATAAATTCACCCGAGCACTTCGGACATTTTTTCGGTCTCGGCATGGATTTCCCGCAATAATGGCACATAACGCGGTCGTTATCCCTGTGATAAACCATCGAAATACTGCAATCGTCGCACATTAAAACCTCGCCGCATTCACGGCAGGCAATAAAGGTATTGTAACCGCGGCGGTTAAGAAGCAGTATAACCTGCCGCCGGTTATCAAGCGCGTCCGATATAAGCCCGCACAGCTGACGGCTGATTCCGGTTGTATTTCCTGTTGACATTTCCTGTCTCATATCGGCCGTTATGACCTCGGGCAACACTGCAGCGCCATAGCGCTTTGTCAGCTTTTCGAGATGATATATTCCGGATTCTGCCTTCATATAGCTTTCCACCGACGGGGTTGCCGAGCACATAAGAAGCAGCGCATTATTATAAGCCGCCCTGAAACGCAAGGCGTCTCTCGCGTGATATCTCGGCGAAGCTTCGGACCGATAGCTTGCCTCCTGCTCCTCATCCATTACCATAAGCCCGATATTCTCAACCGGCGCAAACACCGCCGAGCGCGTTCCGACAACTATTCTTGCCTCTTTTCTTCTTATCCGTTCCCACTCGTCCAGCCGCTCCCCCATGGAAAGTCCGCTGTGTAATACCGCCACCCTTTCGCCGTAGCGGCTTTTAAAAAGCGACGATGTCATCGGCGTTAATGATATCTCGGGCACGGTAACTATCACCGTTTTACCCATACCGATAACATCGTCTATAAGCTTAAGATAGACCGAGGTTTTACCGCTGCCGGTAACGCCGAAAAGCAGCGCCGCTTTAGGCTCTTCGCTGCGAAGCAGCGCATTCAGGCGCTCATATACACCCGACTGCTCGCGATTAAGTTTAATTTCCCCGGAATATCTCCCGGTACTTGAGAAGTCGTCAGGTTTTCGTAAGACCCTGTCCTCATACCGTACGAGCAGTCCCTTTTTCAGCATATTTGTAACCACCGCCGGCGAGGACCCAGTAAAATAACAAATTTCGCCGACCGAGGCCGCCCCGGCATCGGTGAGTACCCGTACAACACCGCTTTGCGCCTTTGTCAGCTTCATTTCGCACAGCGCTTCGCCGTTTTCGCCGAAATATTCCCCGGATAATCCGACCGTAACCTTTGTCTTGTCCCCTATCGCCCGGGTGTCGTCGTCAAATTTTTCGGTAAGCCCCTTTTCGCAAAGCCCGTCAAGCAGGCGCTTTATCTTTTTATCTGCATCGCCCTTACAGTCTTTAAAAAAGTGATTGTCCTCACCGTAAAGCGACCGAACACCGCTGCAGATTCCGGCTATATCAAGAGGCTTTTTGCTTTTTTCAAGCGCCGATAAAATACAGCCCTCATCATCCGAAAGCCCCTTCAATGCCGCACTAAAATGCCCGTCAGCCGCCGATTTCCCCTTACTCGGATCATCGCAGACAAAATCGCCCTTTTGGCCGATGCTGCCGGCAATACGGTATTTAACAACAATTTTGTAGTTGAGCCCTGCCGGATACATAAGCTTCGCAGCGTCAAACAGTGTACAAAAGGTCTGTTCCTTTAAAAATGCCACCATCTTCAGCTGTTCATCATTCAAAACCGAAAAATCGTCGAGCGGACGTATTATTTCCTTTAAATTCTCCGGCGTTTCCGAATCATTAACCGACAGCACCATCCCCTGTCTTGAGCGATTTCCTCCCCCGAACGGGACCTTCACCCTCATTCCAGGGCAAATATAATCAGCCATTTTATCCGGAATAATATACGAAAAAGGCTTATCAAAACGGTAATTGGTCTGCTCGACGGCAATTAGTGCTGTTTTTCCCATTCCGACGCCTCCAAAATTCAAAATTCCGATCATCCGAACAAATCGGCCGATACAAAAACGACTTATAATAAAATCCGTATATTCCAAATAAAGCCCGGTCAAGCGTCGCTCTTCCGGGCTTTATATGTACATAAAACCAAAATTCGCCGCTTAGAATTCATCTTACAGACAAACGGCTTAAGCTTGCAAAAACACTCATCACTTCATAGCGGCTTTAAACGGCATCGCCCGCATCCGTACAAATCCGGCAGGCATTAACCCCTTAAAAACCTAATTAAAAAACAAAAATCAGTGAGCGGTTTTGTTGCAGGTTTCCTCGCATATTTCGTTTATTGCAAGGGTGATGGGCTTTTCGGTAAGAATCTCGTGATTTTCCTCGGCCCTGTCGGAGATCTCCCTTGCGCGCTTGGCAACGTCGATCACCAGTTTGTAGCGATTCTCATAACTTTCAATAAGCTTTCCGATAGCGGGATTAAGCATTTTTCAGCACCTCTTCAATTATATTTTCTTTATTCTCCGGCGTATCCGCAACCCGTTCACCGTCAATAATTTCGCAAAATTCCTTTGCGGCCCTTTCGAGTTCGTTTTCCCGGTTAATTATGACAAAATCATATTTTGCGGCCTTTTTTATCTCATTTTCCGCCGCCTCAATGCGCCGCTTTATAACCTCGGCGCTGTCGGTCTTTCTCATGGTAAGCCGCTGCTTTAATTTACCAAGCGAAGGCGGCATAATAAAAACGTAATTCGCATCCGGATATATCTGCATTATCTTCTCGGCGCCCTGAACATCGACCTCTATAAGCACAGTTTCACCATTTTTGAGCCACTGTTCCACCGCCGCTCTCGGTGTTCCGTAAAAATTGCCGCAATATTCGGCGTATTCTAAAAAACCGTTCTCGGCTATCATGCTCTTAAATTCGTCGACCGATATAAAATTATATTTTTCTCCCTGTTTTTCGCCCGGCCGCATGGCCCTTGTTATGCTGGATATCGAAAAACGTATATCGGAGCGTTTATCAAAAAGAGCGTTTATAACGGTGTCCTTTCCGGCGCCGCTCGGTCCCGACACGATAAAAAGCTTTTTTACTGCATTTTTAATCATTTTTCAGCCTCCGCTATTCGTTTTTGAAGGGTCTGAGGCGTCGCATAAGACAGCACCACATGACCGCTGTCGGCAAAAATGACTGACTTTGTCGCCCGTCCTGTAGTGGCGTCTATAAGTCCGCCGCTTTCCCTCGCCTCGGCCACCATCCGTTTTATAGGAGCCGAATCGGGAGAAACAACGGCAATAATGCGGCCGCACGAGACTAAATTTCCGCCGCCGATATCGATAAACTGAGTTTTCGCGCCCGATGTACTACTCAATGTTCTGCACCTGCTCGCGTATTTTTTCTATTTCGCTTTTAACATCGACTACAATACGTGCAATTTCAATATCCTGCGCTTTTGAGCCGACTGTGTTGATCTCGCGATTTAACTCCTGCACAATAAAATCGAGCTTTCTTCCTACCGGTTCGCCCGAATCGAGCAGCGACCTTACCTGCGACAAATGGCTCCTTAACCTGACCGTTTCTTCGTCCACCGCTATCCGGTCGGCAAAAACGGCCGTTTCGGTAAGCAGACGCTGTTCGTCAACCGACGTATCGCTCAGCAGCTCATTTATACGGTCCTGCAAGCGCTGCCGGTATTCCTTTACCGTCTCGGGCGAGCGCAATTCTATTGCTTTAACATTCTCTTCTATTGTATCGCAACGTGATAAAATATCTTCTTTAAGCTTTTTTCCTTCCTTTTCGCGCATGGCAATAAAGCCCGAAACCGCCTCTTTTAAAACCGGCTCCAATTCGCCGAAAAGCTCATCGGCATTCATTTGAGCATGGCTGAGCGAAAAGATCTCCCCGTTTCTTGCAAAATCCGAAACCTTTATATCGTTTTCGATTCCGAGCTCCGCCGAAAGCTCATTATAGGCCTTCATATACATTTTTGCGAGTCCGGCATTTAAAACAACCTCGTCCGACGTACCGGACGAATTGTCGGCGGTTATAAAAACCTCAACCTTGCCGCGTACGACGCTTTTGTGTACCGTCTCTTTTATCTTATCCTCAATTAAATTCATCGACCGGGGCAACCGGCACGAAAACTCAAAATAACGGTGATTTACCGAACGGAGCTCCACCGTCAGTGTTTTACCGCTTTCGACGGTTTTTGACGCCCGTCCGTAGCCCGTCATACTTTTTACCATTGGCCATTCACCCGCAATCGTTTGATTTTCTGCTTCACTGATTATTTTTATTTCTCACCGACCGATATACCGCCACTCTCCATGATTCGGTAAAGCGCCGATTTGGCATTCTGAGCAAGCTTATACTTTTTGTCGCTGCCCGAAATCGTACCCTCAACACGTCTTACACAAAAATACATATCCTCGGGCAATCCGGTGTCCTTTAAAGAAAGCTGAAGCTCGCTGCCCTTCCAGTTCCACGCATAACCGTCCTTGTCCGGCAGTCCGAGATTTTCAAAAAGCGACAGATTATCCTGCATATAATAATCGAATTTTTTATCGTCGACGATATAAATTATCGAATTGCAGGCCCCGATTTCACCGAGGACCTTGGTCGAAGCCGACATTCCGGCGTCGGTCCCGACCGCTGTGGGATCAACCGAGGCATTATCAATAAGAATACTTGCCTCGCCGTCTGAATTATAATCGTCAAAATATCCTGAAATAGCCTCGCTTAAAGCCGCCGTCTGATTGGCCGAAACATTTCTCGAAAGATACATAAAAACGGTCTGATCCGGCCTTTGCCGCGTGGCACACTGTGTAGTACACACAATAATAACCACCGCAAAAAAGAGGGTCAGCAGTGTCTTCCATTTATTATGATACCAAAAATTCTCTATAAATCCGATTACCCGGTTTTTCTCTTTTTCGCTCATAGTGTGTATCTTTCTGATCATTCATTAATCTGAATTAAGTCATTGTACCACATTTTATCATTTTGTTCAAGTACTCCGCCGTATTTTACCGTTTCGCTAAAAAACGCGAACTACGCTATCGTCAGCCTATTGTGATATTATCCTCTATGGCGCTGAAACGTTTGTCGCCTATCCCCTGAACATTTTTCAGCTCATCGACCGACAAGAATCCGCCGTTTTTCTCGCGGTATTCAATTATTCTTTCCGCAAAGACCTCGCCGATTCCGTCAAGGGCCATCAGCTCTTCCTTACTCGCCGTATTGATGTTTATTTTTCCGTTAATAACGGCCGACGACGAATTAACAGAAGATATATCACCGTCCGATGAAATATCCGGCAACGAAGACTCATCAATATCCGTATCCGCTTTCGTCGAAGTCTCATCCGGCGACTGCTCCGGCTGAGAGGATAAATCATCATCCGGGATATCCGACTCCTCCCCAAACGACGAATCAAGATCGGAGGTCTGATAATACGCAACCGGCGTATCAAGCGGCGGTGCCGATACGGCATTATATATAACTATAATTCCGCACAGCACAAGTGCAAAAACTATAAAAGCTGTTTCTGCCTTACCGAGTCTCACAAAAATCGCCTTCCTGAGAATACTTCATATTTTTTATTTCGTCCTGAATCCAGTGTCATACCGGGCAAAAAACCGCTGACCTAAATGGTTTTAAAAAACCGTTTATCAACTTCCCCGGTACAACACACATCATAATTTAATGTTGCCTTTTCCGCTTTAAACAAAGAGATATTAAGAATCCGGATCAACCGAAAAAGCTCATCTGCATACTCTCCGGTATGCCCTCAAGGGCTCCCATATCGTCAAGCGACTGCATAACGGTCTTTGAAATTCCGGCCCTGGTGCGGATATCGTCGCGCGAATAGAATTCGCCGTCCTTTGCGGCATTTTCGAGCGACCTTGCCGCCGTTTCGCCGAGTCCCGCTATCGATGTAAAGGGCAGTCTTATCGAGCCGTCCTCAACAAGAAAACGAGTAGCCGCCGATTTGTAAAGATCGACCGGTAAAAGCTTTACTCCGCGCGAAAGCATTTCGACCATTATCTGCAACGTCGGGAGCATCCCCTCTTCCTTTTTGCTTGCCTCTTTGCCTTTCTGCTTTATTACACGAATAAGATTCCTCACCGCATCGGCTCCTTTAAGGGCCGAAAGCGCGTCAAAATCCTCGCCGCGCGCCGAAAAATACGCCGCATAGTATTCGGTCGGATAATAAACCTTGTACCATCCGGTCCTCAGCG
Organism: uncultured Eubacteriales bacterium; assembly: GCA_934444365.1. Taxonomy (GTDB): domain Bacteria; phylum Bacillota; class Clostridia; order Oscillospirales; family Acutalibacteraceae; genus CAKSCM01. The sequence continues at coordinate 170,901 of CAKSCM010000002.1, read as the reverse complement.
CCGCAATAATATATGCCGCCGCATGGGCCTTCGGGAACATATACTGTATCTTGTCACACGATTCAATATACCATTCGGGCACCTTGCCCTCGCGCATTACCTGCTTTTGTTCGTCGCTTAAAAACTTGTTTTTCTTTCGCACCGTCTCCATTATAGTAAAGGCGGTTTTGGATTCAAGTCCCCGGTTCATAAGATACACCATTATATCGTCACGCGTACCTATAACCTCGGATATCGTACAGGTCTTGTTGGCTATAAGGTCCTGTGCGTTTCCGAGCCATACGTCGGTACCGTGCGACAGTCCCGATATCTGCAAAAGATCCGAAAATTTCGTCGGCTTGGATTCGCTTATCATCTGCCGCACAAAGGGGGTTCCGAGCTCGGGCAGCGAAAGGGTTCCGAGGGTCGAATCTATCTCCTCGGGGGTAACCCCCAGAGCCTCGGTCGACAAAAACAGGCTCATAACCTTTTCGTCGCACATAGGAACGCTCATAACCGGTATTCCGGTATAATCCTCAAGATATTTGTATATTGTCGGAATATCGTGGCCGAGAATATCAAACTTAAGCAACGTATCGTGCATCGACTTAAATTCGAAATGGGTCGTTATCGTATCGGATGCGTTTTTATCGGCCGGATGCTGTATCGGACAGAATTCATAAACCTCATAACCGCGGGGGACTACCACCATTCCGCCCGGGTGCTGACCGGTCGTACGTTTAACGCCGGTGCAGCCGATCTTAAGACGCTCGCGCTCGGCGCTGTTATATATATTTCCGGTCTGCTCCTCGTATTTTTTAACGTATCCGTAGGCCGTCTGCTCGGCAACCGCCGAAATTGTACCGGCCTTAAAAACATTTTCCTTGCCGAAGAGCTTTTCGGTGAATTTGTGGGCGTGGGACTGGTACTCGCCCGAAAAGTTAAGATCTATATCAGGAACCTTGTCGCCCTCAAATCCGAGAAAGGTTTCAAACGGTATATTCTGGCCGTCCCTGGTCATCTCACTGCCGCACTCGGGACAGGTTTTCGGCGGCATATCAAAGCCCGACGCATATTCGCCCTTTGTAAAAAACTCGCTGTGCTTGCATTTGTTGCATATGTAATGCGGAGGCAATGGGTTTACCTCGGTGATTCCGGCCGTCGTCGCGGCAAAGGACGAGCCGACCGATCCTCTCGATCCGACAAGATAGCCGTGATCGTTGGAATCCTTAACCAACTTCTGAGCCGTTATATACATGACCGAATAGCCGTTTTTGATTATGGAATCAAGCTCGCGTTTGAGCCGTGCTTCAACCAGCTGAGGCAGCGGATCGCCGTACATTTCCTTAGCGGTGGAATAGCATATATCAAGCAATTGCTGCTCCGATCCCTCAATCGACGGCGGAAAAATCCCGTCCGGAATGGGCAGAAACTCCTCGGTCATATCGGCGATCATGTTCGGATTTTCCACAACCAGCTCATATGCCGTTTCCTTGCCGAAGTACTCAAACTCGCTGAGCATTTCCTCGGTCGTACGGTAATAAAGCGGCGGCTGATTCGCATAATCGTCGTACCCCTGACCGGCCTGTAAAATCTCTCTGAATATCGCGTCCTCCGGGTCGGCAAAATGCACGTCTCCCGTTGCAACTACCGGCTTTGAAAGCTTTTGTCCGAGCTCGTATATCTTCCGGTTCAGGTTTCTTAAATCCTCTTCATTATTGACCTTGGCATAGAATTCCTTTTGCCGCTGATTAAGGGTCTCTTTTCTCAGCATAAAGGCATTGTTGCCGATAGGCTGAATTTCAAGATAGTCGTAAAACGAGGCGATCTCGCACAGCTCTTCCTCGCTTTTTTCGGCCACAATCGCCCTGTAAAGCTCGCCGGCCTCACATGCCGAGCCGTAGATCAGTCCCTCTCGGTATTTTATAAGCTCGCTTTTCTTCATAAGCGGATGCTTGTAAAAATTCTGAAGATGAGAGTCCGAAATAAGCCGATAAAGGTTTTTAAGCCCCACCTTATTTTTAACCAGAATTATAAAGTGATAGCTTTTTATCTGCTTTTTATCTAAAATCTTATCGACATCATCGTCGCAAAGGGTCATGTACGCTTCTATTCCGTAAATAATTTTTATTTCCTTACCCTTTTTGGCCAACGCTTTTTTGGTATCGGCCGCCTTGGGGAAGGACTGCACAACCCCGTGATCGGTTATAGCTATAGCCTTATGACCGTAATCACAGGCCTTTTTAATAAGAACATCCACCGGCGTCATAGCGTCCATCGCCGACATGTTGGTATGCAAATGGAGCTCAACTCGTTTTTTCTCGGCGTTATCGGTCTTTTTCACCTGTTCGACCGTCGCCATGGCCGACGGAAAAAGTATGTACTCGCCCGAATACCGGTCAAAATCGATCTTTCCGGAAATCAGCAGGGTCGCGCCGTCGGTAATAATCTCGCTCAGCCGCTTATAATCGCCCGAGCGCTTTTCAAGCCTCATGCTTACCGGCAAACTTCCCGTCCTGTCGGTAATTCCGAACTTCACCCACACCGACCGGTCGTCCCTTGTCGGGTGCATGTCAACGCCGAAAATATTGCCCCACACGGTCGCCGTACCGGCATCCGGCGTAACGCCCGAAATATCCTGAGGGTATTTTTTAATGTCCCGGCCGTACACCGTTTTAGCCGTATCCATGTATATCTTCGCCCCGTCGGGCAGCGGCTCGCGTTTGGCGCGCGGCTGCTTTTCGGCACTTTTTGCAGCGCTCTGACCGTTATTGTTTTTTCCGGCCGGCGAAGCTGCTTTAGCGGCTAACGGGACAGAGCCTTTAACACTCCCGCCCGATTTTTCATTCCGAGCACTGTCGACCGCACCTTCCAGCGCCGCCGAATAATCGGCATCGGTTACTCCGCACAGCACGATTTTCGCCGAAAGCCCCAAGCGCGACAAAACCTCCTGCGACATTTTTTCGCAAAAACCACTGTCCTTTATAAGCTCGGCGCCGCCGTGAGTAAGGGAAAGGGTTATCTCCCCCTTAAGTACGTCATGCACCGCCGTCGCACCGTTTAAAAATCCGTTTAATATCGGGAAGGACTGCCTCACATCCTTTATTATTCCCAGTAAAACCTCCCCGTCAATGCCCGAAATTCCGGTCCCGTTTTTTATCGCTTCGGCGTTGTTATCATCAATAATCCCGGCCGATTCCCCGGCAAAGGCGGATTGCTCCTCACCGTAACCGGAGTAATCCTCCCCTGTTACGTTTGTGTTACCTCCGCCCGCCATTATATCGGCCGTTTCGTCTCGGGATTCCCCGAATTCGCCGCTTTTTCCGGCGGCAATTGCATCATCGGCGCCGTTATATCCGTCGGAATAGCCGTAATCCTCCGAATATGAGCCGAATGAATCATCCTCGGGGAAAATTATCCGGCATTTTTTAAAGCCTATTGCCGAGCAAACGGCATCGCAAAGGCCGTTTATCTCATCCGCATCAATTTCGCAGCAGGAATTAAGCCGCACCGAGCATTTATCCCCGGCCGACTCTATTTCTATTTTTTCAACGCCTATTCCGCTTAACTGTTCCGGTATGTTATCAACATACTTGCCGAAACACTCAAAAAAACTCCGTACCATTTTTATTTTTACCCTTTACAATACTGAAAACCGATCGGCGCTTTTATTACGCCTTGTAAATCACTTAATTTTCTCTATCTCATCAATCAGCGCATCCACTATTTTTTCCTCGCTGACCTTTAAATACGGCTCGCCCTTTTTAAAGATCATGGCGCATTTGTCGCCGCCGGCAATGCCAATGTCGGCCTCTCTCGCCTCTCCCGGTCCGTTTACGACGCAGCCCATAACCGCCACCGTTATATTCTTATTACAGCCCTCAAGCCGTCTGGATACCTCATCGGCAATTGATATCAGATCTATTTTTGTCCTGCCACAGGTCGGACAGGATACTATATTCACTCCGCCCTTTTTAAGTCCTATCGCCTTTAACAGCTCGTTTGCGCATTTTACCTCCTCGACGGGATCGTCGGTAAGGGATATCCGCACCGTATCGCCCACGCCCGAAAGCAGCAGTCCGCCGATTGCCGCCGATGACTTCATCACGGCAAAACGCCCGGCTCCGGCCTCGGTAACCCCCAAATGCAAGGGATAATCGCATCGCTGTCCCAGCAATCGGTTCGCTTCATATGTAATCCCGGCGCTCGAAGATTTTATAGAAATGACAATATCCTTAAAATCGAACTCCTCGAGCATAGCGGCGTTTTTAAGGGCACTTTCGCACAGCGCCTCAGCCGTCGGCGCGCCGTATTTTTTAAGAATCTGCTTTTCAAGCGAACCGGAATTAATCCCTATTCTTATCGGCACGCCGGCTTCTCCGCAAGCCTTTGCAACCGCGCGAATACGCTCGGCCGAGCCTATATTTCCGGGATTTATCCGTATTTTATCGACTCCGGCCTTTACGCATTCTATCGCTATTTTATAATCAAAATGAATGTCCGCCACTATCGGGCATGAAACAGCGGATTTTAACGCCGGTATAAGCTGTACATTCTTTATATCCGGAACAGCCGCGCGTATTATATCGCATCCTGCCTTTTCGAGCCTTACGGCCTGTTTTATATTGTCCTCAACATCGTCTGCCGGGACATTCAGCATAGACTGCACGCTGATTTCGGCATTTCCGCCTATTTTAACCGAGCCGGCCTTAACCGTGCGTGATACGCGCCTCATTCTCAAACACCTTTCATCTGAACAAACGTAAAATATCGTTAAAGGTTATAACCACTATAAGCACCATAAGCAACGCAAAGCCTACCATATGAATAATGCCCTCGTATTTAGGCGGTATTTTCTTACGGGTTATGCCCTGTGCCGCAAGCAGCACTATCCGTCCGCCGTCAAGCGCCGGCAAGGGCAAAAGGTTAACGATTCCCAAATTTATGGTTATAAGGGTTATAAGATAAACAATGTTTTCAAAGGCCGCCTTGGCCGCCGCGGCACTTTGTGCCGCTCCTGACGCCACCGAGCTTACCGCACTGCTGACGGTACCGACAAGTCCTACCGGCCCCATCATCTCGTTAAGACCGAAACGCCCCGTAATAAGGTCAAACAGCGACATCCATACCACCCTCGCCATCGACACAAAGTCCATCGCCACATATTTCATAAAGGTAAAAAACGACATGTTTGAGGTTTTAAGTCCAAGCACCTTAAAGTCCATAACAATATACTTTGTTCCGTCCTTTTCGGCCGTCTCGAAGTTTACCTTCATATCCTTCCTCTCGCCGCCGCGCACAACGGTCATATCGACCGTCTCATCCGGTGCGCTTGTAAGCATATACGAAACGTCCGACGCCGTAAAGGTTCGCCGACCGTTAATGCTGTAGATGCTGTCGCCGACCTCAAGACCGCTTGCATAGCTTTTCGAGGTCTCGGGATCATCAAAAACCGCAACGGTGGTGGTTCCGGCCATTCCGCTGAGCGAAAGCACAACGCACACAAGTATAAAGCCGAGAATAAGATTAAAAAATCCACCGGCAAAAACGACCAGTATTCTTTTTATTATGCTTTTGTTTCCGAAGGCGTTTTCATCGCTGCTCTCGGCATCCTCGCCCTCCATGGCGCAATAGCCTCCGAGCGGCAAAAGCCTTAACGAATAATCGGTCTTTTTACCCTTTTTCGAAAAAATCTTCGGTCCGAAGCCTATGGCAAACTCGTTGACCTTGATTCCGAACATCTTTGCAAAGCTGAAATGACCGAATTCATGTATAAAAATAACAATGCCGAACAATAGTAAGGCCGCAAGAATCGGCCAAACCTTATTCAGCACGTTGAGCACCCCGGTCCAAAAGGATGCCGTTAATATCTCGGCAGTAATTTTAATCACCCCGTAATTTCTTTTGTTTTTGCCCTTACTTCACGGTCGAGAGAGAATACATCGTCAAGACATGAATAATCGCCCGGAACGTCGTATTCCAAAGCCTTTTCGACCGCGTCGCCGATCCTCCCAAAGGGTATTTTCCCATTCAAAAAGGCCGCTACCGCAACCTCGTTCGCCGCATTAACGGCGGCAGGATACAGTCCGCCGAGCCTTAAGGCTCTTTCGCATGCAGCAAGACATCTGAAGGTTTTTTTATCCGGCGGAGCAAAGGTGAGCGCTCCGACCTTGAAGAAATCCACACTTTCAACTATTGAGGGAAGCCGCTCAGGGTAGGTAAGGGCATACTGTATCGGCAACCGCATATCCGGCACACCCATTTGGGCTATAACGCTGCCGTCGGCAAACTCAACCATTGAATGGACTATACTCTCCCTGTGGACAAGGACCTCTATATCGTCGGGATCTACACCGAAAAGATGCACCGCTTCAATCTCCTCAAGCCCCTTGTTCATCAAGGTGGCCGAGTCGATCGTAATTTTAGCCCCCATACTCCAGTTCGGGTGTTTTAAAGCGTCCTGAGGACGCGCATTTTCGAGCTCTTTTGCACTCTTGCCGAAAAACGGTCCGCCCGACGCCGTAAGCAAAATCCGCTTTAAATCCTCACGCCGTCCGCCGTTAATGCACTGGAAGATCGCCGAATGCTCGCTGTCTACCGGCAGTATTTTAATGCCCTTTTCGCCGGCACGGCGCATGACAAGATCGCCTGCCGCAACCAGCGTTTCTTTATTTGCAAGAGCTATGTTGTTGCCGGCATCAATCGCCGCCATGGTCGGCGACAGTCCCGCTACCCCGACAATCGAGGTTATAACACTGTCTGCCGGCTCGGCCGCCGCCGCACAAACGCCTTTTTCTCCTGCCAAAACCGGAATATCCAGATCGGCTATTTTTATTTTTAAATCCTCGGCCGCCTTTTGGTCATACACCGCAACCCTCTTCGGGCGAAAGCGCCTGACCTGCTGCTCGAGCAGCTCGATGTTTCCAAAGGCCGCAATACTGACCACCCTGATTTTAAGATGCTCTGCTATTTCAAGCGCCTGCGTACCAATCGAACCGGTCGAACCCAGAATGCTGAGCGTGCGCTGTGTAAAATCAATACTCAAAATATTTACCCTACCTGATTATTATTCCCATAAGCGGCTGGAAAACGCACACCGTCACATACATAAGAGGGGCTACCATCATTACGCTGTCAAACCGATCGAGAATTCCGCCGTGGCCCGGCATTATATTTCCGAAATCCTTTATATTGCACGAACGCTTGATAAAGGAAGCCGAAAGATCGCCGATAGTACCGGCAAAAGCGCATACAAAACCGATTATCGCCATAGCCAATACATTGACCTTCGCCCCGTACGGATCGATATATTCATAAAGAAGTCCGGCGCATATAAAACCTATAATATTAAAAATCACACCGCCGATAAAGCCTTCAACGGTTTTTTTAGGGCTTATTTCGGGAGCCAGCTTGTGCTTTCCGAAAAGTTTTCCGGTAAAAAACGCACCGGTATCGGCTATCCACGCTCCGGCACAAGCCATTACTATAAAAAACACGCCGTCGCGCTTTACAAGGCCGTACTGCGAGTCGAGCCCGAGATTCCTCAGGTATATAAGGGAGGAAAAAGCAAACGGCAAAAGCGTACACATCATAAATGTAGTGCCTATTTCCTCAAAACGCACCTTTTTGTGATCGATAAGCATTATAAGGAAGAGCAAAACAACATATATAAAGCAGGCTGATTTGCTTGCAACATTGAAATAAGGTGTTCTGAAAAAGGGAACGGCAGCGGCAAAAACAAGACTGACAACCAAAAGCGCCTTGTTTTCAATATACTTTGTCGCGGCAAATATCTCCCATATCGAGATTACCGATATAACACTTATAAGTATATTAAAAACAAAATGATAGTTGTCGTTCAAAAACAAAACCGCTACAAAAAGCGCAATGCCTATAGCGGCACTCAACAGTCTTTTTCCCATATCTGCACTTCCCTTTTCCTTTTCAATACACAAAAGGCAATCTGCCGCACTCAACGTCCTTAGGGTAAAAGAGTATCTTTATTTAATACCCCCGAAACGTCTGTCGCGTCCGGAATAGGCGCGTATCGCCTCATCAAGATCGCCCGGCTTAAAATCCGGCCACAAAACATTCGAAAACCAAAACTCCGAATATGCCGACTGCCATATAAGAAAATTCGAAAGCCGGTATTCACCGCTCGGCCTTATTACAAGATCGGGATCAGGAATATCCGGATTGTACATACAGCCCGACAGATAATCCTCGTCAATATCATCAATCGATATCTCCCCGTTTTTAACCCGCTCGGCCGCCAAACGGGCCGCTTTGACTATTTCATCTCTGCCGCCGTAGTTTATGGCAAGCGCCACCGTCATCCCGGTAGCATGCTCGGTGCTTTTTTCGGCGTTTTCCATAAGTGCGCGTATCCTATCGGTCACACCGTCGCGGTCGCCTATAAACACAAGCCGCATATTTTCCTTTACCATCGAGGCGACGTCCTCAAGGTAATTTTCGAACAAACGCATGATCGCGCCGACCTCCTCGGCCGGACGTTTCCAGTTCTCGGTCGAAAACGCATAAAACACCATGTACTTAACGCCTATGGAATTCGCATATCTGCATATTGTCTTAAAATTATTGGCACCTGCCGAATGACCGGCCGTGCGAGGCAACGCGCGCTTTTTGGCCCAACGTCCGTTGCCGTCCATTATAACGGCAATACAGCGCGGAATCTTTAACTCCCGCGCCGCTTCGGCCGTTTTTTTATTTCTGAATAATCTCATCAGATGGAGGTCAGCTCGTCATTCTTGCGCGCAACCGCCTTGTCGACCGTCTCGCAGAACTTATCGGTAAGCTTTTGTATCTTGCCCTCGGCATCCTTTAAATCATCCTCGGTTATCTCGGAGTTCTTCTTCATGGTCTTGTACTTATCAATCGCGTCGCGGCGGACCGAACGAATCGCAACCTTGGCCTCCTCGCCCATCTTCGCAACCTGCTTTATGAGATCCTTACGGCGCTCCTCGGTAAGGGGAGGAAATACAAGTCTTATAACCTTTCCGTCGTTTTGCGGATTGATACCGATATCCGAGGTCTGAATGGCCTTTTCTATCGACTTTAACGAGGTCATATCATACGGCTGTATCTGCAATACCCTTGCTTCGGTCACCGATATCGAGGCCATCTGATTTATAGCCGTCGGAACGCCGTAATAATCCACCTGTATACGGTCGAGCACCGCTGCGTTTGCGCGTCCGGCTCTTATAGTTGCAAATTCACTCTCCATAGAAGCTATAGTCTTATTCATCTTTTCTTCGGTTTTTAAATAAAGCTCATCCATTTTTCTGCCCTCCTGAAATATAAATCTTTTTTCTTATTTTATAAGGGTGCCTATATCCTCGCCCATAACGGCGCGGTAAATATTGTCCGGATCGTTAAGATTAAAAACGAGTATCGGCAATTTGTTGTCGCGGCACATGGTCGCGGCGGTAAGATCCATGACCTTCAAATCCTTTTCTACTATATCTATGTGGCTTAAGGTCTTATAACGCTTGGCGTCTGCAAATTTATTGGGATCCTTGTCGTAAACCCCGTCGACATTGGTGGCCTTTAAGAATATCTCGGCGTCGATCTCGGCCGCTCTTAGCGCCGCGCCGGTGTCGGTCGAAAAATAAGGATTTCCCGTTCCGCATCCGAATACCACAACGCGGCCCTTTTCGAGATGACGCATCGCCCTTCCTCGGATGTACGGCTCGGCTATCTGCTGCATTGAAATAGCCGTCTGAACCCTGGCCGTAACGCCGGTCTGCTCGAGCGCATCGGCCAAAGCAAGCGCATTTATAACGGTGGCGAGCATGCCCATGTGATCGGCCCTCGTGCGGTCCATTTTACCGCTTGAACGTCCTCTCCAGAAGTTGCCGCCGCCGACAACTATCGCCACCTGCACGCCTGCGTCAACACATTTTTTAATGCTCGCACAAATCTCCAAAACCTTGTCAAAATCAAGTCCGGAGCCCTTATCTCCGGCTAAGACCTCACCGCTTATTTTAAGCAGCACACGCTTATACGCCGCGCCGTCGCTCATAATCTTTTCCATCCTTAATACAAAATCTTAAATTTCTTATCATATGTGCACCGAAAAAAGGCGCACGGTTTCTTTTTAGAATATTTTACCCTATTTTTCTCCTCTTGTAAAGTGCAAAGCCGATTTTTAAATAATTATTTACAAAAATTTTTTCGGACATATTAAAAAATATTTTAAGCCTTATGACAAATACCGGCAGCTCCTCTCTTTACTCCAGACGGAATGTTTCCCCTTAAAACAAAAAAACGGCGCGAGCCGCAAGGAGTTTTACGGCCGCGCCTGGGATATAAAATTCAAATCATCAATAGTTGTGTTTTTATGCAGGAACGACCTTTATATCAAACTCCACCTGTTTAACACAGCTATATTTTTCAAGTTCTTTACCGTATTTCAAAACCTGCTCATATGTCGCACCATCGAAATCAAGGTAAATGGTCTCGTTTGTGTTTCCCGAAACTCCTGTTACGCTGCTTTGAACATTTGTCGCACCAATAGCCTTAAAATCATCGACTGTCCAGCCTGTATCGTTAATATATCCCGTAGAATTATTTGGATGGCTGTACTGATGAAGAATAGTTACAATCAGTTTCGTTGCATGTCTTTTTTCGGCGTTAAACGGTTCGTCCAACATCGATTTTTGCGCTTTCTCCTCATAATAATCGGTCTGGCGGACGGTTTTGCCGTATTCGTCGAGTTTTTGAATGTAATATTTAAACTGCTGCTGAGGATTTGAGGTTTTATCGTCCGTCGCCGCACTCTCCGGCGCTTTGCTTTCGCTTTCCGGAGTCGACACGGTGTTATTATTGTGAGTGTTATTGTCACCGGTGACGTTGCCCGGTTCTTTTGACCCGGAGGTTGTTTCGGTTGCTTGCGAGTCGGTATTCACCGTATCTCCCGAATTCTCACCCACGACAGAATTATTTTTATCGTCGGATACGCCGGAGACAAGGCTATTTACATCGTTAGAAATGGCAGGAGTCTTTTTGCAGCCGCCGAGCAGCGCACTGCCGCAAAGCACGGTGACAAGCAGCGCACATACCGTAATAATCGAAATTTTTCGGCGAAGCTCATGCGCAGGTTTAAATTTGTTTTTAAACATAAAATTCACCTCATTAATAGTTTATGTTACGGGTCGGCAAATTACCAAAAGCTTGCTAGTTTTCCCGTTGCATACTGTAGTGTTAATTGGGCGTCTACCGCATTAATTTGCCCGTCCATATTTACATCGGCGTTTATAAGGGAACTCGATGGAAGTGAGCCTTTACCATTCGCGTGCTGCAATATAAGCAGGGCGTCGTTAGCTACAATCGTGTTTGTTCCGTCAACATCACCGATTAAATAGGGTGTTATATCTAACGTCAGTGATTCGTGTAAAGCTGTAGGTGTCGTCTGTGTTTTCGTGTAACTGAAAGAACTCCTAACGGATGGGAAATCATATTGCGTATTAAATTTCAGATATATAAACGGTGTATTCAGATCTATCGTGTCGTCAGCATCGTTTGTTATGCAATTGACTAAAAAACGTTTTGTTCTCGGATTTGCGGTTATAGTGTTGTAGTTATACCTACCGGACGCGCCGCTCGGAATTACATTATCTACGTAATTTTCAATCAATGGATTGTAGTTAAAATAGAAGATTGTTTGTCTAATGCGATTATTTGTAACTTTTACAGGTACAAGTACATTTTTCACCTGACCACGCTGCGGTACAGCTTGAATAGCTGCTAATGCATTAAGTATGCCACCTGTAACACAATACGATGTTAATGCCGTTGATGTTGTGACAGTACTAAGAATATAATGCTTTAATTGTGCTGAGGTTAAACTCGGATTGTATGATAAAAGAAGTGATGCAACACCTGCAACAAGCGGAGAAGATATGGAAGTTCCACTTCGATAATCGTATATGTAATCTCTATTTTCATTAAGATATGTAGTATATACATCTTCTCCCGGAGCCATTAAATCAACATGTGTCGTACTGTAGTTAGTTGAAGCACGAGGGTTTTTATTTTCTTTCGTTGCGCCAACACTTATAATATTGTTAGAATCATAACACGCCGGATACTCAGGAAATGCATCTAAATTTTTCGCGTCATTTCCAGCAGCACAAACTATTAGTCCATTATAATTATTTATTTGTTGTTCAACAGCACTCTGATAATTAGTAACAAAAGAAGCATTTAGTATTTTAATGCCATTTGTAGTTGCATAATTTATAGCTGCAATCAGATTGTTGGCGCTATTTGTTATTAGTGGAACAAGTTTCACACGCATATTGACACCAGATATACCAACCCCGTTGTTTCCAACAGCACCAAGCACCCCAGCAACCCCTGTACCGTGACTAAAATATGGTCCTTCTTGTAACCAATAGTACGTTGGCTCATTTCTGGTAAAATCATACCCTTTTACAACATTCCCCACAAGGTCAGGATGACTGGCAATACCAGTATCAATAACTCCTACATATACAGGGTTACTTGTAAAACCCGCAGTGTAATTCCAAGCTTTTCTGATGCCGGTATCTATGAGTGCATATTGCCTGGTGAGAAAAGGATCGTTTGTTGATAATACCGGTAGGCTGGTTGGATTATCATCAAGGGTTTCGGCTACATCATTAATTATGCTTACCGTTTCCTCGATTGGTGTAATAACGTCATCGGGTACAGATAATGGGACGTTCGGACTAACCGAATAAACAAAATCAAGTTTTTGGAGCAGCTTGCCCAATTCAATTACCGTCCGCTTGGTAAAACCGGGCAGGTCTATTCTTATTATTTTGCGGAATACCTTTTTCTCGATTGCCTCGGAATACACGCTTGTATCTGCCGTGAGGTCATCGAGTTCGTAATCAAAATTTTTAATCCGGGCAAAGTCGAATTTATCCCATCTTTTAAATCCGCCGGAATATTGCTTTTTTAGTACAATTGTCAGCGAATCCGGGATGAAATTATCCTCTTCGGTTAAGGAAAAGTCAACAGATGAAGTATCGTAATAGGAATAATCAATTTCAATATTGCTTGCAGCGATGGTGCTTATGAGAAACAGCATTGATAGAACAAGAACACAAGAGAAAACAATCGAAATCTTTTTCATTACAATTATCCTTTCGTATTTTTGTCGTTTATTTCTATGCGATAACAAAAGTTTTCCGAAAGCTCACCTCCGATATTTAGTTGACCTCACCTTATTACCTTCCGCCAAATATCTCCTTATTTTTTAATATTGTAACTTCTTTCAGTGATAGTATATCACCGCTGATCATATTTGTCAAATATTAGTATTATTTGTTACATAAATGTAATCATTATGACCGATTAAAGATTGAAAAAATATGATGAATCGTCGAAATTCGTGTTGAACAAACCCGAGCGGTGTGGTATCGTATAAAAGTGGTATTATATATTTTTATACAAAACGTCAGTTGACAAGAGCACACACTTTTGCCGGCAAACCGCAAATCCCGACGAACAGGAGGAAAACCGCATATGAGCTCACCGCTTGCCGATCGGCTCCGTCCGAAAACCCTTGACGAAATGGCCGGACAGCGCTCGCTTATAGGAGAAGGTTGCGCGCTCAGAAGAATCATCGAATCGGGCAATATTCCGAACCTTATATTTTACGGGGCGTCGGGCACCGGTAAAACCACCCTCGCCTCGATAATTGCGAGACGTACCAACAAAAAGCTGCATAAGCTTAACTGTACGAGCGCTTCGACCGCCGATTTAAAATCGGTCTTTTCCGAGATAGACACCATTGCCGCTCCGAACGGAATTCTGCTTTATCTTGACGAGATACAGTATTTTAACAAAAAGCAGCAGCAATCCCTCCTCGAATACACCGAAAACGGCAGTATAACCCTTATTGCCGCCACGACCGAAAACCCCTATTTTTACGTTTACGGAGCGCTGCTGAGCCGCTGCACCGTATTTGAGTTTAAGCCCGTAAACGAACACGATATTCTTCCTGTGTTAAACCGCGGAATAAAGCTGATGGAAAAGGAGCTCGGCACCGATGTTTCGGTAACCGAACCCCAGCTTTTAAGCATTGCTTCGAGCGGCTCGGGCGATGTCAGAAAAGCCCTCGGCACCCTGGAACTTTGTATTTTATCGGGCGATAAAACCGACGGAAAAATAACGATTACCGACGAATGCGTTTCCCAGGTGTCCGGCCGCCCCATGAGATACGACCGCACCGGCGACGAGCATTACGACTGCATTTCGGCCTTTCAAAAATCCATGCGCGGCTCCGATCCGGACGCCGCCGTCCACTACCTTGCAAGAATACTTGAGGGCGGCGATCTGCCGAGCGCCTGCCGGAGACTCATGGTTTGCGCATGTGAGGATGTCGGACTGGCATATCCTCAAATAATCCCGATTGTAAAATCGGCCGTCGACGCGGCGCTTATGCTCGGTATGCCCGAAGCCAGAATTCCTCTGGCCGACGCCGCAATACTGGTAGCAATTTCGCCTAAATCCAACTCCGCTTACAGCGCGGTCAACGCCGCCGGAGAGGACATACGCGCCGGCAAGGCAGGCGATATTCCCCGTATTCTTCAAAACAAGCACCTCGATTCCGACGAGGTGGAAAACAAGGGGCAGCACTATCTTTATCCGCACAATTTCCCCGATCATTACGTTTACCAGCAGTATCTGCCCGATTCGATTAAGGATAAAATCTACTACCGCCCCGGCGACAATAAAAACGAAAGCGCCTTCGCCGAACGGCTAAAAACCATAAAGGCAAAATACGGCGATAAAAAATAGCTGAAAATCCAAACAACAGTAAAACAGGCACAGCCGGATTATAAAAATCCATTCTCTGTGCCTGTTTTTATAAAAAATCAATTTGCCGGTGTGCGCGAGGGGATCTTTCTGCCTTTTGAGGATCCCGGCAGTATATTCTCGCCCTTTTCTTTCAAATCGGAATCTTTCGAAGAGAGGGAATCCTCCGTCCCGTTTTTCTCCGGCGGATTTATACCGCTTTGCTTTAAGTATGTATTATCCTCAAAAAGCACCGGCAAGGCCTCGCTTATGTTCTTTACCGGAACAAATTTCAGGTTGTCGGTCAGAATCTTGTCGAGCTCGCTTAGCGTCGGAACATTATCCTTCGGAATAACCACCGTTTTAACTCCGTATTTATAAGCCGCCATTGCCTTTTCGCGCAATCCGCCTATCGCAAGCACCCGACCGAGCAGGGTTATCTCGCCCGTTACGGCAACGTCGCCGCGAAGCTTCGCTCCGGTAAGGGCCGATATCATAGCCGCCGTCATTGCGACGCCGGCCGACGGTCCGTCCTTAGGCACCGCACCCTCGGTGGCGTTTATATGTATATCGAGATTTTTGTAAAAATCCTCGTCCACATTAAGAATCTTTGATCTTGATCGGATGTACCCCAAGGCCTCCTGTGCCGATTCCTTCATAACATCTCCGAGCGATCCGGTTAAAATGAGCTTACCCGACCCCGGCATTACGGCCGCTTCGATAGGCATAACCTCGCCGCCGACCGAGGTCCACGCAAGGCCGTTTATAAGGCCCGTCATACCCTCTCCGGCCGATTCGTCGCGGAATTTGCGAACGCCCAGATAATCCTCTATATTCTTAGACGTTATCTTAACACACTCGGCTCCATCCACAATCTCCATTGCGGATTTTCTGCAGAGCTTTGCGATATTTCTTTCAAGATTACGCACGCCGGCTTCCCTTGTGTATCCGTCAATAACCGAATACAACGCGCTGTCGTTTATTTTGCAGACCGAAGAATCGAGTCCATGCCGAGTAAGCTGCTTTTTAAGCAGATGACGCTTTGCAATCATCAGCTTTTCCTGCCTTGTGTAGCTCGACAGACGTATTATCTCCATGCGGTCGTAAAGTGCGGCCGGAATGGTATCGTCGCTGTTGGCCGTAAGCACAAAAAGCACATTGCTTAAATCAAACGGTATCTCCAGAAAATGATCGGTGAAGGTAGAATTCTGCTCCGGATCAAGCGCTTCAAGCAATGCCGCCGCCGGATCGCCGCGAAAATCGCTCGCCATTTTATCTATCTCGTCCATGAGTATAAGCGGATTTGACGATTTCGACGAAATAACGGCGTTTATTATGCGCCCAGGCATGGCTCCGACGTAGGTTTTTCTGTGTCCTCTTATGTCGGCCTCGTCTCTCACTCCGCCGAGCGATATACGGGCGAATTTCCGTCCCATGCATTTCGCTATCGACCGCGCAATTGAGGTTTTACCCACTCCCGGAGGGCCTATCAGGCATATGATCTGCCCCTTTATATCGGGCGAAAGCTTTCTCACGGCAAGCAGTTCTAAAATCCGCTCCTTGACCTTATCAAGCCCGTAGTGGTCGTTGTCGAGCACTTTTTTTGCCTTTTTGACGTCGTTTTTATCCTGAGTTTTTATGTTCCACGGAAGCTCGAGACATATATCGAGATATCCTCTTATAACCGCCCCCTCGTGCGATCCGGGCGGCATTTTGCCAAGCCGGCCGGCCTCCTTAAGCAGCTTTTCCTCAACCTCACCCTCAAGGTGAAGTTTTTTTATTCTATTGCGATATTCCTCGGCCTCTTCGATCGGATCGTCATCGTCACCGAGCTCCTCGGAAATAACCCGCATTTGCTCCCTTAAGTAATAATCGCGCTGATTGTCGTCCAATCGGGCGTGGACCTTGTCGCCGATCTCCTTTTCAAGCACCATTACCCGTTTTTGAAAGGCCAGCATTCCGACAAGCTTCTCAAGTCTTGTAAAGGGGTTAAAAAGCTCAAGCAAATACTGCTTATCGTCAAGCTCGAAGGGCACATTCGACGCTACAAAATCCGAAAGCGCCTCGACATCCTCGGCCGCCATAACCCCGATTATAACATCGGGCGGCAGCTTGGGAGACACCTCGGCATACTCCCCAAAGGCCTCTCTGACGGAATTTATAAGGGCCGCTTTCTTAGCCGCAGATATTTTAGTCAGGTGTACCGGCGCCTCCTCGACATCGGCAAAAAAACAATCGTCCCTGTCGTAAAGATTTCTCGTTATTCCGCGGTAAATTCCCTCAACTACGACCCTTACCGCATCGTTTGACAGCTTTATGACCTGATTTATCCGTGCAACACAGCCTATTTTATATATGGAATCGGCATCCGGATCATCCTCCCGGGTGTCCTTTTGGGCGCTCAGAAAAATTATCCTGTCGTTCGCCATTGCACTTTGTACGGCATTAACCGATTTACGTCTGCCTACATCAAAATGCAGCTGCATGCCGGGAAACACAACAAGTCCCCTAAGCGCCAGCATAGGCAGAGTTTTAGTCTTTGTCTCGTTCATATCGGTACCTCTGAAAAATGTTTGCCTTAAAAAATATAACGGTCTGGTTTTCGCATCCGAACACGCCGTTTAGCCGCGATTTCGGTGCGTATTTTAAAACAAAGGCCGGAAAACCGAAACGGCAAGGCCGCGTCCCTTCTCCGGCTTTTAAAGCACATGAAAGCCTTCTTCGTCGCTTTTTAAAAACCGCCTTGCTGCAGGTATTGCTTCAAACCCGGCTTCACCGCAAAACACATCTGACAGCCGACAATCCGGACCGTCACCATCCGGTAGACCTAAGCAGCCAAAAAGCCAAATGCAACCGTAAAAGCTATGCTGAAAAACAAAATTACGCTGTGACTGCGCCGTCCTTAGCGGATTTTTTCGCCGTAGCCGCAGCTTTGGCCTTGGCGACATTTCTTACTATTTTCGGCTGTCCCTTGCCCTCTATAAAATCGGCGGTTATCACTATGCGTTTTACCGAATCGTCCCCCGGAATCTCAAACATTAAATCGGTAAGGTATTCCTCCATTATCGACCTTAATCCTCTGGCTCCGGTTTTACGCTCGGCCGTTTTAACGGCTATCGCCTTAAGGGCCTCGGGCTCGAATTCAAGCTCAACGTCGTCCATTGCAAAAAGCGCCTTATACTGACTTACGACCGAATTCTTCGGCTCGGTCATTATGCGGACCATGTCGTCCTCGTTAAGCTGTTTTAAGGCCGTTACAACGGGCAGACGTCCGCAAAGCTCCGGAATAAGTCCGTAGCGAACAAGATCGTGATGGGTCACCTCGGCAAGGAGCTTTTCGTTCTGCTCGGGATCGGCTGCCTTTATCTCGGCGCCGAAGCCCACCGAACCGTTGCTCTGTCGCTTGGCGATTATCTTTTCAAGCCCGTCAAAAGCACCGGCGCATATGAACAGAATATCGCTCGTATCGATCTGTATGAATTCCTGCTGGGGATGCTTTCGTCCGCCCTGAGGAGGAACATTGGAAACGGTCCCCTCGAGAATTTTAAGGAGAGCCTGCTGCACTCCCTCGCCCGAAACATCCCTTGTAATCGAAGGATTCTCGCTTTTTCTGGCGATCTTATCGATCTCATCGACATATATAATGCCGTGCTGAGCGCGCTCTATATCATAATCGGCCGCCTGTATGAGCCTTAGCAGTATATTCTCAACATCCTCGCCGACATATCCGGCCTCGGTCATGGTGGTGGCGTCGGTTATTGCAAACGGAACGTTCAGAATCTTCGCCAAGGTCTGGGCAAGCAGGGTCTTTCCCACTCCGGTCGGACCGAGCAGCAGAATATTGCTCTTTTGCAGCTCGACATCGCCGAGACTTCCCTTGCTCATAATCCTTTTATAGTGGTTGTAAACCGCTACGGCAAGGGTCTTTTTCGCCTCATCCTGGCCTATAACGTACGAATCGAGTATGCTCTTTATCTCGGCCGGCTTTAAAAGGGTGATCTCGTCAGCATGCCTGTTTTTCTTCTTTTGCGGACGGATATGCTCGCTTTCGAGTATCTCGTCGCACGCCGCTATACATTCGTCGCATATATAAGCGTTTTTACCCGAAACAAGGGTGTTGACCATAGATTGCGGTTTACCGCAAAACGAGCAGCATAAATTTTTTTCCTTCTGGTCGTTAGACATTTAATCAGCGTCTCCCAAAAAAATTATCTTTTTTCTATAACCTTGTCTATAAGTCCGTATTCGAGCGCCTCTTGAGCCGACATAAAATTATCCCTGTCGGTATCGCGCTCGATAACGTCAAGCGGTTTTCCGGTGTTAGCGGCGAGAATCCCGTTTAATTTATCCCTGGTCTTTTTTATGTGATCGGCCGCAATTATTATTTCGGTCGCCTGACCCTTAGCGCCGCCCAAGGGCTGATGTATCATTATCTCGCTGTTGGGCAATGCTATCCTCTTGCCCTTTGCGCCCGAGGAAAGCAGAAAAGCCCCCATCGAGGCCGCCATGCCTATGCATATGGTCGATACGTCGCATTTTATATACTGCATGGTGTCGTAAATAGCAAAACCCGCCGTGACCGATCCGCCGGGCGAATTGATATAAAGATTTATATCCTTGGTCGGATCCTTACCCTCAAGGTAAAGAAGCTGGGCTATAACAACGCTCGCCGTTGCATCGTTTACCTCGTCGGAAAGCATTACTATGCGGTCATCAAGCAGTCGGGAAAAAATGTCATACGAACGCTCTCCTCTTCCGGTCTGCTCTATAACGTAAGGTATTGTACTCATTTAAAACACTCCTTATGTATGGAAATATGGCTTATAAAATGCCATTTTGTAAAAACCGGCCGTATGCCGCATACAACTCAAAACGGCACACGGCCGGCAAAAACATCAGGCTGTCAGATCGTATTATTGACTGATTTTCAGCCGTTAATCGCCGAATCCTTAATAAGGGTTATTGCCTTGTCGCACACAATGTCGCCCTTTACCTCTTTCTCGGGGATAACGGCCTTTACGCGCTCAACATCAACGGCATAGCCCTTGGCAAGCTCGGCATACTTCGCCTCGACATCCTCGGCGGTAGCCTCGAGCTTTTCTCTCGAAGCGATCTCTTCAAGAGCAAGTCTGAGCTTGACCTGGCGCTCGGCAGTCTCCTTGAATCCCTCGCGGAACTTCTCGTTATCCATTCCGGTGTAGGTAAGATAATCCTTAAGGGCAATACCCTGCATCTGCAGACGATAAGCAAAATCCTCAACGGCCTCGTTGATCTTATTCTCTATCATGCACTGGGGAATTTCGGCCTTCATTCCATCGATAACGGCGTCAACAAGCTGCTTTTCAACCTCGTTATCGGCATAACGGTTTTTGGACTCGGTAAGCTTCTCGAGAATGTCCTTTTTAAGCTCGTCAACGGTGGAAAACTCGCTTACGTCCTTTACAAACTCGTCGTCAAGCTCGGGCAGCTCGCGGGTCTTTATGCTGTTGAGCTTAACCTTGAATACGGCAGCCTTGCCTTTAAGCTCGCCTGCATGATAATCCTCGGGGAAGGTAACGTTTACGTCAAACTCGTCGCCGATCTTGTGGCCGACTATCTGATCCTCAAAGCCGGGAATAAACTGGCCGGAACCAAGCTCAAGAGAGTAATTCTCTCCCTTTCCGCCCTCAAAGGCCTTACCGTCTACAAAGCCCTCGAAATCAATAACGGTCATATCCTTAAGCTCGGCCGGACGGTCGTCAACGTCGATAACACGGGCGTTGCGCTCCCTCATTCGGTCGATCTCGGCGGTAACATCCTCGTCCGAAACGGTGGCGTCGGGACGGGTGGTCTTAATGCCCTTGTACTCGCCTAAAGTAACCTCCGGCTTTACAGTGACCTTTATAGAAAACTTCACGCCCTCTTCGCCGATAGATTCCATATCAAACTCAAAATTGCGCTCGGCAAGATCAAGGCCGGACTTCTCAATAGCCTCGTCTACAACGCCGGGATAAATATCATTAAGGGCATCCTCGTAAAACATCTCTCTGCCGTACATTTTTTCGATCATATGTATCGGCGCATGGCCCTTGCGGAAGCCCGGCAGGGTCATTTTAGCGGCACCCTTGCGCTCGGCTTTGTTGACAGCCTGGGCAAACTCCTCCGCCGATATCTCTATTTTCAGTTCATATCTGTTGGTTTCGATTTTATTGGTTGATTTAAGCTCCATGGTTTTTTCTTCCTCCTAAACATCGTAAAAGGTATTATAGCATACCGCAAACGATTTTTCCACATATTTTTTGTTTTCCGGCTTATATTTTAAAGCCCAAAATTCATTTTTTTAAAGTTTGTTAATAAATGCGTTGCGTAAGACGGATACAAACCGGCCGAAAAAGCATTTTTCGTAAAAGCCTAAAAGCTCCTGCTTATCACAACGCGGTTTTCGTCGCATTTTTCAATGCAAAAACAAGGCCGAATTTTACTTGCCGGCATTTCATGTGCGACAGTATTTTTTCTTTTGCCCTTTAAAACTTTTCTACAAGCACCGGACAAAATCCGACCGTATCGCACGAGGTAAGCCGGAATTTTATCCCCTCAAATTCGCCGTTTAATGCCTTTTGCGCCGACGCCGCTCCGTGCAGATGGCCGTAGTAACAGCGTTTTATGTTAAACCGGTGCAAAACCTCAAGCATATTCTCGCTTATTTCATCGCCGAAAACCGGCGGATAATGCAAAAATGCGACCGGCTCAAAACCTGTTTTTACCGCTTCCTCGGCCGACCTTAAAAATCTTCCGGCCTCGCGCTGCTTTATTTTTTCGTCCTGCTGTGTGTCCTCAAACATCCAGCCTCTTGTACCGCAAACGGCGATTTTTCCGACCTCAAATGCGTTGTTGTATAAAATTTTAATGTCGTCAAAGCCGTTTTTCTCAAAAAATTCGCCCATTTTTTTTACGGTGGACCACCAATAATCGTGATTTCCTTTTAAAATTATCTTTTGCCCCGGTAGAGAGTGAATATATTCAAAATCCACCTTTGAATCGTCAAGCTTTGTGGCCCATGAAAGATCGCCGCCGAGCACAACTGTATCGTTATCGGTTACTATCGACGACCAATTCTCGGCAATCCGCCGGGTATAATCCTGCCATCCGCCGAAAATATCCATCGGCTTATCCGTGCCGAACGATAAATGCAAATCAGATAAAACAAAAAGCGACAACTCTTTCATCACCACACAATCATTATATTTTTTCAAAAAATACCGACATCATAATCGCTTAAAAAAAGCAAATCGGGAAAGACTATTTAACGTACGGCATAAACGACACACCGCGATAAAGACGGGCCGCTCGAGAAGATTCTTTCGCTATAAACATCCGGAAAACCCTTCTTTAGCAAAATATACAGGTGATTTTTACCGGCGCAACCGATAAAAAATCACGGCTTTCCAGATGCATACGGCGCCGTCTTTTCCCGATGTATAATAATCCGTACAAAAATTCAAAAAGGCAGGTAAAATATAATGGACAGCCAAAAAAGATACGATTCAACAGCCGATTGCCACAAAAAAATCAATTGCAGCGTCTGCAATTGCCAGTACCATTCCGGCGAGAACACCTGCACTGCCAAGCAGGTTGCAGTAGGCCCTCAGTACGCCTGTTGCTCACAGGATACCGTTTGCGCTACCTTTAAGCCCGAAAAGTAAGATTGCGTTAAAAAATAAAGCAATCCGCCCCCGATTTTAAGGGCTCCTTCCCGTTAAAATCCCTTTTCTTAAAACGTCCCGATAAGTCTCGCCACCGATACCGGTAATCGGCGCTGATAGCAAACAAAGCTTCTCGGTCGCGGACATCCGTTTTCCCGGCGGTCTTATCCGGACGTTTTTATTTTACCCGAACGCCTCACCGCCGGCCGGTCTTACGGCTTTTTTAAAAATCTTCTGGGACGCTTTTTCGTATTTCCAAAAATGCCATTGACATTCGCCCGGTCAATTAACGTATTAAACAAAACATATGGCAACTGCCCGAACGAAAACCAGATGAAACCGATTTTTTCTCATAACGATTTCACCCAAACCGCCGCAAACATCTTTTTACCATCGTTATATCATCGTTATCGACGGTGCAATCATACAAAACCGCCCTCCAAAAACCGGATATTACAGCCCCAACATATCGAAAACGACCGTTTTCATCTCATCCTTTGAGGCGACCTTATCAAACCTAACCTTTTTACCCTTTAATTCAACAAGGGATTTCGGCGCCTTTACGCCGGTTAAGCTTTCGAGGAGTTTAACCTTTTCAAATTCGTCGCCGGCAACATTTGCCGGAGCAATCGCACCGAGCACCGACGAGGAAAACTTAAACGGACTCGCCGTCGAAGCAACAACGGCAACCCTGTCGGAATGTTCGGCGTTTTTATACTGATCAAAAACATTCAGCGCAACGGCGGTGTGTGTATCGCAAAGATAACCCTTGCCGTCGCAGGTGCTCGCAATGGTACGGGCCGTAGCCTTGTCATCGCAAAACGAAGCCCAGAAAAGGCTGTCAAGCTCACTCTTTATTTTATCGTTGACGGTATACCTTCCGCTTTTTGCAAGCTGCTCCATATATCCCCTTATAAGCTCGCTGTTTTCGTCGCCGAGGTGGTATATAAGCCGCTCCAAATTACTCGAAATAAGTATATCCATCGACGGGGATGTCGTGGTGAAAAATTCACGGTTGCGGTCATAGGTCCCGGTGCGGATAAAATCGGTAAGAACATTGTTGCTGTTCGAAGCGCAAACAAGCCTTGCCACCGGAATCCCCATTTTATAAGCATAGTAAGCGGCCAAAATATTGCCGAAATTGCCCGTAGGTACCGCTATGTCGATTTTATCCCCGGGCTTTATCGCCCCGAGCTTCAGCAAATCAAGATATGCCGAAACATAATATACTATCTGAGGCACAAGTCTTCCCCAGTTTATTGAATTGGCGCTCGAGAAGGACATCGACGCTTCTTCTAATTTTGCCTTTATCTCGCTATCGGTAAAAATCCTTTTTACCCCGGTCTGAGCGTCGTCAAAATTGCCCTCTATTGCACAAACCGCAACGTTATCGCCGCTTTGGGTAACCATTTGCAGCTTTTGCATATCGCTGACGCCGTTTTCGGGATAAAAAACCAGTATTTTGGTCCCCTTAACATCGGCGAAGCCCTCCAAGGCGGCCTTTCCGGTATCGCCCGATGTTGCAACAAGCACAACCTTGGTACGTCCGCCGTCGGTTTTTTGCGACGCTTTGGTAAGCAGCCACGGCAAGATTTGAAGGGCCAAATCCTTAAAGGCGCAGGTCGGGCCGTGCCATAATTCAAGTATATATTCCCCGTCGCAAAGCCTGTAAAGCGGCGCCGGCTTATCGTCGTCAAAGCTGCCGATATATGCACCGCGCGCGCATTCATAAAGCTCATCCTTTGTAAAATCGGTAAGGTACATACCGAGGATTTTTACAGCTCTACCGACATAATCGAGCCCTATAAGCTCGTCCATATCATCCTTTGTAAGCGTCGGTATGCTTTTAGGTACAAAAAGACCTCCGTCGTCCGATATGCCCTTGGCAATAGCCACGGCCGACTCAACACTTACCGTATTGTCTCTTGTGCTTGTATACTCCATATCTTTCCACTCCGTTCCGGAATTATAACCTGAATTTTTTATGTTTTTAACAACGCTTTTTTAAAAACCAAAGCAGCTTTTTTCTTTTGTCCGATGCCTTCCGGATTTTCAGATCGTCAAACTATATAATACATTACTATCCCTACTCGTTCGCAATATGCAGACCGAAAAAAGCGGCGGCATTTTCGAAAAATATCTTATCGGCTGTTTTTTTCGGGATGCCGTGATTAATAAAATACTCGTACACCGAGCGTAATCCGTCGTATCCCTTTACTCCATACGGCATTTTCGCCCCGTCAAAATCCGAGCCTATACACAAAACATTCTCGCCGCCGATAGACAAAAAATGCTCCGCATGGCGAAAAACATCCTCAATTCCGCTTTGGCCTTCGCATAAAAAGCTGTCGGCAAAATTAAGGCCTACAATGCCGCCCGACTCTTTTATAAGGGAAAACTGCCGGTCGGTCAGGTTGCGTTCATGCTCAAAAACCGCACGCGACGACGAATGCGAAGCACATACCGGCCCGTTGCCAATATCGATAACGTCGTAAAAGCCCTCGTCATTAAGATGAGATACATCCACCGCCATGCCGGCTTTATACATCCGTCTTACAACCTCTTTGCCGAACGCCTTGAGGCGCCCTTTGCATTTACTGCCGTAACCGAGTTCATTTTCGCCGTTCCAGGTAAGGGTCATCATTTTTACTCCCCTGCCTTTAAAACGATCGATGTTTTTTATGTCTCCCCCTAATGCCGAAGCGTTTTCTATCGACAAAAGAGGTGTTATCATACCCGTTTTCGGTTTATCGGAAAATAAATCCTGATGTTTTTCGGTCTGAAGATAAAATTCATCAATGAGCTTATTTGCAAATTCCGTCGCATGTATGCCGCAAAGCTCATCCGGAATAAAGGCCGCAAAAAACTGCCCCCTCACGCCGTCCGGCTCAAATGAAGCACCGAAATCAAGCTTATTGTCGGTTATATCGAGATTCTCTTTCAAACACCGGTACACCGTGTCGCAATGCAGATCAAATACGTTCATTCTTCTTTACCGTAAAAGCATCCTTAATGTATTCAACTTTGGCGGTATCGATCGTATCGCCGTCGCCTATATACACTTCTATTATATCAAACCGGAATTTATTCTTAAGCGAATACCTTTTTACAAATTCCGCTGCGGTTAGCTTTATACGGTGCTGTTTTTCGTAATCTACGCAATAAGCCGGGCGTTTCATGGTCGCAGGATTTCTTGTTTTAACCTCAACAAAGGCAATGGTGTCACCGTCGCGCGCAATAATATCGATCTCTCCGAAATGCGTTGCGTAGTTCGCGGCCAAAACGTTAACGCCGATTTTGCGCAAATATCTCGCGGCTGCAATTTCACCCATTTTTCCTTTTCTTTTATTGTCATTCATAATATTTAGCTTTCCTTAAGCGGATAGTCTGACATAATAATATACCATATTTAAAATAATTAGTCAAATAATTAGCGGTGGCTCTTAAGACTGCATTTTATCAACAGTCCTAAAGATTGTACTTGCGGCAAGCGTTTGTTCGTTTTTGCATTGAATTCTAACGATATGTGATATATTATCAATTAAAGAAAAGGAGGAACAACAATGTACAGCAATATAAGTTTAAAAATAAAATCACTGGCAAAGGTGCTTTGCACCATTGGCATTATTATCTCCTGTCTTGCCGGACTCTTGCTGATAGTAATGGGAATACTTGCACCGCGCAATTCTCCATGTCTTATAATCGGCCTGCCCGTTGCAGGTGTGGGTTCGCTGTTCTCGTGGCTGTCTAATTTTCTATTATACGGATTTGGCCAGCTTATTGAAAACACAAATGTAATAAGGAGGTATTGCGAATTACAGCATTCGGTGAGTACGGAGGCTTCCGAAAACACGGATTCCGGCGCTATCGGTTAAGAGTAAAAAGACAACCGTTAACAATTATATACTAACGCAAATATCCCCCGATCATTAACGACCGGGGGATAAAGCTTATACCTATAATTTATACAAGTTCGATTATTGCCATCTCGGCGGCGTCGCCGCGACGGGGGCCGATTTTCGTAATGCGCGTATATCCGCCGTTGCGGGAGGAATACGCGGGCGAAATCTCATCGAACAGTTTCTTGACGACCGACTCCTTGGTTATAAACGCCATAGCAAGACGCTTATTGGCCAAAGTATTGGTTTTGCCGATGGTGATGTATTTTTCAGCCATAGCGCGAACCTCTTTGGCTCTTGTAACGGTCGTTTCAAGCTTGCCGTTTTCCAACAGGCAGGTCACCATGCATCTCAGCATAGCCATTCTGTTGTCCGACTTTTTGCCGAGCTTTCTGGTACCGGGCATTGAAATCACTCCTTTAATTAACTCTACTGCGGGGTTTACATCTCGTCTTTATTGAGTGTAAATCCGAGTGAAGCCAGCTTGTTAATAACCTCCTCAAGCGACTTGCGCCCGAGGTTGCGAACCTTCATCATATCGCTTTCGGACTTTGATGTGATGTCCTCAACGGTATTGATTCCGGCGCGTTTAAGACAATTGAAGCTTCTGACCGAAAGATCAAGCTCTTCTATTGTCATTTCAAGTACCTTTTCCTTGCCTTGATCGCCTTTTTCCACCATGATATCGGCGGAAGAAGCGTCGGCCGAAAGGTCTACAAACAGATTGAGGTGCTCCGTGAGTATCTTAGCACCAAGAGACACCGCCTCTTCAGCGGAGATGGTACCGTTAGTCCACACCTCAAGCGTAAGCTTGTCGTAGTCCGTAATCTGTCCTACACGGGTGTTTTCAACCGTGTAATTCACCTTACGTACAGGTGTGAAAATCGAGTCCATCAAAATGACTCCGATGGCGTTTTGCTGCTGCTTATTGCGCTCGGCCGGGACATAACCGCGTCCCTTTGCAAGCGTAAGAACAGCGAACAGTTTGCCGCCCTCACCCAGTGTTGCAATGTGCATATCCGGGTTGAGGATCTCGACCTCACTGTCGGAACGAATAGATGCCGCTGTGACCTCGCAGGGACCCTCAGCCTCTATATAAACGACCTTGGGGCCGTCTGAAAAAAGCTTTGCGGTAAGTCCCTTTAAATTAAGAACAATCTCGGTCACATCTTCTTTGACGCCCTCGATGGTGGTGAACTCATGCACCACTCCCTCAAAACGGACCGAAGTAGGGGCAACGCCGGGAAGGGATGACAAAAGCACCCTGCGCAAGCTGTTGCCGAGCGTGGTTCCGTAACCTCTTTCGAGCGGTTCTACAACAAAACGCCCGTAGGTTCCGTCCGCGCTAACCTCCTGTGTATCTATTCTGGGCTTCTCAATTTCAATCATTCAAAACCCTCCTTATTGTGCAGTAATACTGCCGTAAATAAATGTGTATGCCGTTCAATAAGCGTATATGTTGCGGATTCGACAAAGACGCAAAACTCGCCTTTCGAAAAAATTCGCAAAAAACGCTTCGTTCCTCCGAGAATTTAGTTCTTGGAGTAAAGCTCGACGATGAGATGCTCCTCAACGGGAGTATCAATCTGATCGCGGGTGGGCAGGTTAAGAACCTTTGCCTCGAGCTTATCCTTATCAAGGTCAAGCCACGCCGGCTTCGGACGTGCTGCATTAGCCTCGATAACACCCTTCATTTTTTCATTTGAACGGTACTTCTCGCAAACAGCCACAACATCGCCTGCCTTTACGAGATAGGAAGGAATATTGACCTTACGGCCGTTGACCGCGTAATGATTGTGAACAACAAGCTGTCTTGCCTCGGCACGGGACGAAGCCCATCCGAGTCGATAAACTACGTTATCGAGACGGCTTTCGAGTATGCTCAAGAGATTTTCACCGGTGACGCCGGCCTTTCTCTCAGCCATCTCAAAATAATGATAGAACTGCTTCTCAAGCACTCCGTAATAACGTCTTGCCTTCTGCTTTGTGCGAAGCTGCAAGCCGTACTCAGAAACCTTTTTGCGGCCCTGACCATGCTGACCCGGTGCATAAGCTCTGCGATCGACAGAGCATTTTCCGGAATAGCATCTCTCGCCCTTCAAAAAGAGCTTTTGTCCCTCGCGGCGGCACAGCCTGCACACTGCTCCGGTATATCTTGCCATAGTTACACCTCCTGAATTTGATTATACACGCCTTCTCTTGGGCGGACGGCAGCCATTGTGCGGAATCGGGGTTACGTCTTTGATCATTGTAACCTCAAGTCCTGCTGCCTGAAGCGCACGAATAGCGGCTTCACGTCCCGATCCGGGACCTTTTACATAAACCTCAACGGTTTTAAGACCGTGCTCCATAGCGGCTTTGGCGGCTGTTTCGGCCGCAGTCTGCGCTGCAAACGGAGTGGATTTTTTGGAACCTCTGAATCCCATTTCGCCTGCCGATGCCCACGAAAGCGCATTACCCTGAATATCGGTAATGGTAACGATGGTGTTGTTGAACGAAGACTGAATATGGGCAGCACCACGTTCAATGTTTTTACGGTCACGGCGACGGGTCGTTGTTACTTTTTTACCCTTGGTAGCCATTATTTATCTGCCCTCCTGCTTACTTCTTCTTGTTTGCTATGGTCTTGCGCGGACCCTTTCTGGTTCTCGCGTTGGTCTTGGAGCGCTGACCCCTGACCGGCAGACCCTTGCGATGACGAACACCGCGGTAGCATCCGATTTCTATAAGCCTCTTGATGTCAAAAGCTACATTGCGGCGAAGGTCGCCCTCAACCGTAACATTGTGATCAATGTATTCACGCAGCTTTGAAACATCATCCTCGGTAAGATCCTTAACCCTTGTATCGGGATTTACGCCTGTGGCAGCAAGGATTTCATCGGCGGTTTTGCGGCCGATGCCAAAGATATAGGTAAGACCGATTTCTACCCTTTTATCACGGGGAAGGTCTACGCCTGAAATACGTGCCATTTAACTCTGCACCTCCATTTTTTTCGGTCGGGCTCAGCCCTGACGCTGCTTGTGCTTGGGATTTTCGCAAATAACCATTACGCGTCCTCTGCGCTTGATTATCTTGCACTTCTCACAAATCTTTTTGACAGAAGGTCTGACTTTCATTTTGTTACCTCCTACTTATGAGTGTTTCTTTAATTGCCTACTATTTTGTACGCCATGTTATACGCCCTTTGGTCAGGTCATATGGCGACATTTCAACCGTGACCTTATCACCGGGAAGAATACGAATGAAGTTCATTCTGAGCTTTCCGGAAATGTGGGCGAGGATCTCGTGCCCATTGGGCAGTTCTACTTTGAAAACTGCATTGGGCATTGCTTCCTTAACGGTACCCTCAAGTTCAATCATATCCTGTTTGGACAAGTAAACTCCTCCTTAAATCGCATCGGAATCACCCGAATTAAAGGGTGAAAGCGCCTTTTTCAGGGCTCGGTTACCGGCCATTGAGCCGTTGTCTAATACGGTTTTTGTCAGTCTGACGTGTTTTAGCCTTTTCTTTTTCGGACGTTCAAGCGGACGCTCCTTGCCGTCGCACACGGTGCAATCGACACCGTCGTTTGACATGATAACAACGAATTTCCCCTTGTCCCGTCCGGCTATAGAATACGCTACCCGGCCTTTTAAATCATCCATGTGCCATCCTCACGGTGTGGTCAATATCCACGGACCGTTATCGGTTATTGCAACGGTGTTTTCAAAATGAGCCGAAAGCTTTCCGTCCGCCGTTACGACTGTCCAGCCGTCTTTGAGCTGACGGACATTTTGCGTACCCATATTAATCATGGGTTCAATGGCTATTGTCATACCTTCAAACAGGCGAACTCCTCTTCCGGGAGTGCCGAAATTTGGTACCTCCGGCGCTTCGTGCAGCTCGGTGCCGATTCCATGACCGACATACTGTCTGACCACCGAAAAACCACGTTCCTCGACATATTGCTGAACCGCTGAGGATATATCGCCGATTCTGCCGCCCGGTACCGCGCGCTTTATACCCTCGAAAAGAGCCTCACGCGTGGTATCGATCAGCCGCTGCGCTTCGGGTGAAATCTCACCCACCGCGAAAGTCGCGGCATTGTCGCCGTTATATCCGTGCAGTCTAGCGCCAAGGTCAATGCTGACGATGTCGCCCTCTTTTAAAATACGTTTCTTCGACGGTATTCCGTGTATAACTTCGCTGTTTACCGAAATACAGGCCGAAGCGGGAAAGCCGTAGCATCCGAGAAAGTTGGGCTCGGCTCCCTGACTTATTATATAGTTATGTGCAATGCGGTCGATTTCCCATGTGGAAACGCCGGGCTTTACAGCTTCGCCGGCGACCTTCAAAGCCGCTGCCGATATCCTGCATGCTTCTCGCATAAGTGCGAGCTCACGTTCCGTTTTTTGCACTATCATAACAGATCCTCCAAAACGGTAAGCACCGCTTTAGTGGTATCGGCAACCTTTTCGCGGCCGACAACCGTTCTGAGCTTGCCTCGCAACGAGTAAAAATCGATAAGGGGCTGGGTCTGCTCGTGATAAACACGAAGCCGTTCCATAACCGTCTCAGCGTTATCGTCGGCACGCTGAGTAAGCTCGCTTTTACATCCGTCACATACACCGTCATTCTTAGGCTTCTTATCGGTGATGTGATAAGAAGCACCGCAATTCGGGCAGACCCTCCTGCCCGACATACGGGAGACTATTGTCTCATCGGGCAGGGAGATCTCTAAAACCGCATCGATTTCCACACCCATACGCTCAAGCGCTTCGGCCTGCGCTATGGTGCGCGGAAAACCATCGAGTATAAAGCCGTTACAGCAATCATCTTGCGAAAGACGTTCTTTAATAATATCGATAACCACATCATCCGGAACAAGCTGACCCTTATCTGTAAAGGATCTGGCCTTAAGACCCATCTGTGTTCCGCTTTTTATGGCTGAACGTATTATATTTCCGGTAGATATTGCCGGAATGCCCGCCTTTTCGCTCAAAACCTGTGCCTGAGTGCCCTTACCCGCACCGGGAGGGCCGAGAAGTATAAGCTTCATAACCCAATACCTCCGGCAGGTTTAGTCAAGGAATCCCTTGTAGTAGCGCATCATCATCTGGGACTCGATGGCCTTGACGGTATCAAGAGCAACACCGACCAAAATGAGTACCGACGTACCGCCGAGCGATACCGAAATACCGCCGATCGAACCGACAACTATCGGCAACAACGCGATAACACCGAGGAAAAGTGCGCCAATCAAGGTTATTCTCGAAATGATTTTGCCTATAAAATCCGATGTCGGCTTACCGGGACGTATACCCGGGATAACGCCCGCGTTTTTGCGAAGGTTATTAGCCATCTCAACCGGATTGTACTGGATGGTAACATAGAAGTATGCGAAGAATATGATCATAAGCAGGTAAAGTACCGCATAGAAGGGCTTTTCAAAGGAGAAAAGTCCAAGCACCTTTGCCCACGACGAAGTGCTGTTCTCGCCGATAAATGCAAGTATCGTACTCGGAATAGCAAGTATGGAGCTCGCAAAGATTATCGGAAGAACTCCGGACATATTTACCTGTATCGGCAGATGAGTGTTCTGTCCGCCGTACATTTTACGTCCGACAACCTTCTTAGCATACTGTACGGGTATTCTCCGTTCGGCCGCTGTCATAAATACTATGAAAGCGATTACAAGCAGGAATACAAGAAGAATAATGATTACGGGGATGTACTTACCCAAATCAACCGCATTGTACCAAAGGCTTGCGGCTGCGCGCGGTCCGCGCGAAAGTATACCGGCGAAAAGCAGTATCGAAATACCGTTTCCGACTCCCTTATCATCGATCTGCTCGCCGAACCACATCATGAGTGCCGATCCGGCCGTAAAGCAAAGAATGATGATTATTGCGGTAAATATCTGCGCGCCGATCGGCGAATAACGGCCATACTCGAGATAACCGCTGCCGCTGTTGCGCAGATAGAAGTAGTAAGCAACACCCTGAAGCACAGCGAGAGCAACCGTCACATAACGGGTGATCTTTGCAAGCTTCTTTCTTCCCTCTTCGCCTTCTTTTGCAAGACGCTCAAGGGCGGGAATAGCAACCTGTAACAGCTGAACTATAATTGAAGAGTTGATGTACGGTGTGACGCTCATTGCAAATATAGCGCCGTATTCAAGTGCACCGCCGGTGAGTATCGAAAGATAACTAAACAGTGTAGTTCCTCCCGAAAGCGCCGAGGACATATCCGCCTGCAGTGCCGCAGTGTCAATAAACGGTACCGGTATATAGGAACCTAAACGGAAGATGAAGATTATAAGCAGGGTAAAAAGAATCTTTTTACGAAGCTCGGTTATCTTCCATGCGCTACGGATAGTGTCAAACAGTTGCACTTATATCACCTCTGCCTTTCCGCCGGCGGCCTCGATTTTTGTCTTGGCACTCTCGGAGAAGGCATTGGCCTTAACGGTAAGCTTTTTCTTAAGCTCGCCCGAACCGAGTATCTTAACGCCGTCAAAGGACTTGGCAATAAGTCCGGCGTTTCTCAAAGCCTCAGCATCTACGGTAGCACCATCTTCAAAACGATCAAGAGCATCAACATTCACCGCAACGATCTTGTCAGCGAATATGTTGTTGAAACCGCGCTTCGGAATACGTCTTTGAAGGGGCATCTGGCCACCCTCAAAACCTATGCGCACGCCGCCTCCGGATCTTGCATTCTGACCCTTATGGCCTTTACCTGCAGTTTTGCCGGTGCCGCTTGCCGGTCCGCGACCGACCCTTTTGGCAACCTTGGTTGAGCCAACAGCGGGGGAAAGTTCATGTAGTTTCATTAATATGCACCTCCTTGCTTACGCTTCGGTTACCTCGACGAGGTGACTGATCTTGACAATCTTGCCCTTGGTTGCGGCATTGTCCGGCTGTACGGTAACATCACCGGGCCTACGCAATCCGAGAGCTTCGGCTGTCGCCTTCTGCTTCTTGTCGGAACCGATAAGACTCTTTACGAGTTTAATGTTAAGGCCTGCAGCCTTTTTGGTTTTTCCAGCCATTTGCTGCACCTCCCTAACCTATTATTTCTTTAACTGCCTTGCCGCGAACATTAGCAACCTCATCGGCGTTACGCAAGGACATAAGACCCTGCATTGTAGCGCGTACAACGTTGCACGGATTGTTCGAGCGAAGCGACTTTGTACGGATATCCTTGATGCCTACCGTCTCAACAACGGCACGCACAGCACCGCCGGCGATAACACCGGTACCGGGTGCAGCCGGTTTGAGAAGAACGCTGCCGGCTCCGTAATTGCCGATTATTTCGTGAGGAATGGTGGTGCCGCGAAGCGAAATCTTAACAAGATTCTTCTTGGCGTCCTCAATACCCTTGCGTATAGCATCGGGAACTTCGTTGGACTTACCCATTCCGAAGCCGACCGTTCCTTTGCCGTCGCCGACAACCACAAGTGCCGAGAATTTCATAATACGTCCGCCCTTGACCGTCTTGGATACACGGTTTATGGCCACAACGCGCTCCTGCAGATCAAGTGTTGATGCGTCAATAATATTAGCCAAAAGTATTCTCCTCCTTCTCAGAACTTGAGGCCGCCCTCACGGGCGCCTTCGGCCAGCTCTTTAACACGGCCGTGGTATATGTTACCACCGCGGTCAAAAACGACCTCGTTAATGCCGGCGGCCAGGGCGCGCTCGGCAATTTTTGCTCCAACCTGCTTGGCGGCTTCTTTGTTTCCGCCGTAGGCCGCAAAGTCTTTTTCATGACTTGATGCCTGAACCAGTGTTACTCCCTTTGTATCGTCTATGATCTGGGCGCTGACATGGCTTAGGGAGCGGTAAACGCTAAGGCGGGGACGCTCGGCCGTTCCGCTTATTTTTCCGCGGACTCTTTTATGACGGTTGTCGCGGGCCTTTTTACTGTCCGGTCTGTTAACCATAGGTTTTCACTCCTTTATTATTTCTTGCCGGCTTTGCCTTCCTTGCGGCGGATATGCTCATCGGCGTACTTGATACCCTTGCCCTTATACGGCTCGGGCGGACGCTTTTTGCGTACTTCCGCTGCGAACTGGCCTACCTGCTGCTTATCAGCGCCGGAAATGACTACTGTATTGGGGTTGGGAACTTCAATGGAAATACCCTCAACCTCTGATACGGTTACCTGATGAGAAAAACCAAGGTTCATTACAAGATCCTTACCCTGCTTTGCAGCACGGTAACCGACTCCGTTAACCTCAAGGGTCTTGGAGTAGCCGTTGAGTACACCCTCTACCATGTTGGCAACCAGGGTTCTCGAAAGGCCGTGCAATGATCTGTTGCGTCTTTCGTCATTAGGACGGGTAACTATTATCTCATTGCCTTCAACGGCAACGGCAATAGGAGCGGGAACATCGTGTACAAGAGTACCCTTGGCACCCTTTACGGTAACCTGTTGACCGTCAATTGTAACGGTAACACCCGCGGGGATTGTTATGGGTTTTTTACCTATTCTTGACATATTCCATGCACCCCCTTACCATACGAACGCCAAAACCTCGCCGCCGACTTTTTCGGCGCGGGCTTTTTTGTCCGTCATAACACCCTTGGAGGTGGAAAGAATGGCTATACCGAGGCCCTTCATGACCTTCGGCATATCCTCACAATTGGTGTAGATACGCAGTCCGGGCTTGGAAACTCTGCGAATACCGGTTATTGCAGAGGACTTACCCGAATTGTACTTGAGTGCCACTCTGATGACACCCTGCTTTCCGTCGTCGATGACCTGAAAGCTCTTTACATATCCCTCGTCAACAAGAATCTGGGCGATAGCCTTTTTCATGTTGGAAGCGGGAACGTCCACCGAGTCGTGCTTTGCCGAGCTGGCGTTACGGATTCTCGTAAGCATATCGGCTATTGTATCGGTGATTTGCATACTGTCAACCTCCTTATTACCAACTGGCCTTCTTTACGCCCGGAATCTCGCCCTTGTAAGCGAGCTCCCTGAAGCATATACGGCAAACGCCAAACTTGCGAAGATAGGCGTGCGGCCGTCCGCAGATTTTGCATCTGTTATAAGCTCTTGTCGAATACTTGGCAGGCCTTTTCTGGCTTACCTTCATAGATGTTTTGGCCACGATTATCCCTCCTTATTTCGCAAACGGGGCGCCCAAGAGAGTAAGCAGCTCTCTTGCTTCCTCGTCGGTCTGAGCGGTAGTGACAAAGCAAATGTCCATACCGCGGACAGCGTCAATCTTATCGTAGCTTATTTCAGGGAATATCAGCTGCTCTTTAACACCCATGGAATAGTTTCCGCGGCCGTCAAAAGAGTTAGGGTTAATGCCTCTGAAATCGCGGACTCTCGGAAGAGCGATGGAGAAAAGACGGTCAACAAACTCGTACATTTTCTCGCCTCTGAGGGTAACCTTAACACCGATGTTCATGCCCTCACGGAGCTTGAAGTTTGCAACCGACTTCTTAGCCTTGCAAACTACCGGATGCTGACCGGTTATCTGCGAAAGATCGTTTATAATGGCATCGATTACCTTTGCGTTATCGCGTGCTTCGCCGCAGCCGACATTCACAACAACCTTATCGAGCTTCGGAATCTGCATAACGCTCTTGTAGCTGAATTTTTTCATCAGCGCGGGAGCTATTTCACTTTTGTAAGCATCTTTTAGTCTCGCCATATTATGCATCCTCCTTTACTCAAAATACTTCTCCGCATTTTTTGCAAATGCGGTCTTTTTTACCGTCGCCGTAAAGCTTGGCACCGACTCTGGTCGGTTTACCGCACTTGGGACAAATAGGCATTACTTTGCATGCGTACATGGCACCTTCCGCCTTGACTATTCCGGCGGGGTCGGTGGCCTTTCTGGGTTTCATGTGCTTGGTCATTATGTTGCGGCCCTCAACGATGACCTTACCCTCTTTGGGGCTGACCTCGAGCACCTTGCCCTTCTTGCCGCGATCGGCACCGCTTATGATATAAACGGTATCGCCGGCTTTAACGTGAACTTTGTTACTCATAGCTGTCTCCTCCCATTAAAGCACTTCGGGCGCGAGAGAGAGGATCTTAAGGTAATCCTTTTCACGAAGCTCTCTGGCTATCGGTCCGAAAATACGGGTGCCGCGAGGGTTTTTATCTTCCTTGATGATAACAGCGGCGTTATCATCGAAACGGATGTAGGTACCGTCGGCACGGCGAAGACCCTTAACGGTTCTTACCACTACTGCCTTTACGACGTCGCCCTTTTTAACCACTCCGCCCGGAGCGGCCTTCTTGACGCTGGCGACAACTACATCACCTATATTGGCATACCTCCTGCCGGATCCACCGAGAACGCGAATGCACATAATCTCTTTCGCACCGGTGTTATCGGCAACCTTGAGGTAACTCTGCTGTTGTACCACAGTGAAGTCCTCCTTTGCTTACTTCGCTTTCTCAATGATTTCGACTACACGCCATCTCTTGTCCTTGGACATGGGACGTGTTTCCATAATGGAGACGCGGTCGCCCACATTGCAGGCGTTGTTCTCATCATGAGCCTTAAATTTAACGGTTCTCTTAACAATCTTCTTGTAAAGAGGATGCTTTACGTTATCCTGAATAGCAACAACAACGGTTTTGTCCATTTTGTCGCTTACAACGATGCCCGTAAGGGTCTTACGCAATGCTCTTTCGCTCATGGACTATTCCTCCTTTGTTGCTTCGGCCGATTCCTCGGTCTTTTCGGTCTTCTTTTTGCGAGTTGTCTTCTTGGGCTTATCCTCGGCAGCCTTTTTGGTCTGCTTGGACTGCTCCTTCTCGTCTATCTTATCGGAGGCGAGAACAATGTCCTTTTTAACCTCAATGCCGAGCTCCATTTCGCGAAGAACGGTCTTTATGCGAGCAATATCTTTTCTGACCGCCTTGATACGCATGGTGTTGTCAAGCTGGTTGATAGCGTTTTGAAAACGAAGATTGAAAAGCTCCTCTTTAAGACTCTTAAGCTTGCTTTCAAGCTCAGCCGATGTCTTTTCTCTTATTTTTTCGACGCCCATTATTGCTCACCACCCTTCTGCTTTACTACAAACTTGCATTTGATAGGAAGCTTGTTGGCCGCAAGACGCATTGCCTCACGGGCCGAAGCCTCATCGATACCGCCGATTTCAAACATCACGCGACCGGGCTTTACAACTGCTACCCAGTACTCAGGCGAACCTTTACCGGAACCCATTCGGGTCTCAGCCGGCTTTTCGGTGATGGGCTTATCGGGGAATATTTTGATCCAGACCTGACCGGCACGCTTGGTGTAACGGGTCATGGCCACACGAGCGGCCTCTATCTGGTTTGAGGTAATCCAAGCGGGCTCAAGAGCCTGCAGGCCGAAATCGCCGTAATTTACCTCGTTGCCGCGAAGCGCCTGGCCTTTAAGACGGCCTCTGTGCACTCTGCGATATTTTACACGCTTTGGCAATAACATTAGCGGGCTCCTCCTTCCCTTTTGGCCGGACGGCGCTGATCATGCAGCACTTCGCCGGTGTAGATCCAAACCTTGACGCCGATGCGTCCGTAGGTTGTCTTTGCCTCTGCAAAACCGTAATCGATATCTGCTCTTAAGGTCTGCAGGGGGATTGTTCCTTCATGATACTGCTCGGTACGGGCAATCTCAGCACCGCCGAGACGTCCTGAGCACTGGGTCTTTATACCCTTGGCACCGAGCTTCATTGCGCGGCCTATGCAAAGCTTCATGGCACGGCGGAAGGAAGTACGCTTTTCAAGCTGAGCGGCAATGTTCTCGGCAACAAGCTGTGCGTTAAGATCAGGATTCTTGATCTCAACAATGTTGATAAGAACGGGTCTTCCGAGCATCTTCTCGCAATCAACGCGAAGCTTTTCTATTTCTGCACCGCCGCGGCCGATAACAAGACCGGGCTTTGCGCAATGGATAAATATACGGACACGGGTGGCATCTCTTTCGATCTCGATCTCGGGTACACCGGCATCCTGAAGTCTCTTCTTCAGATAGTTGCGAAGCTTGTAATCTTCAACAAGTGTATCACCGAAAACATCGTCGCGTGCAAACCAGCGTGATGACCAGTTCTTTATAACGCCGACGCGAAGTCCGTGCGGATTAACTTTCTGTCCCATTGTTTTCCCTCCTCCTCGCTTATTCCATTTCCTTGAGCACAATGGTGATATGTGAGGTTCTCTTGTTTATGCGGAAAGCACGTCCCTGAGCTCTGGGCATAAAACGCTTGAGCGTAGGACCTTCGTTTGCAAAACATTCCGCAACATAAAGATGGCTCATGTCCATCTGCTTATTCTCGGCATTTGCCTTAGCCGAGGAAAGTAATTTAATGAGAGGCTCACACGCAGCCTTTGGGGTGTGCTTAAGTATTGCCATAGCCTTGTCAACCGGCTGATTGCGGATGATGTCAAGGACTATCATAACCTTGCGGGGGGCAATACGGACATAATTAACTGTTGCCCTTGCTTCCATAATGTAACTCTCCTTTCGGCTTATTTACCGGATGTTTTTGAACCGGCGTGACCCTTAAAGGTTCTCGTGGGGGCAAACTCGCCGAGCTTGTGTCCGACCATATCTTCGGTCACATACACGGGAACATGCTTGCGGCCGTCATGAACCGCAAAGGTGTGTCCCACAAAATCCGGGAATATCGTGGATGAACGGCTCCAGGTTTTAAGGACCCGTTTTTCTCCTGCCGCGTTCATTTCCTGAACCCTTTTGAGTAATACGGGCTGGACGAACGGACCTTTTTTAACACTTCTACCCATAATTCTTTACTCCTTTCGTCCTATTACTTGGAATTGCGGCGCTTCACGATGTACTTATCGGAGGCGTTATGATGCTTGCGGGTCTTGTAACCGAGAGCAGGCTTGCCCCACGGAGTAACAGGGCCGGGACGTCCGACAGGGGATTTACCCTCACCACCGCCGTGCGGATGGTCGTTCGGGTTCATGACCGAACCGCGAACCGTGGGACGCCAACCCATGTGACGCTTTCTGCCGGCCTTACCGATGTTGGCATTCTCGTGATCGATATTGCCAACCTGTCCGATAGTGGCCATGCAGGTGTCGGGTACGTTGCGAAGCTCGCCCGAGGGGAGTCTGAGCAGCGCCATCTTGTTTTCCTTAGCCATGAGCTGAGCCATGCAACCGCCGGCACGGGCAAGCTGTGCGCCGTTTCCGGGATGAAGCTCAACATTATGGATAAAGGTACCGGTGGGGATAGCGTAAAGCGGAAGGGCGTTACCGGCAACTATGTCGGCGCCTTCGCCGCTTACTACCTTATCGCCGACCTTGAGGCCGTGAGGTGCGATAATGTAGCGCTTTTCACCGTCCTCGTACTGTATAAGTGCAATATTAGCGGTACGGTTCGGATCGTACTCAAGGGTGAGTACCGTTGCGAACATGTCGTTCTTATCACGCTTGAAGTCGATTATACGGTACTTCCTGCGGTTTCCGCCGCCCTTGTGGCGAACGGTTATTCTGCCGTAGCTGTTACGGCCGGAATTTTTCTTAAGCGGAGCCAGAAGACTTCTTTCGGGGCCCTCCTTGGAAAGCGATGAATAATCAACAACGCTCATTCCGCGGCGGCCGGGAGTCGTCGGCTTATAATGTTTTATCGGCATTGGGTTTTCACACTCCTCATAATTGGCTTGGCGGGAAGTATGCCTAACTTCCCATACATTGCCGCCGTCTAAATATTGACGGCTTAACGGTTATTACATCATGCTCTCAAAGAAGGGAATACCCTTCGAATCGGGAGTCAGCGTTACGATGGCCTTTTTCCACGAGGGAGTATATCCTTCGTTACGGCCCATGCGGCGCTTCTGTCCGCGCATGTGAATGGTGTTGACCTTGGCAACCTTTACCTTAAAGATCTCCTCAACCGCATTGGCGATTTCGATCTTTCCGGCATCCTTGGCAACCTTAAAGGTGAACTTCTTCATGGTCCTTGCGGCGTCCATGCTCTTTTCGGTAATAACCGGTTTAAGGATAATGTCTTGAGCGGTCTTCATTATGCGTATACCTCCTCAAGTTTCTTTGCCGAATCCTTTATAAGAACAAGAGTGTCGGCATTGAGTATGTCATAAACGTTTATTGTGTTTACACCGGCAACCTTTACGCCTGCTATGTTACGGGCGCTGTAATAAAGGTTCTTGTCGTTGTCGGCCATTACTATAAGGGCCTTCTTGCCGGCGCCTATAGCACTTAAAGTACCTGCAACGGTCTTGGTGCTGAATCCGTCGAGCTTGACGGAATCAAGAACGATCATCTGGCTGTCGCGAAGCTTTGAAGACAAAGCCGATTTGATGGCCAGCTTCTTGACCTTGCGGTTTATGTCCAGCCTGAAATCTCTGGGCTTGGGTCCGAAGGCTATACCGCCGTGAGTCCACTGCGGGGATCTTGTCGATCCCTGACGTGCATGGCCGGTTCCC
Source organism: uncultured Eubacteriales bacterium (assembly GCA_934444365.1). Taxonomy (GTDB): domain Bacteria; phylum Bacillota; class Clostridia; order Oscillospirales; family Acutalibacteraceae; genus CAKSCM01. The sequence goes on along the minus strand of CAKSCM010000002.1, from coordinate 130,120 downwards.
TTCTGTTTCCAGGGCTTGCGGCCGCCGCCGGCGACCTCGGCACGGGTAAGAGTGGACTGGGTTCCCTGGCGCTGGTTGGCAAGATAAACCTTTACGGCCTGATGCATAACCGGAACATTGGGTTCAATTCCGAATACGGCGTCGTTAAGTTCGATATCCTCGATCTTTTTGCCGTTCATATCGACTACTGCTACCTTAGGCATTCAAATCTCTCCTTCCCTTACGCCTTTACGCTGTCGGCGATCATTACTATACCGCCCTTGGGGCCGGGAATGGCGCCCTTGATCGCGATAATATTGTTTTCTGCGTCAACCTTGATGACCTCAAGGTTCTGTACCGTAACGCGCTCGCATCCGAGGCGTCCGGCGCTCTTTGTGCCCTTGAAAACTCTTGAGGGCGATGAGCAAGCACCCTGTGAGCCGGCATGACGGTGAACCGGGCCGGTACCGTGTGTTTCTTTTAAGCGGGCGAAGTTCCAGCGCTTAATAACGCCGGCGGTTCCTTTACCCTTGCTTGTGCCGGTTACGTCAACCGCTTCACCGGCGGCAAAAACGTCGGCCTTGATTATGTCGCCGACATTAGCCGAAGCACAATCCTCAAAACGGAACTCACGCAAATGCTTCTTCGGAGCAACATCAACCTTTGAAAAATGACCGGCCATGGGCTTCGAAAGACGTGTAGCCTTTATCTCGCCGAAACCGACCTGTACGGCCTCGTAACCGTCGTTTTCAACGGTCTTTTTCTGCGATATAACACAGGGACCGGCTTCAACAACGGTAACGGGCACTACGTTGCCCTTTTCGTCAAAAAGCTGGGTCATGCCGAGCTTTTTGCCAATGATACCTTTTTTCACTTTGTTTTCCTCCTTGGTTATTGGTTGGTTTTATCCAACTTGACCTTTATATACACCGTGAAATGTATATTCGATTAATTGGTTCCTGCCTTTTTAAGCGGAGATACCCTAAAGCCCTTTACAGCTTTATTTCGATCTCAACGCCGGCGGGAAGCTCGAGTCCCATAAGAGCTTCAACCGTCTTGTTTGAGGGACGGAGAATATCAATGAGTCTCTTGTGGGTGCGCATCTCAAACTGCTCACGGGAGTCCTTGTACTTGTGAACAGCGCGAAGAATTGTTACGATCTCCTTCTCGGTAGGAAGGGGCACGGGACCGGAAACCCTGGCGCCGGTGCGCTTTGCGGTTTCAACAATCTTTTCGCAGGACTGATCTACCATCTGATGATCGAAGCCCTTGAGTCTGATACGAATTTTTTCCTTTGCTGCCATTGTTTTTGTTCGCCTCCATAAAAATTTTGGCGGGCGACGCCGCGGCACAAAACGGAGTTCCATGACATACACTGTTCCGTGTGTTTCATGGCTTTCCATTTAAAAACCGAATGAAGCTTTTACAAAAAAGCTTTATCCGGGAAAGGCCTCGACGCCCGATTATGCAACCTACGGCACGTATGTGCCCGGATTTTCAGGTTTGCATGGTATCTTATCGCCCGGTTTAAAATCGGACATACTCCGCGGAAATTCCCCGCCTGTAACGGCGGCCACCTCCCGCATCAACGCATATCTGCGCAGTCGCGCTTGATTATAATAACATACAAACGCCCCAAATGCAAGTTTTTTTTCGTTTTTTTCTGCTTTTTGAGAAATTCTACCGATCCCTCGCAAATAACGAAAATTGTTTGCGTTTTATGTGCATTTGTAATAAAAACACATTAAATAACCTTTTAGATAGATAAAAGCCCTTCTCCGCCGAACACAAGAAAGAACTTATATACCAAAACACCGGCCTTCCCACCTATACAATAAACGCCGCGAACAAAAGCGCGGCATTATTTTAATAATACCGCCTAAAATAAACCATTCCGGCGCTTTCAACTTTTTATCTTTGGCGGGCATAAAGCACACGGAGGATCATCCGGCATTTTTATAAGCATCACTCATAAGAAACTCCATTTGGTTGCAAAACCTTTTTCTTTTTTGGTAAAACACTGAAAGCAAAAAGCCCTCCCGCGGCGAAATATATTCCGTCACGGGAGCGCTCTTTAGTTTTAATATTATTACATATTATTTATAGCCGATCCGATAACGCCTATTCGATTTACATCTGGTTACAAGCAAATGCAAAAGTTTCTTAACCGAGCTTTTGCGATCGCGCTCACATGATCGTTTTAAAACCTGTCGATCTTTCCTACGGCCATCTGGAGGATCAAAAGCGCGTCGGTGGCCGTAACGCTGCCGGAATTATCAACGTCGGCAAGCTGCTGCTTTTCGGCATCAAGCCCGCTCTTGCCGACCGCCAGCTGCAGAGCAAGCAGCGCATCGGTAGCATTTATCTTTCCGTCGCCGTTAAGATCACCCAGCGAGCCTGAATATGCTGCAATCTTACCTTTCAGCCAGCCGTTTTTGCCGATATTCACCGTTTTTTCTTCGATTTCAATACTGTATGTTCCATCTTTATTTACAATGACGGCTCCGTCGTACACTCCTTTATCGGTAAATACACCGGCGATAAGCCTTGTACCCTCTTTAATGTATTCACCTCGCATAAGAACAACGTCGTTGAGCCTAACCTCGGTCTCGGTGCCGTCATTATGCGTAACGTTCAGCACAGGAGCCCACTCGCCGGCATTCGCTGTAACGGTATCCCAATCATTTTCTTTTACCGTTATCCTGCATGTGACCTCATAGCCAAACAGCTTCATGACCATGTCTCTGTCGCCGACCCCCCGAAGCCATATTCCGCCGTGCATTCTGAAGAACGAACCGCCTATTCCGTAATCGTCTGTAGGACAATAAAGTGTGGTCTCCAGGTTCATCCGGTTGCTGCGGCATTTCGCTACTACGCCCGTTCGATCTATCTCGAACACCGCTTTTTCCAACTGTAAACTGCTTTCGGTTATATTTATATCCTCATGCGAACCGTCTTTATAATTGATACGCATTACCGCTCCGACAGGATTAAAATACTCGCCGTCATAATATGTTGTTTTGTCAGGCCCTTTAACAAGTTCGACGTCTTTTATCGGGTTTTCTTCAACCGTCAAATTGAATTCGCCCGTAATATTGCCGACCCTTGCTTTAACTTTATATGTTTGTCCCGGCTGACAGTCCTTGATAGAATCTGGATATATGCTAAGCAATACGCCGTCAACATTTACAAATTTGGCTTTGCCCCACTTATAGCTGTTTATACGCCGTCCGTCATCCAACACGACCGTAAAATCGGGCTGTACAGTGCGAAAATCAACACCGTCTATTAATGTGTAATCCTTTATTTCAAGCGATTTAAGCTTACTCCTTGTAACCGTGATTGTATAAGTGGTGTCGACCGAGAAAAATGAAGCCTTTGCCGTATAATTGCCGACAATATCATCACCGGCCTTACCGAAAGAACATGCGTCAAAACTCGGGACGTAGTATATTCCGTCGATACATACCACCTGCTGCTGATAATCGTACTCAATGCCGGTATCAACACCGATGGTAACGCCCTGCTCGCTTAGCTTTGATTTTATAACATTTCCGTCTTTCAGCTTTATCTCATAACGCATCTTATTCGTTCCCGGATAATAGCTCCGGCTCCACAATTCGCTTTCATTCCGTTCTATATCGTAAACCGTAAACTTTTCAACGGGGTTTTCAATTATGCTTACATTAAAATCGCATTCAGCTCCCAAAAGCTTACCCTTTACTTTATAGGTGTTTCCGAGAGTCCAGGGGCCGTCGGTAGTATCTTGTCCGGTTTCAACCTCGAGGTCATATCGCACCGTGTTGAGCCATATTCTGCCGCAATGAGTTTTAAACTTATTGCCGTCTCTCATGGTAACGGTCACATCGGGGAATATGCTTTCATAGTAATAATGATAATCCGCTTTTCTGTAACCGTGTGTGTTTTCAATCATAGAAACGTCGTCAATCTCAATTTTTTCAACGGGAGATTCTATGATGCTTACATTAAATTCAGCAGAACGGCCAAGCAATGTTCCCGTCACGGTATAAGTATTGCCCACCGTCCAGTAACCCGACGTTTCATTTTGCTCATCTGACAGTTTAAGCTTATAGGTAGCCCCTTTAGTGACAATCTGACCTTTTCCGAAATATCCATTGCCGTCAGTATCCAAAATTGAGACCTCCGGAGAAATATCCGTATAAACATATTTTCCGTTTTTATCCGTATATCCGCCGGTACCTTCAATAATCGAAATATCGTCGATGGTCAGTTTTTCGATTGCGAATCCGTCCGCATCGGACGAGGCCGCCGCGTTAAGCAAACAAGCCGACAAAAACAAACTGATACTTAACACTAACGATAGAAGTTTTTTGATGTTTTTCATTTCCAAGGCCGTCCTCTCGTATCTTCTCAAGGCTAAACCGATATAAAACAAACGGGGAGCACAAAACCGTCAGCCTTTTGTCACATTATAACATTTTAAATTCTAAAATTCAAGTTTTTTGTATCTTATTCTTACAACAAAAACGAACGCACCACAAATAACCAAATAAATGAGATGCGTTCGCTTTTTAATTTATTAATATTTAGCCCATGCTGCACCCGTTTGGAAAAACGGCCCCGTTTGTATGAGGACTTTACCGAAAAATAACCGTTTGTCGGTGCAACGCTTATTTTTTAAAACCTGTCAATCTTCCCTACGGCCAGCTGGAGGATCAAAAGCGCGTCGGTGGCCGTAACGCTGCCGGAATTATCGACGTCGGCAAGCTGCTGCTTTTCGGCATCAAGCCCGCTCTTGCCGACCGCCAGCTGCAGAGCAAGCAGCGCATCGGTAGCATTTATCTTTCCGTCGCCGTTAAGATCACCCATCATGCCCTTTGCGGTCTGCTGCGCGGAAATAGCATTTGTAATCCACTCGTTTTTTCCTATTTCGGCCATTTTTCCGGCTATCTCCACCGAGTAGGTTCCGTCGTCATAGCTGTATACATATCCTTTAAAAACGCCGCCATCGGTTGCAATGTTGGCAGACAGTATTTTGCCGCCCTCAATTGGCACCTCACTCAATATATAAAGCGATGTAATGCGCAATTTCGCGTCGCCGCTGCTCGTGCTCGCGGCGGTCAGCACCGGTGCGTCCTTGCCGTTGTTTTCGGCCGTTATGCTTTGCCAGTCGTTCTTTTTAACCTTTATTGCACACGAAACGCTTTCGCCGAAAAGGCTTATCGACATGGTAGTATTTCCGGCGTTAAAGAGATATTCTCCGTAGTACTGAATATATCTGCCGAGCTTTTTGCAGTAGTATTCCGGAGCAGAATACCCGACGCTGCTTTCGGTAAAGGAGATATCCTCATAGGTGCTGTCATTAAAATGAATTCTTACGACTGCACCCTTTGCATCGAAGTATTCCTCGGTTACGTACTCGGTTTTGTTCGGCTGTTTTATAAGCTCTATACCTGTGACCGGATTTTCAACCACCGTTACGCTAAAATCGCATTTGAGATGGCCCAAAGTACCGGTCGCCTTATACGTTTTCCCCGGTATCAACGTCTTATCATAAAGGTTGCGTTTAATGAACCAGAGCGTATTTCCGTTCAGCGTCAGGGGATCGCGGTTATTCTCCGCATAGGTCTTTTTGGTGCCGTCTTTGAAGGTAACGGTGTACTTAGGAGCGATGTTAGAAATATTATCTACGCCGTTTATAAACACCATATCCTCGGCCTCGACCGATTTAATGCTGCTTTCTTTTACGGTAACGGTAAATGTTGCCTCGTGCGACAAAAAGTAGGCCTTTACCGTATGCTCGCCTACTCCCCAGGGGTTCTCATCCTTGTCATCCTCATACCGACTGATTCCGTAGCTCAGTCCGCCGATGTATATTACCGGCTCGGCTCCGCCCCTTCCGCCTATCGAATTTACATTCGCCGGGTATTTGTAACTCTCGCTTTTAAGAACGGTACCGTCATTAAGGGTGACTCTATAAGGCAGTCTGAATGCAGTCGGGTAATATCTCAGTACTCCGGAATCATCTACGTACATTTCATGCTCATAAACGGTATCGTTGTCCACTTCGAAGCTTCTTATGGGATCACTTATAACCGTTATACCGAACTCACATTCAGCACCCGCAACGCTCGCTTTTACCCTGTAGGTATTGCCGACGGTCCAAATATCGTCGCTGTTTATATCCAGTTTCAACTCATAGCACACATTATCGATGGTTGCTTCACCGTCATACGTGGGTATAACCCTGCCGTCCTTCATGGTTATTGTAAAGGCAGGACGAATATAACTTGAACCGTAAACAAAGTGCCCGTTTTGCTCGTACCCGTGGGTATTCTCTATAACCGAAATATCCGGAACCTCGATTTTTGCAATGGGCGATTCCTTGACTATAGCCATGAATTCGCTTGTAACGCCGAGTATGCTGCCCGTTATAGTGTGAGTGCTGCCGGCTTTCCAATTTGCCGCTTCCTCTTCATAATTGCGGTCAACGGACAGAGAGTACCATTTTCCGTCAACTTCAATACTGCCCTGCCCGGTATACTCGCGACCGTCTTTAAGCTTTAAACTGTACACCGGAGAAATATTATAGAAACTCGTTCCCTCAATCATTTCGACGTCCTGTATGGTCAAACTTTCGGCCGGAGATTCGGTTATGGTTGCCTTAAAGGTAGTGGTAACTCCTAATAAACCGGCCTTTATTGTGTAGGTGTTGCCGGCCGTCCAGTAGCCCGATTCGTCATCCTGTCTGGCTTCTATATTAAGCGAGTAATATACCCCGTCTACATGTACTCCGCCGGTACCCTTGAATTCGTCGCCGTTTCTGAATTTAACCGTAAACGTCGGATTAAGACGGTTGTAAATAAATTTTCCGTTCTCATTTACAGACCCGTTTGTTCCTTCGATTATGGACAAATCCTCTACAACAAGGCTTTCAATCGGGCCGGGTTCAACCGTCACGTTAAAGGTCGCCTCAACACCCGTTCCGGAAAGCTCGGCCCTAACCTCATAGGTGTTGCCAACCGTCCAATAGCCGCCGGCCTCCATGGACCTGATCGACAGGCTGTACCATTCGCCGTCTATTGTAATGCCATATTCCCCTGCACTTACCGCAAGTACTCTTCCGTCCCTCATTTTGACCCTGAAGCCGGGAGTAAAGTGGGTATAACAATATGTCCCGTCCTCATCGACATAGCCGCCGGTGTTTTCGGTAACCGAAATATCATCAATTTCAAGACTTTCAATCGGCCCCGGAACAACCGTCGCGCTGAATGTTGCCGACGCTCCGAGTGCTTTTGCAAATCCGCCCATAGGTGCTCCAGAAAACAGCTCAGCCTTAACCTCGTAGGTGTTCCCTACCGACCAGTAACCCTTTTCTTCATTCTGAACGGCTTCGAACGAAAGCGACAGCACATCTCCGTCGGGCAATTCGAGCTCACTCTCATCGCCGCTTAAATAATACTCGCTGCCGTCCTTCATTTTTACCCTGAAATCGGGATTAAAGGCACTGTAAATAAAATGGTCGTTTTCATAATATCCGCCGGTGTTTTCGATTACCTCGGTATTGCTTACCGTAAAGCTTTCAACCGGGCTTTCGACTATCGTTACGTTAAACTCCGCCGAAACGCCGAAATCATACAGCTCACCTTTGACCCTGTAGGTGTTTCCGACCGTCCAGGTGCCATCCATAGCACTGTCGGCATTGTAATACGAAAGTCCGGCCCATGTGCCGTCGATATCAACCCCCGTTACTCCCTCGGGCACATTGTATACGTCGCCGTTTTTCATTTTTATGGTGTAGCTCGGATCATAATTGCAATAAACAAAACTGCCGTCAATATTTCTGTAACCGCAGGTGTTCTCAATAACTTCAACATCGCTTATTTCAAGACTTTTAACCGGCGTTTCGGTAACGGTAACATTGTAGGTATCGGTTATACCTAAGAAAACCGTCTGGCCGCCGCTCTTTATCATGTACAGCTCGGCTGTGCTGCTGTAAGTGTTTCCGGCCGTCCAGTAACCGTTTTGAGCGTTCTGGTTCGAGGTGTCAATCGAAATGGTATATGCGTTGCCGTCTATAAAAACGTTACCGTCTTGTGTCATGGGATATTGACTGCCGTCAGCCTTAAAAACGGTGAAAGTCGGTATTTTGGAATAGATATAATGATCGTCCCCATCCCGAAATCCGCCCGTATTTTCGATAACCGTTATATCGCTTACCTCAATACGTTCAATATCCGCACCGCTTGCAGTCTCGGCAAAAGTACTAACGTCAAATGCAGCGACCGATAAAGCCATGCAAACACTAAGCACAAATACAAGCATTTTATTTAAATACTTCATTTTTCAAACCGTCCCCCTTGAAAGTTTTAAAAAAACAAAATACGGGCGGCACCCGGAATTTTTCAGGCACCGCCCGTCAAAAACCAATCGACACCGTGCTTATTTTAACAGATAAACTCTGTCGTGTAAAGCACCGTCATTGCGTTTTGGAAATTATTTTTTATCCTTTTCGCGAATAGAAACGCGGCGGATCTTGCCGTTTACCGTTTTGGGCAGCTCGTCGACAAAATCGATGACCCTCGGATACTTATAAGGAGCCGTTTCCTTTTTAACATAGTTCTGAAGCTCCTTTTTAAGCTCATCGCTCGGAGTATATCCGTCGGCAAGCACAACGGTCGCTTTAACGAGCTGACCTCGAACCGGATCGGGCACACCGGTCACCGCGCATTCGAGCACCGCCTCGTGCTCAACAAGCACGCTTTCGATCTCAAACGGACCAATGCGGTATCCCGACGACTTTATAATATCATCGGTCCGCCCGACATACCAGAAATACCCGTCCTCATCGCGCCATGCGGTATCGCCCGTGTGATAAAGCCCGTCGTGCATTGCAGCGTTTGTTTTTTCCTCATCGCGATAGTAGCATTTAAGCAGTCCGGCCGGATGAGGCTCGCACCTAACGACGATTTCGCCCGTAACACCGGTGGGCACCGGCTTTCCGTCCTCATCGACTATCGTTACATCATATATCGGCGAGGGCTTACCCATCGAACCGGGTTTGGGAGTCATTCCTCTGGAATTGAATATTGTAAGGGTGGTTTCGGTCTGTCCGAAGCCCTCCATAAGACTCAGCCCCGTTGCCTTTTTCCAGCCGTAGAACACATCCGGATTCAGCGCTTCGCCGGCAATAGTTGCGTAGGTAAGCTTTGAAAGATCGTATTTTTCCGGACCTTCAAGCAGGAACATTCTGAACATGGTCGGAGGACAGCAAAGGGTTGTAACCCCAAACTGTGATATTTTGCTCAAAATATCGGCGGCACTGAATTTATCAAAGTCATAAACAAAAACCGCCGACTCCATCATCCACTGTCCGTAATATTTCCCCCAAACGGCCTTACCCCAGCCTGTGTCGGCTATGGAAAAATGCAGTCCGTCTTCAACAACATTGTGCCAATGCTTTGCGGTGACAAGATGAGCTACTGCATAGGTGTAGTCATGCAGCACCATTTTAGGATAGCCCGATGTTCCTGAGGAAAAATACATTATCATCGGCTCGTCGATTTTGGTCGGCACACGCTGGAAACCCTCGGGAGCCGCTTCGAGGTCGCTGTTGTAATCGAACCAGCCCTCGCGCGCGTCTCCGACCGCAATTTTTATTTTAAGGGTCGGGCAATCCGGTGCCGCCGCATCCACCGCGTCGGCGACGTCTCCTGTCGTCGTACACACCACCGCCTTTATTCCGGCCGCGTTTACCCTATAGTCAATATCATGCTTTTGCAACATAAAGGTCGCCGGAACAAGCACGGCGCCGAGCTTATGCAAAGCCGTCGCAACAAACCAGAACTGATAATGTCGCTTTAATATTACGAGCACCATATCGCCCTTTTTAATGCCAAGACTCCGAAAATAATTCGCAGTTTTGTCAGAATAACGCTTTATATCGCTGAAGGTAAACTTTTTAACGGTTCCGCCCGGCTCGGTCCAGACAAGGGCCAATCTGTCGGGATCGTTCTCCGCTATATCATCAACAATATCATAAGCAAAATTGAAATCATCCGGGATTTTGAGCTTCGCCGAAGTCAGAACTCCGTTTGAATCATAGGTTTCCTCGATATACTTTTCATTAATATTTCTCATTTATTTCATCACCGCTTGATTTATCTTTCATTTTCGCGAAGAACTATCGCCAGGAATGTGCAGCCTTCCTTGCTTGTGGCTATCATTCCGTGACCGCGACCGCTGTCGTAATACACCGAATCTCCCGGTCCTAATTCTTCAATATGATCCTCATGTGCAAAACGCATTGTTCCGCTGATTATATAATCGAACTCCTGTCCTGTGTGATACGACAGGGCAATCGGTGCATTTTGCTCCTCCTCGCGATAGGGCGCCGTTACAATAAATGGCTCCGCCAGCTTTTTCTTGAAGTTGGCCGCAAGATGGTTGTACTGAAAGCTTTCGCGACGTCTTATCGGCAATCCCTCGCCGGCACGAACAACCGTGTATCCCGAAAGATGAGGGGATTCTCCGGTAAGCAGCTCGGTCATATCGACGCCGAATTTTTTCGCGCATTTATACAAAAAGGTAAAGGAAAAATCACGGTTCCCCCTTTCGCTCTGCTCGTATTCTTCGACACTGACGCCCGCCGCATCGGCCATTTCTTCAATTGTTAAATCGGATATTTCTCTTAAGTCATGTATTCGTTCGGCTATTTCATTAATGTTCGGTTCCATAAAATCCTCCAGCTTAAAGTTTTTAACATGCAGCCCTATCGCTCTTCGGCAATCGGAAGAACCTTTTTATTTTATCCGATTGCCGCACAAGCCACCGTGCACATTGCCGCACGGTCTTTGCTTACGATTATCGGTTGCAAAAAAGCGGTGCGAATCGCCATAATAACTTTAAAGCAACCCGCACCGCTTATATTCAGATTATTCAGAAATCTCTATTTACGCCTTAACCGCGAACCTTCTTGGTTACAACATATGCTGCAGCAGCCGCAAGGCAAAGAACCATAGCAAGAACTACGACTGATGAATCGGCAGTCTTGGGAACATCCTTGGTAACAGCATTATTGTCGTTGCCGGTATTGGTGTTGTTGTTATTGTCTTCACCCTTATTTTCACCGTTGTTGTCCGGAGTGGGAAGTTCGCCGCCGAGGGCTACAACAGCCTTGCCGTCAGCAGTGACGGTAAGCTTACCTACCGTTGCTTCGGGAGCATCGGTATAGCCGAGGAAAACATACTCTCCGGGGAGAAGTCCGTCAACCTTCATAATCTTATCCTCGCCGAGGGTTGCAGTAGCAAAAGCAAGTGTTCCGTCATCGGTGGTGATGTAGATTTCGGCACCGGCAGGAACGGTAGTGTCGGCAAAGGAGATCTCAAGACCGTTAATGAACGGGGTGAGAGCAACAAGGTTAGCAAACTCGCCGCTGTAATTTTCAGCGGTCATATCGTTTATCTTGCGGGACATAAGCGACCATTTGTCAGCAACCGAAACCGCACTGTCAGCTATCTCTTTGTCAAGTATAGTTATGTTGGAAACAAGCTTGTTAACAAGCGGATACCAGTTAACCTGATCTCCGGCGGCAGCGGTTACAAACTCAGCGCTTAGAACACTGCTGTAATCGGCGGCGGCTATAAGAAGCTCGCTTCCGAAAACGGTAGCAAAGGCATACTTGTCAGCGTCCTCGTCATTTTCGGCGCCCTTGAAGCTATCGAAAGCATTGCCGGTCACCTTAGTGATGGAACTCTCAAGGGATCCGGTGAGCCACTCGATGGCAAAATAATACTTAGCGCACTCGTTGGCGGAAAGCATATTGGCAAGAAGGGTAGCGGTGCCGTCTATTGTAACATCGTTTTTAATTATGTCGTTGGCAGCAGCATACTCAAGATAAGCAGAGCGAAGGTTATCAATGAAACCGCTTGCGATTATCGCCTTTACATCTTCACTCTTGTTGGCAACGGCATATTCCTCAGCCTTCTCGGCAGCGATGTTTACAACCTTAAGAGCCTCGAGCATGGCGTACTGGGTGTTTCCGTCAACACATCCGTAAGCAAAATCCTCAAGGGTGCTCTTGACATCCTTGAAAAGGATATTTGCTGTTTTAACAGCGACAGAAATCTTTGCAAGGGTAGCAGCGGTGGTCTCGCCCTTTACAGCCTTACGAGCGCGCTCGCATAAACCGGCGGACTCAAGTATGCTGTCGAGGTTCTTTTCGCTTATCTCGCTGGCCTTTATTCCGTCCTCATAGAAGCCGTTGAAGGAGGAGACATAGTTTTTGAAGTCGTTTATGGCTCTCTCCTGCTCCTCGTCGCTCAAAGAGGGAACAAGGTACTTGGAGTTGTTAAGTACGTCGATCATAGCTACGGTGTAAAGGGTAGCCGAATCTTTGCCGACACCGGCAAAATCGGAGCCCTCGGGGAAGATCCCGTTGAACGAGAAGCCAACAGTTTTATTGTCTTTAAAAGCGGCAACTATAGCATCACCGGGGAGAACCGTAGCGGCACTGGAAAAATAGGTGTAAGCGTCGCTGTTGTACGCCGCTGTTGCTATGTCGTCAGCTGAAGGGGCAAAAGCCATGCCAACGAGCATACATACGGCTAACAATGCAGCAAAAAGTTTTTTGCAATGTTTTTTCATTTGAAATAACCTCCGTATTTAGTTAGTTGGAATAATAGAGATACATTCTGTTATCATTCGCGTATATAATATCATTAACTTTGAACCGTGTCAAGAGATATTCTTTTAAAAAAATATGGTTATTTATAAAAAACTCGACAAATACACGTCTTTTATGGTATTATTTCATCAATAAAAACTTTTTCTATATGCGGCTGTGCATATAAAGCTTTTTGCAATTTTATCCTGAACGGGAGATATGATATGAAAACAGCAATAGTTACCGGCGGCTCGCGCGGAATCGGCCGGGCCACGGCTGAGCTTCTGACTTTAAACGGATACAAGGTTTATTTCACCTATTCGTCCGAAAATACCGACACAGATGCTTTAATCGCCGGATTTGATTCCATGATTCCTGTAAAATGCGATGTTTCCGACGAGCAGGCAATGTCCCTGCTTTTTTCAAGAATAGCAGACGAAAGCGGACGGCTTGACATATCGGTCTGTAATGCCGGAGTTTCGCTTTTCGGACAGTTTACCGACCTTTCCGCAAAGGAATGGGACGAAATATTCGCAATTAACACGCGCGGAGTATTCTTAACCGCAAAATACTCGGCGTCGGCCATGCTGAAAAAGCATTACGGTTCAATAGTTACCGTCTCCTCAATCTGGGGACAGACCGGAGCATCGTGCGAAGCGGCATATTCCGCCTCAAAAGCGGCGGTTATCGGCTTTACAAAGGCGATCGCAAAGGAGCTCGCGCCAAGCGGAATTACGGCCAACTGTATATGCCCCGGGGTTATAGATACCGCTATGAATTCCGCACTTGGCGACGATACGATAAGCGCGCTTTGCGAGGAAATTCCCCTCGGCCGCATTGGAACACCGCATGAGGTCGCAAAGGCCGTATTCGACATAGCTACCAACCCTTATATAACCGGACAGGTGCTCGCCGTAAACGGCGGAATGTACATATAAAATGATGTAGTCATGACCGCCGGCTAAGCCGGCGGCTTGATTAAGCCCTAGAAGGGCTTTTTACCGGCTGGCATCTAAAGATGCACTGAATGATTTTTCACTTGCATCAAATGCCCCGCCGCCCGTAAACGGGCATCAGGCGTTTTTATCGAGTGCATACGAATTTTTTGGATTGTTATTCTCGACTCGCTTCGCTCGATGCTTGAAGCTAAAGCTTTTTTTACGGGATGCCTCCACCGGCATAGCCGGTGGTTTCCGAAACAATAAAAACGGTGTGTTGCGATTTTTTAAAAACCGTAACACACCGTTTTTTTATACCTCTATATCGCCCGTCTCATCGGCAAGCCGGGAAAGCAGTTCGTCAAGCTCCTCGTCGCTTAACTCCTCCTCGCCCGAGGACATTATATCGGGGACCGTTTCGTTGAGTATTTCAAGCCCCTGAGGAATCATATGCGCCGGAACAAGAATGTCGGTTGTTCCGGCCTCCTCCCCTTCACGGGAAAAAGCCGGTATCATATTCGCCTCAAGAATCGCGATAATATGCTCCGCATCCTCCTGCTCGCTTACCGACACCAGAATTTCCGGCTCGGTTTTTTCTATAATTTTTTCCGGAGTAAGCGATTCCGAAGTCTCACCAGCCGCATCGTCCTCGGTTTTAAGCATATCAAGCTCGGCCGCATCCTCCTCGTTCATAATCGGATGGAAATCCACAAGCTTTTTTCCGCACACCTTGCACACATCGATACCGTCGTCATAAAAAACATCGCATTTTTCGCAATACATAAAATACACCTCCGTATTTTCAGATGCCCGGCAATACGCTTTCGCAATCTAACCGTATAACGTTCGCCGCCGCTTAAAAACTCTAATTTTTTATAATCAAAACCCATAAAAGGACATTCTCGGCCGATTCAGGATATCCCCGTTCGGTTTTTAGCCTTTCAGCCGCCTAAAACCGCGCCCTTTTCTATCTTAAAGCCCCTTAGCATATCGGCCGCCGACATACGCTTTGAACCGTCGCGCTGGACCTCTTTCAGCTCGATGGCCGTATCCGAGCCGCATTTTACCACGAGACGTCCGTTTGTGTCAATAACTTCGCCCTCCGTCGCACCGGCCGACGGGCACTCAGCAACCGACGACGAATAAACCTTGATCCTTGTTTCACCGCAATATGTCACCGCCACCGGCCACGGACAAAGCCCTCTTATAAGATTGTGTATCTGATCAGCCGGCTTTCTCCAGTCTATTACGGACATTTCCTTTGTAAGCATGGGAGCCGTGCTCGAAGCCGAATCGTCCTGCTTTACCGGCGTGATCTCCCCGTTTATATAACGCGGAAGGGTTTGTATAAGCAGCTCGGCACCGACCTTACAAAGCATATCGAACAATTCGCCCGAATTTGTATCACGGCCTATCTCAATGCTCCTTTGCGAAAGGATGTCGCCGGTATCCATCCCCTCATCCATCTTCATAATGGTAACGCCGGTTGTTTTAAAGCCATTTATTATAGACCACTGAATAGGTGCAGCGCCTCTAAGCTCAGGCAAAACAGATGCATGAACGTTTATACATCCGTATTTCGGCAGATTCAGTATCTCGCCCGGCAAAATCTTGCCGTATGCGACGACAATTATTATGTCGGGAGAAAGCTCCTTTAATTTTTGGAGAGCTTCGCCGTCGCGGATTTTTGCCGGCTGAAACACCGGAATGCCCATCTCGAGCGCCCTTTCCTTCACGGGCGGAGCGCAAAGCTTATGTCCGCGGCCCTTCGGCTTATCCGGCTGACAAAAAACCCCGACCGTATCGTATCCGGCCTTTATAACGGCATCGAGACAGCCTACGGCAAAGTCGGGAGTCCCCATAAAAACGACCCTCACTGCTCCTGCTCCTCCTTCGATTTTAAATCAATATCTTTAAAAAAGCATGAACGCGCTCCGGTATGGCACGCAACCCCCGTCTGATCCACCAAAACAAGCAGCGCGTCGCTGTCGCAATCGGCTGAAATCGATATAACCCTTTGCAAATTGCCCGAATGAGCGCCTTTGTTCCAGAGCTCCTGTCTTGAACGGCTGAAAAACCAGGTATATCCGCTTTCAAGGGTCATTTTAAAGGACTCGGCGTTCATATAAGCGAGCATAAGCACCTCTTTGGTGTCGTATTGCTGAACAATAGCCGGAATAAGTCCGTTTCGGTCAAATTTGAGTTTTGCCTCGGTATAATCCATATTATCTTTTATTTCCTATTCTGCTGCAATTTTCACAGCCTTATTCAAATCAATATCTCCGGTATAAATGGCCTTTCCGCATATTGCCCCGTAAAGGCCGGCATCCCGAAGCTTTATTATATCATCCGTCGACGACACACCGCCCGACGCGATTATATTGCACCCCACGCACCGGTTAAGCTCAAAAAGCCGCTCAAATGACGGACCGGACAGCATTCCGTCCTTTGAAATATCGGTATATATAATGTATTTGACCCCGATATCCTCCATGCGTTTTGCAAGCTCGGTGTAGGTGAAATCCGAGCTCCTTGTCCACCCGTCGGCCGCCGCATTCTCTCCTTTAGCGTCGATACCGACAGCGATTTTCTCGCCGCCGAAGGTTTTTACACACTCTTTTACAAGCTCAGGATTATCAATAGCAGCCGAGCCGAGAATAACCCTCGAAATACCGTTTTCAAGGTAATATCCGACCGTCTCAATACAGCGTATACCACCGCCCACCTCAACCGAAAGACCGCTCGTTTTTGCTATTTCTATAAGTAGCGGGGCGTTTTCGGGACGCGCCGATTTCGCACCGTCAAGATCCACCGTATGTATCCATTTTGCTCCGGCCGCTTTAAAACGGGCAGCCGTTTCAAAGGGAGATTCGGCCACCTTTGAAGCCGACGAATACTCGCCCTTTTTAAGCCTTACGCACTGTCCCGAAAGTATATCTATCGCCGGGAATATTATCATTTTTACAGCACTCCCTTTGTAGAAGGGAGTTCATCCCCCGTAATCGCCGCCGCTTTACAAAGCGCCCGTCCGGCCGCCTTGAAAAGCGCCTCGGTCTGATGATGAGCATTCACGCCGTACACCGATCGTAAATGCAGCGTCAGCTCGGCCGACATGGCAAATCCGCGGAAAAACTCCTCGCTTAAAGCGGTATCGTAATCGCCGCAATGCTCCTGCATAAAAACGGCGTCAAAATGCAAAAAAGGCCGGCCGCTTATGTCGCAGGCACAAAACGCAAGCGATTCATCCATCGGAATATATGTATCGGCAAACCGCTCGATACCGACCTTGTCTCCAAGGGCCTTCAAAAAGGCCTTGCCGAGAACTATGCCGGTATCCTCGACGGTATGATGTCCGTCGACGTATAAATCACCCTTCACCCTTACCTTAAGCCCGAATTTCCCGTGCTTTGCAAAGGAGCACAGCATATGGTCAAAAAAGCCTATTCCGGTGCTTACTTCGCATTCGCCGCCGTCAAGATTTATGCTTACGGTTATATCGGTTTCGGCGGTTTTCCTTGTAATTTCGGCCGTCCTCATTTTTTCGTTCTCCCTTTTCAAACGATTATTTGCACAGTCTCATCATCGCTTCGAAAAGCGCGCGGTTCTGGGCCTTTTTGCAGGCGGTTATCCTTAAATACCCGTCAAAGCAGCGGGTAAGTATCGACTCGGATCTCAGCCCCTCGTACACCTGCTTTGCATTTTCCATACGAACGGTCACAAAATTCGTGCGCGTTTCAAAAACCTTTATATTCTTTGAAAGCGAAAGATCGTTCATAAGCAGGTAAAGCTCGTTGCGGCTGACCGTTATTTTGCGTCTTGCGCGCTCGAGCAGCTCATTGTGACTGATAACCGCCGTCGCAATAGCCTGCGAAACTCCCCCTACGTTGTACGGAGATTTAATACTCCTTAAAATGCCCGTTATTTTTTCGTTCGCCACCGCAAAGCCTACCCTGAGCGCCGCCAGTCCCATCATTTTAGAACAGGTGCGAAGCAGTATGGCGTTGTCATACCGGGCGATCTCGCCTATAAGGCTCTGATCCCAAAAATCCATATAAGCCTCATCGACTACCACCAGCACATCGTCAAGTCCGGTGATTATTTTACGGACCGTCTCGCGATCAAGACCGATAGAGGTAGGATTGCACGGGTTTGAAAATATCAGCATCCGACAGCCCTGTTTTTTGCAGGAGCTTATCATATCGTCGATATCAAAGGTAAAATCGTCGTTCTTCTTATACTCTACAACCTCGCACCCGTAAAGCTTTAAATAAAACGCATACATCGAAAAGTCCGGCGTTATAACCATGGCCCTTTCGCCGCTTTGCATAAATCCGCCGCATATAAGGGATATAAGCTCATCCGAACCGTTGCCGGCGGTAATATATTTTTCCTCACTGCCGTAAGCGCTTGCAAAGGCCGAGCAAAGCTCGCTGCACAAAGGATCCGGATAGCGCGATAAATCGACCGACGCCGCCGCTTCCTTTACAACCGCCGAAAACTCCTCGTTAGGACTGACAAAGGACTCGTTTGCATCCATTTTAATTTTAAAGCCGTCGCCGGTTTCGGCCGTGTACGGCTTAAATTCCTTTAATTTATCACAAAATTCATACGACATATCAAAAATCGCTCACTTTCCGCTGTTGTATCTGACCGTTATGGAATTGGCGTGCGCGTCAAGCCCTTCGGAGCGCGCAAGTGTAACAATATCCTCGGCCGCCGCATTCAAATTGGCGCGGCTGTATTTTATAAAGCTGAATTTTTTAATGAAGCTGTCCACCGAAAGGGGGGAGAAAAACCTCGCCGTGCCGGAGGTCGGCAGCACATGGTTTGGTCCGGCGTAATAATCACCGAGCGGCTCGGGCGAATACGATCCCAAAAATACCGAGCCGGCATTACGCACGCTTTCAAGCAGAAATTCCGGCGAATCGGTCATTATCTCAAGATGCTCCGGTGCTATCTCGTTGGCAAGCTCGGCGGCCTTTTGAAGGCTCTCGCATATTATTATGGCTCCGTTGTCCGCAAGCGATTTTTCGATTATCTCACGCCTCGATAGACCCTCTATCTGGCGCGCTATCTCCCGGTCGGTCATAACCGCCGTTTCCTCGCTTGTTGTAAGCATTATGGATGAAGCCAAAACATCATGCTCGGCCTGCGACATCATATCCGCCGCAAGATAGGACACATCGGCCGACGAATCCGAGATTATAAGTATTTCGCTCGGTCCGGCTATCATGTCTATATCAACCGTGCCGAAAAGCAGACGCTTCGCCGTTGCAACGTAAATGTTGCCCGGGCCGACTATTTTATCCACCCTCGGAATACTCTCGGTTCCGAATGCAAGCGCCGCTATTCCCTGTGCTCCGCCGGCATAAATTACCCTGTCGACCCCGACGATATGAGCCGCAGCAAGTATTGCGTCGTTTTGCTGTCCCTTTTTTGGCGGCGGAGTTATCATTATTATCTCGCCGACTCCGGCTATCCTTGCCGGAATAGTATTCATCAAAACGGTCGACGGATAGGCCGCCGTACCGCCCGGCACGTAAATTCCGACCTTGTCAAGTCCCTTTATTCTTTGTCCGAGCAGGTTACCGTTGCGGTCGAAATAATCAAACCCTTCCCGCTTTTGTTTCGAGTGAAAATCCTCAATATTCGAAGCGGCATTTTGCAAGGCGGTTATAAAGGCCGCATCGCACCTGTCGGCCGCCGCCTTTAAATCCTCTTTTGAAAGCTCTCTCTTGCCCGAATAAGCACCGTCGAATTTTTCGGTATATTCGCGCACCGCCTCGTCGCCGCGCTCCTTTACATCGGCAATAATCTGCTTTACGGTCTTTTCGACCTGAGCGTCGTTCTCGCCGGCGCGGCGTTTAAGTTCCTCAATAAATTTTCTTTCCGACACTCCGTCGGCTTTAAGTATCTTTACCATTACAGGCTCCTTATATAAGCTGTTTTGCCCTTTCCATATCCGAAAGAAGCTCCTCGATTTCATTTTTGCGAAGCTTTAAGCTTGCAATATTGACAATTACCCTTGCGGAAACCGGCATTATCTCCTCAACAACGCAAAGCCCGTTTTCTTTAAGGGTCGCTCCGGTTTCCACTATATCGACTATCGCGTCCGCAAGACCGAGCAAGGGAGCGAGCTCCACCGAACCCTCGATCTTTATTATACCGACATCCATTCCGAGCCGCTCGAAATACGCCCTTGCAATTGCCGGATATTTAGTTGCGACGGTTTTGGTGTTGTAGCCCGAAAAAAAGTCGGACCCTTGCCTTGCGGCAAGCGCAAAACGGCATTTGCCGAATCCGAGATCCATAATCTCGTAAAAACTCCTGTGGCTGTTTTCGGCGATGGTATCCTTTCCGACTATTCCTATATCGCACACCCCGTGCTCAACATAGGTTATAACGTCGGCCGCCTTGGCAAGCACCGCCTCGTAGTCGCTGCCGACCGGCAGTATCAGCCTTCGCCCTTTATTTTTGAGCTCAGAGCAGTCAAGTCCGACCGCCTCAAAAAGCTCACATGCCTTCTTTTCAAGTCTCCCCTTTGTAAGGGCTATTCTTATCTTCCTCATTTTTTCTTTTCCTCCGACAAAATAACCGGAATAAGGGCCGATGTTTCGATAGCAAAGCCGGTTGCCGGACGGCTCTCCCCGAAATGTCCGAGCAATCCGTCATATCTTCCGCCCGAAAGAATCCTCAGTCCCGATCCCTCGATATATCCGCCGAAAACAAGACCGGTATAGTAGTCGTTGCGCTGAACAAGGCCGAGATCAATGCTTAAAAATCCGGCTGCGTCGCGCCCGGAAAGAATATCGTATACTTCCTTTAAATAAGCAAGAGCCTCATTCGCCTCGGCATTCCCCTTTATCAGTGCCTTTGCCTTTTTAAATACCTCTTCTCCGCCGAAAAGCCTGGGCAGCGCCCTCAGCGCCGCCTGCTCCTCCCCGGGAAGATTGTCGATTAAATCAGACAGCAGCGAGTAGTTTTTCGCCTCAACGCAAAGCCGTATGTTTTCCCTAAGCTCGGGATCGTCGGTAACCCCTGCCACAAGGGCTTTAAAAAATCCGGCGTGTCCGAGCTCTATTCTGAAGCCCTCAAGCCCAAGCCCCCTTAAGGCCTTTACGGCGGTGGTAATAACCTCTATATCAGCCTCGATACCTGCCGAGCCTATAAGCTCGATTCCGGCCTGTCTCACCTCGTTTAGCCGTCCGCTCATGGCCGGGGATACACGAAAAACGCTCTGATTGTAGTAAAGCCGCAAAACCCCGTCGTTCTCCTTAAGACGAGACCCCACCATGCGCGCTATCGGCAGGGTCGAATCGGGTCTTAAAACCAGTATTTCGCCATCCCTGTCCACAAGCTTGTAAAGCTGCTCGCACGGTATTCCGCTTAAGCGCCGCTCAAAAACATCGTAATATTCTATTCCCGGGGTCATCACCTGCTGATAACCGTTTTTTTCAAACACTCCGGTTACGGTACGCTCAACGGTGTTTGCAGCAGCACATTCTTCAAACAGCAGATCCCGTGTACCTGCCGGCGTTGTCCTCATTTTTATACTACTCATATTTGTATGTACCTCCGCACCGTATAATTACGTTTTTTATAAAAAAGCAAAGCAAAAAGCTTAACCGGACGTATGAATAAACTTAAACATTAAACTCTTCGGTTTTTATCGGCTCGCCGCCGGACAAATTGAAAATCCCTTGCGGCCGGCCTTTAAAACCAATCTTTGAGCCGACCTTAGTGCCCTGCTTTCGAACCTCTGAAACCTTGCGACCTGAATAAAGCTCCCTGTTTCAGCGTCGTGATGCGTCGCGTCACGTCGCGTCTCATCTCATCTCATAACATCTCGTCCCGCCGGACGTCACTTCGCCACGCCCAGTTCCACTTTATTGTACTACTACTTTAACATACTACTACACGAAAGTCAATACCGATTTTATCGTCCTTGCCGCACATATTTCGTACATATATTTATCATACGTTTCCAACAACCGTTTTAACGAGGGCAAAAAAACATGGGATTAAAATGCGTGAACCATGCGTGGGATAAAGCGTGAAAATCGGAATGGGCATCCAAGGTGGGTGAAGTAAAACAAGGGCAAAACGGGAATTTAAAGGAAGCGTTTTAATTAACGTAGAATCCGGTTGCCGTCGTAACACAAAATATACGGCGGCCGGCGACGCACTTAATACCGCGGATTCAATACCCAAATGACGTCAACACCTAATGTTAACATTTAAAACATTTATTTATCCTTGAATTTATTGCTCCTTACCGGGTGGCGGAGCTTTCTTAAAGCCTTGGCCTCGATCTGGCGTATGCGCTCGCGCGTAACGTTGAACTGACTTCCGACCTCCTCAAGTGTATGGCAGCGTCCGTCCCTTAACCCGAAACGCAAACGCACTACCTCTTCCTCTCTCGGGGCCAGGGTTTTCAGCACCGCGTCGATATCCTCCTTGGTTATGGCCTTCAGCGCCGCATCATCGGGAGCCGGAGCCTCGTCGTCGCTTATAAAATCGACCAATCTGCTGTCCTCCTCGGGGCCTATCGGAGTCTCCATCGAGACCGGCTCCTGAGCCACACGCATTATTTCTCTTACCCTTTCGACCGACAGCCCCATTCTCTCGGCAATCTGCTCCTCCGACGGATCATATCCGTTTTCGTGCAAAAGCTGAGAATGAGTCTTTTTAAGACGGTTTATGGTTTCGACCATGTGAACCGGTATACGGATGGTTCTTGCCTGGTCGGCAATGGCTCTTGTAATGGCCTGACGGATCCACCATGTGGCATAGGTTGAAAATTTAAATCCCTTTGTATAATCAAATTTTTCGACGGCCTTTATAAGACCGACGTTGCCCTCCTGAATGAGATCCAAAAAGTGCATTCCGCGCCCGACATAGCGCTTGGCAATGCTGACAACCAGCCTTAAATTCGCCTCGGTAAGTCTCTCCTTGGCCGCGCGGTCGCCGTTATTTATTTTTATCGCAAGCTTAATTTCCTCATCGGCCGACAACAGCGGAACCCGGCCTATCTGCTTAAGATAAAGCTTTACGGGGTCGTCCATTACCGCCGAATCCGAAGCTATGTCGTCGATGTCGTCAACCGGAATTTCCTCTGCTTCAAGCTCCTCTTCGGTCGGCTCTATGATGTCAAGATCAAGCAAGGGAATCTCTTCCGACGGATCGCCGCTTAACTCATCTATCGGCACGGCAAAGCCGTCCTCATCATCGTCATCATCATAATCGTCGTATGTTTCTCCCTCGTCAGCCGACTCCTCATCGTGAAGATCGTCCTTTGCAGCGACGGCATCCGCGCCGGCCTCATCGGAATCACCCTTATCGGCTTTCTCGGCGTTTTTGGCCGTTGTTTTTTTCTTCTTTACCATGTCCTTTATCGGTTTTTCTCCGGCGGTTGCATTTGCGTTTTCTTCGGTCTTTACACCTGTCTCCTGCAAATCCTTTTTTTCGGCATTGTCCTTTTCCTTTGCAACAGCCTCGGAATTCATTGTCTTTTCACTCATCTAATTTTAACTCCCTTTTATTTTTGTCTTTGCTATTCTTTTTATGATCTCGCCTATGTCGCCGTCATCCGAAAGATCCGCCTCGATTTCTTTCTTTTCGTTCTCTTCGATAAGCACACACAGGCACATTTCAAACTCGTTAAAGCTGCTCGAGCGCGCGTCCTCTCTGGCAAGTATAGCGGCCAGCCGGCCCGTCTCCTCGCCCGAAAGCTCGCCCGATAAATGGGTTATGTCGCATCCGAATCCCTTTTGTATTCTGTCGGATATAAGAGCGAACAGCCGCCGGTTAAAATCGGTTATAAAAAGCTCCGGCTTCAGCCTTTCATCCCGTGACAGGAAATTGGGATTTTTTATAAGCAGAGCGATTATGGCCTCCTCGGCATTGGCTGCCCGCATATTCGCCCCACGCTGAGGATTTATTTCATCGCGATACGGCACCGTAATTGCAGCTCTGGCCTCTTTTTTTGCATTCGTTTGCCGTTGCTTTTTAAAAAGACGTTCGACCTGTGCCGTTATTACCCTTTTGTCCACCGAATACTTTTCGCTCAATCGCCCGGCATAAACATCCCGTTCTATGGGAGACGGAATACTCGCCAATATCTCGGCTGCCCGTCCCAAAAACCTTACCTTGCCGTCGTCGCTGTTTGTATCTATTCCGTCGGCCGCGCGCAAAAGGCGGTACTGAACGTCCCCCTTTGCTCCCTCAAGCAGGGCTTTAAATCTGTGCGGTCCCTCTTTTCCGTAGGTCTTCATAAACTCGTCCGGATCCTTCCCGTCGGGAATCCGCACGACCCTTACCTCAACTCCGGCTCGATTTAAAATACCCATAGCCTTTTCGGTGGCCTTTTGTCCGGCCGAATCGGCGTCCATGGTTATTATAACCTCCGGAGTATAACGGGAAATAAGCTGTGCCTGCTCGCTTGTAAATGATGTCCCAAGCGGCGCCACCGCATTGCAAAAGCCTGCCTGATGCAGTGCAATAACATCCATCTGCCCCTCGCAAAGAATAAGATTCTCCTTGCAATGCTCCTTTGCGAAATTCAGCGCAAAAAGATTGTGGCTTTTTTTATACACCGGGGTATCCGACGTGTTGACATACTTGCTCGTGTCGTCGCTGTCGGGCATTTTCCGTCCGCTGAAGGCTATTACGTTGCCCCGAAGATCAATAACCGGGAACATCGCCCTGTTTCTGAACCGATCGTACACCCTTCCGTTTTTGCCGCGGGACACAACGTTGGCCGTTATCATATCGTTTTCATGAAAGCCCTTATTCCTCAAATAATCGGCAAGCGCCGTCCAGCTGTCGGGCGCATATCCGAGTCCGAAATGCCTTATCGTCGCGTCGGCCAGCCGCCGGTCCTTAAAATAGCTGTACCCTTTTTTTCCGGCCGGACTCATCATGTAAGAATTAAAAAATCTCGCCGTCTCGCGGTTTATCGATAAAACGGTGTTTTTCAGCTTTAAAAACCCGTCGTCTATTCCGTCGGGAGGTACCTCAAGACCCGAGCGTTCCGCCAACAGCTTTACCGCCTCGGCATAATCGAGGTTTTCTATAAGCATAATAAATCTTATAACGTCTCCGCCGACTCCGCATCCGAAGCAGTAAAAGGAATCGCTGTCGGTGTAAAGAGTAAAAGAGGGCGTTTTTTCGCCGTGAAAGGGACAAAGCCCTTTTGGGTTTTTACCCGTTCCCTTTATGCTTATGTAACGCGATACCACCGTACGAATATCGTTACGGCGTTTAAGCTCATTTAAAAACTCTTCGCTGAAGGCCAAAATCATCCCCCCTTTTATTATCCGTATTTTCTCATCAATACTATCAGCCGCAAAAAGACCGATACGTTTAAATTTTTCTGTCTTTGTACGTCACCGCTAAAAAACTAAAACGGCATTTTTTAAACCTACAGGCCCTTTCGCCCACCATTTTATTTCCATGCAAACGGAACAAAAATCTCGCTGAATTTTTCCACGGCGTACCGGTCGGTCATTCCGGCAATGTAATCGCACGCGGCGCGCTCGACCCCCTCGTTCATCATAACGCCGTGATAATCCTTCGGGATCTCATCATTATGCATAACATAATATGTATAAAGCGAGGTAACAAGATTTTCCGCCTTGCCCTCCTGACTTTTGGCAATAGGATTTTTATATACCCTTTCAAACATAAATTCGTGGAGCATATCAAAATATCTCTCGGTATGGGTATCGAGGTGTATGTCGTTATCGCTGTTTTCGATTATCGAAAGAACAAGGGTATTTATCCTGGCGCTCCGTTTGTGGCCGAGCTTTGATGTAATCTCCTCGGGAATATCCTCCTCGCGCAAAACGCCGGCCCTTATTGCGTCATCTATATCGTGGTTTATATAGGCCACCCTGTCGGCCAGACGGACGATCCTCCCCTCAAGGGTATCTGCCTGCTCCCCCTTGGTGTGGCATCTTATTCCGTCAAGCACCTCGTATGTAAGATTAAGTCCTTTTCCGTTTTTCTCAAGCCTTTCGGCCACACGGACGCTCTGCTCATAGTGAGCAAATCCACCCGGAAAGCACCTGTCGAGCGCCCTTTCTCCGGCATGGCCGAAGGGAGTATGACCCAGATCATGTCCGAGAGCTATCGCCTCGGTTAAATCCTCATTAAGTCTTAAAGCGCGCGCAACGGTCCTTGCAATTTGTGCCACCTCAAGCGTGTGGGTAAGTCTTGTCCTGTAATGATCGCCCTCCGGAGACAGAAAAACCTGCGTTTTATGTTTTAAGCGCCTGAAGGCATTACTGTGTATTATTCTGTCGCGGTCGCGCTGAAAGCAGGTTCTTACCGAATCCTCCGCCTCAGACCTTAAACGTCCGCGGCTGCATTCGCTCAAAACGGCATTTTCGCAAAGGGTTATTCGCTCAATCTGTTGCGTCCTTAAACGGATATTCTCCACCGAAAACCTCTCCTTTTCAAAAACAAAAAGATGCACAGCAGAACAACAAAACAAAACTATTCATATATATTATTCGCGCAAATATCCAAATTCCCTCATTTTCCGATACGATTTATCTATAATGACTGCCTTGGCGCCGTTAAATCCGCCGCCTTTTTGTAAATTCGCCCATACTTTTTGACAGTAAATGCGATATAATCTGAAAAAACCGTATTTCTCCTGCATACCGATGCTTAAATCGTCAGCGGACAAGTCCCGGTTTTATTTGGTGCTGATAAGCCCGGATCCATCAAAAAGAAAAAACGAAAACTCCGAAAAACGGCGCTGACAGGCGACGGCGTCCGGTCCTCATCGAGCTTCGCCGTAGTTAACAGAAAATCCGCAAACACGACAACCGTCCCAAATAAAACCAGCCGGAAAGATATTTTAAAAAAACTCTTGTAATTACCCACACGTTGATATATAATATGTGGGTCAGCTTGTGAGTCCGTGTGAAAATAAGCGGCCTGACACAGCCTGATATTTAGTTTAATACAATACAACACACCGTGCCGGAATGATGGAATTGGCAGACGTGCTGGACTCAAAATCCAGTGGTAGCGATACCGTGCGGGTTCGACCCCCGCTTCCGGCACCAAAGCCCCCGAAGACTTAAGTCTCCGGGGGCGTTTTCTTAATATAAAAAACGAAACGTCTATTAATAAGCAAAACGTTAAAATAGCCACAAAAGAATAAAAGGCGAGGACTTTACTACTTGCCCGTTACTTCTTATCATCGTCCGCTTTATCGTTTCTCGCTAATTTGATTAGTTGCCTATACTCGTCTGAAAGCGGTTGTTTGGAAAATATCATTTTTCTATCTGGGCATGCAATTAACTTTATTAAAGAATCAATATCTCCATCGTTTAAAGTAAATAATCTATTCTTACCGCACTTTTCTTTTAGAGCACCACCAAAAAGAAAAATCACAAGTTGGTCATTAATCGGAAATACTATTTCTTCAAAGTTCTCAATCGACTTGTCCGGAGAAAAAGGGTAAACGGGATTATCAGATGTAATAATCCGACCTTTAGAATCGACACCAAGTGCTATTGACATTTCTAACATAGGTTTAATGAATGAAAGAAAACAATTCTGCTCGCCTAATTCCTTTTCTTTTAAAAACGGCAAACATTGCAATATGGCAATATTATCCGATAAATTCCCACCAAGAGATTCTCCAAAATAATCTCTTGAAAAAGATTTTGCCTCATTTAGCACATTCGGTGTTCTTAACATCTGAAAGCCTATATATAATGTCCAAAAATCCTTTTCTTCCGCCGAAAAGAAACATTTTGTTTCTTTGTATTTTTCATTAAAAGCTTTTTTTAGTAATATATTTCTATACTCCGAGAATTCGCCTTCAATAACAGAAAGACATTTTTCAATATAGTTAATCGCAATTAGTTCATTAGAATCATTTTTTAGTTCATAAAGATAGTTCTCTCGGCAAATTGATTCTATCGGAACGCATTTTTCTTTTATAATACCGTTATTATCACTCCAGTAGGCATTTATCATATTTCCACAATTTGAAAAGCCTTTTAAATAAACCTGCGGAACATAATGTTGTTTTCTTGTTGGTTTCTTCTTCACATTAATCTCCTCTTTTCAAACACATATAATTCTTTCATAACTAAAATCCTCCACTGTCAAGACTCCTTTTCGCGCCTTATTTTGATAATCGCCTTTAATTTATTTTTCTCCGCTCTTTTTCTGATCGTTATTTCCCGAAGGCTCCGCGCGGATAAAGACTGTCGCCGAAGCCTTTTCCGGCGGAATACGGATTTTTGTTTTCGGTTTTTTGGGGCGGCTCGTTGCCGCATTTATTAGCCCATCCTAAAATCATAATTGTTATAATTTATGTAAAGAATCCAGACCCCGAAGGCAAGCAGCGCCCACCGGAGCGACCAGCCGAACACAAAATGCAAAACCACCAACGCGGCCGAAACAACCGCTCCCTGAGGATTTAAAATCATATTAAACAGCAGACAGGAGAAAAATCCCGAGCCGCGGCCGCTTCTTCGCATTAAACCGCCTCCGTTTTTTTAGTTTTAGTTAACAGACGTTTTTATTATTACAGACAGTATATCACACATTGCCGCCATTGTCATATTTTTAATTTTCGAATAATAATTTATATCAAAAAAGGATCAACGCAATATCGGAACAAGCAGATAATCGTATATAGCTTTTTCTCTTGTAACCTAAGCGAAAAAAAGATATAATGTGTCTGTAATACGGCATAACTAAAAACCGATTACCTTAATTATTAAATACTTTAACTGCTTTTTTGAAGGCATAAAAGGGGTGTTTAAACCTAAAAATGGCAGGATTTTTCGATTATCTTTACTGGCGCGGCGATCTTTCTCTTGAGTCATCCCCCTTTAACGAGGTTGACGCCGCCATGCTCGCACGGCTTTCGTACCTCCCGTTCGAGCGGATAATTCCGAGCGACGGCAGCGAATTCAAAGAGCTGCCGATAACCGAGGCATACGAAAAAATAGCCGCCATCCCCGGCATTGAAAACATGCTTTTGCAAAGCGAGGATCTGCATTTTCTTAAAGAGCTTTCGGCAAGCGGCCGTTTCGGAGGCTCGGTTTTAATCGACAGCGAAACGGTGGCCGACAAAGAGGTCGAAACCCAGTTTTCGGTCATAACCCTCAGAATCGGCAAAAACGATCTTGCCGTTTCCTTCAGGGGAACCGACAGCACCATTGTCGGTTGGAAAGAGGATCTCAATATGGGATTTTTATGTCCCGTTCCGGCTCAGGAATCGGCCGCGAAATATTTAAAGCGCACGGCCGCGCGCTTTGAGGGCAGAATAACCGTAACCGGACACTCCAAGGGCGGCAATCTCGCCGTTTTTTCAAGTGCTTTTTGCGGAGCCGATGCACAAAAGCGCATTAAGAATATCTTCAACTGCGACGGTCCCGGCTTTGACGAACGGGTTTTAAAAACCGACGGATACCAATCGGTTGCCCAACGCATTACCACCCTTGTGCCCCAGTCGTCGGTAGTCGGAATGCTGCTTAATCACGAGGAGAAATACACCATTGTCCACAGCAACAGAACCGGACTTACACAGCATGACATCTACTCATGGGAGGTAGGGCGCGACAGCTTTTTGCACCTTGATACCGTAACCTCCTCCAGCCGGTTTGTGGATAAAACGCTTAAAGACTGGATGGGAGAAATGACCCCTGCTCAGCGCGAGAGCTTTACCGACGCGATATTTACGGTTATCGACGGCGCCGACGTTTCCACACTTCACGAGCTCGGCGACAACTGGTTTCAAAGCACAAAGGGAATGTTAAAATCGATAAAGGGACTTGACGAGCCGACAAGAAAAGCCGTCACCCACACCCTTATGCTGCTTGCAAAAAGCACTGGCAGCGGACTTTTTCGTATGCTCCGCCAAACCGGCCAAACCGATTAAAGCCGATAATACATCCTGCAATAAACATATAAAGCGAAGACAAGCGGTGGCGGCGCTTCCGCCGGAAAGACTTTTTTGATACGGCTTCGACAAGGATTTTTTAACATAAAACGGACGTCCGGGTGCAAAAACAGGACGGTTTTTCCGCTTTTTTCGGCAATCTTCTATGCTAAGAGGTATAAAACCTTTTAAAAAACCGGCAAAAATGCAAAAATTTTCACCCTTATAAGCCGGCACTATTGACAAATCCGGTTTTTGATCTTATAATGCATGTAAAGTCAATATAAGCACCTGATAGAGGATGCGAAAGCGATTATTACTCAGGCCATTATGCCCGGCAAAGGCGGCCGTGAGGAAAGGCTCTTTCGCCGAAGTTTATTTTACGGTTGCCGCCGGAGGATGAGCTGGGACCTTGCCGAACAGGCACGGTACTGTCACATTTTTATGTGGAGAGCTATCAACGGCCGATAAAAAGTTATAAGCTTTAGTTAGCCTGCGATACCGATCGGGTCGCAGGCTTTAATATTTTTATGGAGATGTGAGAAAAATGAACATCGTAAAAAAGACACTGTGCATGGTAATTGCCCTTACGCTTGTGTGTTTGTCCTTTGCCGGATGCGGCGGTAATTCGGACACCAAAGCAAGCGACCTTGAAAAGGTAAAATCAGCCGGCAAAATAACCGTTGGAATGGAATGCGCCTACGCGCCCTACAACTGGTCGCAGACAAGCGAAAACGAATACACCGTAAAGGTACAGGACGGTCTTTATGCCGACGGATACGATATCCAGATAGCCAAAAAGGTTGCCGATTCCCTCGGCGTTTCCCTTGAGATAAAGCCCATTGAGTGGAACGGACTGCTCTCCGCCCTCGACAGCGGACAGATCGATCTTATAATCGCCGGCATGAGCCCCACCGAGGAACGCAAGCTCAGCATTGACTTTACCGATACCTACTATGACAGCAACCTCGTAATGGTGGTAAAAAAGGACTCGGCCTATGCCTCCGCCACCAAGATATCCGACTTTTCCGGCGCTAAAATAACCGGTCAGCTCAACACCTTCCACTACAAGGTAATCGATCAGATCGAAGGAGTAAACAAGCAGACCGCTCTTGAGGATTTCGCGGCCCTTATTCAGGCCCTTTCCTCCGGTGCAGTTGACGGCTATGTCTGCGAAAAGCCCGGCGCCGTTTCGGCCGTTGCTTCCCATCCCGAATTCACCTACATAGAGTTCTCAAAGGAAAACGGATTCACCTGTGATCCGGCCGACTCCTCCATCAGCATAGGCGTCCGCAAGAACAGCGATCTTACCGAAAAGATCAACACCACCCTTTCGGGAATTTCAAAGGACGAGCGCGAAAAGCTCATGGACGGCGCAATAGAGCGTCAGCCTGCCGGCGAATAATTTAAAGCCGACCAAGATTTAACAGAGGATTGCTATGAGTTTTTTTGATTGGATAGGTAAAATTCTCTCCGAATACTTTCTGCAGTTTTTAAAGGGCACCGGCTACACCCTTGTTATGGCCATAGCCGGCACCCTTATCGGATTTATAATCGGCCTTGCCATAGCCGTGGTTCGCACTATACCGACCGAAAAGGGAACAAAGCCCGTAAAGCGGGTCCTGCTGAAAATAGTAAACGTTATTCTTAACGTCTATATCGAGGTCATGCGCGGCACACCGATGCTTGTTCAGGCGCTCATTATCCACTACAGCCTGTTTGCAAAAATGAACATGGAGCCGCTGCTCTCTGCCATTATAATCATATTTATAAACACCGGAGCTTATATGGCGGAAATAGTCCGCGGCGGAATAATCTCGGTAGATAAAGGACAGTTTGAGGGAGCTCAAGCCCTCGGCATGACCCATTTCCAGGCCATGATCCGCATAATTCTTCCCCAGGCGATACGCAACACCATGCCCTCTATCGGTAACGAATTCATCGTTAACATCAAGGACAGCTCGGTGCTCAGCGTTATCTCCATAACCGAGCTCATGTTCATGTCGAAAATGGCCGGCGGCGCCTATGCTCAATTTGTACCGGCATACGTTATATGCGCCGTAATATACTTTGTGCTTACCTTTACGGTCAGCCGACTGCTCCGCCTTGCCGAGCGCAAGATGGACGGAAACGACAGCTACATTGTATTCGGCTCGCAAAGCGATTTCGAATCTGAAATCCACGTTAAAAAGGGGGTTTAAAGCATGTCTGAAAAAATAATCGAGCTTAAACACCTGCAAAAGCAGTTCGGCGAAAATGTTGTTCTCCGCGACATAAATTTAAGCGTTGAAAAGGGCGAGGTGCTCAGCATAATCGGTGCCTCCGGTTCGGGAAAAAGCACTATGCTCCGCTGCATAAACCGCCTTGAAACCCCCACCTCGGGAGAGACCCTTTATCACGGGCAGGACATAACCTCGCAAGGGGTTAACCTTTCCCGTTACCGTGCGAAGGTAGGAATGGTTTTTCAAAGCTTTAATCTCTTCAACAATATGACGGTGCTTTCAAACTGCATAACCGGACAAACGGCCGTTTTAAAGCGCTCTCACAGCGAAGCCGAAAAAATCGCCATGGAATACCTTAAAAAGGTCGGTATGGAACCCTACATAAACGCGAAACCGGCCCAGCTTTCAGGCGGACAAAAGCAGCGCGTGGCCATCGCCCGTGCTCTTGCGATGGAGCCCGAGGTACTGCTTTTTGACGAACCGACAAGCGCCCTCGATCCCCAGATGGTCGGCGAGGTTCTCTCGGTAATGCGCGATCTTGCGAACGACGGACTTACCATGATAGTGGTGACCCACGAAATGGCCTTTGCCCGCGACGTTTCCTCCAAGGTTGTGTTTATGGCCGACGGAGTCATTGCCGAGGAGGGCACTCCGAAAGAGATTTTCGAAAATCCTAAAAACCCGAAAACACGCGAGTTTTTGACCCGATTCCTTTCACAGTAATAAACCCATACAGCAAAATTCAATACAAAGCTCAAAAAGTTTAAAAAAACACCGTGCAGATAATCAATGCACGGTGTTTTTTCTGTTTATTCGATTGAGTTTCTTTTTCGGCTTTAGTCAGCGGTTCATACGTTATAAGCTTGGTCATTTATTACATGTACTCAATAACGCTGGGAATGTCGGTTCTGCCTTATCGGTTGTTGGATTATCTCCTGCCCTTCCCGTCTGCCGAAATCGGCAGTCGCAAACATCCGCATTTATAAAAATCCACCCGTGGTGCTCGGCCGCAATCTATTCGACAACAATTCTCCCTACAAGAACATTTTGTGTTTTTTTGGAGAAATTTCAAAAATCCCGGTCTGTCTGGTGCTTTGTAAGCAAAGCCGGACATCTCGCTTTTTTCTTTAAGCTCTTTTACCGTATGCACCGTACCCGCTGCAACTGTGCACTCATATGCATATGAACGCTCGCAGGCCGTCTGAGCATTTTTAAGCTCTGCCGAACACTCGCAAGACAAGCAAACGCGAGGATTTTACCTCAGCTGCCTATTTTCCTACCGTCATTCGCACTGTAAAAGTCATGACCGCCGGCTAAGCCGGCGGCTTGATTAAGCCCTAGAAGGGCTTTTTACCGGCTGGCATCTAAAGATGCACTGAATGATTTTTCACTTGCATCAAATGCCCCGCCGCCCGTAAACGGGCATCAGGCGTTTTTATCGAGTGCATACGAATTTTTTGGATTGTTATTCTCGACTCGCTTCGCTCGATGCTTGAAGCTAAAGCTTTTTTTTACGGGATGCCTCCACCGGCATAGCCGGTGGTTTCCGAAACAATAAAATATTATTTATTTTCGCCCTCTTTTTTATGCTTCGAAATTTACATTTACTATATAGGGCTCGGAATCGTTTGCCGTGGACATATGAATAGCCCGGTAGTTTTTTATTGTAGCATCAATCTCACTTTTGTCGATTTTTTCAAGATCTTTTCTTCTTATAAATTCACATATCCCTTACACATCGGAGTGCCGGTCCTCATTTTCGGGAAGATATCGTTTTACGAAGGCGCTTATCGGCCTTTTGACTGCCGAGTAGACCGCAAAGGATATTACAGAATTCGCAACCGACTTTATAAGGTTGAAGGGGATCAGCACCGGTATTACAAGCTTTACTACGGCCTCAACCGGCGTCGAAAAAAGAATCGGAGTAAATATAATGTTCAGCGGTATCATCGCTGCCGTCATAACAAGACTTCCCAAAGCAAGACCGATTATAAGCGACGAAAGATTTTTTTTGCGGCGATAGATCAGTGATGAGATAAGCACCAGAAATCCACTTGCGGCAAAGTGCATAACAAACCCTATAATACCGTTTCCTCCGAGCAAAAATGCCTGAACAAGCGAAACCACGAAGAGCACTGCCATACCCGAAACCGGCCCTACCGCAAAGGCGGTAATTAAAACGGGAATGTCGGCCGCGTCGTACTCAAGATAAGGGGCCGCCGGAATTATAGGGAAATGAACAAGTATTACAAGCACGACCGACAGTGCGGCCATCATACCGCATACGGTCATCCGATACAGATTAATCTTATTTTTTTGTTGCATAATGTATTACCGACCTTATAAAAAATTCTCAAATTTTGCGCGAGGTGCATTCGTCTCGAATACACCCTCGTTATTTTAAAAACTCCAAAATTAAAATATGACAACGGTGCGAATTCAGTGATCGTACAATCAATTTTTTCATCCGCCTCTTATCGGTATCGATGATAACAAATCCAATACTTGAGCGTTTTACCTTGTGCTGTAACTGATTCGAACAGATCCGTCCGGCCAAAAATATGCTTTTTGCCATTTTCACCTCTACAGGTGCAGCACCTTATAAAATCGGTAACAAAAAAGATCCCCATGCAAAACACGGGGACCTTTCTTAATCCGGCATAAAAGCCAAGTATAAAGATTTCTCTCCTCCGGACTGTACCGTCGGCTTCGGAATCTCACCGAATCTGCAGGGTCGTAAAACGAGCCTGCTCGCGGGCTTTGCGGCCGGAAACATCGGCCGTATACCGCCGGTGGGGAATTGCACCCCGCCCCGAAATCATTATATTAAATTGTATGGCAATTATTCGTTGATAGCGGTAACAACGCCCGAACCAACAGTACGGCCGCCCTCGCGGATAGCGAAGCGAAGACCGACTTCGATAGCGATCGGGGTGATGAGCTCAACGTTCATCTCAACGTTATCGCCAGGCATGCACATCTCTACACCGTCGTCAAGGGAGATAACACCGGTAACGTCGGTAGTACGGAAATAGAACTGCGGACGATAGTTGTTGAAGAACGGAGTATGACGGCCGCCTTCATCCTTGGACAGAACGTAAACCTGGCCGCGGAACTTGGTGTGGGGATGGATGGAGTCGGGCTTGGCAAGAACCTGGCCGCGCTCGATCTCATTGCGCTGTACACCACGGAGAAGGGCACCGATGTTGTCGCCGGCCTCGGCATAGTCGAGGGTCTTGCGGAACATTTCGATACCGGTAACAACGACCTTGCGTTTTTCATCGGTAAGACCGACTATTTCAACTTCCTCGCCGACCTTAAGCTGTCCACGCTCAACACGACCGGTGGCAACAGTACCACGTCCGGTGATGGTCATAACGTCCTCAACAGGCATAAGGAAGGGCTGATCGGCCTTGCGGTCGGGGGTGGGGATGTAGTTATCAACAGCATCCATGAGCTCGAGAATGCACTTGCACTCCTCAGCATGAGCAGGATCGCCGCCGTTGTACTCAAGAGCCTTAAGAGCAGAACCACGGATGATGGGAATATCATCACCGGGGAAGTCATAGTAGTTAAGGGTCTCGCGGATCTCCATCTCTACGAGATCGAGAAGCTCGGGATCGTCAACCATATCGCATTTGTTCATGAAAACAACGATATAGGGAACACCAACCTGACGGGCAAGAAGCAAATGCTCCTTGGTCTGAGCCATAGGACCGTCGGTAGCGGCGATAACAAGGATAGCGCCGTCCATCTGAGCAGCACCGGTGATCATGTTCTTGATGTAGTCAGCATGGCCCGGGCAGTCAACGTGAGCATAGTGACGCTTAGCGGTCTGATACTCAACGTGAGCGGTGTTTATTGTAATTCCGCGCTCTCTCTCTTCAGGAGCCTTATCGATGTTCTCGAAATCTACCTTCTCCGCAAGGCCCATAGCCGAAAGGGTCTTGGTTATAGCGGCAGTAAGGGTGGTCTTACCATGGTCAACGTGGCCGATAGTACCAATGTTAACATGGGGCTTACTTCTGTCAAACTTTTCTTTTGCCATTTTATTTTTCCTCCTTTAATGTAAGGCTTTTTCTGGTTTGCAATCAATTCCATTGCACAATTAACATTTTACCAATTGTCAATGAAAAAAGCAAGTGTTTTTTTACAAGGGACACAATTCCCTAATTACTGATCTTTTTTGCCCTGAGCCTGGATGATCTTCTCCTGAACGCTCTTGGGTATCTCGTTATAGTGGCTGGGCTCCATGCTGTACTGGCCGCGGCCCTGCGTCTTGGAACGCATGGAAGTGGCATATCCGAACATTTCGGAAAGCGGTACATAAGCGTCAACCTGCTGAGAACCGGTGCGCATCTCCATACCGAGGACCTGTCCGCGGCGGGAGTTAAGGTCGGATATAACGTCGCCGGTGTATTCATCCGGAACAATTACGCTGACCTTCATTATCGGCTCGATCAAAACGGGATCAGCCTTGCGGCTGGCCTCCTTAAAGGCCATAGAACCGGCAAGCTTGAACGCGAGCTCGGACGAGTCAACCTCGTGATAAGAACCGTCATAAAGGGTTACCTTTACGTCAACAACCGGATATCCTGCAAGTACGCCGGATTCCATAGCACCCTTGATACCGGTATCAACCGCCGGAATGTACTCCTTGGGAATGACACCGCCGGTGATGGCGTTGATGAATTCGTATCCTTTTCCGGACTCGTTGGGCTCGACCTTGATCTTGACATGACCGTACTGGCCGTGACCGCCTGACTGACGGGCATACTTGAAGTCGGAATCGGCAGCCTTGCGGATGGTCTCTTTATAAGCAACCTGAGGCTTACCGACATTGGCCTCAACGTGGAACTCACGCATGAGACGGTCGACTATTATCTCAAGATGCAGCTCGCCCATTCCGGCGATGATGGTCTGTCCGGTTTCTTCATCGGTGTAGAACTTGAAGGTCGGATCCTCTTCGGCGAGCTTCTGGAGAGCTATAATCATCTTCTCCTGGCCTGCCTTGGTCTTGGGCTCTATTGCAACCCTTATAACCGGCTCGGGGAATTCCATCGATTCAAGAATTACAGGATGGTTCTGCTCGCAAAGGGTATCACCGGTGGTGGTATTCTTAAGACCGACAACAGCGGCGATGTCGCCGGCGTAGCAGGTCTCGATATCCTGACGGTGGTTTGCGTGCATCTGAAGCAATCTGCCCATTCTCTCGGCGCAATGCTTTACGGGGTTGAATACCTGCGAGCCGGCATTGACCTTACCGGAATACACTCTGAAGAAGCAGAGCTTTCCGACAAACGGGTCGGTTGCAATCTTAAAGGCAAGAGCCGAGAAGGGCTCGTCATCCGATGAATGACGTACGGTCTCCTCATCGGTCTTGGGATCGATACCCTTTATCGGGGGGATATCGATAGGCGACGGCATAAAATCGACTATAGCGTCGAGCAGCTTCTGTACGCCCTTATTCTTGTAGGAAGTACCGCAGCATACCGGAACCATGTGGTTTGCAATGGTAGCCTTGCGTATGCAGTGCTTGATCTCGTCTATGGTCAGTTCTTCGCCGCCGAGATATTTTTCAAGGAGCTCATCGTCCTGCTCGGCAACCGACTCGAGCAGTTTTACATGATACTCGTCGCAAATATCCTTCATATCCTCGGGGATATCCTCAACGCGGATATCAGTTCCGAGGTCGTCATAATAAACGTAAGCCTTCATCTCAACAAGGTCAACAAGTCCCTTGTAAGAATCCTCAGCGCCTATGGGGAGCTGAATGGGAACGGCGTTACATTTAAGACGCTCGTGCATCATGGACAGCACTCGATAAAAATCGGCACCCATTATGTCCATCTTATTAACATAGACCATTCTGGGGACATGATATTTATCGGCCTGACGCCATACTGTTTCGGACTGGGGCTCAACGCCGCCCTTTGCGCAAAGAACGGTAACCGAACCGTCAAGAACTCTGAGCGAACGCTCAACCTCAACAGTGAAGTCAACGTGTCCCGGAGTGTCTATGATGTTAAGACGGTATTTGTTCTTTGAATAAGAGGGTTTCCAGAAACAGGTGGTAGCAGCCGAGGTAATGGTTATACCTCTTTCCTGCTCCTGCTCCATCCAGTCCATTGTTGCGGCGCCCTCGTGCACCTCGCCGAGGCGATGGTTAATACCGGTGTAATAAAGAATACGCTCGGTGGTGGTGGTTTTACCGGCATCGATATGCGCCATTATTCCGATGTTTCTTGTTAATTCCAGTGGTACCTGTCTTGGCATATTTTCCTCCTTACCGGTACGCCTTAAAAACGTAAGACCGGTGTATTAAGCTAAATAATAATGAGTTCAAGCCGCCGGCTGCAGCAAAACAACCGGCAAGACAGGACTACCAGCGGTAATGAGCAAAAGCCTTGTTGGCTTCGGCCATTTTGTGGGTGTCCTCGCGCTTTTTGTAAGCTCCGCCGGTGCTGTTGACAGCATCCATTATCTCTCCGGCAAGACGCTCGCGCATCGTTCTCTCCGAACGGTTACGGCTGTAGGTGGTTATCCAGCGTAAACCGAGGGTCTGTCTCCTCTCGGGACGAACCTCAATAGGCACCTGATAGGTAGCACCGCCGACACGGCGGGCCTTAACCTCAAGCTGCGGCATAACATTCTCCATAGCCTGCTCAAAAACCTCAAGGGGTTCCTTTCCGGTTTTCTCGGCAACTATTTCAAAAGCACCGTAAACTATCTTCTGGGCAACGCCCTTTTTGCCGTCATACATGATATTGTTGATAAGACGGGTTACCAGCTTTGAATTATAAAGCGGATCGGGTAACACATCACGCTTTGCGATTTGGCCTCTTCTTGGCACTTCGCTTCCCTCCTTCATATAATGATATCATAGGTACTCGAGTGACAAAACTCCCGTGGCGCCTTTATGAGAGGCATTTATAATTAAATGCCGCTGCATTTTTTATAAGCAGCCTGCAAGAAGATTTCGTCAAATACATTGGGTTTTATAGGGAAAACCGCAAAAAACCGGACCTTACTTGCTGCCCTTGGGACGCTTGGCACCGTACTTTGAACGGGCCTGCATACGGTTGGCAACACCCTGAGTATCGAGCGTACCGCGAATGATATGGTAACGCACACCAGGGAGATCCTTAACACGGCCGCCGCGGATAAGCACAACGCTGTGCTCCTGAAGGTTGTGGCCGACACCGGGAATGTAAGAAGAAACCTCGATGCCGTTGGAGAGTCTAACCCTGGCGACTTTACGAAGAGCCGAGTTCGGTTTCTTCGGGGTCTGGGTCTTAACTACCGTGCACACGCCCCTCTTCTGCGGGGAATTCTGGTCGATGAGCGAACGCTTCTGGGAATTGTAGCCCTTCAAAAGCGCAGGGGCCTTGGCCTTCTTCTCTATCGACTGTCTGCCTGTGCGGACCAGCTGATTAAAGGTTGGCATATCGCACCTCCTTGAAAAATATTATGAAAACACGCTTTTTTCAGCGCGCTTATCACCTGACAGTTTTAAAAAACTACGATACAATCGCAATTCTTACACAAAAACCACATACGCGGCAAGATATTCTCGTCACGCAGATAGATATTTTAGCATATTCCGTCCCCGCTGTCAATACATACGGGGACGGCTTTTATTTAAAACTTTTTGACGCGGCGACTTAACCCTTGGCGCTTTCCGGTAATTCATCTTCAAAAACATCGGATAAACTCCCCGACACGCCTTTAAAACCGCATTTACTCGTTTTCACCGTCAACGGAAAGGTCGCTTTCGTCCTCGTCGTTTCCGTTTTCGGCATAATGAGCCTCAAGAATCTCGCCGATGGTCGAGTTTTCATGGTAGGTGCGGCCGGAATAGGCCTTCATGCCGGTTCCCGAGGGAACAAGCTTACCGATAATGACGTTTTCCTTAAGACCCATAAGAGGATCGACCTTGCCCTTGATAGCGGCATCGGTAAGAACCTTTGCGGTCTCCTGGAAGGATGCGGCCGACAGGAAGGAATCGCTCGCGAGAGCGGCCTTGCAGATACCGAGCAATGTCGGCTCATACTCGGCGTAACGGAGCTCTTCTCCGTTTTCGCCCTTTTCTCCGGCGGCCCTTCTCTTGTCAATGATATCGTTTTCGGCATAGAAGCGGCTTCTTTCAACCACGCTTCCGGCCATCATATCGGTATCACCGGCGTCGGTAACCTTGAATTTCTTCATCATCTGACGGACGATAACCTCAATATGCTTATCGTTGATGTCAACGCCCTGTATACGGTAAACGCTCTGAACCTGAGCGATGATATAGTCCTGAACCGCCTCAACGCCCTTAATGGCGAGCACATCGTGGGGATTGAGCGCACCTTCGGTTATGCTCTGGCCCTTTTCTATGTGCTGGCCCTCCTGGACCGTTATACGGTAGCCGTAGGGTATTGTGTAGCGTCTCTCGTCGGCCTTATCGTCGGCGGTAACGACAACCTCGCGGTTTTTCTTGACATCCTGGAAGCTTACCGTACCGGCGATTTCACTCATGAATCCTGTCTTCTTGGGCTTTCTGGCCTCAAAAAGCTCCTCAACACGGGGAAGACCCTGAGTAATATCCTCGGCACTGGCTATACCGCCGGTATGGAAGGTACGCATCGTAAGCTGTGTACCCGGCTCGCCTATCGACTGGGCGGCGATTATACCGACCGCCTCGCCTGTGGTTACGCATTTACCGTTTGCAAGGTTGGCGCCGTAGCACTTTTTGCAAACGCCCTGCTTTGCGCGGCAGTTGAGTACCGAACGGATTTTAACCCTTTCGACGCCGGCGTCTACTATGCGCTTGGCGTCGGCATCGGTCATCATATGCTCGTTATCCATTATAAGCTCGCCCTTTTCGTTGTAAAGCGGCTCGATAAGATAACGTCCGACCAAGCGCTCACTGAGCGGCTCGATAACATGATTGCCGTCCTTTATGTCGTAAACCTCAATACCGACCTTGGCACCGCAATCGTCCTCGCGGATTATAACGTCCTGCGAAACGTCAACCAGACGTCTGGTAAGGTAACCCGAGTCGGCCGTACGAAGAGCCGTATCGGCAAGTCCTTTACGGGCGCCGCGCGAAGATATAAAGTATTCGAGTATATTAAGGCCTTCACGGTAGTTGGCTCGTATAGGAGTCTCTATCGTACGTCCCGATGTATTGGCTATAAGTCCGCGCATACCGGCGAGCTGTTTTATCTGGCTCATGGATCCGCGGGCACCGGAATCGGCCATCATGAAGATGGGATTGTACTCATCAAGGTTATCCTTAAGGGCGTCTGACACGTCGTTGGTCGCCTTATCCCAAACCTCGATTATAAGACGGTGGCGCTCCTCGTCGCTTATAAGACCCATGTTGAAGTCTTCGGTTATGGAGTCTATCTGAGCTTCGGCCGCGGAGATTATCTCCTTCTTCGCCGGAGGAATAACGGCGTCTATAACCGCAACGGTGATAGAACCGATGGTCGAATAATGGTAACCGGTGGCCTTTATTTTATCAAGAACCTCGGCCGTAAGGGTGGTTCCGTGCTTCTTAATGCAGCGGTCGATTATCTGACCGAGCTGCTTTTTGCCGACCTTGTTGGCCTTATAGGTTCCGTCGGGGTTGACGGTAAAGGTTATTTCAAGATCGAGCTCATGTCCGGGAACGCTCCTGTCGACAAATCCGAGATCCTGAGGAATGGAATCGTTGAACAGAATGTATCCGACCGTAACGTCAACCAAACGGGTGATCTGCTGGCCGAGCTGATTTTTACCGGTGTAACGCACCTTTATCGGAGCATGAAGGCCGATGACCTTATCCTCGTAAGCCATAATTGCTTCGTTGCGGTCGCAGAAAATCTTGCCGGTGCCCGGCTCATCGGGCTTTACAAGGGTGAGGTAGTAAGAGCCCAAAACCATATCCTGAGTAGGAACGGTTACCGGTTTTCCGTCGGAAGGCTTAAGCAGGTTATTTGCGGCGAGCATAAGGAGTCTCGCCTCAGCCTGAGCCTCGGCCGAAAGGGGAACGTGAACGGCCATCTGGTCGCCGTCGAAGTCGGCGTTATAAGCGGTACAGACAAGGGGATGCAGTTTAAGCGCACGGCCCTCAACCAGCACCGGCTCAAAGGCCTGAATACCTAAACGGTGAAGTGTCGGAGCGCGGTTCAAAAGCACCGGATGCTCCTTGATAACCGTTTCAAGTGCGTCCCAGACCTCATCCCTTGCGCGGTCGATCATCTTCCTTGCAGGCTTGATGTTGGTGGCGGCTCCGGTCTCGACAAGGCGCTTCATAACAAAGGGCTTAAACAGCTCGAGCGCCATTTCCTTCGGAAGACCGCACTGATACATTTTAAGCTCAGGACCGACAACGATAACCGAACGTCCGGAATAGTCAACACGTTTTCCGAGCAGGTTCTGACGGAAACGTCCCTGTTTACCCTTAAGCATATCCGAAAGGGATTTAAGCGGGCGGTTGTTGGGGCCGGTTACCGGACGGCCGCGGCGGCCGTTTTCGATAAGGGCATCGACCGCCTCCTGAAGCATGCGCTTCTCGTTGCGGATTATAATATCGGGAGCCGAAAGCTCCTGCAATCTTTTAAGACGATTGTTGCGGTTTATAACGCGGCGGTAAAGATCGTTAAGATCGGAGGTTGCAAACCTGCCGCCGTCAAGCTGTACCATAGGACGAAGATCGGGCGGAATTACAGGCAGAACATCGAGTATCATCCACTCGGGACGGTTGCCCGACTGACGGAACGACTCGACAACGTCAAGCCTCTTTAAGATCTTTATGCGCTTTTGTCCGGTGGCGTTTTCCATCTCGTCGCGGATCTCCACCGAAAGCTTCTCAAGATCGATGTCCATAAGCAGCTTTTTAATGGCCTCTGCGCCCATCATGGCCTCGAAGTCATCCTCGTACTTCTCGCGCATATCCCTGTACTGCTTTTCCGAAAGCAGCTGTTTGTACATAAGAGGAGTGCTGCCCGGATCGGTAACTATATACTGTGAAAAATACAGCACCTGCTCGAGCATTTTCGGGGAAATATCAAGAATGAGTCCCATTCTTGAAGGAATTCCCTTAAAATACCAGATATGCGATACCGGAGCGGCCAGCTCGATCGAGCCCATCCTCTCGCGGCGGACCTTTGCACGGGTTATTTCAACACCGCAGCGGTCGCATATCTTGCCCTTATAGCGGATTCTCTTATACTTTCCGCAATGACATTCCCAGTCCTTGGTCGGTCCGAAGATCCTTTCGCAGAAAAGACCGTCGCGCTCCGGCTTTAAGGAACGGTAGTTTATGGTCTCCGGCTTTTTGACCTCGCCGTAGGACCACTCGCGTATCTGTTCGGGCGATGCCAGTCCTATTTTTATGGCTTCAAATTCCAGTTCTTTTTTTGCTTCGCTCATACCGGTTGACCTCCTTACATCTCATCCGATCCGAGATCATCCTCGGATATCGGCTCATCATCGTCATCGGCAAACAGCTCGTCATCGGCGGCATCGTCGGAATATTCGGGATTGCCCTGCTCATCCTCAATGCCGAATCCGTGCAGATCGCCCTGCTCGACCTTATTTTCCTCGACAGGCATCGGAAGTCCGACTATCTCGTCGTCATCCTCAAAGGTCTGCTTAAGATCGATCGGCTCGCCGTTTTCATCAAGCACCTTAACGTCAAGCGCCAAACTCTGCAATTCCTTTATAAGAACCTTGAAGGATTCGGGGGTTCCGGGCTTGGGAACATTCTGGCCCTTTACTATGGCCTCATAGGTCTTTACACGTCCTACAACGTCGTCCGACTTGACGGTCAGAATCTCCTGCAGGGTGTAAGCGGCGCCGTAAGCCTCAAGGGCCCAGACCTCCATCTCTCCGAAACGCTGTCCGCCGAACTGGGCTTTACCGCCGAGCGGCTGCTGAGTAACGAGCGAAT
This sequence comes from uncultured Eubacteriales bacterium, assembly GCA_934444365.1. Lineage (GTDB taxonomy): Bacteria > Bacillota > Clostridia > Oscillospirales > Acutalibacteraceae > CAKSCM01. The sequence continues at coordinate 86,493 of CAKSCM010000002.1, read as the reverse complement.
ACGGTCCGGTCGAACGGGCATGAATCTTATCGTCAACAAGGTGATGGAGCTTGAGGAAGTACATAACGCCGACCGTAACGCGATTATCAAAGGGCTCTCCGGTACGGCCGTCGTAAAGCACGGTCTTGCCGTCCTCAGCAAGGCCGGCCTCTTTCAGGCAGTCGCGAATATCAGCCTCGTGAGCTCCGTCAAATACCGGAGTGCAGACCTTCCAGCCGAGCGCTCTCGCCGCATAGCCGAGATGAACCTCAAGCACCTGTCCTATATTCATTCGGGACGGAACGCCCAAGGGATTAAGAACTATGTCAAGGGGAGTTCCGTCTGGCAGGAAGGGCATATCCTCAGAGGGCAGTATGCGTGAAACAACGCCCTTGTTACCGTGACGACCGGCCATCTTATCGCCGACCGAAATCTTTCTCTTCTGGGCGATGTAGCAGCGTACGACCATGTTTACTCCGGGATTGAGCTCGGAGCAGTTGTGACGGTCGAAAACCTTGACGTCAACCACGGTGCCGTATTCGCCGTGGGGAACGCGGAGCGAAGTATCCCTTACCTCGCGCGCCTTTTCGCCGAATATCGCACGGAGCAGTCTTTCCTCGGCGGTCATTTCGGTCTCGCCCTTGGGGGTTACCTTACCGACGAGTATATCGCCGGCACGCACCTCGGCACCGACGCGGATTATTCCGCGCTCATCAAGGTCCTTAAGGGCATCCTCGCCGACGTTGGGGATATCTCTGGTTATATCCTCGGGTCCGAGCTTGGTATCTCTCGATTCAAGCTCATATTCCTCTATATGGATGGATGTAAAAACATCGTCGCGGACGACCTTTTCGTTTATAAGAACGGCGTCCTCGTAGTTATAACCCTCCCAGGTCATAAATCCGATAAGAACGTTCTTACCGAGGGATATCTCACCGTTGCTTGTAGCGGGTCCGTCGGCAATTACATCGCCCTTTTTAACATGCTGTCCTACGCTTACTACCGGGCGCTGATTTACGCATGTGCCCTGGTTCGAGCGGAGGAATTTGATTATTTCATAGTGATCGGTCTCGCCCGAGTCGCTTAAAACGTCGACCCCTCTGGCGTCTACCTTTTTAACCACACCGTCGCGCTCGCACAGTACAACAACGCCCGAATCGACGGCCGCCTTGTATTCCATTCCGGTACCGACTATCGGCGACTCGGTTTTTAAAAGAGGAACCGCCTGGCGCTGCATGTTCGAGCCCATGAGAGCACGGTTCGCGTCGTCGTTTTCAAGGAAGGGGATCATGGAGGTAGCAACCGAAATAACCATCTTAGGCGATACGTCCATAAAATCAGCCCTCGAAGCATCGACCTCAACGAATTCGTCGCGGTATCTCGCCGAAACCTTCGCACGGGCAAAACGTCCCTGCTCGTCGAGCGGTTCGTTCGCCTGAGCGACAACGTATCCGTCCTCAACGTCGGCCGTCATGTAAACAACCTCGTCGAGCACAACACCGGTTGCCTTATCGACACGTCTGAAGGGCGCCTCGATAAAGCCGTATTCGTTTATTCTTGCAAAGGTCGCAAGGTAAGAGATAAGACCGATGTTCGGACCTTCTGGGGTTTCTATCGGGCACATGCGGCCGTAATGGGTGTAATGAACGTCGCGAACCTCAAATCCTGCACGGTCACGCGAAAGACCGCCCGGACCGAGAGCCGACAAACGCCTTTTATGGGTAAGCTCGGCAAGCGGATTGGTCTGATCCATAAACTGCGACAGCGGCGATGAACCGAAAAACTCCTTTATCGCAGCGGTCACGGGACGTATGTTTATAAGCGACTGGGGAGTAACAGCCTCCATATCCTGAGCCTGGATGGTCATCTTCTCGCGTATAACGCGCTCCATACGGGACATACCTATACGGAACTGATTCTGCAGCAGCTCGCCGACCGAACGGATGCGACGGTTTCCGAGGTGATCTATATCGTCGATGTTTCCTATGCCGTATGGAAGGCCGAGAATATATCCGACCGATGCGAATATATCGTCGACCGTAATGTGATTGGGAATAAGCTGAGCCCTCGACTCGGCTATAAGCTCCTTTAATTCTTCCTCGTTTTCGGCCTTGTCCATAAGCTCGCGAAGAACCTTTAAGCTTACCTTTTCGTTTATGCCGAGCTCGGCGCAGTCAAAATCCACAAAATCGGAGATATTGACCATGCCGTTGGTGTAAAGGGTGTGCTCGGACAGGCCGTTTTCGGTTTCGATCTCGACCGTAACGCTGAAAACGCCCTTTTTCTCAAGCTCGGCGCCTATTTCGCGGGTAATAACCGTGCCGGCATCGCAAACCACCTCTCCGCTCATCGGATCGACAGCCGGAGCGGTAAGCTTTCTGCCCAAGGCTCTGGGCATAAGGGCAAGCTTTTTGTTGTATTTATAACGGCCGACCCTCGAAAGATCATATCTTGCCGGATCGAAGAAAAGTCCGTCAATATGCTGCTGAGCGCCCTCAACGGTGAACGGCTCGCCCGGACGAAGCTTCTTGTAAACCTCAAGAAGGGCCTCCTCAACGCCGTTGGCCGTATCCTTTTCAAGGGTTGCAAGCAGCCTTTCGTCCTCACCGAAAAACTCCTTTATCTGAACATCGGTACCGAGTCCCAAAGCGCGCAAAAAGGTCGTAAGCGGCAGCTTGCGGTTTTTATCTATACGGACATAAATAATGTCGTTCTGATCGGTCTCATATTCAAGCCAGGCGCCTCTGGTGGGAATTATGGTCGAGCTGTAAAGGTGGCGTCCGGTCTTGTCGATTATCTCATCGTAATAAACACCCGGCGAACGGACAAGCTGAGAAACAATGACCCTCTCCGCCCCGTTTATTACAAAGGTGCCCGACGGGGTCATTATCGGGAAATCTCCCATAAAGACCTCGCTCTCTTTAATTTCGCCGGTCTCCTTGTTAAGAAGCCTCGCCGTTACCCTGAGCGGAGCCGCATAGGTAGCGTCGCGCTCCTTGCACTCTACAATGGTATACTTCGGCTTTTCGTCAAAACGATAACCGACGAATGAAAGCTCAAGGTTTTTGGTATAATCGGTTATTACATCGACATCGTGAAAAACCTCCTTCAAACCGGTCTCGATGAACCAGTTGTAAGAGTTTTTCTGAATTTCGATGAGGTTAGGCATTTCAAGAACTTCGTCGATCTTTGAAAATGTCTTTCGCTCGTTGGTTCCGAGCTTAACTGTTTTTACATCGACCATATAAACACTCCCGTCTGATAAGCTAACGCTGGAATAATAACTTACATTGTAAATATCATTGTGTTTTTACACAAAAAACAGATAAAATGGCCGGATAATTATGATATAACCGCCCTGTATGTCCGAAAAAATACGCACATAACCCCACAATGATACAGTTTTGTATTATATATCAAGTATTGCAAGATTGTCAAGAGCTTTGCTGCAAAAAAATCAAAAAAATTTTTATTTCTTAAAACGAAACAAATTGCCCGAAAACAGCCTTATTACTGAATTCTTTCCGCGTCGCTTGAAACGCATGGAGGCGTTGTTTATTTGTTGTCGCTTACCTGCCTGTTCTCTGCCAAAAGAGCCGTAAAAACAGCAAATTCATGTTATTATGTAAACCGCAACAAAATATCATTCCCTATATAGTTTAACTTCGGATAAAAACACACTACATATGGTTTTGTTTTGCCTGAGGATGAACCGATTCGCCCTACCGAAACTACCGGCCGCAAAATCGGTTTGAACGACCGGCCAAACCGATAAAACTAAGTTTATCAAGCTTACTGAACCAATCGCCCCGTATCCGTATAAACAAATCGGCGATCCGACCGAGCCGGCTGAACCGCCCCTACCGACAAAACAAAAGCGGCCACACAATCAATCGGTCTACCCGGCTGATCCGACCGCCCCGGAATCGCCAGTCCTCCGTCAGCCGCCCTCAAAAGCAAAAACAGCAGCTTCCGCAAGATTTAAGATTCCGGACAAAAAATATGACCCAACCTGATTTTAGAAACAACTAAAACAGATTGGGGATAAATTTTATTTTTATAATAGTCCTGTGGAAACATTCCGATTATGAACCTGTTAAAACATTCCGGCCGCCCGGTATATACTTTTTGCAAATATGCCGCTCTTAAATCGCGACCGCATAAGCAAATGATAATCGCCCGCCTTTGCTTAACCATAACAAGCGGCATTATTACTTAACATTCTCCTGCCGCGGATCCTTTACGGTGATTTCGTAGCATTTACCGAAGACGGTTATAACTATCCTATCGTCAAACCTGCGAACGGACAGGGCGTATCCGCCGCCCTCCCCCTTCATTATCGATCCGGAACGCAAATCCACCGTCACAAATCCGGCAACAAAAATAAACAGCGACGCCAAAACCGCAAGGGTCGCAATCATCCACCGAAAAGCAACACCTGCAGATGTCCCGTTACTTTTATTCCGCCTTGCTCCGACGGATTTTTGTTTTTTGGTTTTGAGCAAAATTTTCACCGCATCCATCATCTGCTATCATTTTTTTGTTGTTAAAAATCCGGGAACCGGCCGAAAATCCGGAATTAAAAGCGCTTTTGCCGCACCGTATTCTCACCTTTATACTGCCCATTAAACCGTTAAGTATTCATTTTTTCCTTTACTTGTGCGCTTATACTTTTTATCCGCCTTATGCTTCATATATGCAAAATGCTCGCTTTGCCGCCGTACGGTCGTCAATTTCCGGCGCCGTTTTTCTGTGTCTTGTAAAAACGGTCCGTGTATGATATACTTTTTAAACCGATAAAAACACCGCGCGCCGTCCTTCGCCGTATATCCCCCGTCCGACAGGCAAAAAAAGTGCGTTATTGTTATTATTTTTTGCCCTGCCATATATTTCACACAATAGGAGAGATTTTAACCATGAAGCTGTTATCATCGATAGTAAACGGTAGCTGCGAGGGCTTTTGTTTTATAAAATCGTGCGAGGTTAAGGTCAACCGCAACAAAAACGAATATCTCGATATGATTCTGGCCGACGCCGAGGGCGAGGTAAACGCCAAGCTCTGGGATTACTCAAAGGAGCGGTTCGGCACCTTCACTCCCGATACCGTTATTAAGGTCCGCGGTACGGTCGATACATGGAACGGACAGGTTCAGCTCAAAATCGAACGCATACGCCGGGCCACCGACGCCGACGACGTCAAAATATCCGATCTGACCCCATGCGCTCCCATGACAAGCGAGGCTATGTACAACGAGATAATAAAAACGGCCGAGGGGCTTGACGATAAGGACTACACTGCCCTTATAAAAACGGTTTTTGAAGAGAATAAAAGCGAAATTTTACGCTGTGCGGCGGCCGTAAGAATGCACCATGCCGTAAGCGGCGGACTGCTGTATCACACCCTTGCCGTCATGCGCGCCGCCGACGCTTTAACAAAGGTCTATCCGTTTTTGGACCGCGATCTGGTAATAACCGGCGCCGTTATGCACGATGTCGAAAAGATAAATGAGCTTGCCTTCGGCGACACGGGAATCGCCTCGGGCTATACCGTTAAGGGCAACCTGCTTGGCCACATTGCAGGCGGAGTTTCGATGCTTCAAAAATACGCCGAGCAGACAAATCTCCCCGAGGAAAAGCTGCTGCTTATTCAGCATATTCTTTTATCCCATCATTCCGAGCCGGAATTCGGCAGCCCCGTGCCCCCGATGTTCCCCGAAGCGGCAGTGGTAGCGGCTCTTGATAATCTTGACGCCCATTTGTTCGAAATGTGCGCCGCCACGGCCGACATACCGGCCGGAGAAATGACCCCGTCAAGGATATTCGGCCTCGACCGCAAGCTTTACAAGGTTAAGGAAGGAATCAAATATTCAATCTCCTGACCTGAAACAACCGGCGACCGAACCTCGTACACCATAAAAAGCCACCCGAAAAACCGGCAAGCTTAATAATATCAATAATCTACGCTCCGCCGACAGTCTGTCCTAAAAAAGGACGGCCTGTTGGGCGGACTCGGATAGGGAGAAGCCGCCCTTTTTTTGCTCTCATTTAAGGCCGCAAAGCCGTTTTATATATTCGAACAAACCGAATGCCAGGCAAAAAGCAGACAGAACACCGGAAATAACCGATGCCCTGTCTGCTTTTATTCTGTAAGGTCTATATGAAAAAGTTTTAAACTAAACTGAAAACTATCGCTAAAAACAGATGCGCTTTTTCTTTAAGCGCACGCCGGCCGTTACTATCCGGCATTTTGAAAATTACGATGTTTATTTCTTCTCGGGAACCTCTTTGAAGAGGTTGAATCTGAAAAGAAGCGCTTCGTCATCCTTGCAGGTGCAACGGATCTTAGCCTCGCTTATAACAGCGCCCTTTAAGATGTTGGAAATACCCATCATCTGGCAAAGCTTGGACTTAAGATTAAGCACGTCGCCCTCGGCAGTTTCAAGGTAAACATCGCCTTTGCACGAATCGAGCGTCTGAATAAAATCAGCAATATCAATATCGTGCATGGTCATTTCATTTGACATATACTCTTCCCCCTTTATTCTTGTTGATATACTTTTGCTTTTTTCAGCATTATTATTGTACATCGTTTTTTTGTGGATGTCAACCAATATTACATTAAAATTTTAAGCAATTCGCCCATTATTTATTGTTGAAACAGCACAATAAAACCTTTGTATTTTGTTGCATTATAACCGCTCGTGTTAATCGGCGGCATAATTCCGATAAATTCCTGCCGGATGGCGTCCCGATCGGCCACGATTTTTATACGTAAACAATTCCAATCGCTGCCGCCGCTTTTTTCATTCGATCCGTCCGGATTTGTACGGCACCGATCAGGCATTACAGTATCTTTTCCATTCCGATCTTCTGGACCCGAAGCCCCAGCTTTTCGTAAAATTTAACCGCGCCGGCATTATCCGCCCAGACATTAAGCGTAACATTGTAAAAGCCGTTGTGCGAAGCATAGTCCAGAACATATTCGTACAGCTTTTTGCCTATGTGCTTGCCTCTCGCCTCTTCGTCAACGCACAGGTCGTCGATATACAGCGTTTTAATATCGGTAAGCGAATTGTCGTTTATGAACCGCTTGTATATGCAAAAAGCATATCCCAAAACCTTCCCCGACTCCTCGGCGACAAATATCGGCCTTTTATCGTCGGAAATAATCGCTTCAAGCTCGCTTTCGGTATACTTTTTCCCGCCCGCCTTAAAAATATCGGGACGCGCGTCGCTGTGGACCTTGTGTACCTCGTAAAGCAGCCGGTTTATGTCGCCGGTATCGCATTTTTTCGCACGGCGTATAATTATATTCGGTTCTTCCATTTTTCTCACCTGTCGGTTTTAATATAACGCTTCATAACGATTATAACCATGACCGCCGGAAAAATCTACATTTTATTCTTAATGTCTTTAAAAAAAGAAGTTCTGCTTATCCGTTTTCCTTTTTGCCGATTATTATACAAAACGCCCCTTCAATCACTTGACAAAAACTTCTCTTTTGGTATAATTGATAAGTAATAGGCGAATTGCGTTTACCGTGCGGCCTGCACACGACCTGTTGCATGTCGGTATCCGGTAGGCGTTTTTTGTTGGTATAGCTGTTGTACGTGATAAATATGGACTTTTTTCATCTTTGTCGGGTTCAACACAGATATAAATTTAATTTTATCGAGATGGGGAAAAACAAATGGTAACAGCAGTAGTCGGTATAAACTGGGGCGACGAAGGCAAGGGCCGCATGGTCGATCTTCTCGCCGAAAAATACGATATCGTTGCGCGCTATCAGGGCGGAAACAACGCCGGCCACACCGTAATCAACGACAAGGGCGAGTTCATTTTAAATCTGCTCCCGTCGGGAATATTCGGCGACAACACCGTAAATATAATGGGCACCGGCATGGTTGTTGATATAGAACATCTTGTCGGCGAAATAAAGCGTCTTACCGATAAGGGCATACGCGTAACGCCCGAGAATCTTAAAATAAGCAGCCGCGCGGTCATCTGCATGCCTTACCACAAGCAGCTTGACTGCCTTGAGGAGGAGCGTCTGGCCGACGCCAAATTCGGCTCGACCCGCCGCGGAATCGGCCCGGTTTACGGCGATAAATACATGAAAAAGGTAATCCGCATGGAGGATCTTTTCATGGAGGACACCCTGTACAATAAGGTAAAGGGACTTGTCGAATGGAAGAATCTTATTGTCCGCGACGGATATCATGCCGACGAACTGAAGGCCGACGACATGTACGCCTGGCTTAAAAAATACGGCGACGTATTAAAGCCTTTTATCACCGATACGACGGTTTATCTCCGCGACGCCCTTAAAGAAGGCAAGAGCATTCTTTTTGAGGCTCAGCTCGGCGCATTGCGCGACATTGATTACGGTATTTTCCCGTACACTTCATCCTCGTCAACCATCGCCGCTTATGCTCCTATCGGCGCCGGAATCCCCTTTAAAAAGCTTGACGAGGTAGTCGGTATAATAAAGGCATATTCCAGCTGTGTAGGCGAGGGACCGTTCACCTGCGAGATGTTTGGCGAAGAGGGAAAAGAGCTTCGCGATGCCGGTCATGAGTACGGCGCCGCAACCGGCCGTCCGAGAAGGGTCGGCGGATTCGACGTTGTCGCTTCCAAATACGGCTGCATGGTACAGGGTGCCGATTGTCTGGCCCTTACCAAGCTCGATATACTCTCAAAATACGATAAAATCCCCGTTTGCGTTGCCTACGAGGTCGACGGCGAGCGTACAACCGAATTCATGACCGGCGACCGTTTAATGCGCGCAAAACCGGTTTATGAATACCTTGAGGGTTTTGGCGCCGACGTTTCAGAGTGCCGCAAGAAAGAAGATCTTCCCGAAGCCGCCCTCAATTACATCAGATACATCGAAAAGGCCATGGGAGTCCCCGTAAAATACGTTTCGGTCGGACCGAGCCGTAACGACTACATAGAGATGTATTAAGCCTATGAAATACAGATTCACAAAAATGCAGGGCTGCGGCAACGATTATATTTATTTTGATTGTTTCGAACAGCCTGTTGAAAAACCTGCTGAGCTGTCAAAGCGCCTGTCTGACAGGCATTTCGCTATCGGCGGCGATGGTATAATTCTTATTTGCCCGTCGGATAAGGCCGACGCAAAAATGCGTATTTTCAACGCCGACGGCAGCGAGGGCAACATGTGCGGCAACGGAATCCGGTGTGTGGCGAAGTTTTTGTACGAGAGAAAGGGTCTTCACAAAAATCCAATCACCATCGAATCCAAAACCGGCATTAAAACCCTTTCGCTCAACGTAAACGCCGGCAAGGTTGTAACGGTCAGCGTCGATATGGGAGCAGCCAAATTCAAGGCAGCAGATATCCCCGTTATATTCGACGCCGACGAGGTGGTCGATCGCGCAGTAAAGATCGGTCAGGATGACTATAAAATAACCTGTGTTTCAATGGGCAATCCCCATTGCGTGGTGTTCGGGAATGACCCCGATGACATCGACCTTAAAAAAATCGGTCCACTGTTTGAGCATAACGAAATTTTCCCCGAACAGGTCAATACCGAGTTTGTGCAGTTTATCGACCGTCACACGCTGAAAATGCGCGTTTGGGAACGCGGAAGCGGCGAGACCCTCGCCTGCGGCACCGGTGCATGCGCCGTCGCCTCGGCAGCGGTCAAATGCGGTCTTTGCCCGGTTGATGAAGATATAAAAATTCTTCTTCGCGGCGGCGAGCTTACCATCCGCTGCACTCCGAGCACCGTTTTCATGACAGGCCCTGCCGAATTCGCATTTGACGGCGAGGTTGAGGTTTAACTTTCCCGGAACAACAAATCACTAATCACAAATAATAACCGTAACGCTCCTTCGTTTGTTTAAACGAAGGAGCGTTTTTTGATTTTTGAAACACAGACTGTGGGAGATATCCCGTAAAAATGATTTGGTTTTAAATTCAGGCAGCGTGTAAAGCGAGTCGAAAAGAACAAATGCAGCCAATTCGTATGTACTCGATAAAAACGGCATTTCCCCGTTTACGGCAACGAATCATTTGGTGTGAATGTAAGACAATTCGCTTATATCTTCATATGACATAGGATAATAAGTACTTTCTGGTTCTATTCCGGCCACAATCTTAACGAGCAATCATCAATCCGATGTCGTCAGATAATAAGACGTTTGTGGACTTATCCGGGCCCTCGGTTTAGCGAACGGGCATTATTACCGCATAAAGAAAAAGCATCTGAAAGAACCGAAATTCTCTCAAATGCTTTAAAAACATTTTTAAGTAAAGCTTACTTAAGCTCAACCTTTGCGCCAACCTCTTCGAGCTTGGCCTTAGCAGCGTCAGCCTCTTCCTTGGGAGCGGCCTCTTTGATGGTCTTGGGAGCGCCGTCAACAAGAGCCTTAGCATCGGCAAGACCAAGTCCGGTGATCTCACGAACAGCCTTTATAACCTTGATCTTCTCAGCGCCGACCTCGGCGAGAACTACGTCAAACTCGGTCTTCTCCTCAGCAGCGGGAGCACCGGCAGCAGGGCCGGCAACAACTGCTACGGGAGCAGCGGCGGAAACGCCGAATTCTTCTTCGATTGCTTTAACAAGATCAGCAAGCTCCATAACATTAAGAGCTTTGATCTCCTCAATGATGTTTTCAATAGCCATTGATTTATATCCTCCGTACTTTTAATTTTTAAATTAAATAATGTTACAAGCTACTCAAAGCACAACACTCTAAGCTGTCATTATGCAGGGGTAGCTTCGTTTTTCTGATCCACAACAGCCTGAAGAGCTCTTGCAAGACCGGAAATGTTGCCCTGAAGGGCGCTGCAGAGCATGGAAAGAAGACCTTCCTTGCTGGGCATGTTGGCCAGCTTTTTAACACCCTCTACGTCTATTACCTCACCGTCGCAGAAACCTGCTTTAATGGTGAATATATCCTTCTGGGAATTGGCATAGTCGTTAAGTATCTTAGCGGCCGCGGTATAATCGCTTGAAAAAGCAATAGCTGTGGTTCCCTCAAGAACACCTTTAAGCTCGCCCAAACCGCACTCGTCGGCAGCACGACCGATGTAGGTATTCTTAGCGACAGTGTACTCAACACCGGCTTCACGCAACTGCTTGCGGAGCTTGGTATCATCAGCAACTGTGATGCCCTTATAATCAACTATAACACCGGTTGTGGCGTTTTTCATCTTTTCGGCAAGGGAGGCAACAAGTGCCTGCTTTTTCTCAAGAATTGACTGACTCGGCAAATCGATTCACCTCCAATAAACAGCTATATAGACAGAAAATCAAATGTCTTCTGCATATAATACCAAAATAAAACGTCCCCCGCGACAAACGAGGGACGTAAAAACATCTTGAAAAATGTAAATTCAAAACGACTTTACGCTCCTCGGCAGGCGGAAACATCCGTTGGACCAAAAGGCACCTGCTGTCTGCGGAACACTTACGGTATTGTACCACAGGAAAACCCATGTGTCAACACCGATATTAACAAAACCGTATTTAAGCTATTGCTTAGTTACCGAAACGGGCGGGATTGATGCGGATTCCGGGGCCCATTGTGGTAGCTATAACGCAAGACTTTACATACTGACCCTTGGCAGCTGCCGGACGTGCGGCAACGATAGCCGACATAAGGGTATCAAAGTTCTCCTGGAGCTTCTGCTCGCCGAAAGAAACCTTGCCGATGGGGCAGTGAATGATATTGGTTTTGTCAAGACGATACTCAATCTTACCGGCCTTGGCTTCGGTAACCGCACGGGCAACGTCCGGGGTTACGGTGCCGGCCTTGGGGTTCGGCATAAGTCCGCGCGGTCCGAGGATTTTACCGAGACGACCGACAAGACCCATCATATCGGGAGAAGCAACGACAACGTCGAAATCCATGAAGTTTTCCTTCTGGATCTTCTCGACCATGTCCTCGGCACCGACAAAATCGGCACCTGCTTCTTCAGCTGCCTTTGCCTTATCGTCCTTCGCAAAAACAAGAACGCGAACCTTTTTACCTGTTCCGTTGGGAAGAACAACCGCGCCGCGAACCTGCTGATCCGCATGGCGGGAGTCAACGCCCAAACGAATATGAGCTTCAACCGTCTCATCAAATTTAGCGGTCTTGGTTTTTACTGCAAGACCTACAGCCTCTTCGGCGTCGTAGAGCTTTGCTCTGTCAACCATTTTAAGGCTATCAACATATTTTTTACCGTGTTTCATAATACTCTACCTCCCTGATAAGTGGTAAATCGGAATTTTCCTCCCACACGGGAGCACTAATCGACTACTTCAACGCCCATGCTTCTTGCAGTACCGGCTATCATAGACATAGCGGCCTCAAGAGACGCGGCGTTAAGGTCGGGCATCTTCTGTTCGGCGATCTTCTGAATCTGTTCCTTGGTTATCTTTGCAACCTTGGTCTTGTTGGGGACACCCGAAGCCTTATCGATACCGCAGGCCTTTTTAATAAGCACTGCTGCAGGCGGAGTCTTGGTTACAAAGGTGAAGGAGCGGTCGGCGTAAACAGTGATAACGACAGGAATTATATATCCGATATCGTTCTTCGTGCGCTCGTTGAACTCCTTGGTAAAAGCCATGATGTTAACACCATGCTGACCGAGCGCCGGACCTACAGGGGGAGCCGGAGTGGCCTTTCCCGCAGGAATTTGGAGTTTGATGTAGCCCGTAACTTTCTGAGCCATTTTTTGCACCTCCGAAATATTGTGGTAGTGTCGGGGCGGATAATAATGATTTCCGCGCCTCCCACAAGGCCGTAATTTGCGGCCTGTAACTTTATGCGGCTAAAAGCCGCCGATTACCTAATGTTTTAATATCGGTCGAAAGTCCGTAATTTACTAATCGAGAACCTCGACCTGATCGATCTCAAGCTCAACAGGGGTTTCCCTGCCGAACATCGATATGGTTACCTTGACATGATTCTTCTCGACGTCAAGCTCGTCAACATTGCCGACAAAGCCGGTAAGGGGACCGTCAATGATCTTAACGGTATCACCGATACCGTAGGACACCTCAACGCTCCTGACCTCAACGCCCAAAGCCTCAACCTCGCTGTCGGTAAGGGGAACAGGCTTGGATGCAGGGCCAACAAAGCCGGTGCAGCCGTGAATGTTCCTTACGACATACCATGAATCATCCGTCATAACCATTTTCACGAGCACATAGCCCGGAAAAATTTTGCGCACAACCTCTTTTTGCTTGTTATCCTTTACCTCGACTACCGTTTCGGTCGGAACGCGGATTTCCTGAATAAGATCATGCATACCGCGGTTTTCCACAAGCTTTTCAAGGTTGCTGGCAACCTTATTTTCGTATCCAGAATAGGTATGTATTACATACCATCTTGCCTCGTCCATCTTCTTCCTCCGATCGCCTGAAACTTAAAAATTCAACGAACGGACAGGTCAGGACGCCGACTCGGTCAAGGATGATTCGGCCAGGGATGTCTCGCTGGTATCCGACACGACCTGAGAAGAAGTGGTCAGGTTATAATCGGTCGACGAAGACGAGGAATTGTTGTTGGCAAACAACGCCTTAAGTCCCTCGGAAAGACCCCAGTCAACAAGCCAGATGAAGACACCTACGATCAGGCACATAATAAGCACCACGACGGTGTTTTTGACCACCGTACGGAAGCTCGGCCAAACGATCTTTTTAATCTCTGACCTGTAATCCTTGAAGAAACGGCCTATTTTACCGAAAATGCTTATTCTTGCACCCTTTGACGCATCGACCAGAATCCTGTCGTCAACAAGCAGCCATGCGATGTTGGCCGCAACCGTTGCAAAAAATGCACCGGCCGCAACAAAGGCAAGAACCGAAAAGCTGACCCCGGAAGCCGTGTAAATAGTGTCAAGCCGGCCGGTATCGATATAACCGATAGGATTGTCAAGCAAAACTACCAGGCTGGTTATACCGCCGAACAATCCGGTGATGAGCGACGCCACAGACGAACCCTTGGATTTAAGTCCCAAAAGCGAAAATACCGCCGTAAAGGCCGCCGCAAAGAAAGCGAGAAAATACCAACCGGATTTAAAGGTCACAAGCTCTTTTCCTGCATCGGCAAACTGAGAAGTAACGTCGGCACCGAAAGCAAGCTCGGCACCGGTAAGCTTCAAAACGTTTGTCGTTTCGGAAAAGGTAACTTCGGCAAAATTAAAGAAGAACAGAACCACCGTACCGACTGCCAGCAATCCCGCCAGCACGCGGAGTACATTCCTTACTGCTTTCATTTTGTCTGCCTCCTACTTTGTTTCTCTGTGGAGAGTGTGCTTACGGCAAAATCTGCAGTACTTGTTCATTTCCAAACGATCAGGATCGTTTTTCTTGTTTTTTACCGTGTCATAATTACGCTGCTTGCATTCTGTGCATGCCAATGTGATCTTAACTCTCATTAATAGCACCTCCCGATTTACGGAAAAATTTAATCCTCCCTCGATACCTGCAAAACCGCCCGGATGTGCGAAAACACACCGCTTCTGCCCTGCCGTAAGGCCAAATATCCGCACCGAAAAAACGGTGCAAAAAAAAAGACCCGTAACGAGGTAAAGACACTATAACATATTTTGCCTCGTCAGTCAAGTCTTTTTCTTGAAATATATTTAATTTATCGAATTTCACCGGCTTTATCCGGCCGAATACATATTATATATCCGATATAAATTGATGAAACCGCTTTTCGATGAGTCAAACGGCCGGCCGATAAATTTTTTACCCCAAAACGGTCGACTCCCCATAACATCCGAAACGGTAACATATTTTAATATTAATTACAAGCAGCAATTACAGATTATTTTGATAAAAATTCTTTTATCTCCTCGAATATCTCGACGCTTTTAAATCCGATGCGATATTTTGAGCCGTTGGACACAACATCCAGCTGTTCTTCGTTTAACACATTCTCCATTTTTTTGCTGTCGGAGGCCGCACCGACGCACACCGGCGGAAACATTACACACCACCAGTTATGTCCCTCTCCCGAACCGATCTTCACCTTGACTGCATCGTAAATTCCTGCCGGCAGGGTCAGATCATCGCCATAACTCCGGGTGTTAAATCGGCTTTTTTCAAGACTTACCGAAACGGAATAATCAAAGCCGTTTTCCGCTATTTCCTCCCGAGCCGCCGATTCGAGCGCCGCAATATTTTTGTTTACAAGCTCCTCCGCCTCGCAAAGCGAATCGGCACTGCCAAAAAGCTCGCCCCCGCATTCGAGCAGCCTGTCGCGGACCTTTAATTTAAGTTCCTGATCCTCCGGAGAGTCGGAATTCGCAAGCACATGCAGCCTCAAAACGCAAGGACGTATGCTGTCGGCTCTTGCAAAAAAGGCCGTCATACACAGTGTTATACCAAGACAGACCGAAACCGCCGCGATCTTAATAATCGCGAGCATGGTTTCGGTCCTGTATTTTTTGTTTGATATATGTTTTTCTCTGTATTTCATTTTCCGGTCAACATCCCTAAATTTAAATTTTTGCACCTGTAACCGGTGGCACTAATGATATTGACCGGAAAACCGTACGGTATTCAAAGATCGCCGATAAAAGCCGAATTTAAATCCGGCGAAAGCTCCGATAAAGCTTTACTTTACCGCCTCAAAAAAGTATACGATGCCGGAGCGAGGCTTCAATTCCACCCTGAATCCGGCGGTCAGATCCTTGCCCGATACAACGCTCACCTCTCCCGTCAAGCCGTTTTCGAGCCGGTATTTTTCGTTTTCGTCAAGTACGACGCCGGCGGTAAAGCCGTCCTCTTTAACGTGGGTATTGGCGACCACCTGGAAGAATCCTTTTTTCTCCCGGGGATTGTAAAACTCCATGGCGTAAAAATCCTCGGGCGATTTTCTACATTTAGTCAGCGGATAGTAGTCGCCCTCTAACATCATTTTTGCCGCCTTTCGCCATACGGGAAGTATCCGGTTGGCCCTTTTAAACCTCTCGGCATCGGCATTCCATTCTATCATATCGGTAATCGCCGGCGCAAAGGCGCACTGGTAAGAAAAATCATCGCCGCTGGCAACTGCCGGATTCCCGGTGTAATAATCCCCGTTTTCGTCGTCCCAGCTCATATTATGCGCCCTGAAATACGGTATCCATTCGAACATAAACCTATGCTGCTTTTGCTTTACCGGATGGACCCCGTATTCTACGTCGGTATAATGAAACGGAACCGACCGCTTCATGGTTTCGATATCGTTACGGCGTCCGCCCGAAGCGCACGAATCGATAATAAGACCCGGATTTCTCCTTTTAAGCTCATCCCAATACCTGTAATAGCCCTGTATATGAAGATTTTCGAGCGCACCTATGCGGTCGGGGGCTTCATTTTTAATCCACATCGGCATGGGTTTAAAATTAAAATCCTGACGGTATATATCGACCATCGATTCCTTTATAAGGGAATCAACGTGATCGATAAGCCAGTCTTGTACATCCTTGCGGCTTAAATCAAGCAGCCTGTGGTCGTCATCTTCGTTTACCGAAAGCAGCCATTCGGGATGATTGTCGGAAATCCACGTTCCGCGCCTTACTCTCTCGGGCTCAAACCAAAGCAAAAACAGTATGCCGTTTTCCCTGCACTTTCTTCCCACCGGAGAAAGACCGTTCGGGAAGGTCTCGGGATTGGGATACCAGCTGCCGGTTTTGGTCCAGTCGTATCCGCACGGATACCAGCCGGCGTCGATCCACCAGATATCGGGATGCAGTCCGTTTTTCAAATAGCTGTCGATTCCCCTTATCTGATTTTCTTCGGTAGCGCCCGAGGATTCGGAGCGTCCGTCCACATTCATGACATGAACCGCAAGCTTGGGTCCTAAGGGTGAGCCGTCTTTGTCTTTTATAAGCACATGGCTGAAAAAGAACCTTCTCCAAAGATTCCTCGCATGCTCCTCGCTGCCGCGTCCTCCCTCGAGCACTACTCGCGGCGTACGGATGGTCTCACCCGGCAAAAGACTCATATGACATCTTTTTTGTCCGAATTTCGCAAAAACCGAGCCCTCTTTCCTTTCAAAAACGGCCGTCCACATACCGGTCCAGCCGACCGCTATATTTACAAATGCATCATCCGAATAAAGCCGCATATAGGGCGCTGCACCGCAGCAGGAATTGCCCGAGTCGTCCGGCTCTAAGGTAAACGGCTTTTGAAGATCATCCTCGAAAAACTCGTATCCTGTATTTATCTGGGTGTCGCCGTTCGAATAACGAAGAACAGCCCTTTCGATCATCAGCTCTCCGCTTATAAACACCTCCGACAGAATACCGCTTTTTCTGTCGGATACATTTTTAAAGTACGCCACCCATTCGTTTGCCGGAAAATCGAAATAGCCGGTATGCTCGGCGGTTATTTCGAGCCCTCCTATTTTTGCTTTAACAGTTGTAAGCGACGTGTTGCTGTCAATTATGCGGTACTCCTCTGTCACATCGGTTATATCCGGGCTGCCTTTAAGCCCCTTGTAACGAATCCCGTTATAGGTAAATTCAAGCGGTACGTCCGCCCCAAAAGAATACGGCAATATGCTTTCGGTCATGCTCATGTCTGCCTTAGTGACGGCATGATCATGGTTATTACGGTTGCGGTCATCATTATGCTTTAAAATATCAGACATCGGCCGGTGTTCCTCCCTTAAAACCTTCAGAATGTTAGCGAAAACGTTTTCGCAAATAGGTTTACGGTCATTATACCACACCGTTCCGGTTACAACAAGGGTAAAAACAAGTGCCGGCAACATTTTTGAAAAAAATGTTTTCCGCCGTTTTTTCGGCCCGAACAGTAAAAATTCATCGCATATACTCTTACATTTATAATAAAAAATTATGTTGCGATTTTCACCGTATATGTTATAATGTAATGGTGTATGCTCAATCGGTATAATGTGAAGCATATAATCGTCTGTATCATTCATTAAAATATTTTTTCACATACATCTTAAAAACACACAACTTTAAAAGGAGAAAAATAAATGGGAATATTCAGCGCCATTTTCGGAAACTACAGCAAAAAGGAGCTAAAACGCATAGAGCCGATAAAAGACAGGGTTTTATCTCTTGAGGAAAAATATGCCTCCATGAGCGACGATGAGCTCAAGGCTCAAACACCTGAGCTTAAATCCCGTCTTAAAAACGGTGAGACCCTTGACGATATTTTGCCCGACGCCTTTGCGGTGTGTCGCGAGGCCTCATTCAGGGTGCTCGGAATGAAGCACTTCCCCGTTCAGATAATCGGCGGAATCGTTCTTCATCAGGGCCGTATAGCCGAAATGAAGACCGGCGAAGGTAAAACCCTTGTCGCCACATTGCCGGCTTACCTCAATGCCCTTGCCGGCAACGGTGTGCATATAGTCACGGTCAACGATTATCTTGCCAAGCGCGACTCGGAGTGGATGGGCAAGGTCTATAACTTCCTCGGACTTTCGGTCGGACTTATAATCCACAACGTCGACAACGCCGGCCGCCGCGCCGCATACGCCGCCGATATAACCTACGGAACCAACAACGAAATGGGCTTTGACTATCTCCGCGACAACATGGTCGTCAGGAAGGAACAAAAGGTTCAGCGCGGCCACAAATACGCCATTGTCGACGAGGTCGACTCCATACTTATAGACGAAGCCAGAACTCCGCTTATAATCTCCGGTCAGGGCGAAAAATCGACCGACATGTACGAAAAGGCCGAAAAATTCGCCAGAGGACTGAAAATGACCAAGGTCCGAGAGGTCGACTCCAAAGAGGATATGGACGCAAATTACGACGGCGACTATATTGTGGATGAAAAGGCCAAAACCGCAACCCTTACCCCGTCGGGAATTGAAAAGGCCGAAAAATTCTTCGGGATCGAAAATCTTTCCGACCCCGAAAACAACACGATATCCCACCACATAAATCAGGCCATTCGCGCTCACGGAATCATGCAGCGCGACATCGACTACGTCGTAAAGGACGGCGAGGTTATAATCGTCGACGAATTCACCGGACGACTGATGTTCGGCCGTAGGTACAACGAGGGACTCCACCAGGCAATAGAGGCCAAGGAAGGGGTAAAGGTTGAGCACGAATCCAAGACCCTTGCCACAATTACCTTTCAGAATTACTTCCGTCTTTACGACAAGCTTTCGGGCATGACCGGAACCGCCCTTACCGAGGAGGAGGAATTCAGCAGCATTTATAATCTCGACGTTATCGAAATTCCCACCAACCGGCCGATGATCCGCGAGGATCTTCCCGATTCGGTATACAAGACCGAAAAGGGCAAATACAACAATGTTATTGACCAGATAATCGCCTGCCATGAAAAGGGCCAGCCGGTGCTCGTAGGTACAATATCAATCGAAAAATCCGAGCTGCTGAGCTCCATGCTCAAACGCCGGGGAATACAGCACGAGGTATTAAACGCCAAAAACCACGAAAAGGAGGCCCAGATAATCTCTCAGGCCGGTAAGCTCGGAGCCGTTACAATAGCCACCAACATGGCAGGCCGCGGCACCGATATAATGCTCGGCGGAAACGCCGAATACCTTGCCCGTCAGCAGATGAAAAAGCTCGGCTACGACGACGAGCAGATTCTTCACGCCACCGGATTTTCCGAGACCGACGATGAGGAAATTTTAGCCCTTCGCAAAACCTTCAGTGAGTTAAACGACAGCTTTAAGGAGCAAATCGCCCCCGAGGCCGAAAAGGTTCGCGAGGCCGGAGGACTGTTCATTCTCGGCACCGAACGTCACGATTCGCGCCGTATCGACAACCAGCTCCGCGGCCGTGCCGGCCGTCAGGGCGATCCGGGTGCCAGCCGCTTCTTCGTTTCGATGGAAGACAATCTTATGCGTCTGTTCGGCGGCGAGCGCATATACAACATGATGGAGACCCTCGGCGTTGACGAGAACACGCCGATAGACAGCAAATTGCTTTCAAATTCCCTCGAATCGGCCCAAAAGAGGGTCGAATCCCAGAACTTCGCAATAAGAAAGAGCGTTTTGCAGTTCGACGACGTAATGAATCAGCAGCGCACCATAATCTACGATCAGCGCAATCAGGTGCTTGAGGGCGAAAACCTGAAGTCATCGATAATGAAGATGGTCGACGACACGATCAAGAACGCCTGCTCGCTTTATGTCGGCGGCGAGGATCCCGAAGCGTGGAACCTCGAAGGTCTTCGCGGATATTTTTGCGACTGGCTCTGTTCAAGGGAGGATTTCAAGTATTCCCCGGATGAGCTTAAATCGGTAAGCCGCGATTCCATTGAGAATGATTTGTTAAAGCGCGCCCACGACAAGTACGAGCAGCGCGAGGAAGAATTCGGCTCGGATATCATGCGCGAGCTTGAAAGAATGGTACTTCTCCGCTCGGTCGATACTCACTGGATGGATCACATCGACGCCATGGATGAGCTTCGCGACGGAATGAGACTCCGCGCCTATGCACAGCATGATCCGGTTCAGGAATACCGCAACGAGGGCTTTGATATGTTTAACGCCATGACCGAATCGATATGCGAGGAGACCACCAAGATGATGCTCACCCTTCAGGTTAAAAAGAAGGAAGACGTCGAGCGTAAGCAGGTCGCCAAGGTAACCGGCGAATCGTCATCAGACGGTACGGTATCAAAAACCGTGGTTAAAACAAAGTCACAAAAGATAGGCAGAAACGATCCCTGCCCGTGCGGAAGCGGCAAAAAATATAAAAAATGCTGCGGCGCCGACAAATAAGCGGACGGCTTAATACAAGAATCCGGACAATCGGACAGCAAGGCAGCCGGCGAATAACCGGAAATCCGGATATTCGGCTTACATCCGGTAAATCGGACGAAAGTACATCCGCCGGATAATCCGGACAAGCCGCCGGTCAGCGGATTTTAAAAAAGCAAAACCGATTTTTTATCGGACACAATACAAATAAAAAGAAAAAAGGAAGTTACGATAAACATATGTCAAAGCATTTTTTCACATCAGAATCGGTCACAGAGGGACATCCCGACAAGCTGTGCGATCAGATATCAGACGCAATTCTCGATGAAATAATCGCAAACGATCCCGACGCAAGGGTCGCCTGCGAGACCTTCGCCACCACCGGAACGGTGGTTATAATGGGCGAAATTACTACCGACTGCTATGTCGATATCCAGAGGATCGCCCGAGGCGTTATATGCGACATCGGCTACAATGACCCGGCAAACGGATTTGACGGCAATACCTGCGGCGTTCTAACGGCAATTCATGAGCAGTCGCCCGACATTGCCCTCGGAGTTGACCGCTCGGCCGAGATCAAAAGCGGCACGAATGACGAGCTCGATATGCACGGTGCCGGCGACCAGGGACTCATGTTCGGATACGCCTGCGACGAGACCCCCGAGCTTATGCCGCTGCCCATTTCTCTGGCTCACGCCCTTTCGAGAAGGCTTGCCGAGGCAAGAAAATCGGGCGAAATTCCCTATTTACGTCCCGAC
This sequence comes from uncultured Eubacteriales bacterium, assembly GCA_934444365.1. Lineage (GTDB taxonomy): Bacteria > Bacillota > Clostridia > Oscillospirales > Acutalibacteraceae > CAKSCM01. The sequence continues at coordinate 65,075 of CAKSCM010000002.1, read as the reverse complement.
GGAAAAAGCCAGGTAACGGTAGAGTACGACGGCGACACCCCCGTCGCGGTCGACACCGTGGTAATTTCGACCCAGCACAGCGAGGATATCGAAAACGAGCAGATATCCAAAGATATTATGCAAAAGGTAATACTGCCCGTAGTGCCCGAAAGCCTTATAACCAAGCAGACAAAATTCTTTATAAATCCGACCGGCCGCTTTACGGTAGGCGGCCCTAACGGCGACACCGGCCTTACCGGCCGCAAAATAATAGTTGATACATACGGCGGATACGCTCATCACGGCGGCGGCTGTTTTTCGGGTAAGGATCCCACAAAGGTCGACCGTTCGGCCACCTACGCCGCAAGATACATCGCCAAAAATATAGTAGCGGCCAACCTTGCAAAGCGGTGCGAGGTACAAATAGCCTACGCCATAGGGGTTGCGAATCCCGTATCGGTAATGGTTGACACCTTCGGCACCGGAGCCGTCGACGACGAAAAAATAGCTTCGGCCGTAAACAAGGTCTTCGATTTAAGACCCGAAGCAATTATACGCACCCTAAAGCTTCGCCGTCCCATTTACAGGCAGCTTGCCTCTTACGGACATATCGGCCGCACCGATATTGACTGCACATGGGAGCATACAGATAAAACAAATGAGCTTAAAAAAGCTTTGGAACTTTAAAAAGCAGGTACCGATTTGAACACAGACCAGAAACAAAAAGATAACGCAAAGAAAAAAGGCGAAAAATTCGTATCGGCGGACGAGCTTGCCCGTCAGGAGGAGTTCTGCTCTCTTGTAAAGGAATACTTTACCGAGCGCAAAGCTGCCGCGCCAAAAGCCTTTGTACATACCTACGGCTGCCAGCAAAACGTCAGCGACGGCGAGCATATAAAGGGCATGCTTCAAAAAATGGGATATACAATAAGCGATAGCGCCGACGATGCCGACGCAGTTATATTCGTAACATGCGCCGTAAGGGAGCATGCCGAGGATAGGGTATTCGGCAATGTCGGAGCCCTTAAAAAGCTCAAAACCGTAAAGCCGAAAAGCATAATCGCCCTTTGCGGATGCATGGTCCAGCAGCCCCACATAGCCGAAAAGCTGAGAAAAAGCTATCCTTATGTCGATCTGATATTCGGAACCCACGTTTTACACCGGTTGCCCGAATTTATATATTCGGTCCTTATAAACCGCACCAAAACAATAGTTATCCCAAGCTCCGACGGGGTCATCGCCGAGGGACTGCCGGCAGTACGCGACAGTTCGTTTAAAGCCTTTATCCCGATAATGTACGGCTGCAACAATTTTTGCACCTACTGCATAGTTCCTTACGTCCGCGGACGGAAACGCTCCCGTAAAAAGGACGACATAATAGCCGAAGCAAAGGGTCTTATAAGCTCAGGCTGCAAGGAAATAACCCTGCTCGGGCAAAACGTAAATTCATACGGCAAGGATCTCGAAACGCCGGTCGGTTTCGCCCGACTGCTCGCCGAGATCGCCGAACTCGAGGGCGATTTCACCGTACGGTTTATGACATCCCACCCGAAAGATTGCACCGATGAGCTTTTACAGGTCATGTCGACCCATGAAAAGGTTGCAAAACACCTGCATTTACCGGTTCAGTCGGGCAGCGACCGTATACTGAAGCTTATGAACCGCCACTATACTCGCGAGAATTACCTCAAAAGGGTGGAAAAAGCGCGTTCGCTGATGCCGGAGCTGTCTATAACAAGCGACATAATCGTCGGATTTCCCGGCGAGGAATACGAGGATTTTCTTGAGACCGTGTCCCTTATAAAACAGGTCGGCTATACCTCGCTGTTTACATTTATATATTCTCCGCGCGAGGGAACACCGGCCGCTAAAATGGACGATCCGATTCCCGACAGCGATAAAAAGAAATGGTTCGCCGAGCTGCTTAAGGTGCAGGAGGCCTCGTCGGCCGAGCGCTGCAGCAATATGCTCGGTACGGTGCAGCGTGTTTTGTGCGAAGGCGAGCGAACCCCCGGCGGAGCGCTCCAGGGCCGCACCGAAGGCAACATAATAGTCGAATTCGAGGGCGATCCGAACTTTACAGGGCAGTTTATAAATGTCGAAATCACCTCGGCCAAAAGCTGGGTGCTCGGCGGAAAAATCATCTCAGAATAATCGTAATAAAAGTTTTTAAAAGATTACGGCGATCGCCGGTTTTTAATTTTCAGTCATACGGTTTTAAAATCATCCCCATACTTCGCCATTACCTTTTATCATTACGGCAAACGTACTTTTTTCAGGACGAAAACCACGAAAAGAAGGTTAAATTTATGAAATACGGCACTTTACTTAAAATTCTTTATTTCTTTTTGCCGGCAGCGGCGGCCGTGCGCACGGTTCAGCTTATCTGCACCGTCAATCCGGCTGACGGCTTTGTCTACAGGAAATACGAATCGCTCAGCCTCACATTGGGGATAATTACCGCGGCGGTTTGTGCGGCGTTTATAATCTCCGGACTCTCCTTAAAAACGGCCGGCAAACCTGCTCCCGAAAAATACGGGAACAGCGTTATGATATCGCTGTTCGTCATGAGCTTTTTCTCCATAGCCGGCGGAATAGTAGCCCTCTTTTTCTCGGCTCCTGTGACCACGCAGGTAACAATATCCGCCGCAGCCGATATACTTATGGGTATTTTCTTCTTCGCCGGAGCAAAAGGCTGCCTTGAAAAAAGAACAATAAACGGAGCCACAGGTATCGCCGCCGTTTTCTGGAGTGCGGCTAAGCTGGTCATTTATTACAGCAACTTTGACGGCATAATTATGAACACCGAGAATATATTAAATCTCATGGCGCTGTGCACATCGATGATGTTCTGGCTGTACTTTGCCCACATAAACGCCTCTTACCGCACCGTTTCTTCGTTGAAATATGTCTGGGCATTCGGATCGATGGCGGCATTTTTCTGCACACTTTGCACCGTGCCGAGAATAATCGTAACGATTATCGGCAGAAACGACGTGCTCAACACCGCCTCGTCGATAGAGCCCGTAAATATCGCCACGGTATTATTCATTCTAACCATACTTTCGGCATTTAAACCCCAAATAGAAAGTCGGCGTTTAAACCGCCTTGCCGGCAGCATACAAACGGACGAATCAAGCGAAGGCGAAAACGACATTAACGATCTTGATTTTTCCGAAAACGGAGATATACAATAATGAAAAAGGTGCTTTTAATAGGCGATTCCATCCGTCTTAATTACATGCCGATGGTATGCCGACTAATGCAGGACAAGGCCGAAATTACCGGTCCTGCCGACAACTGCCGTTTTGCCAAGTACACCCTGTTTTACATAAACGAATGGATAAAGCTTTTCGGAACCCCCGATATAATACACTTCAACAACGGACTTTGGGATGTTTCCCATTCCGACAGAACCACCGGCTGTCTTACCTCGATAAACGAGTACACGCGCGATCTTTCCCTCATTTTAAAAGAAATGAGAAAGACCGGCGCCGACATAATCTTCGCCACCTCCACCCCCGTAAGATCCGGCAATCCCACCTTCGACAACGCCGATATAGTAACCTACAACTCGGCGGCGAGAGCGCTTATGGAAAGCGAAGGAATCGAAATCAACGACCTATTTTCCTTTGTTGACGGACATACCGAGGAGTTTATCGACGAGCACGACCTTACCCACCTTAATAAAGAGGGGATAAAGGCCGTAGGCTCGAAGGTAGCCGAGGTCATCAGTCGTCATCTGTAAAACCGTTTTTATAGCAAAATCAAAAAGCCTTAATCGATCAGAATTCGGTTAAGGCTTTTATTGTTTTTCTGTATTAATACACAAACAGCCGCCGGCGGGATTTTACTTAGCCGCTAAAAGCCACGCGGCGGTTTTCTTGTTGCTTTTAATTTCTCGCGCGATCTTCCGGTCGGCCGGATTGCCGATACAATATCCGACAGAAAACTCAAAATTCAGTTCATAACGAAATAAAAATTAAATCCCCTCCAATAAAACAAAATCCGCCTTTAAATTTTTATCATTTCGGATGCTTTCCATGAATATAGATAGATAGAGCCGTTTTCGTACTGATTTTTACCGACAAGCCATTACCGAAAACTGTTTACGGACAAAAGCCCTTCCGCTTAAAATACCCCCATTAAAAAGATCGGAATATCGGCTTTGCGGCTTAAAAATTTATTGGATGTGAAGCTGAGATGAAGCCGGATGAAAAAAAGAAGTATTTGCCCGAAGGGAATAACGAAAGCGGGCGCGACGCTTGTTCTTTACAAAGCGAATCGGCCGTATTAAAGGCCATTGAAAACGAAACGATATTCGAAGCGACGGCCCGTGTCTGCACGGCGGAACACGACATAGCGGTCGATCTGCCCTGCATGAGGGGAATAATCCCAAGATGTGACGGAGCAATAGGGATATCGAGCGGACAGGTGCGCGACATCGCACTTATTTCCCGTGTCGGAAAGCAGGTCGTCTTTACAGTCACCAGCATTAAAACGGATGAAAACGGTAATCCCCTGGCACTCCTTTCCCGTAAAAGGGCACAGGAGCTTTGCAAGGAAAAATATCTTGAAGGCCTTATGACCGGCGACGTGATAGACGCGCGCGTAACCCACCTTGAGCCCTTCGGCGCGTTTTGCGATATCGGCTGCGGCATAGTGTCGCTTATTCCCATTGACAGAATATCGGTGTCGCGAATTTCTCATCCGAGCGACCGTTTTTTTGTCGGTCAGGATATAAAGGCTATAGTCACCGGCACCGACGAATTCGGCCGCATAACCCTCACCCACAAGGAGCTGCTCGGCACATGGGAGCAAAACGCCGCGCATTTTTCCCCCGGCGAAACGGTTCCGGGGACGGTAAGAATGATCGAGGATTACGGGTGCTTTGTGGAACTTAAAGCCAATCTTGCCGGACTTGCAGAGCCGGTGGCAAACGTTAAGGTCGGCAGCAGAGTTTCGGTCTACATAAAAAGCATAATTCCGGAAAAAATGAAGTTAAAGCTTATTATTATAGACGAATTCCCGGCTCAAAGCCCTCAGGTTATATTGCCGTCCGATTATTATTTCAAGAAAGACCATATGGATTCGTGGACCTATTCGCCAAAGGAATGCAGTAAATATGTAGGTACGGTATTTGAATAATAAGCTTTTAAAATAATAAGCCCGTAAATATCTTCGGGATAACCTCCCGAATTTACCGGCAATACAAACAACACAATAACACTACCGCGTTAAAAACCGACCTGCAGCGACTAACGGTTTATTATCAAGCGAAAGCCCAACCTGATAACCGGTTTTAAAAACACAAAACAAAAAGCAGCAAATACAAAAACCGCCCTTATCCGAAACGGACAAAGGCGGTTTTATCATTTTTCGTGTTACCCGTTTACCCAACCGCAACAATCAGTCGCTGATGTAGGGTAAAAGAGCAATGTGGCGGGCGCGCTTAATAGCGGTGGTAAGCTCGCGCTGATGACGGGCGCATGTACCGGTCACACGGCGGGGCAGGATCTTTGCGCGGTCGGATATAAACTTACGAAGACGTGCAACATCCTTATAATCGATGCATTCTACCTTATCAACGCAAAAGCTGCATACCTTTCTGCGGCCCTTATGTCCGCCTGCACGCTGGGGGCGCTCCGGACGCTCGGGTCTTTCGGGGCGCTCTGCTCTCTCGGCAGGAGCGGATTCCTTTACGGCAACTGCCTGCTCGGCAGTGTTCTTGGTCTCTTCCATGTTCAAAAACCTCCTCTTTTAAAAATCAAGGCTTAACGTGACAAAAGCCGTTAAAACGGCAGATCGTCACCCATTGTTGTGATTTCTTCAAAATCGCCGCCCGAAGCATTTGAAAATGCCGGGGGAACCTGGGAATCGTTATCCCTCGACGGGCCGGCATACGCGTCCCTCTTGGGCTCGGCAAAATGCAGGCTTTCGGCTATTATTTCATAAGCCTTCCTGCGGTTGCCGTTTTTGTCCTCGTAGGACCTGGTCTCCATCCTGCCCTGCACGGCGACAAGCTGTCCCTTATGGAAAAACTTACAGGCAAAATCCGCCTGCTTATTCCATGCGACAACATCAAAAAAATCGGTCTGACGCTCGGCACCCTGCCGCGCAAACGAACGCTCAACCGCTATCGTAAACGATGTAACGGGTATGTCGTTTTGTGTTTTTCTGAGCTCGGGTTCTGCCGTAAGACGACCCATCATAATTACCGAGTTTAACAAACCGTTTTCCTTCTTTCACAACTTAAAATTTCTTTGCTTCCCGTTTAGTCTTTCTTTATTATCATCGTGCGAAGAACACCGTCGGTTATCTTGTACACACGGTCAAGCTCGGCCGGAAACTCGGTCGGAGCACTGAAAGTAACGAGAACATAGTATCCCTCGGGCTCGTCGTTGATAGGATAAGCAAGTCTGCGCTTTCCCCATTCATCAACGCTGCCCAATGTTCCGTTTGCCTCTATGAGGGATTTGAATTTCTCAAGCAGGGCCTGAGGCTGTTCCTCACCGTTTTTGACACTGAATACCATAACGGTCTCATAGTTGTTTACAGTTGACATTTTACAGCACCTCCTTTGCGGTCTTAAGCGGTCCCGGCATATCCGCCGGAACAAGGAGCAGGCATATGGATTTTTACCTGCGTACAGTGTATTATACCAAGCTATTTATAATTTGTCAAATATTTTTTATCGCTAAAACAACAAAATAATTTTCCCGGCCGCTTTGCATATTGCCCGAAAGCACAAAGCAAAAAAACAAAAGCCGCAGCCTTCAAATTGCAAAATCCTCGCTTGTGAATTCCCGTTTGTCTCCGGCCGGCTTTACAGCGCCCGAGCCCATCCCCGGCGTGCGCTTTAACGGGTCGTATTTATATCGGCGGCAATAGTCATTACGATCCACAACGCCTTTTTTTTCGCAAAAGACAAGCTTGCCGTCCGACGATTCGCGCCCTGTTGCGCACAGTCCGCAGCATTTCTTTTGGTCCGTTCGGAAAAAATCCTCATTCATAAAATCCCCTCCGTTTTTTAAATCACAATGTCGCCTTTCGTCAGATAAGTATTCGGCAAACCGAATTATCTGTTTTTCCGCCTGTCTGCCTGTCCGGCCATTTGTCTGTTCATCCGTCTTTCCGGCCGTACATCAGACCACAGTCCCGGCAAAACCCTATTCTGAAAAATAAAAACGGCAGCCGGATGAAACCATAAAAATTCACGGACTATTTTATTCCGAAAAGCTTTTCGGCGTTTTCGTGCAGAATAAGCTGTCTTTCCTCATCCGTAAGATCGAGCGTCATAAAGCGTCGGACCTCCTCGCCCGGCTCCCACATCGGGTAATCGGTGCCGAAAAGCACCCTGTTTGCTCCGTAAAGCCTTATAAGCTTTACGGCCGTCTCGTTGCTCAAAGCATACAGCGACGACGAGCAGTCAACCATTAGGTTTTTATAACTGAAAAGCTCCTCGGCTGCCTTCTCCCATATCGACCAGCCACCGAAATGCGCTCCGATAATTGTCAGATGATCATAGGTCTCAAGTATCGGCTTTAAGCGGTTGGGATTCGAAAAATCGAAACGTTTGTCCCCGGTGTGTATAAGCACCGGCAGCCTTCCCTCGCAAAGCTCAAACATCTTAAGGCAACGGTAATCGTCCAGCTTAAAGCCCTGAATGTCCGGATGGAGCTTTACCCCTTTAAGCCCTAAGGATATCAGCTCCTCAACGTCTCTTTTAATATCGTCGCTTTCGGGATGAAGGGTTCCGAGCCCCGTCATAAGTCCGCCGGCTTCCCTTACACTGCTCGCGATAAAATGATTGATAGAAGCCACCTGAGCCGGCGTTGTCGCCACCGACTGCACAATGTAATGATCTATCCCGGCGGCCTTCCCGTATTCGAGCAGGGTACTTACCTTTCCGTCAAGCCTCATCGGAATGTCGTAAAATCTCCCCGTGCTCGCCGCAGCCTTTTCGGCTATTTTATCGGGGTATATGTGGCAGTGTGAATCGATTATTCTGTACATTTGTAATTGCAAGACCTTTCAACCATGGGTATTAATTAGTATAATAATGTGAATCATCAAAACGATTTATCCTGAGGATCAAGACCGGTCAGCCACTGAATACTCCTTTCAATGGCGTCCTTCGAGTCCTTCCAGTCGGCGTTCTCGGTGTTGTTTCTGTAATCAAACATACTGCAAAAATGATTTATGTCATTTTCGAGCTTTTGCAGGGCGTTTTGCGCAAGGTAAGATGCCTCCTTCTGCATTTCGGATTTATACCGCCTGTCGCACGACCGCTCTATTTCGGCAGCAAGCGACGAATAATGTTCAAGACAAAGCTCCTCGCTTTTTCGGAACATCTCCCTGAATTCCATCTGCTGACAGTAAAGCCGCACTATGGTTTCGGTAAGGGGCCCCATCGCCTTTTCTATCCGGCTGCATATAAAGCAGCTTTGGGCCTTTTTTTGAGCCCTTGCCGATTTCCCCTTTGACGAGGGCTTTAAAACAGCCCCCGCACCGAAAACATCCTTTTTAACCTCGGCCAAATGACTCTCGATTATAAGGGCTAAGGGAAGCCGGCTGTGCCGCGACGCCATCATCCTGAAGTGCCGGTGGCAAAAGCCCTCCTTATTGGTCATTATCCTGACATCCGGCTCCATCATGGCGGCGCCGAGTATGTAGTCGAGCAGCCGCTGTTCTATGATGTTTCTCATACGGCACATAGGACACCCGTCGCTTATTTCAAATACCTCGCTTACCGGTACCGAGCATATATCTTCTCTCATTTTTACCTCTTTTAAATCTGTTTATTTAATATAAGTTCGTCTCTTATTCTCGACTCCTCGGCCGATTTATCGGGTTTTCGTCCCTTTAAACTCCTGTACTTGGCCGGGGTGCTTCCCGTTCTCGCAAAAAACGCCCTGTTGAAGGTCCTCAGCGAATTGAATCCGCATTTATTGCTGATCTCAAGCACGGTATCGGCGGTGCTCTCAAGCAGATAGCAGGCCTCGCTTATGCGCATCATCCCGACATAATCGGCAAAGCTCATTCCGATGCCCGATTTAAATAGCTTTGAAAGATATGTATAGTCGTATTTAAACTCCTTTGCAGCCGCATTGAGGGTGCATTCGCCGGTATAATTATTCTGGATATATCCGAGCATTCTGTAAATAAGCTGCTCGCGCGGCCCCTTGCTTTTGAGCGGCCTCATTTCGGCGTTTTCGGCAAACTCGCTCAGAATAAGATACAAAATCCCCTTAACGGTATAAATATCATTATTCTTTCCCTGCCGAAGTTTACAAAACAGACCGTATATCTCGTCGCTCGGCTTGAACAAACAGCTTTCCGGATAAGACCCGCGTACCGCCGACGAATATCTCCCCACAACGTCGGGAGAAAATATGCAAAGACGGTACGAGCTGCTTTTTTCGGTCGTCATTGAATGCACCTGTCCCGGAAAAATCACCGCAAGAAAACCGGGGGTAAGCAAAAAGCTTTCCTCCCCGACCGTCACGTTCATCTCACCCTTTGTAACGGCAATAATCTCGTAACAGTAATGGATATGGGCCGGAAAGGTAATGTCCTCGCCGGTTTCGACGGTAAAATACTCCTGTGCCGTTTTATGAAACATTTCAACAAAGGCCATTTTAAAACCTCCGCGACACTGCAAAATATGTCTTGTTATTGTACCATATTTGACGCGATTTTACAAGCCGGCGGCCTTATAATAATGAAAAACTAAGTTTACAGGAGAATGACCTATGGCGGATTTTTTCAAAGATATTCCTCAGATAAAATACAAGGGCTCAAAAAGCACCGACCCGTTTTCTTTTAAATACTACGATCCCGACAGAATGATTGATTCAAAGCCCATGCGCGAGCACCTAAAGTTTGCGCTTTCGTATTGGCACACCATGTGCGCGGCCGGCACCGATATGTTCGGCGGCGACACGGCCGACAAGAGCTTCGGACAAAGCGATCCGATGGCCCATGCAAGGGCCAAGGCCTATGCCGCATTCGAGCTCATGGATAAACTCAGCATCGATTATTTCTGCTTCCACGACCGCGATATAGCCCCCGAGGGATCGTCCCTCAAAGAGAGCAACGGCCGTCTTGACGAAATAAGCGACCTTCTATCCGAGCTCATGAGCAAAAACGGCAAAAAGCTTTTGTGGGGCACCGCAAACTGCTTCGGGAACCGCCGCTATGTTCACGGCGCCGGAACCGCTCCGAACCCAGAGGTGTTCGCCTTTGCGGCAGCCCAGATAAAAAAAGCCATGGAAATAACCGTAAAGCTCGGCGGCTCGGGATATGTATTCTGGGGCGGCCGCGAGGGATACGACACCCTTCTTAACACCGATATGGCGCTTGAACTCGAAAATATGGCGAGACTTCTTAAAATGACCTCCGATTACGCCCGTAAAATAGGCTTTAAGGGCGACTTCTACATTGAGCCCAAGCCCAAGGAGCCGACCAAGCACCAGTACGATTTTGATGCCGCAACCGTGGCCGGATTCCTTTTTAAGCACGGCCTCGACAAGGATTTCAAGCTCAATATTGAGGTAAACCACGCCACCCTCGCTTACCATACTCCTCAGCATGAGCTTGAAACGGCCCGTATAAACGGCCTGTTCGGCTCGATCGACGCAAACCAGGGCGACATGCTGCTCGGCTGGGACACCGACCAGTTCCCCACCGACATATACATCGCAACCCTTTGCATGCTTGAGGTTATAAAGGCCGGCGGATTCACAAACGGCGGACTAAACTTCGACGCTAAAGCGCGCCGCGGATCATTCACCCCCGAGGACATCGCCCTTTCGTATATAGCCGGAATAGACACCTTTGCTTTCGGCTTTATGCGCGCGATGGACATTGTGGCTGACGGACGTATCGACGATTTTGTAAAACGCCGCTATGCCGGCTATAAAACCGGAATCGGCGCCGATATAGTAAGCGGGAAGGCCACCGTCGAACAGCTTGAAAAATTTGCTCTTGAAGCCGGAGATGTTGCAAATGTTCCCTCGAGCGGCCGTCAGGAGATGCTCGAAAGCATAATCAACACGATAATTTTAGAAGGAGCCCTGAAATGACAAGAGAACAGGCAAGACAAAAGGCAAAAAAGATAATTTCCCAAATGACCCTTGAGGAGAAGGCGAGCCAGCTGCTTTACAATTCGCCGGCCATTCCCCGTCTCAATATAAATGAATTCAACTGGTGGAACGAGGGACTGCACGGCGTTGCCCGCAACGACGTTGCAACGGTCTTCCCCCAGGCAATAGGAATGGCCGCCACCTTTGATCCCGAACAGATCCATTGCGTTGCCGACGCAATCTCCACCGAGGCACGTATAAAAAGCCGCACGGCGGATGAAAGCTCCGACCACGGCATTTACAAAAACCTTACCTTCTGGTCACCCAACATAAATATCTTCCGCGACGGACGATGGGGACGCGGACAGGAAACCTACGGCGAGGATCCTTTTCTTACGTCACGCATGGGCGTGAATTTCGTAAAAGGAATCCAGGGAGACGGCGGATTTCTAAAGGCCGCTGCCTGCGCAAAGCACTTTGCCGCCCACAGCGGACCCGAAAAAATACGTCATTCCTTCGACGCCGAGGTTTCGAAAAAGGATCTTTTCGAAACCTACCTCCCAGCCTTTGAGGCCCTCGTTAAAGAAGCGGACGTCGAGGGAGTTATGGGAGCGTACAACCGTGTAAACGGCGAGCCGGCCTGCGCCCATAAATATCTTATGGGAGATATTTTGTTCGATAGATGGAATTTCGACGGCTACTTCGTTTCCGACTGCGGCGCCCTTGCCGACATTCACGGCGGCCACGCCTACACCTCCTCTCCTGCCGAGACCGCCGCTCTCGCTTTAAAGCTCGGCTGCAACATAAATTGCGGAGCTACCTACTCCGCCGTGCTCGACGCCGTAAAGCAGGGCCTTGTCGATGAGGAGACAATCGACAAAAACCTTATCCGCGCCTATACAACGAGGGTTCTGCTCGGCGAATTCGAGGACGAAAAACCCTACTCGTACATCCCGTTTGAAAAGCTCGACAGCAACGAACACAGAGCCTTAAACCTTGAAACCGCAAGAAGAAGCCTTGTTCTTCTTAAAAACGACGGCATACTCCCCCTTGATAAAAACAGCATTTCTCCCATCGCCGTTATCGGCCCCTGCGCCCGTTCGATCCCCTCGCTCATAGGCAACTATTGCGGAGAGGCCTCGGAATACATCACCATCGTAGACGGCATTCGCCGCGAGACCCCCGACCGGCAGATATTCTACACCGAGGGCTGCCACATCATTCTTTCGAATCCTCCGGGAGACAGAGCGTCAAGCTACCTCGATGAAGCAAGAGCAGCGGCCGCTCATGCCGAAACGGTTATACTTTGCGTCGGACTCAACTCATCGGTCGAGGGTGAGGAGCTTCCCGTTTCAAACGATTACTGCGACGGCGGCGACCGCTTAAGCGTAGGCCTGCCCGAGGTACAGCTTGAGCTGATACGCGAGGTAACAAAGGTAAACAAAAATGTCATCATCGTCATCACGGCAGGTTCTCCCGTGGATATCGGCGAGGAGTTAACCGGAAAAGCGCGCGCGATAATCGACGCATGGTACCCCGGCGCCCTCGGCGGCAGAGCAATAGCCGAGCTTATATACGGCGATTTCTCTCCCAGCGGAAAGCTTCCTATCACCTTCCCGAAGGAGTCCGCCGTTTTTCCCGATATGAGCGATTATTCCATGCATTCGCGTACCTATCGGTATTCGAGCGATGAGCCGGCCTTCCCCTTCGGATTCGGACTGAGCTATGCCGATTTTTCGTACGGCGATCTCGAGCTGCTCGGCTTTTCCGATGAGGACGGCGCCGAAATATCCTTTACAATCAAAAACGGCAGCAATTTTTCGGCCAGAACCACCACACAGGTTTACACCCGCTTTACCGACAGCCGGACCGAAACGCCGCTTTTCCAGCTTTGCGGACTTGATTCCTGCATAGTGTCCGCCGGCGCCAAACGCCAGGTTACCATGCACATTGACCCCTACTGGCTTATGGCCGTAACAAAGGATGGCGAGCGGGTAGTGCCCAACGGCGGGATCGAGCTGTTTGTAGGCGACCACCAGCCTGATTCCAAAAGCTGTGAGCTTTGCGGCACTCAGTGCCTGAGAATAAGGGTGAAATAAAAGGTAGAATAGCCATTAAACAGGCCATGTAAAAAAGTCGGAAAACAACCGAACTTTAAGCTGACGGACCTTATTTGAGCATAACCGAAACCGCCTATCGGCGGAGTTTATCGGTTTACCGTAGCTCAACCGATAAAAACACAAAAATAAACCGCGGATTCCTGCACCCGGCATATCGCCTGCAGAAATTCGCGGTTTTGCTTTGCTTAAATTATGTTTTAATCCGCCTTTACTTAAACGTCGTTTCACAGGAGCGAAAATCGGAAACCAAAAACCGTAAACCGAAAAATCCGGCATTTTTCATTTTGCCTCTGCATTTTATTAATCGCCGAAGCGATCGCCTTTTTCGGGGTGGGCGTTTTCGCTTCCGATTTTCTTTATGTCGCCGGGCGTGCTCTTTGCGGGCCGGACTTAATTTTGGCGCCTTAGCTCATTTTGCAACAAAATTATAAATCAGTCCTGCGGCGTAATGTATATCGGCGGATTGTCAAGCAGCTTATACACCATATTCGGCTCGTTTATGTTAAGCCTTACCCAAACGCCGACCTGTATATCGGACGAATTGGCCGAATAATACTTCATATACTTGCCGACAAGACCGTTTTCCCGTGCAGTCTTGGTTGTATCGTTTATCGCCTTTGAGCTCGATGAGGGCGGTGACGTAACAACGGCGCCGGACTCGGCGTAGATTGCCGCTATAAGCTCGCGCTCGCTCTTTGAGGCAAATCCGCCTATCGCTTCAAATCCGCGCGAGACGACATTATATGCACCGCTCGCTCCGTGCTGTATCGCGCGTGACCACACGGCGCTTTTTATGGCAATCGAATAATTGTTCAAATCAAACCCCAGCCCGTTTTTAAGACGGTTGTAAATATCGTCATAATATGAGGTTTTCGCATAGGCAAGCTGACACGAGCGGAATTCACTCTTGTTCTCGGCAGCAATCTTCCGCCATTCGGCGTCGAAGTTTTCCCCGAAGGTCTTATCATATCCGCCGTCGGCCTCGTGCGCCGATTTAAGGCGGTAGCCTATCGACTGATTGTAGCCGGTGTTTATAAGCCAGTTATAAAAGCTTTTCGGCCCGTTGCTGTTGGACGAAAACTGGAAGCAGCCGTAGGATTTACCGCCGGCGTCGCCCGAGCCCGAGGAAATAGCCTCAGGCCTATCCCCCGACTCGAAATGCGCCGCAACCGAGCCCGTAAAATCGCTCTCGCTGTAAACATTTACAACGCATTCGGCCGAAATTTCGCCGGCCGAAGCGGTTATAACGGCACGCCCCCTCCTGTTTGAGGTTATAAGTCCGCTTTGCGAAACATCTGCAACGTCGGTATCCGACGAGGTCCATATAACCGTCTCGTGACCTTCGGGCCGTACGTCGGCGTACAGCAGATACTGTCCGTTTGTAAGCATATTTATCTCATTGTGGCTTAAGGTTACCGACTCGGTCACAAAGCCGCTTACCGTAACGGTGCAGACATCATAAGCCCCTAAATCCGAGGTGTAGACATATATTTTCGTCTCGCCGTTTGAAAGGGCGGTTACCACGCCGTCCTCATCCACCGAGGCGACCGACGGATTAAGGCTTTTAAACTTCAGCCGTACATTCGAATAGCTGTCCGGGAAGATCTCGCCCCATATATGTCCCGTATTTACTCCGTCGTTTATCCTAAGGCTCATGACCTTCTGGCTAAGCTCCACCGAGGAGCAGGTCTGACCCGGTTTTCCGGTTCCGATATCGGTAAGTGTGGACAGTATTTTAAGCGAATCGTTCCACAAAAATACCCGTTCGGTATACATGGTATCGCCGTTAATGCCGAAAGCCGTCTCGCCGGAAAATATCACGTTTTCCCCGGGATTTACGGTCTGTTTTACAGTTTTTACTCCAAAAAGCGTTCCGTCGCTGCCGTAAAGGGCATAATAAAGTGTAGGCGTTTCGGAAAACGAGGAATTATTTTTGACAATGGCGTCAAAGCTTACCCTTCCGGTTCCGGTATCGACCCTTCTCCTTATGACGGTCAGCTCGAACCCTCTTTTTCTGCTGCCGGAATCAAAAAGCCGGTCGGATGTCTCAAGGCCTGTATACGTATCGGAAAATCCGGTGTAATTATCCGCCTTGACGTTCGCCGCAAAGGAGAAAATCCCGCCCGATGCAGCCATTTCACCCTTTGTAAAATCTTCATCTTGCGAAGAGGGCACGGCTAAAATCTTCTCGCCGCCGTTTTTTAAAAAGGCCGAACTATCCGGCAAAACGTATCCGTCAGAGGTGTTTCCCGAATTATCCTCTATGCATTCGTCGGCATTCGCACGACAGCTCGTCGCAACAAATTGCTCTCCGTTTCCGTAATCGGCGTTAAATCCGTCAGACACCCGCGCAAAGCCGCCGCTTGCCGCCGGTTTTAACATTTCCGTATTGTCCGATCGATTTTTATAAACGCCAAGCCCCGATACTGTACAGATCATTACGGCCAAAGCGGCTATAACCGCCGTTACATTTTTTCTCATTAAAGCACTTCACTTCCCTGATGCATAAAGTAGGTATAGGATATTGCGCCGGACGGGACCGGCACACCCCGTCATTTAACCGGATATTTTTATCCGCTATCAGTTTTTAAGACTCTGGAGCGGCGCCGGCAGACGTCCTCCCCTTGCGATAAACTCCGCCGGAGAAGCGGTATTTACCTTCATAACAGGACCCGACCCGAGCAATCCGCCGAAGGTAAGCTCATCGCCTATGTTCTTTCCTATCGCCGGAATAAGCCTTACCGCCGTGGTTTTGGAATTTACCATTCCTATAGCGGCTTCGTCGGCTATGATTCCCGAAATAATGTCGGCCGATGTGTCTCCCGGAATTACTATCATGTCAAGTCCGACCGAGCACACCGCCGTCATGGCTTCAAGCTTTTCTATGGTAAGGGCTCCGCTTCTTGCGGCGGCTATCATGCCGGCATCCTCCGAAACCGGTATAAATGCACCCGAAAGACCGCCCACATGAGCCGACGCCATAACTCCGCCCTTTTTGACCGCATCGTTCAAAAGAGCCAGACAGGCCGTCGTACCGCAGGCGCCGCAGCTTTCAAGCCCCATTCCCTCAAGAATATGTGCAACCGAATCACCTATCGCCGGCGTCGGCGCCAAAGAAAGATCCACTATTCCGAACGGCACGCCAAGTCGGCTTGAGGCCTCATGAGCGACCAGCTGTCCCATACGGGTTATTTTAAAGGCCGTACGCTTTACTATGTCGGCAAGCCGTGCTGTATCGCAGCCCGGTTCCTTGTCGATAGCCGATCTTACAACACCGGGACCCGAAACGCCGACATTGATTACGCACTCGGCCTCTCCCACGCCGTGAAATGCGCCGGCCATAAAGGGATTATCCTCAACCGCATTGCAAAATACAACCAGCTTCGCCGCGCCTATGCAGTTGTCGTCGGCCGTAATTTCGGCGGTTTTTCTTATAATCTCGCCCATTTTTTTAACGGCATCCATGTTTATACCGGCCCTTGTTGAGCCGATGTTGACCGACGAGCAAACAAGGGAGGTTTCGCTCAGCGCCTCGGGTATGCTCTCAATAAGGCGTAAATCTCCCTCGGCAAAGCCCTTATGAACAAGGGCGGAATATCCTCCTATAAAATTGACCCCGACGTTTTTGGCCGCCCTTTCAAGGGCGAGGGCGAATTTTACCGGGTTTTGCGATTTTGCAGCCGCCGCAAGCATGGATATCGGCGTTACCGATATGCGCTTATGTATTATCGGAATACCGTATTCCTTTTCTATCCCCCGGCTGACCTCAACCAGCCTTTCGGCCTTGCGTGAGATCTTATCGTACACCTTGCGGCAGGCGGAGTCTATATCCGAATCGCAGCAATCGAGCAGCGATATACCCATTGTTACCGTGCGCACATCAAGATGCTCGTTTTCTATCATGTTTATTGTTTCAAGTATATCTGTAGCGTTAAGCATTTTAACCCTCTTAAACCGTAAAATATCGTAAATAAAAGCCGGATATTTATATCCTGTGCATGGAATTGAAGATATCCTCATGCATGGTGTGTATCGACATACCGAGGGTATCACCGAGCGATTTCATCTTGTCCGAAAAATCGGCAAACGGAACGCGACATTCTGAAATATCCACAAGCATTATCATGGTGAACATATCCTGCAGGATTGTCTGTGTGACATCAATTATGTTGACATTATATTCGAGGCATACTCCCGACACCTTGGCCAGTATACCGACCATGTCTTTTCCTACAACCGAAATAACCGCTCTCATAAACCTTAAAACCTCTTTCGTTCTTCGCCTTTTTTGTTATCGGTATGTTGCCGGCTGTTTTAAGAGAAGTGCAGCTGATTTCCTGCGGCGCCGTTTACGGCCTTTGATACTGAAAAACCGCCGGATTCTATTCGGCTCAGCGCCGAAATCATAATACAATATGTCCCTTAGTGGCATAATATGTATCGCACATTGATCCGGTTACATACCTTTACATAGTATATAATAACACGTTTTACAATAAAAACAAAATATTTTTTTAAAAAACCCTGTTATTTTGTTAAGATATATATTATAATACATCATGTACACCTCTATTTTTTTGATTTTTACAAAGGTGATGGGAAATGGCTTTTAAAAACAGGATGGATCTGCATATACACACCGACAACAGTGACGACGGACAGCATTCGGTAATGCTTATGTGTGAATACGCCGTAAGATGCGGACTTCGCGCGGTTGCAATAACCGATCACTGTGAGTGTAACCTCTACAAGCGCGATCGGTACGACCGTTCCATACGTCAAAGCTATTTTGAAGCAAGAAAGGCCAAGGCGGTTTTTTCCGGAAAGCTGATAGTGCTCGCCGGAATGGAGCTCGGTCAGGCTCTGCAGGACGTAAAAGCTGCCGAGGATGCGCTCTCGGCAAACGACTACGATTTTGTCATAGGCAGCCTGCACAATGTCGAGGGGCAGGAGGACTTCTGGAAAATAGATTTTAAAACCCACGATGCAAGGACGCTTATTGACCGGTATTATTCCGAAATATTACAGCTCGCAAAATGGGGTAAATTTGATTCTCTTGCCCACATAACCTACCCCTTCAGATATATAAACGGGGTTGAGCATTTGGAAATTGACGAGAATGATTATTCCGACGCCATAAGGGAGGTTTTAAAGGTACTTGCACAAAACGGCAAGGCACTTGAGATAAACGTTTCGGGACTTCGTCAACCGTACGGCAAGACCCTGCCCGAGCTTAGGTTCGTCCGTATGTTTAAAGAGCTCGGCGGAGAATTTATAACGGTAGGCTCCGATGCACATATCTGCAAGGATGTCGGCGCCGACATAGAAGCCGGCATGCAAACGGCTATCGACGCCGGATTCGACAAAATAACCCTTTTCCAAAACCGCCAGCCGCTTCTCATCCCGATAGAATAAGCTTTTCGCCATACAGCCTTTTAAAAAATTAAAGGCCGAAGGTTCTGCATTTTTCGTATCAAATCCCGATGGATTTTTATATATTATAATTTCAAACATGCGATAATACTGTTTTTTAAACGAAAGGACCGTTATGAAAGAAAAACTTTTAAAGCTGCTTTACGATAACGCAAAATACACCGTAAAGGATCTGGCAACCATGCTCGGCGTGTCCGAAGCCGAGGTTGCAAGCGAAATATCAGCTCTCGAAAAAGAGGGTGTTATATGCGGCTATAAAACCCTTCTTAATTGGGAGAAGCTTTCCTCCTCCTATCTTACCGCCTTAATAGAATTAAAGGTCACACCGCAAAAGGACGCCGGATTCGATCAGATAGCCGAAAAGATCCTTGCCTTTGACGAGGTGGAGAGCCTGTATCTGATGTCGGGCGGTTTTGATTTTACCGTAATAGTAAGAGGGGACAGCTTTCAGCAGGTCGCAAAATTCGTGGGAAGCTGTCTGGCACCGATGGAAAATGTAATTTCCACCGCGACCCATTTCGTGTTGCGCCGTTATAAGGAAATGAACGTAAACATGACCTCGGTTAAAAGCGACGACAGGAGGACCATGTCATTTTAATGGATTACAACAAGCTTTTAAACCGGAGGGCCGTCAGCTTAAAGCCGTCCGGTATACGAAAATATTTTGACATAGTGGAAACCATGGACGAGGTCATATCGCTCGGAGTTGGCGAGCCGGATTTTCACACGCCGTGGCACATCCGCCGGGCCGGTATTGAATCGCTCGAAAACGGCCGGACGAGGTACACCTCAAACTGGGGACTCGCCGAATTAAGACGGCAGATATCCGGCTATCTTTCGCGCCGCTTTTCCCTCGATTATTCGCCCGATAACGAAATAATGGTAACGGTGGGCGGATCGGAGGCCATAGACGTCTCCCTAAGAGCAATTGTCTCGCCGGGCGACGAGGTAATGATACCCGAGCCGAGCTTTGTATGCTATGCTCCTCTTGTCACCCTTTGTTCGGGAACTCCGGTAATTCTTAAAACCGACAGCTCAAACGGCTTTAAGCTGACGGCTGAGGAATTAAAGAAGAACATAACGCCTAAAACCAAGGCGCTTATTCTTCCTTATCCGAACAACCCGACGGGAGCCGTTATGACGCGCGAGGATCTCGAGGCGATCGCCGATGTATTAAAGGATACCGACATTTTTATTCTGTCGGACGAAATCTATGCCGAGCTTACATATTCGGGGCATCACGTTTCGATAGCGAGCCTTCCCGGCATGCGTGAGCGCACCGTTGTTGCCAACGGCTTTTCAAAAGCCTATTCGATGACCGGCTGGCGCATGGGGTACGCATGCGGCCCGTCCGAAGTAATAAAGCAGATGGTTAAAATCCACCAGTTTGCAATAATGAGCGCTCCGACAACGTCGCAATATGCCTCTATTGAGGCCATAAAAAACGGCGACGGCGACATAGAAAAGATGCGCGAGGAATATGATATGCGAAGAAAGCTTATCGTAAAGGGCTTTAACGACATAGGACTTACATGCTTTGAACCGCTCGGAGCCTTTTATGCCTTCCCGTCCATCGAAAAAACCGGACTTTCGAGCGACCGCTTCTGCGAAGAGCTGCTTTACAAAAAGCACGTTGCGGTAATTCCCGGAACGGCTTTCGGAGAGTGCGGACAGGGACATTTCCGCGCGTCGTATTGTTATTCTATTGCTCATATAAAAACAGCTCTTGAAAGAATACATGAGTTTTTAAACGAGCTTGGCTTATAAATGAAAGGAAACATATATGCGAGTTACAGTAAATGCACCTGCAAAGCTTAATTTAGCGCTCGACATTGTCGGCAGGCGCGCCGACGGTTATCATTTGCTTAAAATGGTGACCCAGTCGGTAGACATATGCGACACCGTCACCGTTACAAGCGAAGATGACGACGACGTTCCCATACGGCTTGTATGCGATGACGAGCTGCCCCGGGATGACAGCAACACGGCCGTAAGAGCCGCAAAGGCATTTTTCGAATTCAACGAAATGACCTCACCCGGAATAACCATTAAAATTAAGAAGAAAATTCCGGTCTCGGCAGGACTCGGCGGCGGCTCGGCCGACGCGGCAGCCGTTATTGTGGCGCTTGATGAAATGTTCTGCACACGGCTCTCTTGCGATGAGCTTTGCGCAATAGGCGAAATGGTCGGCGCGGACGTTCCGATGTGCATCGTGGGCGGGACCGCCCTTGTTGAGGGAACCGGTACACTTATAAACCCTCTGCCCGACCTTCCGGAGTGTTTTTTTGTGCTGGCGATCGGCGACACAAAAACATCAACGGCCGACATGTACGCCCATTATGACAGATTAAAAGAACATCCCCACGTTGACACCGACTGCGTTGTTGATGCAGTGTGCTCGGGCGATCTTGAAGCGGCAGCAGCCGATTTCGCCAATGTCTTTGAGGAGCTGTGGGGCGATTCTAAAATCCCCGAGATTAAAAAGACCATGCTTCGCCACGGAGCCATCGGCTCTGCCATTACCGGCAGCGGGCCCACCGTTTTCGGGGTTTTTGAAGAAAAGGCCGACGCCGCCGAATGCGCCGGTATTCTAAAAAAAATATGTGATGAGGTCATTATTTGCGAACCGCACCGCGCCGGAGCCGAAATTCAGTAGTTTTAAGGTTTAGTAATTTAATTATACCGGCCTTACCTTTTCTTTCGGGTCGTCCCACTTCGCTTTCGGCCGGTCCCCTTTCTTTCCGGTTCCTAATTTATTTTCGTCCGCCACATTTTCTTTTTGATTGGTCACATTTTCTTCCCGGCTAAATCATTTTATCTTCCCGGCTTTCTCTTTATTTCCGGCAAGATAAAAAAGGTGACCGACGAGTTTCTTTAAAATAGACCAAAAAACACGGTATGCATTTATAAATGCATACCGTGTTTTTATATTCTTGTCACACGCCCAAACGCAAGGCAAATTATTTTTTTGCCGCTATGGCCGCCTTCGTCTTTTCGTATATCGCGTCGGCCGACAGCCCGAATTTTTCGAGCACCTGCATTGCAGGACCGGATTTTCCGAACTTGTCGTTAACCCCGACCTTTATTACCGGAACGGGGAATTTTTCGCTTGTAACATCGCAAACTGCCGAGCCGAGACCGCCTATTACGCTGTGTTCTTCGGCGGTTACAATGGCGCCGGTTTCTTTCGCTGCCTTTAAAACGGCCTCTTCATCCAACGGCTTGATGGTATGGATGTTGAGCACTCGGGCCGATATTCCCTCGCTTTCAAGCTTCTCGGCCGCCTCAAGCGCCATGTAGGTCATAACGCCGGTGGCGATTATGGTCACGTCATTGCCGTCTTTTAAGGTTTCGGCCTTGCCGATTTCGATCGAATGACCCTCGGGGAAAATCATGGGCACGGCCATTCTTCCCAAACGTATATAAACAGGCCCCTCAAATGCTGCCGCGGCGCGGATTACCGCCCTTGTTTCGTTGCCGTCAGCCGGGCAAAGCACCGTCATTCCCGGGATTGTGCGCATAAGAGCTATGTCCTCGTTGCACTGATGTGTAGCGCCGTCCTCGCCGACCGAAAGACCGGCATGGGTCGCGGCTATTTTAACGTTCATGTGGGTATATCCGACCGCATTGCGAACCTGCTCATAGGCACGTCCGGCAGCGAACATGGCAAAGGTGCTGGCAAAAACCAACTTTCCGGCCGCCGTAAGACCGGTTGCAACGCCTATAAGATTCTGTTCGGCTATTCCGCAATTGAAAAAGCGCTCGGGGTAAAGCTTTTTAAATACCCCCGTTTTTGTAGCGCCCGAAAGGTCGGCGTCAAGCACTATAAGATTGTCTATTTCGCCGCCGAGCTCGGCCAGTGCCTTGCCGTAAGCTTCACGGGTTGCCTGTTTTACAACTGTTTCTGACATTAAAAATCGCCTTCCTTTCTTACTTTATGCTCTTTTCGATCTCGTCAAGATCATGCATTGCCTGCCTGTACTGCTCGTCGTTCGGGGCGGCACCGTGCCATTCGGCCTTATTTTCCATAAATGACACTCCCTTGCCTTTAACGGTATTCATGACTATAACCGTAGGCATGCCTTTTGTCGCACGGGCACGGGTGAAAGCGTCGTCAAGCTCGTCAAAATCATGGCCGTTCACCTTAATGACGTTAAAATTAAAGGCCTCGAACTTTTTGTCTATCGGGTAGGGAGCGTTAACCTCGTCGAGTGTTCCGTCTATCTGAAGATTATTGTTGTCAACTATTGCGCACAGCGTATCAAGCTTTTTGTCGCCGGCAAACATGGCCGCTTCCCAGACCTGTCCTTCCTCAAGCTCGCCGTCGCCCATTATGGCGTAAACCCTGAAACGGTCGCCGTCAAGCTTTGAGGCAAGAGCCATTCCGCAAGCCACCGAAATACCCTGACCGAGCGAGCCGGAGCTCATGTCGCACCCGGGGGTTCCTCGCATATCGGGATGTCCCTGCAAAAACGAGCCGGGCTTGCGAAGAGTTTTAAGCTCTTCTACGGGGAAATATCCGCGGTTTGCAAGAGCGGAATAAAGCCCCGGGGCCGTATGTCCCTTTGAAAGCACAAGACGGTCTCTGTCCTCCCAGTCCGGATTTTTCGGATCGATTCTCATCTCCTTAAAATAAAGATAAGCCAAAACGTCTGCTATTGACAGCGATCCGCCCGGATGTCCCGAGCCGGCGCTGTACACACCGTCGATAATACCCCGACGGATATTGTTCGCGGTTATCATCAGCTCTTTTTTCTGTTTGTTATCCAAGATTTACCCTCCATATTTCACGCATACAGCTCCCCGTTTAGACATATCCTTACGGCTATATAAAAAACGGATTGTTTTGCACGCGGTATTTATTTTTTAAGTGCCGTACGGACAAATGAAGCTATCTTCGCCGTCCGCTCAGAATAAAAAACGCGACATCTTCACCTTGATAATACAACACCGTATCCTTTAGCTACACAGCTCTTTCGGCAATGATATGCTCCACAAGATCGGCCACCGCACCTAAAGAGCATTCGCATGTAATATAGTCGGCATACCGCTTTATCTCCTCGGGCGCCGACGCTACCGTCACCGCCACACCTGCCGCCTTTAAAAGATCTATATCGTTGTAGTAATCGCCTATGGCGTAGATATTTTCGTTATCAATATTCAAAATTCCGCCGAGCGTTATAAGGGCATTTCCCTTTGTCGCCGATTTCGGGAGCAGCTCATAAAGCCGCTTATCCGAACGTAAAAAATAAAAATCCTCGTTCGAGGTATCCACCCCGCCTGCATAGGTGATAAGATCGTTTATGCGTTGCTCCTCGGCCACAAAGACCACCTTGTTCCACTCACCTGACGGAAGATCGGCTATGGGTGTAACGTGGTAATTAGAGGTCTCCCTGAGCATATGATATTTAGAAAGCTCGTTAAATTGCAGACAAAACGCCCTGCAATCGATGTGTACCTCAACTCCTATATCCGGAAAGGTGCGCATTATCTCAAAAACCTTGCACCGGGCGGCGGCAGGCAAAGAATAAACCTTTAAAAGTCTGTCGTCCCTGAAATCATATATCGCTCCGCCATTGTACACTATAGAGGGGCAATTGGTCAAATCCCTGTTTGAAACGGCCCATCTCGCCGATTCCATCGAACGCCCCGTACAAAGGCCGAAGGTGCCGCCCAGGGTTTTAAATTTTTCTATGGCCGATATATTATTTTCGGGAATTTCTCCGTTTTCGGGGAGCAATGTGCCGTCTATATCGGAAAGAAGAAGTATTCCGCTGAGCGGTCCGTCATAATTCATGCTTTTTTAAAAACTCCTTAAAATAATCCGGCAAGGGCGCTTCAAACTCCATGTATTCGCCCGTTCTCGGATGAATAAATCCTATCAGTCCGGCGTGCAGACACTGTCCGCTTAAGACTTCGGTATCCTTATTAAGTCCACCGTAAAGCGGATCGCCGGCCACCGGATGGCCTATATAGGCCATATGGACCCTTATTTGGTGGGTACGTCCGGTCTTAAGCCTCAATCTTACAAATGTATATCCCGGAAAATACCTTTCGACAAAATAATGCGTAACGGCATTTTTGGAATTTTTATCGGTTACGGCCATGCACTTGCGTTTTACCGGGTGACGTCCTATGGGAGCATCTACTATGCCCTCGCTGTTCTTAATGCGGCCTATAACCACCGCCTTGTATTCGCGTGTAAAGGAATGATCCTTTATCTGGGAAGCGAGTCCCACATGGGCAAAATCGTTTTTTGCCACTATTAAAAGCCCGCTTGTATCTTTATCTATACGGTGAACTATACCGGGGCGCTTTACTCCGCCTATTCCGGAAAGACTGTCCTTACAATGAAACAGCAGCGCGTTCACCAGGGTGTGTTCCTTGTTGCCGGCGGCCGGATGAACCACCATTCCCTTTGGCTTGTTTACAACGAGCAGATCGTCATCCTCATAAACAATATCAAGCGGTATATCCTCCGGCAACGCCCTTTCGGGCTCCGGATCGGGTAAAACGACAGTCAGCACATCGCCCTTTGCGACCTTGTCGCTTTTTTTAATTTTTTTGCCGTTTAGCGTTATATTTCCGCTTTCTATAAGCCGTATTGCGGCCGCCCTTGAAACATCCTCCAAAAGGGAGGCCACGACGGCGTCGGCCCTTTTAGGAGAGAGCGATTCTACCGTCAAAATTACCGTTTGCATACTATCAGTTACCGCCGATATTTTCTGATAAATCCCGGTTTTTCTCCGGAGCGTTTTCCGCATCCGAAAACTCACCGAAAGCGTCTCCTTTTTCCGGATTACCGGCACTGTCCGCCGCATCGGCTCTTTCGCAAAGCTCAGACAAAGCTTCGGCTTTGTTATCATCCGCCGTATTCACTTCCGCGAACGTTGACGCTGTGTTCTCACCGACTGCATTATCGACGCTGCCGGGCTCGCACGAAACGGACGAACCGTCATTTCTCGCCCTTTTCGTTTTACTCTCCGTCGCCCCGAAGCCGAAAATAAGATAAATGCAGAACATGGCGCCGCCCACCGTCACAAAACAGTCGGCGACATTAAAAACATACGGGAACCAGTCGAATTCGAAAAGCAAAAAATCTATAACATACCCGAGCCGTATCCGATCTATCGCATTGCCTACTCCGCCGGATGCCACCAATATCAGCGCGCATTTAAGCAGCCTTGATGACGGTTTTTTAAACCATAAAAACCACAGAATAACCGCCACTATCAAAACGGTCACCGCCGACAGGGCGATCTGCATTCCGAGTCCGCTGAAAAGCCCGAAGGATATTCCGGTGTTTCTGACGTATTTAAAATCCAGAAGCCCCGGTATAATCTCAAGCTGCCCTTCGAGCGACATATTTTTAACGACCAGCATTTTGGTTAACTGATCGGCCGCTATAAGAAGCAAAATTACGGCAAGAGAGAGCCATATAAACAATTTGTTTTTTTCTTTTTTAATGCCTGGTTGCATATATGCTCCCTTCTTTCCTTTAAACAATAATATATTTTTTGTCAGCCGATCTGTCAACCGAGCACCTTTGCACATCTCTCGCAGAGGTCGGGATGTGAGGCGTTTTTGCCGACGGTATCGGAATACATCCAGCACCGTGCACATTTTTCGCCGGTTGCCTTTTCGACCAGGACACAAAGTCCGTCGATATCGCCCTTTGCGGCGTTTTCCGGCGCGGCTTCACCGTCGCAAACCTCAAGCTGGGACACTATAAAGGCCTCGGCAAGCTCGTTTTTATGTGCGATTATAAAGTCTTTCAGCTCGCCGCTTGCGAACAGTGTTACCTTCGCATCAAGTGATGCGCCGATAAGCTTTTCTGCACGGGCGGACTCGAGTGCTTTTTTGACATCGTCGCGGAGCTCATGAATGCGGTCATATATCGCCATAAGCTCGTCGTCGGCAGCTCCGGTTACCTTTTCGGGCATCATGTTGAACAGGGGACTTTCGTCGTTCATTCCCTCGCTGTGGGGAATATACTTCCAGATCTCCTCGGCGGTAAAGGCCAGAATCGGCGAAATCATAAGGGTTAAGGCCTTGAGTATCTTGTACATGACGGTCTGGGCGGCACGGCGGGTCTTGGAATCGGCTCGCTCGACATAAAGCCTGTCCTTTAAAACGTCAAGATAGAAGTTGGACATATCGACAACACAGAAATTGTGAATGCTGTGATAAACATTGTGATACTCGTACTGCTCGTATCCGGTTTTAACGTCGTCAATAAGATCGTTCAGCTTTCTAAGAGCAAAACGGTCGATATTTTCAAGCTCGCTGTCGGCAACCGAATCCTTCTCGGGATCAAAATCGCCGATGTTTCCGAGGATAAATCTCGCCGTGTTGCGGATCTTACGGTAGCCCTCGGAGAGCTGCTTTAATATCTCGGGCGAAATTCTTATATCGGCGTGATAATCCGACGATGCGACCCACAAGCGCAGAATCTCGGCGCCGTACTGCTTTACAATATCGTCGGGATTTATTCCGTTGCCGAGGGATTTGGACATTTTTCTGCCCTCTCCGTCAACAACCCAGCCGTGGGATATAACGGTCTTATACGGAGCCTTACCGGTAACTGCAACCGATGTCAGCATTGAGGACTGGAACCAGCCTCTGTACTGATCGGCACCCTCAAGGTAAACGTCCGCCGGCCATTTAAGATAAGGACGCTGACGGCATACCGCAAAATGAGACGATCCGGAATCGAACCAGACGTCCATTATATCCTTTTCCTTGGTAAAGCCGCTGGTGCTTCCGCAATGAGGGCACTTAAAATCCTCGGGCAGGAAGTACTCGGCCGGCTTGTCGAACCAGGCGTTGGTTCCCTCCTTGCCGAATATCTCGGCAACCTTAAGCATGGCAGGCTTGGAAATTATCTCTTTACCGCAATCATCACAATAGAATACCGGTATCGGCACGCCCCATTTTCTCTGACGGGAAATGCACCAATCGTTGCGCTCGCGTATCATCGACTGCAAACGGTCGTGACCCCATGCCGGAATCCAATTAACGCTGTCAACGGCGTTTATCGCCTGCTCTCTGAAATCGGATATCGAGCAGAACCACTGGCTTGTCGCACGGAAAAGCACCGGCTTTTTGCAGCGCCAGCAATGCGGATACTGGTGAATTATCTTTTTAAGGGCGAACAGCGCACCGGTTTTTTCAAGATGGGCGGCTATGACCTTTCCGGCCTCCTCGGTTGAAAGACCCTCAAATTGCCCGGCCTCAGCCGTCAGCACACCGTGCGAGTCGACCGGCACAATAACCGGAAGTTCGGGATACTTTTTGCATATTTCAAAATCCTCAACACCGTGGCCCGGAGCCGTATGAACGCATCCGGTACCGCTTTCAAGGGTAACATGATCACCTACTATAACATACGACGTGCGGTCGATAAAGGGATGAGCCGTCTCGATTCCCTCAAGCTCGCTGCCCTTGATTTTTCCTATTACCTCATAGTCGTCAATACCGGCGGCCTTCATCGATTCCTCATAAAGCCCGTCGGCCATTACAAAAAAGTCGTCTCCCGATTTTATAAGACAATAATCGAAATCCGGGCCGAGACAAACGGCAACGTTTCCCGGCAATGTCCAGGTTGTGGTCGTCCAAATTACAAAATAGGTATGGCCCTCTTTAGCGCCCATATTATAAAGCTTGCCCTTGTCGTCGGTCACCTTGAATTTAACGTATATCGAATAGCAGGGATCCTCGGCATACTCAATTTCGGCCTCGGCAAGAGCGGTCTGGCATTCCGGGCACCAATAAACCGGCTTAAGACCCTTGTAAATGTAGCCCTTTGAGGCCATTTCGGCAAAGACCTTTATCTGTGCCTCCTCAAAATCATGGGTAAGGGTTATGTAGGGGTTGTCCCACTCGCCTATTACACCGAGACGCTTGAACTGGTTGCGCTGGCCGTCAAGATACGAAAGGGTAAACTCCCTGCATATGTCTCTTAGCTCGCTGTCGGGAATGGTCGAATCGGCGGTAATGCCGGCCTTGGCCCTCGCCTTGAGCTCGGTGGGAAGTCCGTGGGTGTCCCAGCCGGGAACGTAAGGAGCCTTAAATCCGCTCATATTCTTGTAGCGGATTATAAAATCCTTAAGCACCTTATTAAGCGCCGTACCCATGTGTATATCGCCGTTGGCATACGGAGGTCCGTCATGCAGCACAAAAAGGGGCTTGCCCTCGTTAATCTGCATAAGCTTGCCGTAAATGTCGCGCTTGTACCAATCCTCAAGCATCACCGGCTCCTTTTGGGGCAAACCGGCGCGCATTGCAAATTCGGTAGAAGGGAGATTAAGTGTAGAATTGTAATCCTGCTTTTCCATACCGTTTTATTGTCCTTTCAATCCAAGACACAGGCCGACGCCAAAATGCCCGGCCTGTGTCCTTGTGTTATTCTGCTTATTTTTTCCGGCGGAACAGTCCGTGCTTCGAATCGTTGCCGTCTATATCGTCAAACTCGTCGTCATCGTCGTCGTTTTCGGGATCGTAATCGTCCCCGAATTTAAGTCGGCCGAATTTTGAGCCGCCGTCATCATTTCTTACCTTGAATCCGGAAACCGAGGCTTCGCCGCTTTCATTTTCCTCGCCCGGCGTTACCCTTCTGAAAAAACCGGCAGGCTCGCCGTTTGAGGCCGAATCCGCCTCGCCGCTTTCATTGTTTGCGACGCCGTTTTGTTTTTCGGGGGCGACATCTGTTCCCTTCGATTCCTTTTCGCTTTCGCCGGAATTATCCGACGGGGCAACATCGTCCGAAGCCGAAAAAACGTCCTCATTTTTTACCGAAAAGCCCTCCGCGGCAGGCTTATCGTCATCCGAATCGGCCAATGCCGCAGCATTTACGGCATTAACGCCGTTATCGTCGGAAATATCGCTAATGTCGCCGTGAGAAAGTCCGACCGATATGTCGTCGAGCTCAATTTCGGGAACGGCTATGTCGGAAAGCTCCGGCATTCCGCTTTTCTCAAAATCAAGCTCCTCGTTAACGGTGTCCGGCAGCTTGTTTATCACCTCAACCTGAGCCTTATACATATTAAGCAGCTCTATTCGGAAATCGGCCGCCTTTTTCTTCATTTCCTCGCAAACCTTCATCTCGCGGCGGCGGGCATCCGATACCTCTAATATCATCTTACCGGTTTTGTCCCTCGCCTGAGCAATGGCAGCAAGCGAGCGCTCCTTGGCCTGCGAAAGCATAGCCTTGGATTTCTCCTCGGCGTCCCTCAAAATAGCCTCGGCCCTTTTCTTGGCTACGGCAATGGCCTCGTTGGTTTTGCCGTTTAATTCGCTTGTGGTTTTGTCGGCCTCGGTCTGGGCGTCCTTTATAATGCTGTCGGCCGTGCGCTGAGCCGTAACGAGGGCCTGCTTTATGCTCTCCTCGTCCTGACGGTACTCCTTTATCTTCTCGGCCAGAACAGCCAGCTTACGGGTAAGCTCCTCATTTTCCTTTTGATAACGGTCAATGGTATTGGCCGCCTCCTCAAGCAGCTCATCCACCTCAAAGGCCTTATAGCCCCTTGCCGAGCGCGAAAATTCCGCGCTCCTTATCTGTGACGCAGTGATCAACTCAATGCAACCCCCTGTCATTTTTTCCGATTCTGATCCTTGTGTTGAACCCGATATACAAAACCTTTTCCCTTTAACCGATGCGATACTTGAAGTCATCTCGCCGAACAATGAGAGGCCGGTATAAAAACTACGTTATAAAAGGCGGTTTGTCCCCATCAGGTACAACATTTTACAAAAACACTGTAAACCCACAGCCCTTAATGTCCTTAATTTATATCTATGACGGACAAGGGCCAAAATATAAAAACACATTCGCCGCGCCGAAATCCGCACGGCCGTTTTTTCTTTATTTTGTCATCAATTTATATGTACATTCCGCTGCTTTCAAGCTCATCTATAAGCATGTCGCCCATTATGTCCACATTAAATGGGGTTATTATAAACGTGCTGTTGGCCACCCTTTTTATCTGACCTTTATTGGCATAGGCAACACCGCTTAAAAAGTCTATAAGACGGCGCGAAACCTCCTTGGTTGCAGACTCTAAGTTGAGCACAACCGTCTTTTTATCGTTGAGATGATCGGCAATAGAGGGTGCGTCAGCCACACGCTCGGGCTTTACAAGCACGACCTGTAACTGTGTGGTCGCATGTATGTTTACCACCTTGTTGCGTTTTTCACTCACGGGCGGATCGTCAAAATACGACGTGCTCGGAGCACTCTTGCGCTCGGGCTGAGAAGTCCCCATAGGCACATCGCTGTCTACATCATCGTAATAATCCTCGTCATCCTCGACCGGCGCCATTATAGTCTTGATTTTATCCATAAAACTCATCGTTTTACACCCCTTAAAGCTTTTTATGCTGATTAGTTAAATTATTTTTATCAATATCAATCTCTGGCATAGCTCCTCGCCCCGAAGAGCGCCGAGCCTATTCTGACGATATTCGCACCGCACTCAATAGCCTCGCGGTAATCGTGCGACATTCCCATCGACAAAAAATCCATACTTATATTATCTATTTTTTTGTCCCTGATGTCAATAAACATATTATACATATTTAAAAAATTCATTTTCAGTTCATATTGATCGTCGGTCGCCGGCGGAATGGCCATAAGTCCGCGCACCCGAACACCCGAAAAACCGCTTATTTTTTCAATCAGTCCCGCAACGCTCTGCATATCGGCTCCGCTTTTGGTTGCCTCAGCCCCGACGTTCACCTCAACAAGTACGTCGGTGACGGTATTGCGTTCAAGGCTTATTCTCGATATATAGCCTGCAAGCCTTTCGGAATTTACCGATTCTATCATCCCGACCCTGCCTATCAGATTATGCACCTTGTTGGTCTGAAGGGTCCCTATAAAATGTATCTGATCCTTTTTAAAGCTCAGGCGGTCATATTTTTCGTCCAGCTCCTGAACCCGGTTTTCGCCCATTAACTCAATACCCTGT
This sequence comes from uncultured Eubacteriales bacterium, assembly GCA_934444365.1. GTDB lineage: Bacteria > Bacillota > Clostridia > Oscillospirales > Acutalibacteraceae > CAKSCM01. The sequence continues at coordinate 33,488 of CAKSCM010000002.1, read as the reverse complement.
TCGGCCGCGTAGTTTATAAGCTCGACCGGCACCGTTTTGGTCGCGGCAAGCAGCTTTATATCCTCGTACTTCCTGCCGGAGACCTCGGCCGCACGGGCAATATTCTCCTTTATTTCGGCGTAACTTATATCAAAATCACGCATGCGTTTTTCAAGACTTTGCACATTTTGTGCCATGATTACTTTACAACCTTTCCGTCATACAGATCTCCGCCGGACACTATCAGCTCTTCGTAAAGAGTAAGGGCCGAGGAATTTGTATTATCCGTCTTCGCGACGACAAATCCGCCGTCGTTATAAACTATGTCTATCGGCTTAAAACGCGCCGAAACTCCCGAAATAACATAAACGCCGGTAATCCCGTCCACAACGCGCACCGCATCGGCCGGAACGCGAAGTCCGGTATAGGAGCCGACACATATTTCAATATCCTCGCACCTGAGCGATGATAGCGCTCCGGTCATGTATGTACACTCAAGCACTACCGCGCACCGAGCCCCGGCCCTGTCGTGATTAAGGGCCGCGACCCTTACCGGTACGGAATCGGCCGTCACATTCGGAATATATACCGATATACCGTCCCCCACGGCGAGCTTCTCCGACTGACCTTCATCAATAACACAGGTAAAATACCACTCGTACCCGTTTATAATCTTGCCGCTTCCCGAATTCTTCGTTTGCAGATTCTGTGACAGCGCATCACTTATTTCATCGCATGTAAGTTTAAGCGCCTTTTCGGGGTCGATATATCCCTCAAGCGAATCGGTCATGTTTACATAATACCCCGATACCGGAGCCGTTACGGTCGCCAGCGGATTCGAACACTTGGCCTCGAGGGCCTGCTTTTCGGCCTTGAGCTGCTCAACCTTGGCCGAAAAATCCGAAGCGCCGCCGGAAGCCAGTGCGCTTTCGTTTAGCACCGAAAGCAGTTCACCCGACTTTGCCGAAAGCTGCCTTAAATCCGCACCGTCGGTAACCTCAAAATAATTGCAAAGCGCTTCATTGACCCTGTCCTCAAGCCGCTCGGCCTGAGCCGCCAGATAACCGCCGCTCATACTGCCGATCTTTTCAAACTGCTCTATTTTATCCGACAGCTCATTTGCCCTTATCATGGCGTCGGCCTGCTCATCGTCCGAAAAGCTTTTGGCCACAACGCTGCCCTGTGATACCCTTTGTCCGTTCGACGCCAAAAAGCTTACCGTACCGCCGCCGACATCCTCAAGCACAGTTTCTTTTTTTACAATATAGGCCTTTGCCTTTATGTTGTCAAAATACGTATAATGGGTGGTATATTCGGTTTTGACCGTGTTTTTAAGGGAGGTGGTAACCTGAAATATAACGTAGGCAAGCATAAACACCGCCGCTATACACAGCAGTATCCTTTTGGTGTTCAGTTTCAAGGTTGTCCCTCCCGTTCATGCGCATATTTATGTTATTATATAACTAATCGTTGTCTTGTGCAAGTATTTCTGTATCGGCCGCCGGTATAACGGTCGATATTGCATGCTTATAGACAAGACTCTGCTGTCCGTGCTCGTTTTCCATGACTACGGTAAAATTATCAAAAGCCTTTACCGTCCCTTTAAACTGAAATCCGTTTACAAGATAAACCACAAGCGAAATTTTTTTAATCCTCGCTTTATTTAAAAATACATCCTGTATGTTCATCTGGGTATTCATCGCAAAACGCACTCCTCATATTTTTTATGTTTTTCTCTTTTTGTGATTTCGCCGCGTGCCTTACCGCACCAATCGCCAATCACCGTACAAAGCAATTTTTATACCATAAGACATGGCTCTTCCATTTTAACACACAGACACAAACTTTTCCATAATTTTTTCGGCTTTCTCCGAAATTTCATTAAAATCCGTATCGCTCATCACATCTATCCAGCAAATACGTTCATCCCGGTTAAACCAGGTCATCTGTCTTTTGGCGTAGCGCCGGGTATTCCTTTTTAATATCTCGGTGCACTCGTCAAGGGTGGCCTCTCCCTTAAAATAGGGCAGAAACTCCTTTACTCCGATTGCCTGAGAGGCCGTTTTACCGAATTTTCCCGACGATATTACCGACTCAACCTCGCCGAGCAATCCGTCCTTTATCATTTTGTCGACCCGTCGGTTTATACGGTCGTACAGCACTGCCCTGTCCGGGTAACGCAGCCCTATGGCGCACAGATCGTAACGGCTTTCTCCCGTCCTTGATAAACGGGCATATTCGCTCTGGGTAACGCCGGTAAGCTCATAAACCTCAAGCGCCCTGATAATTCTTCCCGTATCATTGGGATGAAGTTTTGCCGCCGTCTTGGGATCGACCGATGAAAGCATCTTGATTAGCCGTTCATTTCCGTTTTCGCCCTCGGCTATTTCCCTGTATTTTTGACGGACGGCTTCATCTCCCGCCGCCGGCGAAAAGCCGACCGAATCGACAAAGGAGGTATAATAAAGCCCCGTTCCGCCGCAAAGAACCGGCAGTTTTCCCCTGGACGTTATATCCTTAACGGCCGCCGTGGCGTCCTCGACATATCGCGCCACCGAGTATTCCTCATCCAAGGATACATACCCCAAAAGATGGTGCGCCACTCCGCGCATTTCCTTATCATCCGGCCGCGCCGTGGCGATTTTGAGTTCGCTGTACACCTGCATCGAATCGCACGATACCACCTCTCCCGAAAAACGCCTCGCAAGTTCAACCGAAAGGGCGGTTTTTCCCGAGGCAGTAGGTCCCACAACCGCCGCCAGCTTTATTTTTTTGTTATTTCCGTTTTTTTGCACGCTGCAAGACCCGTCCGACACCCTTTTTCGTCCCTCGCTTTTATTACCGTAAAGTTTTTAATTCCGCCCGAAAAACCTCAGATAAAGACATTCGGGCGAAAATCAAGAAATAAAACAGCTCTTTGTATTCTTTATTTTAATTTTATCAGATTTGTTCCGGCTTTTCTTTGCGTTTATGTCCTCGAAAACTGCCTTTCGAGCTCGCCCCTTGTAATGTAAAAGGCTACCGGCCTGCCGTGAGGGCAATATCTTATGCTGTCGTCCTCTACTATGCGCTTTATAAGGGCTTTGAGCTCCTGAGGCTCGGAATGGTCTCCGGCCTTAACGGCCGCCCGGCAGGCAACCGAGTGAAACACCCATTCGGTATGCTCGCTCTCGGTGCTGCGGTTTTCAATCAGCTTTTGAGCCGTTTCTTCAAGCAGGGAGGAAATATCTCCCTCATCGGTCAGCAGCGGAACCCCTCTGACCAGCAAATCGCAGTCTCCGAAATCCTCAACATCTATTCCGGCCTCTCTTAAAACCGAAATGTTGTTTATAACCGCGTCGTACTGGGCGCGCGAAAGCCGTACCCGTATCGGGGACATCAGCTGCTGGGATGCCCTCTCCCATTTTTGCGACCTCAAGCGGTCAAAAATCATTCTCTCGTGGGCGGCATGCTTATCTATAACCAGTATTTTCTGCCCGACCTGAGCAAAAATATAGGTATTAAAGGCCTCCCCCATCAGCTTTATCTGTACGTCCTTTTTCGAGGGGACAATATCGTCGCCGTATCCGTTATCATCATATCCGCCGCCGGATTGCACGTCGTTTCGGCGGTCGTAATCGTCCGGTGCATTCGTAATATTTCCTGTATTTCCGATATTTTCCCCGTCGGCAAGGAATTTGCTGACGGAATTTCCGGCAATGTCATCGTCGGTCTTTTTATGCTCGTTACCGTCCTCGCCGCTTTTTTCGATGTCTGTCGCGCCGCTGCCGTTTGAGTCGACATAAATGTCGATATCGGCGCTGTTCTCCGACGAAAATCCGGATAAAGCCCCGGCCGGCCGGCTCAGACGTCCCGAGTCATAAAAAACGCCTTTTTCCGCCAGCGACGCCGGGTTTTCTCGGGTTAACCCGTCATATCCGCCCGTTAAAAAACGCGAAGAGCCGTCTCCCTCTTTGCCGGGTATACCTACGCCGTCATTCCCGTCGGTAAAAGACCGGTTTTGCGTAGTGTTTTCCAAAATTCCGCCGGGTGCGCCCGTATTCGTATCCGAATTATCACGCTGCTTTTGCCCGGCATTGTCAGCTTCACCCGAAAGCCTTTTTCCTACCGAAAAAAGACTTTCGATATTGGTCTGATACGCCGAAGGGCGAAGCGAATAATCCTTCGGCTTTTCAAAGGGTTTAGGCGGCTTTTTAAATCCGCCGTCGGTCTTTAAAACGGCCTCTTTTCTTGTATCTTTGCTCATAAGAGCATTTTTGGCGGCATAGTAAACAAGAGAAAAAACCTTTCTCTCATCGGCAAACCTTATTTCGGTCTTGGCCGGATGGACATTGGCATCCACAAACTCAAATGGGGTTTCTATCATAAGCACACAGGCCGGAAATTTACCTGTCATAACCGAATTTTTATACGCCTCGCTCAAAGCGGCGGCGCCGGTGCCGGTCCTTACAAAGCGGCCGTTGACAAAAAATGTCTGCATTGACCTTGTCGGCCTCGAATATACCGGCTTTGATATATAACCGTGCACCGACATTCCGGAATCGGAATATTCCGCCGGAATGAGAGAAGATGAAAACTCCTTGCCGTAAACCGCACGTATGGCCGAAATCAGCTTGCCGTCTCCCGGAGTTAGAATTACCTCTTTACCCTCGCGAAGCAGTCTGAACGACACCTCAGGGTGAGAGAGAGCAAGCCGTTCGACAACGTCGGCTACCGCATTTGCCTCCGATACGTTTTTCTTTAAAAATTTCATCCTCGCCGGAGTGTTGTAAAAAAGATCCTTTACGGTTATTGTGGTTCCGTCGGGGCATCCGGCGTCGTCAAAGGATACCTCCTCGGAGCCGTGAATTCTGTAAAGGGTACCTACCGGCTCGTCCTTGGTTTTGGTAAGCATATCGACCCTTGCGACCGAGGCTATCGACGGCAGAGCCTCTCCCCTGAATCCGAGGGTGCCGATACGAGAGAGATCCTCTTCGCTTAAGACCTTGCTTGTGGCATGGCGCAAAAAGGCCTTTTTAACATCATCGCGCGCAATTCCGCAGCCGTCGTCGGTTATGCGTATGTATGAAATTCCTCCGTCGCGTATTTCCACCGTTATGTGTGCCGCTTTAGCGTCGATGGAGTTTTCGGCCAGCTCCTTTACAACCGAACTCGGCCGCTCCACAACCTCTCCGGCCGCAATAAGCTCGGCGGTATGCTTATCAAGAAGATTTATTCTGTTATACATGGCACTGCTTCTTTCTTTTTAGACATTTATAAAGGGCCGAAAACGCCGGATACATGGTCGCGGCACCGAGAAAACCGAGCGATAAAGCCTTTTCGGCGTCGATGGTTATAATATCCTGCCAGACCCCCGGCACTCCCGAATCGAAAACATCAAAGGCAAAGCTGCCCCTGATTACAAAAACAAGCGATAAAACGAACATCGCCGACATAAAAACCACACATACGGCCTCGCCCGGGCGGATTTTTCTACGGCGCGAATCGGTTCTTTTGATTCCTATATCATATCCGCGCGACCGCATTGAATCGGCCGTTATGACCGACTCCTCAAAGGATCTCGCCGCAACCGATAAAAGCTGGCCGGACGCCAAGGTCATCCTCGCTCCGAGTCCGGGCTTTTCCTTTATAAAAACCGACATCGCTTCTTTTGTACAGGCGGCCCTTCTCGCCGTCAGCGGAACCATCCGAAGGGTAATTGAAACGAGCATACAAAACGACGGAAAAACCCCCGAAAAAAGCCTGTATATTCCGCCGGAGCCGCAAGCCGAAAAAAAGGCGCAAAACCACAGCGAAACGGCCGAAATCATGACCGCTGCCATCGCCGCAAAAACAAGGGATTCGGCCGTAAAACGAACCTTGCCGATTGTAAAAAGCACACTTTCGCCCCGATGACTGAACAAAAAATTAAAACCGAGCACGACCGGAAACGCCGCGGCGGTGACCAAAAGAATTTTACGCGCCTTAACCCTCGAATAAACAACCGCCGAAAAAAAACCTCCCGCAAAGCACAGCATCAAAGCAACCGGCGAAAAAACAAACATGCACAGCACGGCCGGAAACAAAAAAAGCGTAAAGGCCGCAAACGGATGTACGGTTTTCTGCAAAGACATATCAACTCCCGAAATCTTAATCGCTGCATTACTTCAATTATAACCGACCGTTACGCCGAAATAAATAGTTTTGGCACCCGGACAGGCCTTTTCAACCGACAAAAATACAAAATTATCAAAAAATTCACAATTTGTTATTGAAACACAAAGCCGTCGGGTATATAATCACAATAGGGAAATTTGGACCGTTTGGCCGTTTCCCCATCCCATACGGTATGGGAATATGTGATTTTGCGTTTTTACTCCTATCACATTTTATAACACATTTTAAAAATATGCAATGTTAATTTTAAGGGTTGACACTGCATACGGCCGAATTAAAGAAAAAGCTTTAACGGCTTAAATTACGGAAAGGATGTATTTGTATGTGTATGACCAAGAACAAGTCGGTTCTCGGTTGGATTGATGAGCAGATAGCTCTTGTCAATCCTGACAAGGTCGTGTGGATAAGCGGCAATGAGGAGCAGCTTGAAGAGCTCCGTAAAGAGGCCTGCGCCACCGGCGAAATGATAAAGCTCAACGAGGAAAAGCTTCCCGGCTGTTACCTCCACCGCACGGCGGTAAACGACGTTGCGCGCGTTGAGGGACGCACCCTTATATGCACCCCGACTCAGGATGAGGCCGGCCCGACCAACAACTGGATGGAGCCCTCAAAGGCCTACAAGATGCTTTACGACATAGCCCGCGGCAGCTACAAGGGCCGTACAATGTATGTTATCCCCTATTCGATGGGTCCTGTCGGCTCGAAATTCTCGAAGATCGGTATTGAGCTTACCGACTCCATATACGTTGTACTCAACATGGCCATTATGACCCGTGTCGGCAAGAACGTTCTTGATACCCTCGGAGACAGCGAGGACTGGGTACGCGGACTGCATTGCAAATGCGATATAGATGAAGAAAAACGTTATATCTGCCAGTTCCCGCAGGACAACACCATTATTTCGGTCAACTCCGGCTACGGCGGAAACGTATTGCTCGGTAAAAAGTGCTTTGCTCTTCGCATAGCCTCATATCAGGGCAAGCTCGAGGGTTGGATGGCCGAGCATATGCTCATTCTCGGACTCGAGAGCCCCGACGGACAGATCCGCTATATCGCGGCTGCCTTCCCGTCGGCCTGCGGTAAGACCAACCTTGCCATGCTCATTCCGCCCGAAATCTTCCGCGAGAAGGGCTACAAGGTCTGGACGGTCGGCGACGATATCGCCTGGATGCGCAAGGGACCGGACGGACGTCTTTGGGCCGTCAACCCCGAAAACGGCTTCTTCGGCGTTGCTCCCGGAACAAACAAAAAATCCAACCCCAACGCTCTGGCTTCGACCAGACAGGGTACCATATTCACCAACGTTGTTCACAATCTTGAGGACAACACCGTTTGGTGGGAGGGCCTTGACAAGAATCCGCCCAAGAACGCTCTCAACTGGAAGGGCGAGAAGTGGGATTGCACCGACGGAAGCAAGGGCGCTCATCCCAACAGCAGATTTACCGCTCCGGCAAAGAACTGCCCCTGCATAAGCAGCGAGTTTGAGAATCCGGACGGAGTTCCCATTTCGGCCATAATCTTCGGCGGACGCCGCGCTAAGACCGCTCCGCTGGTTTATCAGGCAAGGGATTGGAACAACGGCGTTTTCGTCGGCTCGATAATGTCCTCCGAGACCACCGCCGCCGCTTCCGGCGCCGTCGGAACCTTAAGGCGCGATCCTATGGCAATGCTTCCCTTCTGCGGTTACAACATGGGCGAATACTTCGCACATTGGATCGAGATGGGCAAGACCCTCGGCGACAAGGCTCCGAAGATCTTCAACGTCAACTGGTTCCGCCTTGATGACGAGGGCAACTTCCTGTGGCCGGGCTTCGGCGACAACATGAGGGTCCTGCTTTGGATACTCGACCGTTGCGAAGGTAAGGCTCACGCCAATGAGACCCCCATCGGCTTTGTTCCCAGCGCCGACGACATTGATATAGACGGCCTTGACATGAGCAAGGAGACCCTTGCATCGATCCTCGAGGTCGACAATGACATTTGGCGTAAAGAGGCCGAAGGCATTGAGGAGTTCTACAAGAAGTTCGGCGATCATCTGCCCGAAGAGTTGGCCAAACAGCTCCGCGATCTCAAAGCCCGCCTCGGCTAAGTGTAATTTTTAAATTTCAAACCGGAAAAGCTTAAAAAAGCATATCCGGTTTGGAATTTTAATAAAGCACAATTACAGCCACCGGTTTTTACCGGTGGCTGTTTTGCTTTTTGTATAAGATTTTATATGCGAATATATGAAACGCGTTTTTAAAAAAACAACAGAAAAAACGAATGCTCTAAGGGCGACCTCGTATAAGGACAACCCGGTTTTAATCGGATTTTTTTGCGGTAAGCTGATGAAAAAATACCGAAGACATAATTTTTGCATTTTCGCCCCCAAAGGGTAAAAGAATTTTCGCATGGCGGCTTATTATTATCTAAAGCCTCCTAAAACCCCAATTCTTATATTCAAACGCTAAACATCGATCCCCTAAATTCCGACCGGACAAATCCGCCGTCATTAATAAAAGCCAAAACCCGTTCGCAAGCACCAAAAGCACTACGCGAACGGGTTTTATTGATTATGTATTTTTCCGCTTACGGTCACTCGCCCTGCCGTTTTGGCGACGTGATGTGAGCGAGGATGGAAAGTCCGGATTGGGATTGGGATTGGGAATGGGACTGAGATTGGGATTGCGGTTTGGATAGCGGGGAGGTGTTGTGATCGGGGTGAAATCTGAGTTGTGGTTAGTCTTGGTTTGTATTAGCACTTTCCCCGTAAACAGAGTTTCAGCAATTATCCGCCGCTATAAGCTTTTTAGCCATAACAACGCCCATTACCGAGGCCATCATAAGTCCCCTTGTCCAGCCGCTTGAATCGCCCAGGCAGTGAAGGCCCTTAATGCTGGTGTTAAGATCGGCGTCCATGCGGATCTTGTTGCTGTAGAATTTAAGCTCGGGAGAATACAGCAATGTCTCTGGTGCGGCAAAGCCCGGAACAACGACGTCAACCGAATGTATAAAGTTTATAATGTTGGTCATTGCCCTGTAGGGCATGGCCGCCGTTATATCTCCGGCCACCGCATCGGGCAGGGTCGGCACTATATTCGAGCGGACAAGCTCCTTTTGCCATGTGCGCTTTCCGTCGAGAATATCGCCGAAGCGCTGAACCAGAATATGTCCGTTTGCGAGCATGTTGGTAAGCTCGCCGACCTTTTGCGCATAGGCGATCGGCTGGTTGAAGGGAACGGAAAAATTATGCGAGCAGAGTATCGACACGTTAGTGTTGTTGGACTTTCTGTCCTTATACGAATGGCCGTTTACAACCGCCAGATCGTTATCGTAATTCTCCTGGCTTACAAATCCGCCCGGATTCTGACAAAATGTCCTGACCCTGTTTTTAAAGGGCTGAGGATAGCCTATGAGCTTCGATTCGTACAAAACACGGTTAACAAACTCCATAACCTCGTTACGGACCTCGACCCTGACGCCGATATCAACCGTACCGGGCTCGTGGGCAATGTCGAATTCGGCACACTGCTTTTCAAGCCAGTCGGCTCCGCGCCTGCCGGTCGCAACTATCGTGTGCTTGGCAAAGCACTCGAATTCCTCATTTTTGTTGCGGACATATGCACCCAGGCAAACGCCGTTTTCTATTATAAGGCGGTTGCATTCATGAGAGAAAAGAATCTCCACGCCCTTTTCTATAAGGTACTCCTGAATCGCAAGATAAAGCTTTTGCGCCTTTTCAGTGCCTAAATGGCGAATCGGGCAGTCAACGAGTTTAAGTCCGGCCTTAATGGCGTTTTTGCGTATCTCCTTGACCTCATCGCTGTTATTGATTCCTTCGATCTTTGAATCGGCCCCGAATTCAAGATATATTCCGTCGGTGTAATCTATCATTTCCTGTGCGGTATTCACGCCGATAAGCTCGGGCAATTCGCCGCCGACCTCATAGCTTAAGGACAGCTTGCCGTCGGAAAAGGCTCCCGCTCCCGAAAAACCGGTGGTTATATTGCAGTTCGGGCGGCAATTAACGCAATGATGGGTGGTCTCCTTGGGGCAGTGGCGTTTATCCACGGGCAGTCCCTTCTCCACCACTACTATTTTGTCTTTTCTGCCGTTTCTTAAAAGTTCAAGCGCCGTAAAAATACCGGCAGGTCCGGCTCCGATTATAAGAACATCCGATTTCATTTTAAAAATTCTCCTTACGGTCCAAGGTAAAATATTTCGCCGCTTGGCGTTTGCCCGGACCGACCTTACTATTTTATATCCGCGCCGCGCTAAAGTCAAGCAAAAGAGGCTTTTCACGCCGCAAAGCGGCCGTAAAACCTATATATTCCTCTTTAAGTCCGTCCGATAAACCCATAAAAAGTAAAATGTTATGAGGCGAATCCCGAAAAAGGTTCCTTTCCCGTTTTAAACAAACGGCGTTCAAACCTTAGCCCGTTTAAAAACCGGCAGAACGGAAAAATCGTCCTGCCGGTTTTTTGGTTTAGGGGCTATATCGGATAACGAAAAAGGTCGCCTTTAAGGCGTTTTTCACTCGTCCGGTGCAACACTGTTTTTTCACTCCGGTGATTCAATCCGAAAAACCGGAATTCCGGGCACCGTGTTGTCTGCTTTTATCCGGCTTAAACCTTAGCTATCTTATCTTCGATCGGGAATTTGGTGATCTTCCCGACGGCATACTGTAATATGAGCAAAGCGTCCTCTGCCGCAACTTCGCCGTTGCCGCTTACGTCAAGCACAACAGCACCCTGCACGGTAAGGGTCGTTTTTCCTACTGCAACCTGCAATGCGAGCAGTGCGTCGGCTGCATTTACAGCCCCGTTTATGTCAACGTCGCCGTAATGGTTGGTCGAGGCAACAAGAAGCGACTGCCAGTTACCGCTTGAAATGGTGTAATCGTTTAATCCTTCGGTTTTTCCTTCATCGTCGAGTACCACAAGCCAGTAATCGTTATCAAAGACAAAGCTTATTTCGGCGTTGTTGTTTTCCGGTTTCTCGCTCGTAAAATAGGCAATGCTGTTTTTGAGTTCGACCGTTGCCGCACGCTCGGCAAAATTCCCGGTCTCCTTGTAAACCTCAAGGTCCCTGGCCCCGGTAAATATAGCGCCTTTTGCCGAAATGGTAATCAGTGAATTATCGGAATATACATGTCCGAAAATAACCCCCGGAGTCCAGCTGTCCTGAGTCGTCGAACAGTCTGTTTCGATTGCAAGGACCGAGGTGTTTATATTTATGTTGCTCCAGCTGCGGATAAAGACTTCCTTCGCGCCGCCCGTGACCACCGAATGGTCAAAGGCTAAACCGCCGGCAAGAAACGCGTGGGTTAAACCCTCTCCCAAAATAATGGTGCTCTGCTTAACCGACAAGAAAGTATCGACACAATCAAAAAAGGTGCTATTTAATCCTTCTATCTCGCCCTTTGCCGATGCCATCGTATTGACCAGCTCGATATCGTTTTCGGCATCAACGTATATACAGCTGTAACAATTGGTAAAATCCAACACGGTGTTTTTTATCGACAGATTAACACCGAAAGAATCGATTCCGTCGCTTGCATAATAATCGTTGCTCTTAGATTTCTCGCCCTTCATAATAAGGGTCACTCCGTCAATGGTCGCGTTTTTCGGTATATAATTATCATTCTTGTCGGTCTCGGTCGCAAAGGTCATACAAATGCTGTCGTCATCCAACTCATTTGAATTGCTAATTTCTATGCTTCCGCCGCCGCTTATAACGATATCGGCAAACACGCAGGTAAAAGCCGAATATTTGCTGTCGGTTTTATCGCCAAAAAGCTCGTTATTGCTTATGACATTCTCACCGACCACCTTAACGTTAAAGCATATATCGCCTTGTGCACCAGCGGCATTTAATTCGATCCGTCCTCCGTTATAGCCGTTAAGGGTAAGCAAAGCGTCCTTCGCGCTCCAAGTCCACCCCTCGCCCGAGGAATCGGCGGTCGCGTCAAACTCGCGACCCTCAATACAAATTACCGCCCCTTGCAGCGATACGCCCTCGGCCGAGACTATCGGCATACAAAACGCAACCATCACTGCCGCCAGTAAAAATGCTGTCATTTTTTTGATTTTCACGGTAACCTTCTCCTTTTTATCTCAATCAAAAATGTGTTGCCGCCGACAGCGACAATACACTGTTTCACCTTAAAATATAATCGGACTCACCTTATCCTCGGCCGGAAAACGGTCGAGCTTTCCGACAGCATACTGTAATATGAGCAGTGCGTCGGTTGCGGTGATATTTTCGCTGCCGTCAACATCAATGGCAGTAGCACCCTGCATGCTGACGGTTGTTTTACCTACCGCAACCTGCAGTGTGAGCAGTGCGTCGGCAGCAGTTATCCAACCGTCCACCTTAACGTCGCCTAATTCATTGGTTCCGATCGAACCCAAATCCTTCCATTCGCCGTTTTTGATCTTGTAGCCGTTTACATTTTCGCTTATTACATCATCGTCGAGACCTATCTGCCACAGATCGTTCGTGAATTCAAAATTGATCCCGGCATTGTTCAGTATTTTGTTCTCACACATAAAGAGGACTATGCTGTCCTTTAACTTTACATATGCCGCACATTCGCTGTATTCCTCCGACGACTGAACCTTAGCGCCGGAAAACACCGCATCTTTGGACTTTACCGCAAACATGGAATTATCGGTATATATATTGCCGAAAACAGCACCCGGGGTCCATCCGTAAACACTTCCCGTGCCGCTTATCTCGGCTGCTACAGCCGAAGTGTTTATGTAAATATTGCTCAGGCTTCTGAAGAGATGATTTTTGATTTCGCATGTAAAAACAGAGTTATTTATACTGATCTTATGAGCGATCAAAAGGTTGGTGAGCCCCTCGGCCTCAAGTGTGCTGTATGTAAAGCTTGCAACCAGTCCGTTATATAAATTACTTACGGCATTTTCCGAGGCAGAGGTCGATTTTGCCGATATCGACGACTGCAGGAACTCCACATCGCCGTCTATGCGCATACAATCAACAAAATCCGTAAAATCAAATTTCGAATTCACTGCCGATATATTCGTTCCGTAAGAATCGATACCGTCCTGGCAGTAGCTGCCGTCAGCAGCGGTTTTCCCATTCATTACAAGAATCACATTTTCAAAATACGCAAGCTTCGAATTGTACGATTTTCCATCCTCTCCGACCGTCGGCGAGGTGAACACCATGCAGGTACCCTCTTCGTAATCCTCAGAGCAGCTCATTTCAAGACTACCACCGCCGAATATGCCTATATTGGCCGATACACAGGAAAGGGCAGCTTCGCTTGTAACTTTATTGTTGCCGGTTTTAATCGTATTGTTTATTACATTTTCGCCGACCAACTGTATGTAGAAGGTCACGTCGCCCTCGCATTTTTCGGCATTTAATTCGATCCGCTGGCCGTTGTAGCCGTTAAGGGTAAGCAGACCGTATTCCGCCGTCCACAACCACCCCTCGCCCGAGGAATCGGCAGCCGCGTCAAACTCGCGGCCCTCAATACAAATTACCGCCCCTTGCAGCGATACGCCCTCGGCCGAGATTATCGGCATACAAACCGCAACCATCACCGTCGCCAGTAAAAATGCTATTGCCCGTTTGATTTTCACAGTAACCTTCTCCCCTTTAAACTTAAATTAAAATTATCCGCACCGCAAATCCGACCGGTTTTTAACATTTATTGCCGTTTTAGAAGCCGCTATGCAAATAATCGTTAATTTATAATACCATTATTTTTAAAAAATGGCAATACCGAAGATTTTACAAATATACAAAATGCAAGCAAAATATAGAAAAAGATATCTCCGGCGTATATCGGAGCCGTAAAAAAAGCGTCGCGGAAAAATACTGTCCGCGGCGCCTTTTCGGTGAATTTAAGCTATAATACTTTTTATGTATGTAAACCTGATCGATTCGCTCAGCCGACGCTTTTAATCCTCAAATCTTTTAGCGGTATTGGATTCAACAATCAGCTTTGTAAAGGTCTCAATATCGACATACTTATAGGTGTACTTGAAATCACGCGACTCGACGGCCTGCAGCAATCCGTCAATTGCCACCTTGGCGCCGGAGGCTGTACCGTAGTTAGTTCCGTTGTTGTTGTAAAGAAGAATAACGAAATTGCCCTTTTCAAACATCAAACGGAAGTTTGCGCTTGTAACGGCAGGATCAGCGTCGACGCCAAAGCCCTTTAAGCGTAAGTAGGGGGTGTTTTCATGCTGGAAAAGCGACATCGGTGCAGCCGAATTCTGCAAAAATACTCCGCTGGGCGAGATTATATCGTAAACTCCGCACACGTCGGTTCCGACGTTGGTAAAGCCGTTGAGCAACGTTCCGGTTATTTTAAGCCCGAACAAATCATAATAGGGCTTCGCATAGTGAATATACTGTCTTGCGCCGTCTTTGAGGGTTCTGGTCGTCGGAGAAGCCTCCTTACCGGTGCTGCCCTCGAACAACATGCTCGGCATAATGTATCCCATGCCCTCGCCGGCCGTAAAGTAATCGTTATCGGTCTTGTTGCTCCATACATAGTCAAATACCATGGGAATACGGTCAACAAGGTTTACGTTGTAGGCATATGTCATGGGTATTGAACCGCGGCCGCTGTCGGACCAAACACGTGGTGCGCGCTCTTTAAGCCAGGGCGAGCAGTCAAAGTCACCGGTCCAGCCTATGGCAAAATACCTTGTATTTTCGTCGAAATGCTCCGTCTCGTCGGCCGGCTTGTTGCCCTTCATTTCGGCCGTTATTTCAAATTTTGTATACAGCGAGCCGTTGGACATCCAGCACGGATGGGCGGCATCGGCCTCAATTCCGCAATTGTAAGCGGTTGCGGTTTCGACAAAATGCCATTCAAGACGCGCCGGCGCCAAAACGCCGCCTATACCGAATTCGTTTGTGTATTTTACATGCCATGGCGGAAAACCGAGTATCATACCGAATTTTTCTCCGGCAAGATCATAACGCATTTTAAGGAGTCTTCTGAGGGTTGCAGCGTCGGTTCCTCGGGGCTGGGTCGGGTCGTCGCTTGCCGACTCGCCGCCAAAAGACGAAAGATCCATAAAGAAGCACTGCTTTGCTACAAAATAATCCTGATTCGGAATACCGACAGTATCCGAGCTGCCGGTATTGCCGAGGTTATTCTCCCTTACGGGGTTGCCGGCGATCATGGGCGCTCCGTCAAGGGTGTAGGCAATAAGCTCGAGATTGCACCTCGGAAGGTATTTTTCCATAGCCCACACATAAGCGTCGCATTTCGCCGAACCGGTGCTCGAAAGGTCCGTATCGGCTATTTTCTTGCCGAGAGCGGCATTGTCAAACAGGCCGACAAGGCTCTGCTTGACCTCGACCCCGGCAGAAATAAGATAGCTGTAGAGACTTCCCTCGTCGGTATCGTACATGACCGGCAAGTAGCCGTCGAGTCCGCATATGGTTCCGGCGACATTCGCGGTAGACGGAACGTTCGCGTCCCACAAAACCAATCCGCGCTGCTTTATAAAGGGCATAAACACCTCCATAAGCTGCTCGAAGGTGTCAACATTCACGACATTCATACCCTCAAAGGTCTTGCCGTCCGATGTTATGTAGTCAAACCAGAACTGATCGGTGTTGTCGTTCTGATAGTAAACGCCCACATGGTGTTTATCAACATTGCGGTTTATAAGTCCCTGTATTGCGACAAAAAATCTCGCAATGTGGTGGCGTATTTCGCCGAATTTTACCGCCTTGGGCGAATTCACAACGTATATGGTGTTCGCCTCAAGCCCGGTCGGCTCAATGTAATTAAACTCATACGCGTCGTAAATGTCCTGCTTGGTTGTAAGCTCGGTTTTTCCGACCGAGCACTGCAGTATCAAAAGGGCATCGGTCGCCGTAACAGCCCAGTCCTCGTTAACGTCGGCACTGTCCTGCTCTATGTAACCGAGCTCTATCTTAGACACCGAGCACTGCAAAGCCAAAAGTGCGTCGGTCGCCGTTACTTCGCCGCTTTTATCGACGTCGCCTAATGCCCAGACACGCTCGTAAGCCCTGTAAGCACCGGCCGGCATGCAAAACGCCGAAACGATAAAAACAACGCCCAAAACGGCAGATATGATTTTCTTGAGGTGTGTTTGTCTGTTCATATTTGTCCTCCCCGTTTTTTGGTTTTCAGTGTAGCGCTTGTGTTGCACCGTACAACCGGATAACGGTTATTTCGGTTTTGGCGATGGTACAACATTTCGGCCAACAGGAATAAAAGGCTCTCTCCCCTATGTACTTTCCCCGTAAAACCGAAGCTTTGGCTGTTTGAAGACAGTCAAATACAAGGTGTTTTCAAAAAAATAAACCACCATGTATGGGAATTATAATTGCCATGTTCTCACAAGTCAATGGATTTTTTTGATAAAACGGCAGTCTTTTCCGCTTATATTCCAAACCGAAATATTCCTCTTCGATTTAGTGCAGCCGACCTTAGATTTTATACGCCGACCCGTTTAACCATAACATGCTTAAATGCAAAAAGCATTGCGGCCGGACTGGTTTATGGTCCGATTGCAATGCTTTTTTAATCAACTATACCGATTCACCGGCATTTTTATCAATAATAAAGATCCTTTGAGGGGAACTCGTCCTCACTGGTCATATTTATTCCGAGCTGCATAATCGTAGCCGAATCCGCCGCATTCAGGATGTTGGTGGAATGAGCCTCGCATCCGCTGAGATGGGAAAGATACGACATTGCAAGCTGTGCTACCGGCGACGTGGCGGCGCAAATCGACAGCGCTATAAGCACCTCGCTTAAGCTCAGCTCGGAATACCGTCTGTGCAGAACGTCCGACTTCATCTTCATAATCGGCTCTAAAACAAGGGGGGACATAAGCAGTATTTCGTCCCGTATTCCGGCCATGCGCTTTACGGCGTTTAATACGGCCGCACCGGCAGCACTCATTATCTCGGTCTTGCGCCCGGTGACTATTTCGCCGTTCGGCAATTCGATCGCTATGGCCGGACAGCCGCTTTGCTCGCTCTTTTCAAGGGCCGGAGTTACAACCGCGCGATCGGTAAGGCTAAGCGACAGCCCGTTCATAAGGGTCTCTATATGCTCGACCGTTTCCTTTTCGCCGCGGCCCTGGCGGTAATCGCAAAGCGCCTTATAGTAGCGACGTATTATCTCCTGCTTGGCAGCATCCCTTACCGCTTCGTCGTCGCAAATTCCGTAGCCGGCCATATTAACCCCCATATCGGTGGGCGAACGGTAAAGATCAGGTTGGCCGGTTATTTTTGTAAGTATATTATTTACAACCGGGAAAACCTCAATATCACGGTTGTAGTTGACGGTGGTTTCTCCGTAAGCCTCAAGGTGCCAGGGATCAATCATGTTCACGTCGTGCAGATCGGCCGTCGCCGCCTCGTAGGCGATGTTTACCGGGTGTTTAAGGGGAATATTCCATATCGGGAAGGTCTCAAACTTGGCATAGCCGGCAGACACTCCCTTTTTATACTCATGATAAAGTTGAGAAAGGCAGGTTGCAAGCTTACCGCTGCAGGGCCCGGGTGCGGTTACCACAACCAGCGGACGGGTAGTCTCGATATAGGGATTAACGCCGTAGCCCTCGTCGCTTACTATCCTCTCGACGTCAAGCGGATAACCCTTTATGGGATAATGGAAATATGCCTTTTCGCCGCGCTGTTCAAGCTTTTTCTTAAAGCTCTCGGCCGAGGGCTGACCGTTGTACTGGGTTATTACAACGCTGTTGACCGAAATGCCCATGTCGCGCAAATTATCGATAAGCCTGAGCACATCCATATCGTAGGTTATTCCGAAATCGGCCCGTATCTTCTTTTTCTCGATATCGGCGGCATTTATACAAAATACCACCTCGGCTAAATCGTTAAATTCCTTTAAAAGGCGTACCTTGCCGTTAACGTCAAAGCCGGGAAGCACCCTGGCGGCATGATAATCGTCAAACAGCTTGCCTCCGAATTCAAGATAAAGCTTGTTGTCAAACTTTTCGATCCTCTTTTTTATATTTTCGGTTTGCTTTTTTATGTACAGGTCATTATCGAATCCCTTTTTAAACATCATTACACCTCGGCGCTTAATTATCAGTTGTTATTATTCGGATCTTCGTCTTTGTCAATAAGCCGTTTTAAAATATCGCAGCCCGGCGAGATCAGTATGCCGCTCTCTTTTGCGGCGGCCTCCGAAAAACGGTGAACGCCTAAAGCCGGCATGTTCTTTCTGTAAAGAAGATAGGGAACCGCGTCCCTCGCGTGGGTCCTTGTTGAAATGGGGGTGGGATGGTCGGGCATTATGAGAAGATGATAGTCGTCATAAACCTTAAGTCCGTCCAAAAGCCTTTTAAGCAGCCTTGAATCGATCATCTCTATAGCCTTTATTTTATTTTCAAGCTCTCCGCGGTGTCCGCATTCGTCGGGCGCCTCAACATGAACGTAAACATAATCGGCTCCGTTTTCGAGCTCTAAAAGAGCCGCGTCGGCCTTGCCCTCGAAATTGGTATCTATATATCCTGTAGCGCCTTCAACCTTGCCTATGCTCATGCCGGCACACTTGGCGATTCCCTTTAAAAGATCGACCGCCGTTACGACGGCGCCGTGAATACCGTTTTTCTTATAAAAATTCTCTATTTTCGGCTTTGTTCCCTGTCCCCACAGCCATATGCTGTTGGCAGGCTTAAGTCCCTTTGCCATACGGTTTAAATTGACCGGATGGTTTTTGAGCACCTCGCCGCTTTTAATGCACATATCAAGCAGCTTTTCGGCGTCCTTACCGGTGTTGAGATGCTCGCCGATCTTTTGTCCGCTTATGTCGTGCGGAGGGGTAAGCGTACCTATATCCGCCTTGCCGGAATGCCACATAAGGCAATGCCTGTAGCTGACTCCGGGGTAGAATTTAAACTCGTCGCTGCCGAAGCGATCATTAAGCGCCTTTATAAGCTCGTGGGCCTCCTCGGTGGAAATATCTCCGGCGCAATAATCGACCATCGTTTTCTCACCGAAAGGCTCGTCATCCGACAATGTAACAAGATTGCAGCGCATGGCCACGTCGGTATCGCTCATATTTATACCCATGCCGGCCGCCTCGATCGGCGAACGTCCGGTGTAACACAAGGTCGGATCATACCCCATAACCGACAGATTGGCCACATCGCTGCCCGGAGGCAGTGAATCGTCGACCGTTTTAACGAGACCGACCTCGGCCGTCTGGGCCAAAAAATCCATACACGGCGTATGAGCCGCCTCCAAGGGAGTCTTCCCTCCAAGCGACTCTATCGGGTAATCCGCCATTCCGTCACACAAAAGCACAACATATTTCATACAAGCATAAATCTCCTTAAACGCGCTGAAATCCGAAATCAAAGTAAAAAGCATTGCCGAATCATAATTCACGGCAGCCGTATGGTAAATGCAATAATACGTAAAATATAATACGCACATACCTATTTATATTAACACATATAACCCGATTTGAAAAGTGCTTTTTGCGACCTTTTACGATATTTTTCTGAAAACCGGAAAAACCGGATGTCCCGCCTTTTCGGAAGATCCAAAAGCTGAGAATAAATCATTTTGTATTCGGCAACACTAATATCGCCGGACATAAAAATCATACGGCAACAATCAAAAAATCGGTTTTTAAAAACCAAGGAGGCTTTGCAATGACCGAAAAAGAACTGCTCTATATTGAGGATGCCCTCGGACATGAAGAATATTTCAAGGCAAAATGTGCCGAAACCGCCCAAAATATAAGAGACACCGAGCTTAAAGGCTGCATTGAGCAAATACAGCAAAAGCATCAGCAGATATTCAACACCTTCTACGGACTGCTTTAAAAAGGGGGATTTTTATTATGATGACCGATAAACAGCTTATGGAGGATATACTTCTTCTCGAAAAGGGCGTGTGCGACCTTTACATGCACGGAACCATAGAATCCTGCACCGATAACGTAAGAAGCGCCTTTTCCGGCGCCCTTAACGATTCTTTATGCATACAGGACACCGTCTATGACAAAATGCAGCAAAAGGGCTGGTATCCCACAAGTTGTGTGGAGCAAAACAAAATAAACACCGTAAAGAATAAATTCTCGGCTCAGTAATCCCACAAAAAGCAAAACCGAAAGCGGCGCCCCTGCAACCGATGCAAAAGCGCCGCTTTTTCTCTGTTTAGCCTCTGAAACCGAAGCATAGTTTACAACTTAAAAACCGACTCCGTATAACCGCTGAGCGGTATGGCTATTTTCGCCCGGAGAGCTCAGGTCTTTCATTTTTCTGCAACACCAAGCCGATAAAAACTATTTTTGGCCGTAAGCCTGAACCATAAGATCGAAAAATGTCTCTATATCAACATATTGGTATTTGTGATCGGGATCCTTAAGCTGTACGTACTCCTCAAACTCCCCTATAAACGTGGTGAGCTGATCGGGGGTAAAATAGTTGGCCGTGCTCGTTTTTGAGCTTTTATTAAAATATCCGAACGCGGTAAAGTTTTTACCTCCGTCCCTCATGCCCTTTAGAATATTGCTCCTGAGCGCAAAGCAGGCCTCCCCGGTATAGCTGTCGGTAGCCGCGGTTCCGGCGGTGGAAATCTGCTGTGAGATATACGGAACATTATCCTGCATGTATATGTGCGCCGGCGCGTTGGTCTTATATACAAACGATCCCGAATGTGCGATCTTGTTCTGCATAACCATTTCGGTCGCACCCATAACGGTAAATCCGTTTATAAGCTTTCCGCCGAGGGAGAGCTTTTCGTAATCGTAGTACGGCCGCAAATAGCGGTAATATGCACGGTCACCGTCCTCAAGTGTTCTTTCGGTTCCCATTGCCTCTTTTCCTTTAAATCCTTTGAACATCGATGCCGTCATAACATACGCCGCACCCTCACCGCCGGTTAAATATTCGTAATCGGTCTTGTTTTCGTATATCCAGTCATATATCTGAGGAACACGCATTATATGGGTTGTGCTGTAGTTGTAAGTCGAATACACCTTACCGAGCTTGCTCGGACTCCAAACATCAAGCGCCCTTGCCTTAAGCCACGGCGAGCAGTCAAAATCGCCCGAATAGACCTGGCAGTAATAATAGGTGTCAGGATCGTATTTCACATCCTTCGCCGGGGCGTTGCCGACCGGCTCGTTCATAAGCTCATACTTTGCATAAAACGAACCGTTTGACATATACTGGGGGCCGGCCGCATCGGCCTCGATTCCGCAATTATAGCAGCCGACCGTTTCGACAAAATGCCACTCAAGGCGCGGTGCGTCAAGCGAACCCTTCGGCTCGCGACGGGTTGTGTATTTCTGATGCCACGGGATAAATCCCTGCACTATTCCGAAATTCCCTTTAGCTATTTCGTATCTTTTTTCAAGTATCTTTATAAGGGTGTTATGATCGGTGCCGACCGGCTGGGTGGGATCGTCGCTCGCCGCCTCTCCGGGATAAGATGTAAGATCCATGAAAAACATCTGCTTCATCACAAAATAGTCGTGATTGGGTATGCCGCACTGCTCGGCGCTGTTGCCGTTGGGTCCCTTGTAATGCGGATTGGACGGAACGTTTGCGGCGCCGTCCAGAGTATATGCGATATGCTCGGGATTGCAGCGGTCCATATATTTATCAAGGGCCCATATGTAGGCGTCGCACTTTGACGAGCCGGTGGAATCAAGCGGAGTCCCGGCTATTTTTTTGCCGAGAGCCGCATCCTCAAACATTCCGCAAAGGTTCTGCTTAACCTTGACGCCGTGCGTCTGAGTAAGCAAGGTATAAAGGCTTTTCTCCCCCGTATCGTACATAACCGGAAGATATCCGTCGAGTCCGCATATCGTGCTCGCGACATTGGCGGTCGACGGGACGTTCGGATCCCACACAACAAGTCCGCATTCCTTAATAAAGGGCAAAAATTTTTCTATAATATTGTCGTAGCCGAGAATATTGACGCGGTTGTACTCCGAATAGGTAGCCCCCTCGCGCTGCATATAATTTATCCAAAACTCGTCGTCCCTATCAAGCAGCAGCGATATGGCCGTTTTATGGGTGTCGGTCCCTCTGTTTACAAGCCCCTGTATACATACAAGCAGACGGAGTATATGGTAATTCCTCGTTGTGCCCTTATCCCGTAAATTTTTTGTGCTTACGACGTAAAGGGTGTTTTTCTCAAGACCCGTCGGCTCGACGGCATTCAGGGTGTATGCGGCATAGGGATGCTCGGGATTTGCAAGCTCCGTTTTGCCGACCGAGCACTGTAAAATCTGCAGCGCGTCGGTTGCGCTTATTTTCCAGTCAACGTCTATATCGGCCGAGTCCTCGGCATCATAATCAAGCTTTACCTTTCCCACCGAGCACTGCAAAGCCAAAAGTGCATCGGCGGCGGTAACCGCGCCGTTTTTATCGACATCACCCAAAAGATACGGCGTCTTGTACGGAATATAGGCTGCCGCTTCAAGCGGTACCGTGAGGCAAATAACCGCAAGAAGCATTAAACTTACAATTCTCTTAATCATTTTTTACTCCTTTAACGTATCTGTCACTCCGACTTTACAGAGTGTGTATTGCCGTGCAAAACGACGAGAGGAAATTATCGCCCGATTTGCAAATGAAAAGCAGCGCGTAATACTGCTTATTGATAATAATATTTTACATATACTCAAAATTCAACCGCCAAATTAATCCTTACCGGAAACCCGACAGTTATAAGGCGGTTTTATGCACAAATGATACATTGTGTGTATCAGCATACGGTTTTCCCCTCTCGGTATTATTCGCATGCTTTACCGACGAAAAAACACCTGAACACCCGGAAATCCTCCGCCACATACCGTATATTATAACAATATTGCAAAATAAAAGCAAATAAACAAAAAAACAGTTGATTTTATTTTTTTCGTATGATATAATAGCCGTTGCTCAATTATTACACACGCTTCGCGATTCCGCGGTACCGTTGGCGCGAGTGATTGCGCTGTACCGGGAGCCAAACGAAGCGGAGGAAAAACAAAAGGAGGACTAATAAATGAGCGTAGTATCAATGAAACAGCTTCTTGAAGCCGGTGTGCATTTCGGCCACCAGACAAGACGTTGGAACCCCAAAATGGCCGAATACATCTTCACCGAGCGTAACGGCATTTACATCATCGACCTTCAGAAAACGGTCAAAAAGCTTGAAGAGGCCTATATGTTCGTACGCGATATAGCGGCCGAGGGCGGCGAAATTCTTTTCGTCGGCACCAAAAAGCAGGCTCAGCTTTCGGTTAAGGAAGAGGCCGAGCGTTGCGAAATGCCCTATGTCGACGCCAGATGGCTCGGCGGAATGCTCACCAACTTCCGCACTATACGCCGGAGAATCGACCGTTTGAACCAGCTCCGCGAGATGCGTGACAACGGCACCTTTGATATGCTTCCCAAGAAGGAAGTTATAAAGCTCAACGGCGAGATTGAAAAGCTCGAGAAATTCCTCGGCGGTATCCAGAACATGAAGAAGGCTCCGGCCGCAATGTTCGTGGTTGATCCCAGAAAAGAAAAGATCGCCGTAAGCGAAGCTCACAAGCTCAACATTCCGGTTGTCGCTATTGTCGATACCAACTGCGATCCTGATGATATCGATTACGTTATCCCCGGCAACGACGACGCTATCCGCGCCGTAAAGCTTCTCTCCGCTACAATGGCCAACGCCGTTATTGAGGGCCGTCAGGGCGCTCAGGGTTCGGCTGCCGAGCCCGAGAACGACGAAAACGAGGCCGAAGCCGCCGAATAATTAAACGGCCGTTTTTTCATAACAAGAGCTTCCCTTAAATCTTTATTGCGAATTGCTCCCGTTACGAAAAGCAATAAAAACACCTTAACCGAGCCGCCCGTCAAACCGCTTAACTTAAATATGCACGGAATATCTCTTAACCGTTCCTGCAGGGCGGCTCGTTTCTTTTATTTTTGTATAACGGAGGAAAAAATCATGGCATTTACTGCAACTGACGTAAAAAATCTCAGAGAAAAAACCGGATGCGGCATGATGGACTGCAAAAAGGCTCTGACCGAAGCCGACGGCGATATGGACAAGGCTATAGACTTCCTCAGAGAAAGAGGACTTGCGGCCGCTCAGAAAAAATCCGGCCGTATAGCGGCAGAAGGCGCCGTAGTCGCATATGTTGACGAGACCAAGAAGGTCGGCGTGCTCATCGAGGTCAACGCCGAGACCGATTTTGTTGCCAAAAACGATAAATTCACCGACTTTGCAACCCTTTGCGCAAAGACCGTCGCCGAGCAGAATCCGGCCGATGTAGACGCCCTTATGGCGCTTACCCCCGACGGAAAGGACGCCGATCTTGCAACATTGCTTCGCGACCTTATTCTCCAGATAGGCGAGAATATGAAGGTCCGCCGCTTTGTCCGCACCGAGGGAATTGTTTCGACCTACATTCACGGCAACGGCCGTATCGGCGTTATGACCCTGTTTGACACCGACGACGCCACCGCCGCCAAGAGCGAATTCAAGGATATGGGCAAGGACATCTGCATGCAGATAGCCGCCATCAATCCCCTTTACCTCAACAAGGAATCGGTTCCGGCCGACGTACTTGAGCATGAGCGCACCATTCTGACCGAGCAGGTCATGAACGAGGGCAAGCCCGCCGCGATTGCCGGTAAGATAGTCGAGGGCAAGCTTGGCAAGTACTATAAGGAAAACTGCCTTATGGAGCAGCCCTTCGTTAAAAACGGCGATCTGAGCGTTGCCAAATTCGTTGCCGAGACCGCAAAGACCCTCGGCGCCGATATAAAGGTGCTGGGCTACACCCGTTTTGAAAAGGGCGAAGGACT
Organism: uncultured Eubacteriales bacterium; assembly: GCA_934444365.1. Lineage (GTDB taxonomy): Bacteria > Bacillota > Clostridia > Oscillospirales > Acutalibacteraceae > CAKSCM01. Next base: position 8,553 of record CAKSCM010000002.1, on the reverse strand, counting down.
TCAAAAGCGCGAGGACAACTTCGCCGATGAAGTTGCCAGCATGATGTAAAGTAAAAAACTTAAAAATAAAATTCGGTTTTATAAAAGCCGCTGTCGCAATAAACGACAGCGGCTTTTTTCTTGTGTTAAAACCAATTTCCGAAGCCACAAGCAGGCTGTAACCAACCGGGACTGCTAAAAAGCGCCGTCTGCAACGACACCCGACAGACAGCGACCGGCATTTATAACCTTAATAAATTAATACGGCAAACGTAAAAATAAAACCGGTTACACCAGTCGTCACAAACAAAATTTTTCGGCTTTATGCCTTTATAAAACGTCATCCCCGGCAAAAAATCTGCCGGGGACGATATAAAAAATTATTCGAATTTCAACCGATGGGATATGGTGTAAACAGAATTGGGAGCAAGCTCGGTTATGCCCTCTTTTTCGGTTATATCATATCCGGCATTTTCCATCGGCGGTATGCCGGTCCACGGCTCAATGCAAATAAATCCTGCCGAGGGCTTTGTCCACAAAAGCAAATAATTGCAGCCCGGAAAATCAACCGAAACGCTCTCCCCCGTTATACGGTTGCGAAGGGTGGCATATCTGGATTTTACATCCTTAAATACCAGCGCATCCTTTTCGAAATATCTGTAATAAAGCGGCAAGGTGTCGGTATCCTTTATAATCGGCGTTACGGTATCGGCTATAAGACTGCCGACAACGTCATGGGCAAAAAGGGTCTCGCGGCGCTCGAAGATTATGTCGCAATTCTCTATTCCGCCGCTGCATGCATACGCCTCATGCGAGCCGAGCGACATATACATATTATCATCCGAAAGATTAAAAACCTCATATTTAACGTCTATCGCCGAGCCGTGAAGGGTGTAGGTTATATAAAGCTTAAATTCCCATGGAAACTGCTTTAAGGTCTCCGGCGTACTTTCGAGCAAAAACTTTGCCGAAAGAGCGTTCTGCTTTACCACCTTGAATTCGCTTTCCCGTGCAAAGCCGTGTTTTTGCACGGTATATTCCCGTCCGCGATAGGTATATTTGTCATCTTTAAGTCCGCCGCAAATCGGAAAAAGCACCGGCGCCGTCCCCGTCCAGAATTTTTCGTCTCCGCTCCACAAACGGTCCTTACCGTAGTGCTTTACACTCCTCATCTCGGCTCCGAGCGTGTTTATCTCAACCGATAAAATACCATTATCCAGCCGTACCAACAAAATCACCTTCAAAATCAATTTTAAATTAAGCACTGATATAATAATTATTATTTTGCAACATCCCTCCGGCAAAAAAAGCAATAAAAGTCATGCGTTTTCCCGGAAGAGCGAATCCAGCGGCGCTTTTCACCGCATTTATATTGCCTGTTTATTATATCAAACAAAGCCCTCTAAATCAACCAAAATAAAAACCCCACACTCCGGAAAGCTTTTTTGCATTTTAAGCATTCGAAAAAATTAAACCGGATACCGTCATTAAAACCAACGGCAAAACAAGCTCGTTAAAACTAAAGCTATATGAAAATGACCCCGGCCGAAAACGACCGGGGCGTGGATATGAGGTATTGTTTGTATACGAAATTCAGCCGCAAGAACCGCCTGACAAAAAAATCAGCAATAGAACTCCATCGGGTAGGTCAGATATTCGTTAGGATCAAGCTGATCGGCGGTGACATAGCCTGCCGGAGCATTAAGCAGGCTGGGCAGCCGGTTGACAACCGTAGCGCAGGTATGCTCGACAGTTGCAGGTTTTACAACATGGAACTCGGTATCGGGCTCGCCCGTGATCTTCCAGTCGCACATATCGCCGTCATCGGGACCGTAGACCTTGCCTATGGTTTCTTCCTCAATGGTAATGCCCTGCATGGTCTCGATTGTAACCACGGCCGACATACCTATGCAACGGCCGGCCTTGATGGTTCTGCCGAGGGTTGAGGACTCGATGTCATGGTCGATTATACATGGGACATGCTTCTGGGTGATGGACTTGACAGTAAGACCCAGCTTGTTGGCCAGTGCTTCGCTGGCATTCCATGCATAAGAAGGCTCGAAGGAATCGGGATGAGCTATCTGCTGTTCGAATTCTTCCTTTGTCAGATCGCAACCGTGGGCTTCGGCGAGCGCCAGACCGTATTCATCGACGTTGTAGCTGTATGCGCCCTTTATCTTGGTAATTTTGTGACAGCCGCCGGCAACAAGTGCCACCATGTTTATCCAGAAAATATCCTGCATGCCGCTGCCGGTGATCGTGCAGCCGGTCTCCTTGGCGATTGCATCGAGGCGGTTGATTTGTGCTGCCGAGGTTGTCCAGGGGTAGATGGCTTCCTCACAGGTGGTGATGACGTTTATTCCGCGCGTCACGCATTTTTCCACATGCTCGTAAATGTCGCCGATAAAACTGAACAGCGTCACTATGGCGACATCGGCGTCGCACTCGTCAAGCACCTTGTCGGCATCGTTGGAGATGATAACCCCCGTTTTAAGGCCGAGACCCGCAAAATCGCCGACATCCTGTCCCACAACAGCGGGATTGACGTCAATGGCACCCACAATCTGTGCACCGTGTTCGTGCAGATACCGAAGAATATACTTGCTCATCTTGCCGCAACCGTACTGTACAACTCTGATCTTTTCCATGGAAAATCCTCCTTAAAATAATGTATAACAGCGGAGTAAAATCCCTGCTTCTCCGCTTTCCTGTTTTATTATACACTCTCATGTCGGATTATAGTCAAGAGACTTCATAAAAAGTTCAAAATTATATCTCGGAGAAGGTTACCGGAACCTGCAGCCGCAAAAACATATTTCTCCGATTACTGTCAAAGACATTGAATTCGGTAAGCACCTCGCATATATAGTCGCCGCTTATATTCCATCCGCTCTCACGGCAGGCTCTTATAAGACGGTCGGCATAGCGGATCTCATCATCGTAGCTGTCAAGATAAATACAGGCATACATGCCGCTGTCCAGCACCGCCGCATCGCGGAAACGCTCCACGTCGCGGTAATCAAGAAAAATAAAAACATTCTCGGCCTCAAAGCGCCCTGCAATAAAGTTCTCCTTTGTAATGCTCGTGCCCGTCGCATAGGAATGAATGTGCGAAAATCCGCGCTCCATCAGCGCCTGCCGCAAGTGCATAAGCTCTCTTTCATAGGCATATATGTCCTTGTCATAAAAATTGTCGCGGCAGGGCAGCCCCCACAGGTAGCGCCGATCGATGTATTCGAGCGCAATGGTCCCCTTAACGGGTGATTTACGGTACCTCTCCACACTGGCAATTGCCCTTTCTACGGCATTATGCCGGGATTTTAGTTCCCTCATCTGGCTGTGAAGCTGTTCGTTCTTGCGGATCAAAATGGTCTCGATCAGCGTGATATCCTCTTTTTTAAGCACATCGGCGATCTCAGCCAAACTCATGCCAAGCTCCTTCATGTATGCGATCATATCAAGCCGCGCATTCTGGGCCATATCATAATAACGGTAGCCGCTTTCGGGATCCTTGCGGCGCGGATGCAGCAATCCAAGCTCGTCATAAAGTCGTAAGGTCGCGACGGTAAGATGGTTCATTTCCGCCATTTTCCCGATAGACAATAGTTCGTTTTTCATAGGTTTACCCCCAAAAACTCTAATCCTACTGTAGAGTTTAGCCGAATATTTCTCTCTTGTCAAGACTCCTTCCGGCAGCCAAAAGAATAGAATAGAAAATCGGCACTGCATTTATAACAATGACGACTTCCCTTAATAAGCATATAATCGGTTGATATTTTTTACGATAATGCGATATCATGATACTATAAAAAACAACCGACAGTGGTTTTTCTCAAAACCCCGCAACCGTCGGTTGAATTTGTATCCGGACAAGTTGTTGATTACCGGACGGATCACGTATACAATCAAGATAGGCCGAAGCATGCACGGCAAATAATACCGAAAGGAACAAAAGCCATGAGGGAAATAAACCTATCTAAAAACATTGCCGATTTAAGAAAGAAAAAAGGCATCACGCAAGAACAGCTGGCCGCCGCCCTTAACATCTCCCCGCAAGCAGTTTCAAAATGGGAAACAAACACGTCACAGCCCGACACGCAAACGCTCCCTCGCATTGCGGAATACTTCGGAACCGGCATCGATTATCTTTTCTATGGCGAGGAATACGCTTATAACGACATTTACAACAAAATCTGGGATAAGGTGGCCGAGCATCCTCAACAGAGTAAACAGGCATATAAAGAAGCGCTGACGATCTTTGCATATGCTCATCACGGCATTTGCAGGTGGAACAACAAAAACAGAAATCCGGTTATGTATAACGAACCGCTGCACATATCAAACGAAAACGGATTATCCTTATTATCGGCAAAAGGCTACGGCGCAATTATTACAAGGGATTTTTTCGGTAATATCACCATGGAAACCGCCGATTTCGCTCAGAAAATATCCCCCGTTTTTTCGGATAAAAACAATATGGTTGTTTGCCTTGCCATAATATCCATGAGCGATATAAGCTTCGGAGAACTGCAGGCAAAGCTGGACCTTGAACAAAACGCTTTGAGAACGGCTCTTGATAAATTGATTGAAACAGGGATTGTAATTGAAAAGAAATCCAAACACAAATCATTAGGCTTTACCTATGATATTAACGACATGTATCAAACCTGCCTTTGCATTCTTTTTGCAACCATAGAAATGCAGCGTTTTTCGCTTAACGGCATTTCCTGCTGCATGGGCTACGGCGACTATCCGATCGGATTGTAACCATTGACGCGCCTATTGCCGGGCGTTGTTTCCGCTTTAAAAGAAAGGGGAAAATAAAAGGTCTCCGCTTCACGCGAAGGCCTTTTCGTTTTGGCAGGGGCGGAAGGATTTGAAGTTGCCGCGCCAATTCCCTCTTGCGGTGCCCGAAAAAATCTTCGGACTGCCGCTTTCCCTCTGTTTTTTCGACCGCTGCGCCAAGGTCTGCTCGCTGCATCCGCCACCGGCGGCGAATGCAGGCGCTATCCGGCAGACGGTTTTGGAGCGGCTGTCGGGAAAAGAAAAATTGCCCCCGAGCCCGCCGTGTTAAGGCGCTTGCCGCCAACCAAAATCGTTTTTGATACTGCTTTGATGCTATTCATTTTTCAACTTCGGAAAAGGTCAAAGTTTGCACCGGAGTAAACAAAGATAAGATTTATGACGGCTACATATATCTAAAAAACGAAAATCACTTATGCCGAAAAGCAAACATTAAGCGCACTCTCCGGCATGGGTGAGTGCGCTTGACGGCTTGTTCTCTTATTCGGCTTTTTTCTTTTTCCGGATCGCGCTGAGTGCGCTTGCGCCGCCGATTATGAGTATAGCTGTCACAACTGCCACTACAACCCGCGGGAAAGCCGTCGATCCATTCAGACCCATTGGTGGTGCGGCTTTCCGCCGCAGTGCAGACAGAGTATTTTCGCTCCTGCATCCGGCGGATATGCCGCCCGGAAACGCCCCTGTCCGTCAGCGCCCACCGTTTCGTGGATGGGGCTGAAAGCGGAGGGGAATAGGAAATAGAAATGGCGGCGCAGAACGTATCTGCGCCGCCGGAGGGATTATTTCTCTTTGTTATTTTCACATATACTCAGCAAAAAATCATCCATTTCCCTTGGACTCAGAGTTACCCCAAAGACCTTATTCAAATAATCAGACAAAGCCAACACTCTCTGCACAAATTTGCCGTACACCGGATCGCTGTCTATGAATTGCCTGCTATTCTGCGTTGCTATCAAACGAGACGACGCCCCGTCTACTCGACTGTCGTAAATGTAGAAGAGCTGTGGCAAATGAAAGTGCAAATACTTGGAAACAAACGAGCGTTTTTGCGTATACGTGTAAGTTTTGATCTTCTCCACCAACCAATGATGCACAGCGAGAATTTCTTCCGCATTGGTTTCCTCGATCATCGCATACGCCCGTAGTTTATTTAGTTTTTCATCCAGTTCTGCACCGATCTCTTCAAAAAGCGGAGCAACCACCGCTTGGTAAAAATCGCCGTCATAATCAAGCGGCTTGTTGTTCCTTTCAAGCGCCGCCGCATAGCTGCGACCGATCAGCCAGGTCTTTCCGATCACCACGCCGCTATCCGTGTGCGCCGGGTTGTCACGGCACAGATCGTACAGGATATCATGGCTGAATTGCCAAATTTCGTACTCGCCATTTTTTACCTTGGTCGCATAGATTTTGTATTGCTCCTGTATAAAACTCTCATCTTTAAGCTTCACGATATTTTCCCCTTCACAGTTGACGGTGCCAGTCATAACAATACAACATACCGTAGTGATATCCATAACTCTGGCCGCTTGAATTTGATCCTATGTAATATCGTCTAAAGTATTCCCTGCTTAATAATTTGGCTATATCACCCTTGCTGTCAAAGGGGCAGTACTCGTATTCGGTTCCTGACGATCCCCAGGACGCATGGGAATACATAAATATATATCCATCACGAATCATGCTGCTCGAGTAATCCGTATACCAGCCATTTTTGTTTTCAAAGGTTGCACTTTTCAATGCATTGTCATTCCAGAAAGCGTAATTTCGGATAAGATTCACTTGGCTTGGTATGGTAACATCCGCTAACGAGGTGCAATTCGCTAAGGCATAGGAGCCTATTGTTTCCAGTTGTGCAGACAGGGATATGCTTGTCAACTTAACGCAATTGTAGAAAGCATAATCTCCCAACGTCAACACCGTATCCGGGATAGTGACCTCGTTCAGCTGTAATAGGTTTATAAAACCAGAATCGGCAATACTGGTAACAGCAATTCCCTGATAGGAGCTTGGGATGGTAAGCACAGTCGCGGTTTTGGCACCCTCCCCCGCAGAAATACTGTAAGTTCCATCTTCCTGCAACGTATATACAAAGATCTCTCCATCGCCCGCCGCAATGCTCCCTAAATCATCCTGTGTGCCGTCGGTATAGGTCACGACCAGCTTGCCGCCCACGATTTCCGTCTTTTGGATGCCCCGGCCGGTGTCGCCTTTCAGCGAGGCAAGCCACTCGGTGAAGGTGCCGGTATATTCCGGATAGGCGGCTTTATACAGCTCATAGGCGGATTTTCCGTCCACGCCGGGGTCACCCTTCTCGCCCTTTTCACCTTGGATGCCTTGAGCACCGGTGTCACCTTTTTCACCCTTTTCGCCTTGTGCACCCTGTGCACCGGGATCGCCCTTATCCCCTTTTTCTCCCTGCACCGTGCCGATGCGCACCGGGGTGGCGCTGTCGGAATAGGTCACATACAGGTCGCCGCCATCCAGCGACACGGTGACGATCCCCCGACCGTCCGCACCGGTATCGCCCTTGTCGCCTTTGGCACCCTGTGCGCCCATAAGCGAGGCGGTAGGCTCCGACTTTGTGCCGTCGGAGTATTCAAAGATCAAACAACCCTCGGCGGTCAGCACCACCCGGTCGATGCCACGTCCCGCTGCGCCGGTATCGCCTTTTTCACCCTTCTCGCCCTGCGCACCCTGAGCGCCGGTTTCCCCCTTAGCGCCCGTTGCGCCCAGCAGGGATTGCTCCAGCCGCAGCACGGTGCCGTCAGACAGAGTAACCACCAGCTTATAGTCCTCCAGCGTCACGCCGGTCACGCTCACGCCGGTGTCACCCTTTTCGCCCTTTTCACCTTGGATGCCTTGGGCGCCTTGAGCGCCGGTGTCGCCTTTTTCTCCTTTTTCACCTTGCACACCTTGAGCGCCGGTGTCACCCTTTTCGCCCTTTTCGCCTTGTGCACCTTGAGCGCCGGTGTCACCTTTTTCACCCTTTTCGCCTTGCACACCTTGGGCGCCGGTATCGCCTTTTTCGCCTTGGATGCCTTGAGCACCGGTGTCACCTTTTTCACCCTTTTCGCCTTGCGCACCTTGAGCACCGGTGTCACCTTTCTCGCCCTTTTCACCTTGCACACCTTGGGCGCCGGTATCGCCTTTTTCGCCAAGGGCGGAAATGCCCGTCTCCGTCCAGGTCAAACCGTTATCCGTGGATATCTTCCACTCCCGGCTCGCCGGGTCGATCATCACCCTGGGGCTGACACCATTCTGGCCGGGATCGCCCTTGTCGCCTTTTTCTCCTTTTTCACCCGGCGCACCGGCTTCGCCCCGGGCACCGGTCGCCTGCACACCGGTGGAAACCCAATTTTCTCCCTCATCGGTGGAAATCTCCCACTGATTGGTAGCAGCGTTGATCCGCACCTGCGGGGACACGCCATCGGTGCCGTTCTCTCCCCGCACATTCTCAAAGGTGAATTTGGAGCCGTCGGTCAGCTCCACGGTCATAGTGCCATCCACCAACCGAATAATCCGGATGCCGTTGCCGGCTGCGCCGGTGTCGCCTTTTTCACCTTTTTCACCTTGCACACCTTGGGCGCCGGTGTCACCCTTTTCACCTTGCGCACCGGTATCGCCTTTTTCGCCTTTTTCGCCCTTTTCGCCTTGTGCACCTTGAGCACCGGTGTCACCTTTTTCACCCTTTTCGCCTTGTGCACCCTGGGCTCCAGTGTCGCCGGTGTCACCTTTTTCGCCCTTTTCACCTTGTGCACCCTGGGCTCCAGT
>CAKSCM010000001.1 GCA_934444365.1 uncultured Eubacteriales bacterium | reverse complement strand
GAAAACGGACTTCTGCGCCTTTCCGGGCTTGAAAATTGCGTATTCGACGGAAGCGAAAAGAAGCTGACAAGGCTTGCTCACCGGACCGATCCGGAGGTGCTTACCGTTTTGGAGGAAGGCACGGACTATACCGTAACCTATAAGAACAACGTATATCCGTATACCCTTTCGCCGGGCGATGACGGGTTTAATTCCGAAAAGTCGCCCAAGGTGACGATCTGCGGTACGGGAAGCTTTTGCGGCAGGGCGGAACACTGTTTCACCATCGGCGGTCAGGCGCAGCCGTCGTATACCGTAAGGTTTGATACAAACGGCGGTACGGCGATCGGCGATAAAACCGACGTAAAATGGACAAATCGCGTGCTTGAAAACATAGAATCTCCCAAAAGACCCGGGTATTATTTCGTCGGCTGGAAGTGCGGCGAGACGGCCGTTCATGCGGCAACGACCTATGCCGACCTTGCAGAAAACGAGAGCGTTCGATCCGTCACGCTGACCGCTTTGTGGGAGGCCACCGGGTATCCCTGGGGCGAGATTCGCATTGACGAGCGCAACGTATGGCAGAAATTCCTGAATCTCATTTCCTTCGGCCTGTTTTTCCGGGAGGAGAAAACCGTGACCGTTACCGCCTGGGATGCAAGCGGCGAGGATGTTGAGGTCGAATATTTTATCGGTGATGAGATGTACTTTGTGGGAAGCTGGGGCGGCAATACCTTTGCTCCCTACACCGGTCCTATCGGCATCGATGCGGACGGAAAATATGCCGTGTATGTAAAGCTCACCAACGCCTCCGGCAAGGTCACTTATCTAAGCTCTGACGGCTTTGTCATTGACACCGCCGCCCCGGTCATCGAGGGCGTTGAAGCGGGTAAGATCTATTGCGATGAAGTGACCGTTACCATAGTTGAGGATAATATCGCCACCGTTACGGTGGGCGGCGAGCCCGTTACCCTTGACGAAAACAACCGTTTTGTCGTCCCTCCGGCAAACGGTCCTGTGACCATTGTAGTCACCGATAAGCTCGGCTACCGGGCAGAGGTCACCGTAACGGTGTTTGACGGACACGATCCCGACCCTGACACCAACATCTGCAGCCACTGCGGTATCAGGGTTGCGGCAGATCTCAGACTGGGCGATTCGGTAACGCATTTCGGAACCGTTGCCGAGGCATTAACGGAGGCCTGCAAGCAGGAAAATTCCGGCTGCACGGTGAAGATTTGGGCGCGGAACACCATGCTGCCCGACGGATTTTATGCGGATACCGATGCCACGGGCTTCACGCTGGATCTCAACGGCAGGAGCCTGAGCGGATACCCGCTGAATGTGGGCGGCGCCGGGCGCAGCGGCAAGCTGACGGTCATCGACTCAAGGGGCAACGGCACTCTGGGTCTTGCGGTGAGGGACGGTGGCGAGGTGACAGCCGGCGGCAGCAAAGACACAACCTATTCCATCGCGGTTTACGGCGGTACGCTTAAATTCACCGGCGGACATATAAAAGCCGGAATGTGCGACCTCTATAACGGTGTGAAGCTGACCGATCTCCTCACCGAGGGCTATGCCTACCGCCGTTACGACGGCATCGGAACGGAGTTTTCCGGGAGCAGTTGGGTTCCCCGTACCGACGCCGAAAACAGAACCGGCTGGGCGGCTGCCGGGCAGTACGACCTTGCCGTGATGAAATGCGAGCACGCCGGAATGGATGCGGACGGCAACTGCCCGTATTGCGGACTGAAAATAGCGGCAGCTATCACAAAGCCCGGTATTTTCAGGGGATATACAGATATCAATGAGGCAATTTCCGATGCGCAAAGCGATGAAAATTACGGCTGCGCCCTTACCCTTTGCAGTGGCGAAGTCAGGTCTTTAACGCTGAGTAAAGGACGGCTGGCCCTTGAAATTCGGGGCGCCGCTGTCGACTATTGCACAATTAGCGGAGCGGATGTAACCATAGACCGCAATATGGACGCATGGATCACCTTTACCGGCGGAAAGCTCAGCATTACGGGAGGTACATTCACAAATTATGTTAGGCTGAAAAACAGTGAGGCCCGTATATCCGGCGGTCAGTTCGCAGATATCGACATGACGGAAAACTCCAAAGTCAGCACCCTTGCCGGCTATCTGGGGGAGGGTCGTGCCTTCGCCGATAAGGACAGCGGCGACATCGTAAACGGGTATGTGACCGGCCTTAAAAATGTCACGGTCTTACCCCATGCGCATGACTGCCGCTGGAATACCGAAACCCACGAAAAGAGCTGCGTCTGCGGTTATGTTGAGGCAACCGACAGCGACGCGCCGATAATCTCCGGCATTGAAAACGGAAAGACCTATTACAGTGCTGCCGAATTCAGCGTTGCCGACGCAAACGACTTTACCGTGACGGTGGACGGCGAAGAGGTACAGCTGACGCTGGGCAGTTATATCCTTATGCCCGACAACAAACAGCATACCGTCATCGCCACCGATGTTGCCGGAAACACGACGAGCGTTACGGTAACCGTAAATATGCTCTATAAGGTCACTTTGAGCAGCGGCGCTGGATATACCCTCAGCGGTGACCCGCTTGTCGGCTACGGCCAGGAGTATACATTCACCCTGGAGATTGCAGAAGGATATTCCAAGACCGATAACTTTATGGTCGACGTAAACGGCGCGCCGATGCACTCCGACAGCGGCAGCTATACTCTTTCACCGGTGACGAGCGATATTGTCATCACCGTCTTTGGTGTAGCCGATATTACACCGCCTACGGCGGAAATTGCAATCGGTACCAATAGGTTTAACAGTTTTATGAACACGATTACATTCGGTCTGTTCTTTAAGGAAACGCAAACCGTGACCGTGACGGCCTCCGATACGGGCAGCGGACTTTCCGGGGTAGAGTATCTTCTCTCCGAAAAGGCGTTCGAAAGCGCCGATGTAATCACCGGCGACTGGACTAAGCTTACACTTGTCGACGGCAAGGCGAGTTTTAATATCGATCCGAACAAAAAAGCCTATGTCTATCTTCGTGTGACCGATGTAAGCGGAAATGTTCAGGTCATTAATTCAGACGGTGTTGTGGTCTATACCGACGCCGAGGCAATTACCGAGACCGTAGACTTTACCATGCTCGATACCGGTGATGTCGCTTTCAATGTTAATTTCAACGGCAATACCGTCAATGCGGTGCATAACGGCGATACGGTGCTTGTTTACGATCGCGATTATACCGTATCAGAGGACGGAGCGATTACCCTTAAAAACAGCTATCTTTCCAACCTTGCCGCCGGCGAATACACAATCCGTGTTTCCTATAATCCGTTGGGTGAGGCATACAGCTCGGGCGACGAGCCTGCCATGACGTCGGTTAAATTGACCGTGAGCAAGAAAAGCCCGATAATCGACCATGTGTCAAGCGATGAGAAAACTTACGACGGGAATCCGATCGGCGAGCCGACATGTGATACCGATTCCGACGGCGTTTTGACGATTGAATACAAGCTTGCCGACGCGGAGGATTCAGCGTATACTTTGACCGCTCCAAAAAATGTCGGTGTTTATACAATACGGATTTCCGCTCCCGAAACCGACAAATTCAAAGCGACATACTCGACCATGACCTATAAAATCACGCCGAGAGATGTTACAATCTCCGAAATTACCGTTTCAGGTAAGATTTATGACGGCAATACCTACGCCGAGATCACATCCGACGGAGTGATAAGCGGCATTGTCGGCAGCGACAAGGTGAGCGTCGTCAGAGGTAAGGCAAATTTTGACGATAAGAATGTCGGCGTCGGAAAGGACGTAACCTTTACGGAATTTGCGATAACCGGCGACGACGCTGCAAACTATGTGCTGTCGGTTCAGCCCGAAGCGGTTACGGCAAACATAACCCAAAAGGAACTGACGATAGCCGGCCTTAAGGTCAAGGATAAGCCGTATGACGGCAAAAATACGGCCGAAATTGACGGCACGCCAACGCTTGTCGGTGTTGTATCCGGCGACGTGCTGGAGCTTGTAAACGGAATTCCGACCTTTGACAGCGTTGATGTGGCAGAAAACATCACGATTAACTTTACACCGTTTACTCTTTCAGGGGACAGTGTAACCGTCGCCAACTACACTCTAAAGCAGCCCGAGGGTATTACGGCGAGTATTGTCGAATACATTGCAAGCGGCAGCGAGTATGACGTGAATTCCAATGATTGGCTCAACACCGACTTTGTCGTTACGGCAAAGCCGGGCTACGAGCTCAGCCTTACCGTCGCGCCAAACGGCGAATGGTCGGATAAGCTGACGGCATCGGATGAGACCGATAACGGTGAGCTTATATTCTATGTAAAGAATACCGCTACCGGTGCAATATCGACGGCCGTTACTGAACAATACAAGATCGACAAAACCGCACCGACCGGCGAGGTTTTGCTAAGCGGAAGATCCTGGTGGCAGTCGGTACTTAACACGATCACCTTCAGACGGTTCTTTAATGAGGATGTAAACGTCAAGCTGACGGCGACCGATGAGGCCTCCGGTATTAAGTCGGTGCTGTATTATAAGTCTGATAAGATACTGTCGGCCGACGATGTTTATGCAGTCACCGATTGGACCGACAACAGCGACTTTAACATCGAGGCAAAAGACATGGATCGGTTTGTCATATATGTTAAAATAGCGGATAATGCCGGAAATGTCGCATTTATCGGTTCGGACGGTTCGACTTTCGACACTACGGCGCCCAAGATTATAGGAGTCGAAAAAGAAAGCACATATTATACCACCAAAAAGCTTACCGTCGAGGATACAAACCTTGAATCGATAGCCTTAAACGGCGATGACGTGTCAGAGGTGATAACGCTTGAGGGCGACAAGAATGCGAAGTATGTGATCCGCGCGGTCGATGCGGCGGGCAATGTAACCGAGTATACGGTTTATATGAAGCCGATCTCATCCATTACCAACGCTGTCACTTCCATTACGGTAGATAACGTTAAATCGAGCGACAGCAATACAATATCATCGGTCGAGCGACAGATCTTGGATATAACAGAATCGCTAAGCGCCGGTGATGCGACCGAAAATGAGATGAGCAAGCTGACCGGAGCGCTTGATAATTGCAACTCGCTTAAAGAGCGTATTAATGAAACCGCAAGCGAGATTATCCGCCTAACCGATAGCATAAACGGCTACAATATCGGCAAGGTCACAAGCGATGATAAAGCCGACATCGAAAAGCTTATTGCAGACATCGACAAACTCCTCGGCGGCGACAATCTGACCGACGCCGAAAGGGAAGCCCTTGAGGCTTTGAGAGAAACAGTACGCGCTTTGCTTGATCGCATTGAGGCTGCAAGGGCTGCTGCCGAAAATGATAGGATAAAGGCGGTAGACGGTATCACCAAGGATAACGTAAAGCTTGATGACAAGGAACCTCTAGAAGGGGCGAAAAAGGCTTTGCAGGGCGCTTTAAGCGACTTCGGCGACAATTATACCGAAAAGGAAAAATCCGATATTGAAACCAAGCTTAAAAACGCCAAAGAGGCGCTCGTCGCTATCGAAAACGCTGAAAAAGCAGCTGATGAGATAAACCGTCTGCCCTCTGTTGATGACGTAAAGCTCAGCGACAGGGACGAGGTCGAACGGGTCAAGAAAAATATCGGCAGCCTTACCGAAAACGAGAAAACCATGCTCGGCGAGGAGGCTATCGGCAAGGTTAACGCTTTATCCGAGCGAATCAACGAGCTTGCCAAAAATGCAGACAGGGACGATATTCCAAAGACCGGAGAGACGGTTAACCTTGTTTTATGCATTGCAATGCTTCTTATTACCGGCGGTGCTTTGGCCGGTATATCGATCCTCGGTAAAAGCAAAAAGCATTTTGTAAAATAACCGTTATTAACAAAATAAAAACTACCGGCTTGTTAGGCGTTTGCCATAAGTCGGTAGTTTTTGTCGTTTAATTGTTTTTTTGGGTCGCCGGAGATGCCGGAAAAGGCTTTTTTTGAGAAAGCTATAGTTTTCAGCCGGAGACTGTAATTATGTTAAAAAATTATTCATTTTGAGGATTTACCGGACGATCGGTTTTATGCTCGCCCTTTTCGATTGCAATGGCTCCGGTGCTTACAACTTCACGTATTCCGTAGGGAGAGAGCAGACCTTCGAGCGCCTTGGTTTTCTCTAAAGTATCCGAAAATTCAAGGGTAACGGTTCTCGGTGAAACGTCCACCACCTTAGCCGACATCATTTCGGCAATTTTAAGGATTTCCGGACGTTTTTGCAGGGTTGACGATACCTTGAAAAAAGTGAGGGTGCGGCTTATATAGCTGCCCTCTTTTAAGGCTTTTACCTTTATAACAGGTATCAGCTTATTGAGCTGTTTTTCTATCTGCTCAACCATATAATCGCTGCCGTTTACAACTATTGTTATTCGCGATATTGTAGGATCCTCGGTTACTCCGACGGCGAGCGATTCAATGTTAAAGGCCCGACGGGAGAACAGTCCCGATATTTTTGAGAGTACACCGGCGTGGTTTTCGACCAATACTGAAATTGTATGCTTCAAAATATCCGTCTCCTTTTAAGCAAATGAGGTTATATCTTCGCCTACTTCAACCTCGGCAATTACACAGCCTTCATGTTTTATCAGCCTTTCGGTAAAGTCTGAAAGGTCACAGGCCGAATCAAGATGCATATATCCTACTCCGTATGCCTCGGCAATCTTTTTGTAATCGGGGTAACGGCCGAGATTGGTGCAAGTGCGGTTTTTATCGCCGTTTTGGTCGTACAGCTCGTTTATAAGGCCGAGACAGTGGTTGTTCATGATTATAATTTTTATATCAACATCATTCTGAACTACGGTCGCAAGCTCGTTCATGGCCATTTGAAAAGCGCCGTCGCCGCATATTGCAACGGTAAAGGCATTTTTATTTGCGAGTTTTGCTCCGATTGCCGCCGGAATACTGTAGCCCATTGTTCCCATGCCGCCCGATGTTAAAAAGCGGCCGTTATCGCACATAAAATGCCTTGCGGACCACATCTGGTTGCGTCCGACATCGGCGCACAGTGTGCAGTTTTCCGGCAGCCTTGAGGTAAGCTTTTCTATAAATTCGGCCGGATTAATGCCGAGGGATGATACATCCTTTTTTTCGGCTTTACTGATTTTAATATCGCTCTTTGTGCAGTTTTTTATCCAGTCGCCATGATCGGCCTTTTCGGCCAGCTTTATAAGCTTTGAAAGTGTTCTTGAAAGATCGCCGACGATCGGAATTTCGGTCTTTATATTCTTTCCGATCTCGGCCGGGTCAATATCGATATGTATAACGGTCGTGCCGGAGGAGAGCTGGTTTGCCCTTGCTACCGCACGATCGCCGAGCCTTGCACCGCAAACTATAAGCAAATCGGCATTATAAAGCGCAAAGTTTGCCCTTGCGGTCCCGTGGGTTCCGAACATACCGAGATACAGCGGATTGTTCTTCGGCATAATTCCGGTTCCCATCAATGTGCTGATTACCGGTGCGTCGATCTGTCCGGCGAGCTGAGCTACCAGCTTTTGAGCTCCCGATATAAATGCGCCTCCGCCGGCACATATTACGGGTTTTTGGGCGTTTTTAATTGCGTCGGCCGCGCGCTTTATCTGCATTTTATGACCGTCAAGACAGGGCTTGTATCCGGTTATATTTACGGTTTTCGGATAAACGGAAGCGTCGTCGCTTATTTCCGAGCGCATAATGTCGACCGGTATATCGACAAGCACAGGTCCCGGTCGGCCGGTCGAGGCAATATGAAAAGCTTCTTTTATTACGCGAGGGGTATCGGCTGCCTCCTTTATAAGATAGCTGTGTTTTACAAAGGGCTCGCATGCGCCGGTTATATCGGCCTCCTGAAAAACATCACGGCCTATAAGCTCGCTCATTACCTGACCGGTAATTACAACCATTGGGACCGAATCCATATACGCCGTAGCGATTGCGGTTATAAGGTTTGTAGCACCCGGACCGGAGGTCGCCATGCATACTCCCGGACGGCCGGTTATTCTCGCATATCCGTTTGCGGCGTGTCCGGCGTTTTGCTCATGGCGAACGAGTATATTTTTGATTCCGCTGTTTTCGAGCGCTGTATAAAGCGGCAAAACAGAGGCGCCGGGGTAGCCGAAAACCACCTTTACGCCCTCTTCTTTTAAATATTCAACAAGCAGCTTTGACACCGTTGGCATAAGCTTTTAAGCACATCCTTAATATTAAACCGTTAAAAACGATATTAACTTATAATTTAAAATATTATAGCATAATTTATTGCAGTTCGCAATGTATAAAAAAACGACCGGCAAGGGTTTAAGAAAAACTTAAATGCCGGTCGGTCAAAATTTTAAATTTTAGCGTTACTAATAATTAATATCTGTTTATCAGCGTTCCTCTTATCAGCGTTCCTCACGGAAGTAGTTAAGGCCTATATGCGAGGGCTCAGCCGAGTTTTTCTTCTTTTTAAGGGACGAGACTATAAGTACGACGGCCGTTATAAAGAAGGGGAGCATCTGATAAAACTCATTCGGGATCTTATCAAGCCAGGAGAGAAGTCCCGGGAACTGGGCCGAAAGGGTACCCTTCCAGGGCTGCAGAGTTTTAAGCATTCCGAAGAAATAAGCACCCAAAATGGCAAGAGGTGTGCTCCATGCGGCGAAGATAACGAGTGCAACCGAGATCCAGCCCATGCCGTTTATCCAGTTGTCGTTCCAGCTTCCGCCGTTTGTGACTATTCCGAGATAAAGTCCGCCGATTCCGCAGATTCCGCCGCCGAGTATTATATTCATATATTTCATGAGGGTTACGTTTACGCCGCACGCATCGGCTGCCGCAGGATTTTCGCCTATTGCGCGAAGTCTGAGTCCCAAACGTGTTTTTGAAACGTATATGTAGCATAAAATCGCTATTACAACGCCGAGGTAAACAAACCAGTTATATGAAAACAGCAGCTTTCCGATGTAGGGAATGTCGCGAAGATAGGGGATTCCTCTATCAGCTACAGCTTCGGAAAGCTCGGGATATTCGCCGAGACGGGGGAAGCTGTTTGCCTTGGAAATGGTCTGTCCTACATATCTGTAAACGCCGACACCGAAGATGGTAAGTGCCAGACCGCAGACATTCTGATTTGCCTGCATTGTTACGGTTAAAAATGCATATATAAGCGCACCGAGAGCGCCGAATAAAAAGGCAAACAGTATGCCTATTATTAAGCTTCCCGAGCTGCAGGCGAGCAGATATCCGCCGATAGCCCCCATGGCCATCATTCCCTCGACACCGAGGTTAAGGCTGCCGGTGCGTTCGGTTATAATTTCACCGGTGGTACCGTAGAGCAGGGGAGTGCCCGCTCTGACCGATTCATACAGGAATTTTATAATGGTCTCCATTATCCGCGGCCTCCCTTTCTTTTAAGGTCAATATTGATTTTGTAGCGCATAAAGAAGTCCATCGCGAGCACCGAAAACAGAATAATTCCCTGAAGTACGTCCGACGCTGCGGAGGAGATGTTGAAGGTGCTTTCGGCGACCGAGGTTCCTTTTTCGAGAATACCCATCATAAGGCTTACGGCGAATATTCCGATGGGATTTAATTTTGCGAGCCACGCTACGATAATTCCAGTCCAGCCGACATCGCTTGTAATCCCGTCGGCGAGGGTGTGGTTTGTAGCGCTGCCCGAAACCTGAAGCATTCCGCCAAGGCCGACGACCGCCGCCGAGATAAACATGGTGCGAAGTACGATCTTGTTAACCTTCATGCCGGCGTAGTTAGCGGTGTTTCGGCTGTCGCCGACGACCGTGATCTCATAACCGTGCTTTGTGTATTTAAAGTATATAAAGGTGAAAACAACAAGTATAAGCGCTATAAAGAATGAAATGTCTATCGATACGCCGCCGATTTTTACATCGTAAAGCCAGGCGTTTTCCGGCAGGATTTTGAAGTCCGGTCTGTAAACTCCGCCGGTTTCGGAAACTTTGCGGTAGAACATCAAATTCTTAAGATATGTAAGGATGTAGTAGGCTATGTAGTTTAGCATCAGGGTAAGCAGTGTTTCGCTTGTCCCGAATTTAACCTTAAAGAAGGCGGGGATAAGTCCGAAAAGTCCGCTGAGCAGAGCGCCGGCAACCGCCATAAGCAGGAGCACGAGCCATCTGTCAAGCGAATCACCGAGTGCCAAGCCTACCGTCGCGGCACCGATGGCGCCTACAATAAACTGACCGTTCGCGCCGATGTTCCAAAATCGCATTTTAAAGGCGAATGCAATTCCGAGCGAGGTTATTATAAGAGGAATTATAATGCGGATAAAGGCGCGAATGTAAATTTCGGTTTTAAAGCAGCCGGTAACCACCGTTTCGTAGTATTTGAGGGGATTAACGCCGTTTACCGCTATAAAAATTCCGCCGAGAACTATTGCTAAAAGCAGCGAGAAGGCATAAAGCGCCGCCGCCTTCATATGGCTCGGCTCCTTGCGCTTAGAAACTCTGAAAAGCGGTGTGTGATTTTTTACTTTTTTGTCCGAAGCGGAGGAAGAGGCGAAAAGCTCGGTGTTTTTATCTATGGAAGCTCCGGCGTTGTCGTCCTGATGGGAAAGAGAGTCCTTATCGGACGATGCGGCGTCGGTCATTAAAAGACCAAGCTGCTCCTTTGTCGCGGTCTTTGCGTCAACAATACCGGTAACCCTGCCGTGACAAAGCACGACAATACGGTCACAAAGGCCTAACATTACGTCAAGATCTTCACCGACAAAGAGAATTCCGGTTCCTTTTTGTTTTTCGTCGTTTAAAATGTTGTATATAGTGTAAGAGGAGTTTATATCAAGACCTCTTACGGGATAAGCCGTAATAAGAACATTCGGTCCTGCGAGCATTTCGCGGCCGACAAGCACCTTTTGTACGTTTCCGCCCGAAAGTCGCCTTACGGGATAATCAATGCCGGGAGTGACAACTCCGAGGTCATCCACAACCTTTTTAGCGGCGACGGCGGCCTTTTTGCGGTCGACAAACGGTCCCTTGGTATCGCAGTAGTTTTTAAGCATCATGTTGTCGGTAATCGACAGTGATGCGGCGAGTCCCATTCCGAGTCGATCCTCCGGTATGAAGCTCATACTGATACCGCGGTTGATTATCTCTCGCGGAGTGCAGCTTTCAATATGCTCGCCCTTGTAAAGGATCGAACCGGAAACAATAGGATGTATTCCGGCGACGGCTTCGCAAAGCTCCTTTTGTCCGCATCCCGAAACACCGGCAATACCGAGTATCTCGCCCGACATTACCTTTAGTGATACTTCATCAAGTGCGGTAGCACCGTCGCTGTCTTTTACGGTCAGATTTTCGATTTCAAGCAGGGCTTTATCGGTCACACATACAGGACGATCGATGGAAAGTGTGACGGCGTGGCCCACCATAAGCTCGGTAAGCTCATTGGCGTTTGTTTCGGCCGTGTTTACGGTCGTAATGCTTTTGCCCTTACGTAAAATGGTTACCCTGTCGCTTATTTCAAGTACTTCGTTAAGCTTGTGGGTTATAATGATTATTGCGGCGCCGGCATCTCTCATGCGGCGCAAAATAGAGAAGAGCTTTCTTGTTTCCTGCAAGGTAAGTGTTGCTGTCGGCTCATCAAGAATAAGTATATCTGCACCGTTGTATAAAACCTTGATTATCTCGACCGTTTGCTTTTCGCTTACCGACATATCCGAAACCAATTTTTTCGGATCGAGATCAAAGCCGAATTTTTTGCAGATATCGTCAATTTTTTTGTATCTGTCCTTTGTTAAAAAGGCTCCGGTTTTTTCGGCGGATATCCATATATTATCGGCAGCCGAGAATTTATCTACCAGCTTGAAATGCTGGTGGACCATTCCTATATGCAGCCTTTTCGAGTCCTCCGGTGTGGTTATGGTTACCTCCTGACCGGCAATTTTAATTATGCCGCCGTCGGGCTTATATATACCGGACAGCATATTCATAAGGGTGGTTTTACCCGAACCGTTTTCACCGAGCAGGGCAAGTATTTCACCTTTTTTGACATTGAGCGATATCGAGTCGTTAGCCACTACGTCGCCGAAGCGTTTTGTGATGCCCTCAACCTCGATAGCGTATTTTTGTTCAGCCACGGTTAATCCTCCGAAAATAAGATTTCCGCAAAGAGGAATAACGGGTAAATTATCCCTCTTTGCGGTTTCAAATAACCTTTAAGTAAGGTCTTTTGTTAGCTGAGGACTACGCCTTCTACGAAGTAGTTCATGGTTCCGGTGATGACCGAATCCTCAACCGACTTGCCGCCGGCAGCAACGATGGTGTTTCCGTTGTTGTCCTTGAGATCGGCATTGGTTTTAACTATGGCGTTTTTGTCATCAAACGTGAGCTTTACGCCGGAGAATACATCCCAATCACCGCTCTTGATAAGTGCGGTAGCGGCATCGATCTTCTCCTGAGTACCGGCAACACAGTTGTCGGAAAGCGGGGAAACGCCTACAAGACCCTCGGCAAGACCCTTGTAGTAGTTGCCGAACTCTTTCCAGGTGCCGTTTATAACAGCCTCGGCAGCGGCGGTGTAGTATACACCCCAGTGCCATACGGTTGCGCAAAGGTGAGCCTTGGGAGCCTGAGCGGTCATATCGGAGTTGTAGCCGCAGCCGAATACGCCGGCCTTTTCAGCAGCTATCTGGGGGTTGGCGGTGTCGCAATGCTGAGCGATAACATCGCAATCCATCGAGATAAGAGCGTTGGCATAAGCGGTCTCGTTATCGGGATCGAACCAGGAGTTAAGGGTCTTTACGTAGACCTTTGCATCGGGGTTAACGCTCTGAACGCCGAGGGCGAAAGCGTTGATACCGCTGCAGGTTTCGGCAAGCTCGGTGCCGTAAGCGGCAACGTAGCCTATTTTGTTGGTCTTGGTCTTAAGACCGGCGGCGATACCGGAAAGGTACCTTGCCTGATAAATTCTTCCGAAATAGTTGTTGAAGTTCTTGTCGTTGGACTTGTAGCCGGTGCCGTGCGAGAAGTATACATCGGGATATTCGGCAGCAAGAGCCTCTACGGTGTCCATGTAGCCGTAGCTGGTGGCGAAGATGAGGTTGCATTTTTCTGCAATGCACTCTTCGATAGCGGTCTTTATAGCGGCGCTGTCGGAATCCGAGATGTTAAGCTTGCGGACTATCTGTGAATCCGTAAGGCCGAGATTCTTCTGCATATCCTGTATGCCGAGGTCATGGGTGTAGGAATAGCCGCTGCCATCCTTGGGGTCACCTATGTGGATAACACCAACCTTAAGATCTTCCTTGGCGATACCCTTGGTCGAGGTGCCGGATGCTTTCGACTCGGTGTCGGTGTTGTCACCGCATGCGGCGAACGCAAACGACATGAGTACGGTAAGGCATGCAAGTATAAGCGCTAATACTTTCTTTTTCATTTTCTTCCTCCAATAATTTTTTATTACATTGATCTTAATTTTTCTCAAGATCAAGTAAAAACAAAAACAAAAACACCGTATCTTACTTTATTGATGTCATCAATTTCGGTCTACGGTGTTACCCTGCATTCTTTGCAGGAACAAAATTACTCCTCAACAAACTCGAGCGAATTATCGGTCATGGATTTTATACGGGCAAGGGATTCGACCCTTATCCCCATGTTCCTTACCGTTTCTCCGCCGGGCTGAAAGGCTTTTTCTATAACTATTCCGGCGCCTACAAGGGTAGCGCCCGACTGCTTTACAATATCTATAAGGCCGAGAAGGGCACAGCCGTTGGCCAGAAAATCGTCGATTATCAGGATTCGGTCGTCGGCATTTAAAAACTCCTTTGATACCAGCACGGTATTAACGGTTTTGTGGGTGAAGGACTCAACCGAGCTTTTATAAACGTCGTCGCTTATGTTGTTTGTCTTTGATTTTTTCGCAAAAACAACGGGACAATTAAAAAACTGCGCGGTAAGACAAGCTATTCCTATGCCCGAGGCTTCTATGGTAAGGATCTTGTTTACTTCGCAGTCGGAGTATCTGTTTTTAAATTCTTTTCCGAGTTCACTTATAAAGGGTACGTCAATACAGTGGTTGAGAAATCCGTCAACCTTAAGCACATTCCCCGGCAGAACCCTGCCGCATGATTTTATTTTATCTTCAAGCAGCTTCATTGCAAAACAACTTTCTTTTCCGTGATTTTTAGTACTAAAAGCATAAATAAAGGAAAGAACGAAATTATTATAAGGCAACCGGTCGAAATATGCAAGAGGATAAAACATATAATTTTCGTATCGGGAATTCCGGGGTTTTTAATAAAAGTAGCTAAACCTTGGGTCGATATGTACGTTTTAAGGCTAAACCACAAAATATTGATGTTAAAATTTGCGCTTTATACAGATATTGTGCATACTAAATATCCGATAAAAAAACAAAAAAGCGGCACGGCCGCAAGAATTTTTACGGCCGCGCCGGGGGGTATAAAAACAAAATTCAGTTGGGAATCCCCTTTAATTCACGCATAACATATTTAACACATTCGTATTTTTCAAGCTCCTTGCCGTATTCCAAAACCTGTTCGGGCGTTGAATTCTCAAAATAAAGTACAATATATTCGTTCATGTTGCCTGTGATACCGCGACAACTGCTTTCTATTCTGGTTGGGCTCATACATTTGAAATCCTCAAGCGTCCATCCGGTATTTTCACCCCATACGGTGGCACGAGGATAGCTGTATTGATGGCGTATGGCTATCTGCAATACAGTCGCAGCCATGGTTTTTTCGTCCAAAGCGACATCGGCAATTGAAGTAGTTGATTTCTCCTCATAATAATCGGTCTGGCGGACGGTTTTGCCGTATTCGTCGAGTTTTTGAATGTAATATTTAAACTGTTGCTGAGGATTTGAGGCTTTGTCGTCCTTCGCCGCACTCTCCGGCGCTTTGCTTTCGCTTTCCGGAGTCGATACGGTGTTAGTGTCGCCGGTGACGTTGTTCGGCTCTTTCGTGCCGGAGACGTTTTCGGCGGCCGGCGATTCGGTATTCGCCGTATCTCCCGAATTCTCATTTGCGGCGGAATTATTGTCGCCGGTTGCGCCGTTTTTATCGCCGGATATGCCGGAAACCAGGCTGTTTACATCGTCGGAAAGTGCAGGGGTCTTTTCGCAACCGCCAAGCAGCGCACTGCCGCAAAGCACGGTGACAAGCAGCGCACATACCGTAATAATCGAAATTTTTCGGCGAAGCACATGCGCAGGTTTAAATTTGTTTTTAAACATAAAATTCACCTCATTAATCAGGTAGTATAAATAATGCCAACAATTTACTCCCTGCAAAAATCTATTATCACCCTTTTTCTCGGCGCAACCTTAAAGCCTTCAGCGCACCTGAATTGCATTTTCCGCGCGATTCCCCCTGCCGTTAAAAAATGACTGTGTTTCCAAGTGATAGTATATCACCACTGATCGTATTTGTCAAATATTAGTATTATTTGTTACATAAATGTAATCATTATGACCGATTAAAGATTGAAAAAATATGATGAATCGTCGAAATTCGTGTTGAACAAACCCGAGCGGTGTGGTATAATAACTCAAATAATTGCGAGAAAGGACTGTAACTTAAATGCAAAAGCGAATTGCGGTTACGACCGACAGTACCGTAGATCTCCCGAAAAGTATTGTGGAAAAGTACAACATTACGGTTTGTCCGCTTTATGTGGAGATGGAGGGCAAGGTTTATCCGGACGACGGCGTCAGCATAACGCCCGAAATGATGTACGACAGCTATGAGCGTACCGGCAAGATATGCCATTCGAGCGCCTGCAATGTTGCGGATTATGTTGATATATTCACCAAGGTGAAAGAAAACTGCGATCAGATAATCCATGTCGGACTATCGGAGGAGCTTTCCTGTTCGGTCCGCAACGCAAGGATGGCGGCCGAGGAGGTCGGCGACGTTTTTGTGGTCGATTCACGCAACCTTTCAACCGGTATTGCACTTGTTACCCTTACCGCATGCGACCTTATTGCCGAGGGAAAGCTTAGCGCCGAGAAAATTGCCGAAAAGCTAAATGAGATGACCCCGAGAGTTGACGTATCCTTTATAATCGACACCCTCGATTATCTTCATGCCGGCGGACGGTGCTCGTCGCTCGCACGCCTCGGAGCCAACCTTTTAAAGCTTAAACCCTCTATAATCGTTCGCGACGGAGCAATGAGCGTAGGCAAAAAATTCCGCGGTACTACCGAGTCGGCCCGTATGAAGTACGGACTTAGCTGTCTGCACGATCCCGAGGATATAATTCCGGACAGACTTTTCTTTACCCATTCGGGACGTCTTGAGGACGAACAGATCAAGGTGATTCTTGATGAGGTTAAAAAAATCGTTCCCTTTAAAGAGGTTGAGGTCACAAAGGCCGGATGCGTTATTTCGGCGCATTGCGGACCCGGTACATACGGACTGCTTTTTGTCCGCAAAACACCGATCATAAAGGATTAACGGCAATATAGTAATATACATAACAATGCATTATATAAATGAAAAGGGAGGAAAAATAAGTGCTGAATACCGATTTTAACTCAAAATTCGCAAAAGAGGGGCTTACCTTCGACGATGTGCTGCTTATACCGGCAGCTTCCGATGTAACTCCAAACGGCGTCGATCTTTCGACACGTCTTTCCGATACGATTTTGCTCAACACGCCGCTTCTTACCGCGGCCATGGACACCGTTACCGAATCCGAAATGGCCATTGCGGTTGCCCGCGAAGGCGGAATGGGTATAGTACATAAAAATATGTCGATCGACGAGCAGGCGGCCGAGGTTGACAAGGTAAAGCGCTCGGAAAACGGAGTTATAGTCAATCCGATATATCTCTCGCCCGAGCATTTGGCGTCGGATGCAGAGGAGCTCATGTCCAAGTACAAGATATCCGGTGTTCCGATATGCGACGAGAATCACCGTCTTGTCGGAATTCTTACCAACCGCGATATGCGTTTTATGACCGATTTTGATGTAAAGATCGGCGAGGTTATGACCAAGGACAATCTTGTTACCGCTCCGGTCGGGACCACCCTTAAGGAAGCTCAGAGCATTCTTCAGAAGCACAGGATAGAAAAGCTCCCGATAGTTGACGACGATTATCGCTTGAAGGGACTTATAACAATTAAGGATATAGAAAAGGCGGTAAGATACCCGAATTCCGCTAGAGATAGCCGTGGACGTCTTCTTTGCGGTGCGGCGATAGGGGCCAATAATGAAATTCTTGAGCGCTCGCAGGCGCTTGTTTCGGCCGGTGCCGATGCATTGGCACTTGATTCGGCACACGGACATTCCTCCAATATAATAAATGCGGTACGACGGGTTAAGGACGCCTTCCCGAATACGACAATTATTGCCGGAAATATAGCGACTGCCGAGGCTGCCGAGGCACTGATCAAGGCCGGAGCAGACGTTTTAAAGGTCGGTATAGGTCCGGGCTCGATATGTACCACCCGAATCATTGCCGGTATAGGCGTTCCCCAGGTAACGGCGGTTTACGATGTTGCCTGTGTTGCGGCTAAAAATAATATCCCCGTCATTGCCGACGGCGGTATTAAATATTCCGGTGATATAGTAAAGGCGCTTGCGGCCGGTGCATCAGCCGTTATGATCGGCTCGCTCTTTGCCGGATGTACCGAATCCCCGGGAGACATGGAGATCTATCAGGGCCGTTCGTTCAAGGTCTATCGCGGAATGGGTTCGATAACCTCGATGAACAAAGGCAGCAAGGACAGATATTTCCAGGACGGAAGCCGTAAGCTCGTTCCCGAGGGGGTTGAGGGTCGTGTTCCGTTTAAGGGTGCCCTTTCGGAGACCGTTTTCCAGATGCTCGGCGGCGTTCGTTCTGGTATGGGATATTGCGGCTGCAGGACCATTTCCGACTTGCAGGAAAAAGCAAAATTCATCCGCATAACCGGCGCCGGACTCAAAGAGAGCCATCCGCACGATATAAGCATAACCAAGGAAGCTCCTAACTACTCGGTAGGGGTTTAACCGGTCTTTTAAGCTTAAAAAACTTATAAAAAAGACATCGTATGTACCGAATTCTCGGACGCACGATGTCTTTTTTTTGCGCTTTGATTATTTACTGTCTGGCTTTTTACTTTTATTTGTTTTCAAATGAGCTTATGAAGCGAAAAACACCCTGAATGGCCTCGGTTATTTTAAGGTTTTCGGTTTTTCCGTTCTCTTTGTATTCGGTCAGTCCGAGAGGAGAGGCTACGTATTCGCCGTAATCCTGTGGTTCATGCTCGCCGCCTGGAAGAAGTATAAGCTCTGCATGACCGCCGCCGACGTTTACCTTTTTTACAAATTCCTCGGTTATTTCAGGCGAAACGATCGGGTCGTCGGCGCTGTGCCAGAATTTAACGCTTACCGGATAGCGGTCGGTATTCGGGTTTTTAAGGGGATTAAATCGCCCGATTTTTTGCTCATCATAAATAAAATCGCCGTTTTTATCCTTTTCGAGGGAGTATATAAACCCAAGAGTGGTTTTAGGAAGTCCGCCCGACCACGGGTGCAAAAATATCTCGCTGTATGTGTCGAGCACGGGACAAAAGCCGCTTTGTGCTATGACCGGTATCCGATTGCTTAACACCAGATTCGTACTGCTTATTCCGCCCATTGAGCCGCCATGGACATAAACCTCTTTGTACAAATTAAAGTTTGAAACACAGTAGTTGTAGCCGGCGACGTACGAATCGACAGCAAAGGGAGCGCCGATGTTTTGAAATATGTTTATACCGAATTCGTCGGCAAATTCTTCCGGCAATCCGCCTACGTCCATAACTGCATATCCGTTTAAAAGGAGGTAACGGGTCATAGTCTGGTGCTCGATCTGTGAATCGTCGGTGGTTACCGTTCCGCCGGCCCCGTGGCAGGAGATAACAAGCCGCACCGGCTTGTCGTTTTCACTGTAATTTTCGGGCAGCAGCAAAAATCCGTTATCCTCATATTCCTTATATTCCGGTTTATACGGAATTTTGCACTTGACCTTGGTTTTAAACCTTATACAGGCGGATTTCATCATAAACTTCCTTTCGGCAAGATTACAGCTGGGGGAGAATTTTTCTCCGACTGTGCTTGTCAAGCTCGTTTAAATCGGGGATTTCATACCGGTTGTCGCTTGAGTCGATTATCAGAATCCGGTCCTGAGACATTGATTTTATGTCCGACTGGCGGTTGCGGATCTCAAATTCGCAGGGACCGTGATCGGTCTCGACCGAAAAGATTATCTGTCCGTATTTTTCGGTAATGGATTTTATCTTTGTGATCTTTGGGATCATATAGTATTCGCCGAGGGCGTTTTCAAGGGTCTTGCGGTCATTATCGCAAAGCTCGTCGGCCCGGCGTAAAACGCCCTGCTCGTTGCCATCGTCATCCACAATCGCTATGTAATCCTCGGTATCGCTCAGCGGAAAAAGACGGTGCGGCTCTACCGATGAATATACACGGCCGTTTTCGTCGGTTATGTCAAGCTTTACTCCGCCGACCGATTTTACCGATTTAACGGCATCTATATAATTTCTTTTGTTTGCATTTTCTTCCATAAATATCACTGCCTTTCGATGATAAATGTTGCGGCTGGTTATGCTTTATGGCATTTGCCTAACCAAGCAGTCCGGTGTCGGGCGAGGAGTTAAGCGACTGCATTTCTATAAGTCTGTAGTATTTTCCCTTTTTGGCCATGAGCTCATCATGGGAGCCGAATTCGATTATCTCTCCGCCGTCAACCACGATTATTTTGTTGGCTTTTGAAAGTGTAGAGAGTCTGTGGGCTATCATTATGGTCGTGCGGCCGCTTATAAGGCGCTCGATGGCCTCCTGAATAAGATGCTCGGTCTCGGAATCGACCGATGCGGTAGCCTCGTCAAATATTAGAATATTCGGGTTTTTAAGAACGGCACGGGCGATGGAAATTCTCTGTCTTTCGCCGCCGGAGAGGCCTACTCCGCGCTCGCCGAGCATGGTGTCGTATGCATCGGGCAGCTTTTCTATAAATCCGTGAGCATTGGCGATATCGGCCGCCGCTATAACCTCTTCGACCGTGGCGTCGGGCTTACTGTAGGCGATGTTGGCGAAAACCGTATCGCGGAACATCATCGGTTCCTGCTGAACGTAGCCGATACTGCTACGGTAGGTCTCAAGGTCAATGTCGCGGATGTTGACCCCGTCCATAAGTATTTCGCCCTCATAATCGTCGTAAAAACGCAAAATAAGGTTTATAAGGGTCGATTTTCCCGAGCCGGTCGTTCCGACAATTCCGACTATGTCGCCCGGTTCTATTACAAGATTTATCTTATCAAGCACCTTTTTGGTTTTATCGAAGGAAAAGTCAACGTTTCTGAATTCGATTTTGCCCTTGATATCGGGGATTATATTGCCCTTGCCGAAGTCGGGCTCGGGCTCGGCGTCGATAATATCAAAAATACGTTCGGCCGAGGTCATGGCGTGCTGATAAGCGTCGTTAAGATTGGCAAAAAAGCTGACCGGGCCGTAGAACATGCCGGCATAGCTTAAAAACGAGACCAGAAGTCCGAGCGACATTTTGTCGGGCGACTGAATAACCCATTGGCCTCCGAAGGCCCAGATAAGCAGCGTTCCGCACTGAATACAGAAGTTGACCGCCGCAGGAAAGGCGTTGATAATAGATGATGCCTTAATGTCTTCTTTAAGCCAGCGTTCGTTCTTTTGCTCGAATTTCTGGATGGCTCTTCCTTCGCTCGAGAAGGATTTTACAACCCTTATTCCGGGCAATGAATCGGACAGCACCGAGTTTACCGACGACCACCTTCTCCAGATTCGGTGATAAACAGGGGAGATCTTTTTGCCGAAAATCCTGCTTCCTATAACCACTATCGGCACCGGAATAAGCGACAAAAGGGTCAGCTTGGGGTTGAGTATAAACATTATTATTATAATGCCTATAAGGAGGAAGAACTGAATTATCGCCTCTTGCGATATACGAAGCAGAAAGTCGTTGAGTATATTGGTATCGTTTCCTATTCGGGCAATTATTGCACCGATGCTCGTTTTGTCGTAAAAGCTCATGGGCAAAAACTGAGCCTTGCGGTAGACGTCGTTTCTTACGTTGGTTAAGACCTTGTCGCCGGTCGAACGCAAAATGTGTCCTCTGAAGCCGCCTATGATATTGGCGACCAGATACAACGAAAACAGTGAAATAACAACATATCCGAGCGAGGTCAGGTTTTTATTCGGTATTATGTCGTCAACGAGCATTTTTGTAAGATAAGGGGGAACCAGCGCCATTGCCGTTGTTATAATGGCCATTACAAGACAGATCGCGAGCTTTCCCGTATACGGCTTTACATATTTTAAAAGCTTTGAGAGCACCTTATTTTTGCCGCTGCAGTTAAAGCATTTGGCACCCGGATGGCTCAGCGCCCTTCCGCATACCGGACAACGCAGCTTTAATTTATCAAAAGCCGCCTTTACCTTTTCAAGCTCTTCGGCTTCATCCTTACCGTCGGCGGTGCTCTTTACATAGGCCGCTACCGCCTCGGCGATTACCGCAACCGAGAAGGTAAAGCGGAGCACGTCGCGTGTTTCACCCTTTTCGGTTATTGTAAGCTTGGCGTTGGAATACATGCGCATAACCGACGAATCGGTTATATTACCCCGTTCGGCGATATAAAGCCCTTTTTTAAAGGTCGGATCAAAAAAGAATATTCTTTCGGATGTGACAATAAGGGCACTTTCGCAATATTTTGCATTCATGTCAAGATCGGCCACAAGCGAGAACAGCGGTTTTTCACCCTCTTTGAGCAGAGCCTGTGTACGCTCTGCCGTTCCTTCGGGCAGATCGTGGTTTTTAAAAAAGTCGTCTGTAAACATAAAATTACCTCCTTTTAGGGGAGCAAACTTTTGAATTCAGAGTTTTAGTCGGCAATAATTCCGATTGCGGATGCCGGCGTTTTTTACAAAACAAAAAGGAGTATATTGAAGCACTCTCACGGACATTCAAGTATCTTCAATTACTCCTTTGATACAAGGGTTTTTATGTCGGCCATGCCTGTAAAACCCTGATTTCGCAAATTTTATAGCATATATAAAACTTCAAGTCAACCCCTAATAAACAAATAATTCAGTTTCGGCATATTGCACTAAAAACATCTTCTTTTTTGTAAAAAGTCGGGTGAATTATTTCTAAAAATTTCGCGAAAATTCACAGCCGCAAAAATCCTGCCGGTATAATCCGTAAATATGCGAAAGCTCGATCGAACGCTTATCCCCCTCACGTTTTTTAAAATCCGACGGAAGATATAAGGCTGCCTTGTCAATCAGCCTTTCGGCATCAAATCCGATTTTGTTTATAAGCTGAGAATTTTTATGAGGACTGACCGTAAGGGTGGTGGCAAAGTAGTCAAAATTTAACTCGCGAGCTTTTTGGGCCGTCTTGTTTACCCGCATGACAAAGCATTTTTCGCATCTTTTAGCGCCCTCTTTTTCTTTTTCGTATCCTTTTACTATGCCGAGATATTCTAAAGGAGTATATTCGTCCTCAATAACGCTCACACTCTCGCCGCCCGGCATGAGGGATAAAAGCCTGTAAATCTCATGAAGTCGCTTTTGGTATTCGACCTCATCGGTTATGTTGGAATTTGAAAAAAATACCGTTATATCAAAATGCTCTGTAAGATATTCGAGAACATAGGACGAGCACGGAGCGCAGCAGGCATGAAGGAGCAGTCGTTTTTTTTGCGGTAGGGAGTCGAGCTCCTTTAAAATCTCATCGGTCATCAGTTGATAATTTATCTTAATATTAATGTCTTTTTCGGACACGGCTGACATCCCTCCTTTGTCACACAATTTCGGCCGACGTATAACCGTCGGATATATCTTTCTCGCCGATTGATACAGGGAATATCCGTCCTGAAATGTCGGTATCGGATTTTACCTTAACCTGAATATAATTCTCGGTATATCCTTCAAAAACCCCGGGATATAGCTCTTTTTCGAAGAGCACACGGAAGCTTTTACCCTTGGCGTTTTTTATGAATTCGGCAGCCGAAAGGTCGGTTGCCGCCGTCATTATTTTACTTCGCTTTTCTTTTTCGTGACGGGTTATCTGTCCGCTCATAGAGGCGGCAGGGGTGTCCTTGCGCGGAGAATAGGCAAAAACATGCGCCCGGGCAAAGCCTATGCGTTTTACAAAAGCGAGGGAGCTTTCAAATTCCTCATCACTCTCTAAAGGAAATCCCACCATTATATCGGTGGTCACCGAGCAATCGGGAAATGACGCTCTGAGCCTTTTAACCAGCTCCTCATAAAAAGCGGTATCGTACCGGCGGCGCATTCGTATAAGCGTTTCGTCGCAGCCCGATTGCAGCGACAAATGGAACTGCCCGCAAAGCTTGGATACATTTTTCAGCTTTTCGATTATTTCGGGGGTTAACTGATCCGGTTCCATTGAGCCGAGGCGAATACGCTCTATTCCCGGGATGGTTGCGGCGGCGGTGACGGCGTCGCCGAGGTCCCGTCCTTCATCAGAATATGCCGTAAGGTTTATCCCGGATAGTACGACCTCCTTGCAGCCGGAAAAAGAGAGCATCGAAAGCTCTTTTTTAATCTCTTCAATAGGCTTTGAGCGAACCCTGCCGCGTGCATACGGCACCATGCAGTAACTGCAAAAACGGTTGCAGCCGTCCTCGATTTTAACAAAAGCGCGTGTTTTCCCTTCAAAGCTGCCTCTTGTCAGAATGCTCAGTCCGTCGGTTTTGGTATGGTTTTTGAGGGCGTTTATCGGCTTTTTCTCGCGCTTGAATTCTTCAATAAGATCAACAAGATGTGGGGTATTGGCATTGCCGAGGAGTATATCGGCGCCGGCAGGTAATTCGAGTCCCTTTTCAAACAGCGCCTGCGGATAGCATCCGGCAAGCACCGTAACGGCGTTCGGGTTGTGATTTTTAAATCTGTTGAGTGCCTGTCTTGTTTTACGGTCGCTTTCGGCCGTAACGGTGCAGGAATTTATAATTACAACGTCGGCAGGCTTTGAACCGTCTTCGGTAAAACCGTTTTTTTGCAGCAGTTCTCGCATGATCTGCGTTTCATATTGATTGACCTTACATCCGAGGGTATAAAAAACTACGTTCATTAAAAAATCCGCCTGTCCGTCGCAATAAAAAATTTTTTACAACCGGCAAAAAGGCAATAACCTTAAGCGCCGATATGTCTTTACTGATTTTAAAACATTTTCTCCGTTTTTACAAGTGCTAAAAAGAATAAGAGCTTTCGGCCGTTTATGTCGGTCAGATATTTTTAGAGTGTCCGAGCGGTAAGACAGGTATAAAATATTAACGAGATGCTTTTAAATAACAGTATATAGTTTCAGGACAAAAAGATTAAATAATCGTATTATTTATTACAATCGTGTAATTACCATGCCCGAATTATGGCATCAGTTGACAAAAAATGAAGCCGGTGCTATAATTAGTTAGCAAATTACAATAACCATACAATTATGAGGTTTTACTGTTATGATAGAAAAAACTATTAAATTAGAGGGAATTGAGGACGCAAAGCGTCTTGTAGGCATAACCATGAAATGTGATTTTCCCGTCGAGCTTATAAACGACAGTATTACGGTGGATGCGAAGTCCATTATCGGAATCTTCAGCCTCGATTTCGGTATGCCGATAACCCTTCGTATGCATTGCGATGAGAAAAATCCTATGGTCAGCGAATTTTCGGGCTTTTTTGCATAGACCGACCGATTGGAAAATACGGCGGAAAACAAAGCGTTTTTAGCTTGGATTTTACCGTAATATTCCCGTGCAATCCCCCCGTAACCCCCATATTTTCGACATCTGGTTTTTAAAAAGATGTAAATTGCGAGAATTTTTATCAATTGCCCCGGCATAAGTATTGTTAGACAATTACTTATACTTATTGCTGGGGTGATTTTTTATGCAAAAAAGGATGTTATCGGCGTTATTGTCGATGTGTATTGCCTTTTTCTCGCTGTTTGGAGCAATGACGGTAACGGCCGATCAAAGCCAAAACGAACAAAAACGGGTCGCAAGCGAATATCTTTCGGAAAATATGTATTCCGATTTTGAAAACACAGCAGACGAAAAAACCGTTGCCGTTGCGGCCGGAGTAAACGATCTTGCCCTTTCGTGTAAGTCGGCAATACTCATCGAAGGGTCCACCGGCGCGGTGCTTTATGAGCATAATGCCGATGAGGTTCGTGCTCCGGCATCGATTACCAAAATAATGACACTGCTGCTTGTAATGGAGGCGATCGAGGATTCAAAGCTTTCTTTGGACGATACGGTAGTAACCAGCCCTCATGCGAGGAGCAAGGGCGGCTCCCAGATATGGCTTGAGGACGGCGAGCAAATGACGGCCGGCGAGCTTATAAAGGCGGTTGCGGTCGCGTCGGCCAATGATGCCGCAACGGCACTTGCAGAGCATATAGCCGGCAGCGAAGAGGCCTTTGTCGTACTTATGAACAATAGGGCGGCCGAGCTTGGAATGAGCAACACAAACTTTGTCAACTGCTGCGGACTTGATGCCGACGGACATGTAACGACGGCACGCGACATAGCAATAATGTCGCGTGAGCTTTTAAAACACGGCATGATAAGGGAATATTCCCAGATATGGATGGATTATTTAAGGGGAGGCAAGACCCAGCTTGTAAACACCAACAAGCTTGTGCGTTTTTATAAGGACTGCACGGGGCTTAAAACCGGAACAACCGACGACGCCGGCTTTTGCGTTTCGGCTTCGGCCGAGCGAGACGGAATGGAGCTTATTGCCGTTGTTCTCGCCGGCGAAACGAGCGATAAACGTTTTTCCGACGCCAAGGCAATGCTGAATTACGGCTTTGCGAATTACACTATTTTTCAGCCCGACATAAGCGATGTTCCGCAAAATCCGATTAAAGTTCATCACGGAGTGAAAAATGAGGTCGGCGTTTTGTTTGCGGCACCCGATCCGCTTGTCATGAAAAAAGGCTCGGCCGCGAAGGTAAGCATTACGGCGCAAATCGAACAGGAGCTTGAAGCACCGGTTAATTCCGGCGATACGGTAGGCCGTATAATCTACGAATGCGACGGCGAAATAATAGGGGAAAGCGCCGTGACCGCGGCCGATACGGTGGAAAAAATGAGCTTTTCAAAAGCCCTTGCAAAGCTGCTTAAAACGCTCGTATGTCCTTAAAGGGTTTACCGGCTTTTGTCATATGCAGCAATACATTTTTTTAATTTTTTGTTAATTGCTCGGTATAGCGGTTGAAATCACCGTCCGATTAGTATATAATAAAAACGAAAAATAGAGTTGAAAGGAAACGGATGTTTTATGCCACTTAAACTTGTTGATAAATATACGCATGGTTTCGTTCGCGAAAGCGAGCTTTCAGATATATGGCCGCAGGTTGAGGCCGCCGCAAATCAGCTTCACAGCGGCACCGGCGCCGGTAACGATTTTATCGGATGGCTCGATTTGCCCGAGAATTACGACCGCGAGGAGTTTTCGCGTATTAAAAAGGCGGCCGAAAAGATTAAATCCGATTCGGATGTGCTTATTGTTATAGGAATCGGCGGATCTTATCTCGGCGCCCGTGCGGCTATAGAGTTTATAAATTCGCCTTATTATAACAACCTGAAAAAGGACACTCCCGAGATCTATTTTGTCGGCAACAGCATCAGCGGTACCGCACTTAGTGAGGTTATTTCGCTGTGCGAGGGTAAGGATGTTTCGGTAAATGTCATTTCTAAATCCGGAACCACAACCGAGCCTGCAATAGCCTTTAGAATATTCAGGGAACTGCTTGAAAAGAAATACGGCAAGGAGGGCACGAAGGGCAGAATTTACTGCACGACCGACCGTAGCCGCGGAACCTTAAAGAAGCTGGCGGATGAGCAGGGATACGAAAGCTTTGTTGTACCCGATAATGTCGGCGGACGTTATTCGGTATTAACGGCAGTCGGACTTTTGCCGATAGCCGTAAGCGGGGCGAATATCGACGAAATGATGCGCGGCGCTGCCGATGCAAGGCGTAAATTTGCCGATTGCGATATCGATAAAAACGACTGCTACAGATATGCAGCCTACCGTAACGTTTTTTACCGCAAGGGCATGAAGGTCGAAATGCTCGCGGCTTATGAGCCTCGTTTTACAATGATGGCCGAATGGTTCAAGCAGCTTTACGGTGAGAGCGAGGGCAAAGACAATAAGGGACTTTTTCCGGCGTCAGCTATTTTCTCGACCGACCTTCATTCACTCGGACAGTACATTCAGGACGGCGTAAGAATGCTTTTTGAGACCGTTGTGTGGATAAACGGCGAGGACAGCATCACAATTAAAAAGGAAGAGGAAAACGGCGACGGGCTTAATTTCCTCGCCGGAAAGAATATGTCGTATGTAAACCGTAAGGCCTTCGAGGGCACGATACTTGCCCACAACGACGGTGGTGTGCCGAATTTAGTGCTTGAGCTCGAAAAAGCTGATGAATATGAATTCGGATACATGGTTTACTTTTTTGAAAAGGCCTGTGCGATTTCGGGTTACCTGCTCGGGGTCAATCCCTTTGATCAACCCGGCGTTGAGGGGTATAAAAAGAACATGTTCGCCCTGCTCGGAAAGCCCGGCTTTGAGCAAAGGCGCGAGGAGCTTTTAAAGCGTATCGGCGAGTAACATCGCTTTTATAAAAAATATTCAAAATTCAATATAAGGGGATTTGAAAAATGATATCACTTATAATCGGCCGCAAAGGTACAGGAAAAACCAAGAAGCTTATTGACAGGGTTAATGAGGCTGCAACCTCCAGTCCCGGCAATGTTGTCTGCATCGAAAAGGAGCAGAAGTTGACCTTTGATATAAGCCACAGCGTACGTCTTATAGACACCGATGTTTACGGCGTCAACGGTTTTGATGAGCTTTACGCCTTCATGTGCGGAATATGCGCAGCCAACTACGACGTTACCCACATTTTTGTCGATGCAACACTTAAAATCGGCGGCCGCGATTACGAGGGACTTATTCACTTCCTCGACAGAATCTCGGTTATTTCGGAGGAGACCAATACCAAGCTTGTTTTCACCATCTCGTGCGATATGAATGAGCTTCCCGACGGAATACATCATTTTGCTGTCATCGAATAAATTTACATTTTTAAAGCACGGTTCGGATTTTTCTCCGAGCCGTGTTTTTTTGGCTGGATAATGAATATTTTTCTTATATTTAACGGTCTGTCGCGCATAAAAATATTGCTTTATTAAGCGGAATGTATTATAATTATTTTAATTGTATGAATGCATGAAGGAAAGGTGTGGGATTTTTGAGATTTAAAATCAATACTGTTTTTAAATGTCTTTTATTGGCAGTGTGTCTTTCTTTGCTTTCTTCATGCAAGCTGACCTTTTTTTCTCCTAAGGATACAATACGCGCTCCCGGTGCTACGGGATATTTCGAGGGGGTACGCCAGGCTCTCGAAACGGCCGTCGGAGGCGAGACGGTATTGCGTTATCCCATGAAGGGGGATGAGCGCTCGGCCTTCAGCGTTCACGATTTTGATTCCGACGGTACCGACGAGATAGTTGCCTTTTACCGTATGCGTTCCGAAATGGATGCTGTAAGGCTTAATATGCTGAAATACGAGGACGGTAAGTGGGTTTCGGTTCAGGATATAGGCCCGATAGGCAACGACCTTGAAAAGATAGGTTATGCCGATCTTGATCTCGACGGCGTGGACGAGCTTGTAG
Source organism: uncultured Eubacteriales bacterium (assembly GCA_934444365.1). GTDB lineage: Bacteria > Bacillota > Clostridia > Oscillospirales > Acutalibacteraceae > CAKSCM01. The sequence continues at coordinate 206,507 of CAKSCM010000001.1, read as the reverse complement.
TCGGCTGCAGCGTTTCGGCGGCGATCAGTAACAAGCTAACGGTTTACGGATATCAAAAGGGCAAGCTGGTTCAGCGTGCAAGCGAGGATTATAACGATTTTGTAATTTGCGATATAGATTCGGACGGGGCAAAGGAACTCGGGCTTTTAAAGACCGACAAAAGCGCAAAAACCTCCCAGATTAACTTTTACAGATTTTCGTCCACAACGGCGGCCGCCGTCGGTTCGGTGGCGCTCGACGGCAATGTTCTGTCATATGCTCCGGCGGTTGTCGGTAAGCTCAAAAACGGCGCCGAGGCAGTATATCTCGACGCTTACAAGGATGCCAATACCCTTATAACCGAGCTTATTTATTTTGACGGCGAGAAAATTACCGATCCATTTATAAACAGCGAGACCCTTGAAAATACCGCTACCTTGCGTTACGGCGAGCATCTTTGCACCGATATGGACGGCGACGGGGTGCTTGATATTCCGTTTTCAGCCCCTATAATCGGCTATGACGTTGCCCCGTCGGCAACCCGTCAGTATCTTATAAAATGGCAATGCTTTGACGGCAAGGCCTGTATCGATACCAAGACCTTGTGGTATTCGAATGTGCTCGGATTTTATTTTGAATTCGGAGACGATTGGAGCCAGAGCGTTACGGTAGCCCTTGACAGCGAGAATACCTATGCCGTTTTCAGTCTTTGGAACACAAATCTAAATTTAAAGGGCGACGATATTTTCCGCGTTCGCCGTTTCGGTGTGGTGGAGTGGCAAAAAAATCCCCTTAATTATTATTCGGTGATATACAGTGATTCGGACTATGTCTGGGCCGTTTCACTGTCGGAAATAGGCAATTCCAAGTTTAAGCTTGATCTCGGGACCATAAAAAGTCGTTTTGGGGTTATAACCTCTTAAAAAGACACCGTTGACCTTTTGTTTTTTAGAAAGGCGGAATTAAAAAAATGAAAAGAATACTACTTGTTGAAGATGAAGCGGCCATAAGGGAGTTTGTTGTAATAAACCTTAAAAAGGCCGGATTTGACGTTACCGAGGCCGATTCCGGCGAAGCGGCACTGAGGATTTTTGCCGAGCAGGAGGGGGCGTTTCACGTAGCCCTTTTGGATATAATGATGCCCGGAATCGACGGACTTGCCGTTTGCAGAGAATTAAGAAGATCCAACAGCAGAATAGGCATTATAATGCTTACTGCCAAAACTCAGGAAGCCGACAAGATCGCCGGACTTTCCCAGGGGGCCGACGATTACGTTACAAAACCGTTTAGTCCGTCCGAGCTTGTGGCCCGGGTCGAATCGCTTTGCCGACGGGTCGATCTTAACGATTCCACCCCTAAGGAGCGTCTGACCGAGAGTATACGCCAGGGGGATTTTGTGCTTAATCTTCGCAAAAGAAGCCTTGAAAAAAACGGCGATGCGATTGAGCTTACCCAGGTTGAATTTCAGATAATGGAATACTTTTTCTCGAATCCCGGCAAGGTGCTCGACCGTACCGATATTTTAAACAGGGTCTGGGGCGACGCATATTTCGGCGAGGAGAAGATCGTTGACGTAAATATAAGAAGATTACGCATGAAAATCGAGATCATTCCCTCGGAACCCAAGCACATTCTTACCGTTTGGGGTAAGGGGTACAAGTGGCAGGCTTAAAGGCCGGTTAATCGATTTAATTTTAGTTTAGGAGGATAACACCGTGGCGCTCAGGATTGTAAAGTTCAACGGGCTTACCAAAAGATGGATTGTAAACGTCCTGAGTGTATTGTTTATATTTTTAATGATACTTGAAACGGTTGTTTCCTTTATAGTCTATACATACTACAACAACTCGGTGGCCGATTATCTGCTCGGCGAGCTCGATTCCATCTCGGCTTCCTTCAACAATTATTCTTCGGCCAATTCAAATGTCTTTTCGGCCTCGGCCAAGGTCTTTACCGAGGATTTTGAAAACCGGGATAATATCGAGGTTCAGTTCCTCAACAAAAACGGCAATGTTATGATGAGCACCTCCGGCTTTATAATGCTCAATGAGGATATACGTATCGACAACAAGAGTGTTACGCCTGAGACCATGCAGCCGAACGTTGCATACAGCGCAAGGCTTAAAAGCGGCGAGCACATCATGATCGCAAAGGCCGATATAGTATCCGAATCAAGCAGCAACATAGATCTCGGCTCGGTAAGGGTTCTGATTTCTTTAAGGGAAACCAACCGCCAGATAATGTACATAATTTTCATTACCATAGTTGCCGGACTTGTTGTTTTTCTGATAATAATGGCTGCCGGCATGTATTTTATACGGTCGATAATCCGGCCGGTGCGCAATATAGGCGAAATAACACGCCACATCGCGTCGGGCGATTTCGACGCGAGAATCGAGGCCAAAAACGATGACGAAATAGGCCGTCTTTGCGATTCGATAAACCACATGGCAGAGGAATTAAGCTCCTCCGAACGGATGAAAAACGAGTTTATTTCCTCGGTATCGCATGAGCTTAGAACCCCTCTTACCGCAATAAAGGGATGGGCTGAGACGGTTCAGAATTCCTACGATGATCCCGAGATAACCAAAAAAGGCCTCGGGGTAATAATCGGTGAATCGGAGAGGCTGTCGGCCTTGGTTGAGGAGCTGCTCGACTTTTCACGGCTGCAAAACGGACAGATGTCCTTTAAGCTCGAAAACTGCGATGTTATAGCCGAGCTTTCCGAGGCGGTGCTGACCTATACCGATGCGGCGAGCCGTGCCGGTATTGAGCTTGTGTACAAGGAACCGGAAAATGTTCCGCCGATTACGGCCGATGCTTCGCGCTTGCAGCAGGTGTTTATAAACATAATCGACAATGCTATTAAATACACCCCGTCGGGCGGTGTAATAACGGTTTCGGCCGGCTGTTCAAACGGATTTATAATCATAAGCATCAGCGATACGGGCAGCGGAATTCCCGAGGACGAGCTCGACAAGGTAAAGCAGAAATTTTATAAAGGCCGCCATGCGACAAGGGGATCGGGAATCGGCCTTGCAGTGGCGGAGGAAATTGTAAAAAAACACGGCGGATTGCTTGATATCGCCTCTACCGAGCATATCGGCACCGTAGTTACTATAACATTACCTGTGGAAAACACAGCAGAAAGCGGGGAAAACATTAAAAAATGAGCGCAAACAAAGACAGCAGCTGCAAAAAAACAAGCATAGGCGGCCAGGCGGTGCTTGAGGGAATAATGATGCGAGGGCCCGAGAAGGACGCTCTCGCCGTACGTCTTGCAGACGGAAGTATAGATGTCGAAATTCTGCAGACCAAAACTCCTAAGAAAAAAAGCGATATGCGCACATGGCCGCTTATTCGCGGTGTGGCCGGTATGATAGATTCGCTTACCATCGGGTATAAAGCCCTTATGAAGTCGGCCGAAAAAACCGGACTCGACGAAGAGGAGGAGGCCGAATACGAAAAAAAGCGCCGCGAAAAGGCCGTTAAAAAGGCTAAAAAGAAGGGACTTCCCGTCCCGGATTTCGATAACGAGAGCGAGCAGCAAAAGGAAAAAGAGAAAAAACGGCATGCATTTTTTGCCGCGCTCATGAGCTTTGCTTCGGTGATCGGCGTTGTGTTTGCCCTTTTTCTTTTCCTTTGGGTTCCGATTCAGCTGTTTAATCTGACCAACAACTACATATTCAAAAGCGTTGATCTTTCCCCCTGGAGAGCGGTTTTTGAAGGTGTTATACGCATAATAGTTTTCCTTATATATCTTTATGTCGTCACCCTTATGAAGGACATAAAAAGGACCTTTCAATATCACGGGGCTGAGCACAAAACGATCTTTTGTTACGAGCACGGCGAAGAGCTGACGGTCGAAAACGTCCGCAAATACCGCCGTTTTCATCCCCGGTGCGGAACCTCGTTTTTGGTTCTTATACTGGTTGTGAGTATTCTTGTGTCAACCATTGTGCTGACAATTTTCCCGAAGGCAAACTCCGTTACATGGCTGTGGATGCTCATTAAAATACTGCTTATTCCGGTTATATGCTCGCTCGGATATGAGCTTATACGCTTTTGCGGACGTCATGACAATATATTCAGCAAAATTGTTTCCGCTCCGGGACTTTGGGTTCAGCGTCTTACGACGAAGGAGCCGGATGATTCCATGATAGAGGTTGCAATTTCTGCCCTTAAAGAGGTCATTCCGGAGGATCCGGATGCCGACAGACTATAAAAAAACATGACCGTTTACGAAGTATTTAAAAAGACCCGGAGTAAGCTTGAAGAATCCGGCGTTGAAAATGCAAGGTTTGAGGCAATGCTGCTTGTTTCAAAATGCCTAGGAACCGACCGGAATCTGTTACCGGCACATTATACCGACGTGTTTGATGAAACGCTTGCATCGGTGCTTGATTCATGCCTTAATCGGCGTTTAAACGGCGAGCCGCTGCAGTATGTTCTCGGCAGCTGGGAATTTTATTCCCTCGATTTTAAGGTCGGCCCGGGCGTTTTGATCCCGAGGCCGGAAACAGAGCTGCTGTGCGATGAGGCTATTTCCTATATTAAAAAACATAGTTTTACTTCGGCGGCCGATCTATGCGCCGGAAGCGGATGTATCGGCATAGCCGTTGCGAAAAATACCGGTATAGCGGTCTCATCTTACGAAAAATACAGTGACGCTTACGATTATCTTTGTAAAAATATCGCCCTTAACTTAGCTGATACCGTCACTCCGGTTTTAGCCGATATAACCGAATGTGACGTTTTAGAAAACAAGTATGATATTATACTTTCAAATCCGCCGTATATTCCGGATATTCAGCGCGGTACATTGCAGCGCGAGCTGGATTTTGAGCCGCAGAGTGCACTTTTCACACCCGACGGTCTCGAATTTTACCGCTGCATTCGCGACAGGTGGCTTAAATCGCTTAAAGCTGGCGGAGTTGTAATGGTAGAAATAGGCGTCGGTCAGTGCGATGATGTAAAGGCGATTTTTTCGGGATATTTTAAGAATGTCGAATCCGTAAAGGATCTTTCGGGGATCGACAGGGTCATTATCGGTACACATAAGCTTTGATATTCTTTGATGTGCTTGAAAAATCAAGGCGAAAGTTATATAATCAAATCATAAATATTTTTTAAGGAGAAGGCAGTTATGGCTGATAAAAAGGTTTTGGGCAGTGAGAAGAAAAACGATAAAAACGACCGTCAGAAGGCGCTTGAAACCGCACTTATTCAGATCGAAAAGGATTTCGGAAAAGGCGCGGTAATGAAGCTGGGACAAAATGCCGCAATGAATGTTGAGGCAATATCCACGGGTTCGCTGTCTCTCGATTTGGCACTCGGAATAGGCGGTGTTCCGCGCGGACGTATTGTTGAGATATATGGACCCGAGGCTTCGGGTAAAACCACGATAGCCATGCATATGGTCGCCGAGGCTCAAAAGGCCGGCGGCGAGGCGGCTTACATAGACGTTGAGCATGCGCTCGACCCGGTATATGCCGAGGCTCTCGGTATTGATGTTGATTCTCTCTTGGTTTCTCAGCCTGATGACGCGGAATCCGCCCTCGAAATCGCCGAGGCGCTTGTCCGCTCGGGCGCTATTGATGTAGTTGTAATCGACTCGGTAGCAGCTCTTGTTCCGAAGGCCGAAATAGAAGGAAATATGGGCGACAGCCACGTTGGACTGCTTGCCCGTCTTATGTCTCAAGCGCTCAGAAAGCTCGCCGGATGCATATCAAAGTCCAACTGCGTTGTTGTGTTTATAAACCAGTTAAGAGATAAGATCGGTGTGGTTTACGGCAATCCGGAGACCACCACCGGCGGTAAAGCTCTTAAGTATTATGCATCGGTGAGAATTGATATCCGCCGTATCGAAACATTAAAAGCCGGCGGCGAGATGATAGGCTCGCGCACCCGTGCAAAAGTAGTCAAAAACAAGGTTTCGCCGCCTTTCCGCGAGGGTGAATTTGATATAATGTACGGCAAGGGTGTATCGCACGAGGGCGAAATTCTCGATATCGGCGTTAAGGCTGATATAATCAAAAAGGGCGGAACGTGGTTTTCGTACGGCGATATGCGTTTGGGACAGGGACGTGAAAATGTCAAGAAGTTCTTAAGCGAAAATCCCGATATCTGCAATGAGATTGAAGAAAAGATCCGCCATTCGGTAATCGATTCCCGTACTCCCGTTCCGGCTGCAGGCGCTGCCGAGGATACGAGTGTTACGGTAATTAAAGAGCCGGCAGGCGATACTCCGAAGGTCGATATTGACATTACGGTCGACTGATCGAAATGATAATAAAGGATATCGTACCTTTAAAAAAAGGTAACGTTAAAATCGTTTTTAATGACGGAGAATGCGCTTTTATCTACGGAAAAACGGCTGAAAATGCCGGGCTTTACAGCGGGGTTAGCATTGATCCCGACGACCTTGAGGAGCTCATTTCAGCCTCCGAAAAGGACCGGGCATTCGAAAATGCGCTGTATATTCTCGAGTATAGACCGCATGCCGAAAAGGAGCTCATTTCAAAGCTCAAAGCAAAAGGCTTTTCTAATGAGGCAGCATTATACGCCGCGGATAAAACAAGGGACCTCGGCCTTATAAACGACGGCGATTTTGCCCGGCTGTTATGCGAGGATCTTATAAACCGTCGCGGATACGGCAAAAAGCGAATTGAACAGGAGCTTTATAAACGCGGCGTTTCGCGCGATATTACCGAAGAAACGCTCGGGCTGTTTGAATTCGACGGAGCCGAGGCGGCAGCCGAGATAATTAAAAAACGGTTTACGCCGCTGCCGAATGACGAGAGCGGCAAAAGGCGTATGAATTCGTATCTTATAAGACGCGGATTCTCCTTTGAAGACATTCGCAAGGCGCTGTCAACACTTTGCGATGACACATATTATGAGGATGATGGTATTTGAAAGGTAAAATAGGCATAGCGTCGCTCGGATGTCCGAAAAATCAGGTGGACGCCGAGATAATGCTTGCAAAGCTTAAAAGCGCAGGGTATGAGATAACAACCGACGAATCCGAGGCACAGGTTATAATCGTCAACACCTGCGGCTTTATCGAGGCTGCAAAAAAGGAATCGATTGAAACCATAATTGAGCTTGCCGACCTTAAAAAAAGCGGTAATTTAAAGGTGCTTGTTGTAACCGGATGTCTTGCCCAGCGGTATAAAGAGGAGCTTTTGAAGGAACTGCCGGAGGTAGATACGACCGTAACCCTCGGTGCTAACGGAAACATTGTCGAAATTGTCGACAAGGCGATGACCGGCGAGAAAACAGGCTGCTGCAACGCTCCGGTCGATGATCTGCCCCTCGAAGGAGAGCGGCTTATAATAAACGAGCCGTATTATGCGTATTTGAAAATTGCCGAGGGTTGTAACAATCGCTGTACATATTGCGCCATTCCTTTAATAAGGGGAAAAATGCGCAGCCGCAACATGGGGGATATACTCAGTGAGGCCGAGACCCTTGCCGAAAACGGGGTTAAGGAGCTTGTGGTTGTCGCTCAGGATACTACCCGTTACGGCGAGGATATTTACGGACGGTGTATGCTGCCCGAGCTTTTAAAAAAGCTTTGCGCTATAAACGAGCTCGAATGGATAAGAATTCTTTATGCATATCCCGACAGGATAACCGACGAGCTGCTTGACGTTATAGCCGATGAGAAAAAAATAGTTAAATATCTTGATATTCCGATACAGCACTGCTGCGGTGACGTTTTACGACGCATGAACCGCCCCGGCGATGAGGAATCGTTGCGAAAAACAATAAAGCATATCCGCGGAAAAATCCCCGGAATAACCCTCAGAACCACCCTTATAACCGGATTCCCGGGAGAAACCGGCGAGCAGTTTGAGACTCTTTGTAACTTTGTCGACGAGATGAAGTTTGAACGTCTGGGCTGTTTTGCCTATTCCGCCGAAGAGGGAACTCCGGCGGCGAAATTTGATGATCAGATATCAGAAAAGCTGAAAAGCAGGCGGGCGGAGATAATAACCGAAAAGCAGTCGCTGATAGGCGAAAAAATTGCGAGCGATAAAATAGGAAATACGCTACGCGTGCTCGTCGAAGGGTACGATTCTTACATAAAGCACTACTTCGGCAGAAGCGAGGCCGACGCACCCGACATCGACTGTAAGGTGTTTTTTACCGCCCGTAAAAAGCATAAGGCCGGCGAATTTGTAAACGTAAATATTACCGACGAGTCGGAGCTTGATCTGTTCGGCGAGGAAACAAAATAATTTATTTACGCACATACGTTTTAAGGGACGTGCAAACATGAATACTCCTAATAAACTTACAATAATAAGAATGGTGCTTGTGCCGATTTTTATGCTTTTACTGCTTTGGCAGTTTAAATGGCACAGTTTGGCGGCGCTGCTTGTGTTTATAGCGGCCAGTCTTACCGATATGTTTGACGGTAAAATCGCCCGTAAAAGAGGACTTGTAACCGATTTCGGCAAGTTTTTGGATCCGATTGCCGATAAAATGCTTACAACGGCGGCCTTTCTCGGCTTTATTTGTCTTGATATCGGCTACGGTGTCGTATGGGTGACCCTTATTGTGCTGTTAAGGGAATTCACCGTAAGCTCGGTCAGGATGATTGCCGCCGCCAGAGGTAAGGTGATTGCCGCCGATAAATGGGGCAAGGTAAAAACCGTTGTACAGATGGTGTCTATAATAATGGCGCTGACCTTTGAGGTTTTAAAAGAGGCCCTTATGAGCTTCGGTGTAAGCGATAATGTATTGAAACTTACCGGAACGATAACGGGGATTTCGGTTACAGCGGCTGTTTGGATATCTGCCGTACTGACCGTCGTTTCGGGTTTAAACTACATTTTTAAGAATAAAGAATTGCTTGATCCCTCTAAATAAAATTGACCTTAAGGAGAATTTAGTTTATATGTTTGACGCCCTTAAAGAGGACATAAAGACCGTTCGCGAGCGCGATCCTGCCGCAACCTCGGCGCTCGAAATACTGTTTTTGTATCCGGGCTTGAAGGCGGTAAGAATGCACCGCCGTGCCAACTGGTTTTTTAAAAGGAACCACCATTTTATAGCACGTTGGATATCTCAGCGTGCGTCTAAAAAAACCGGAATTGAAATTCACCCCGGTGCTACAATAGGCCGGAGGCTTTTTATAGATCACGGACACGGCGTCGTTATAGGCGAAACGGCCGAAATAGGCGACGACGTTACAATTTATCAAGGGGTTACGCTCGGCGGCACCGGCAAGGACACCGGCAAGCGACATCCCACAATAGGTAATAACGTAATGATCGGAGCCGGAGCTAAGGTGTTGGGCCCATTTAAAGTGGGGGATAATTCCCGTATTGCCGCCGGTGCCGTAGTGCTGGCCGAGGTACCGCCCGATTCGACGGCGGTCGGTGTTCCTGCAAGGATAGTAAAAAGGGGCAACGTCAGGTGCGAATATCTCGACCAGGTGCACGTACCCGATCCGGTCGCACAAAAGCTGTGTGAGCTTGAATACAAGATTGAGCGTTTAACCGGCGGGAATGGCGAAGAATAAAGCGGAGGATAAGGCTTTGAAAATTTTTAATACAATGACAAGAAAAAAAGAGGAGTTTATTCCCAAGGAGCAGGGAGTATACCGCATTTACGCCTGCGGACCGACGGTGTACAATTTTATTCATATAGGCAACGCCCGGCCGCTTTGCGTTTTCGACGTTTTACGACGCTATCTTGAATGGCGCGGTAACAAGGTGATATTTGTCCAGAATTTCACCGATATCGACGACAAGCTTATTAAACGTGCCGCCGAGGAAAATTCCACCGTTAAGGACATTGCCGAAAAGTATATAAAAGAGTTTTTTATTGACGCCAAAGGCCTTAATGTTAAAGAGGCGACCTATCATCCGCGCGCTACCGAAAATATCGACGGAATTCTGGATATTATTCAAAAGCTCGTTGATACCGGCCATGCCTACTGTGCCGACGGCGATGTTTATTTCAGGGCAAAAAGCTTTAAGGAGTACGGCAAACTGTCCCATCAGCCGCTTGACGACCTTGAGGCCGGAGCTCGTATATCGGTTACAGAGCATAAGGAAGATCCCATGGATTTTGCTTTGTGGAAGGGCTCTAAGCCCGGCGAGCCGTTTTGGGATTCGCCCTTCGGACAGGGAAGACCGGGTTGGCATATTGAGTGCTCGGCTATGGCGAAAAGATATTTAGGCGATACCATCGATCTTCATTGCGGCGGTCAGGATCTGATCTTTCCCCACCATGAAAACGAAATTGCCCAGTCGGAATGCGCAAACGGCTGCGAATTTGCAAGATACTGGATGCACAACGGCTACATAAATGTCGATAACCGCAAAATGTCAAAATCGCTCGGCAATTTCTTTACCGTTCGCGATGTCGCCGAAAAATACGGCTATGAGCCGATACGTTATTTAATGCTTTCCTCGCATTACAGAAGCCCGATCAACTATTCAATTCAGATAATCGAACAGAATATTGCGGCTCTCGAGCGGCTTTATAATTGCCGGAACGATCTTAAATACGCTTTGGAGCATTCGTCAGACGAGCAGCTCAAATCCGGCGAGGAGCTGACCGTTAAGATATTTGAATCCCGTCGTGAGCAGTTTGTTTCGGCTATGGATGACGATCTTAACACTGCCGATGCCATATCGGCCGTTTTTGAGCTTGTACGCGATATAAACCGCGCTTTAACTTCATCTCCGTCAAAGGCGCTGTGCAAGGCTGCAGCCGGCATATTTGACGAGCTGTGCGATGTTTTGGGAATTTTGTATGTAAATAAGGATGATTCCCTTGACGAGAAGGTGGAGCAGATGATAAACGAGCGGACAAAGGCCAGAAAGGCCCGCGATTTCGCCCTTGCCGACCGTATCCGCGACGAGCTGTCTGCCATGGGCATTACTCTTGAGGATACTGCCGACGGCGTTAAGTGGAAGCGCTCATAATTATTCGGATACCACCAATATCCGAGATTAAATCAGAACTTTTAAGTCGGTGATTTGTCCGTCGTTCGTAATTAAAAGCGATTCGGCTGCAAATACATCCGTGCGATAATAAAAAACACTGATTTTAAACAGGCTATACAGAGTGAATTCTCCGTATAGCCTGCAATTTTTTATATAAAAACTCCGGATCGCCGTTTCATGTAAAGCGGCAGACTCCGGAGTTTAAATTTAATATTAAGAAAAAATCAGCTGTTGGTGGTTATGGAATGAATTCTGAAGGGTAGCTGAAGATTGGTGGTGCGGTAGACGCTTGCAATGTGCTTTTCAGGCTCGCGACCGTTGTAGGTAAGGGTGTATTCTATCTGGAATATCGTTCCTACAAGATTGGTTTTTGAAAATTCGACTGTGGGCGGAGTTGAGGGCGAGGAAGCAGGGAACAGGTACTTGTCGCCGGCGAGATAATCGCTTGTATGCTCGGGGGTGAAATTGAACAGCTCCTTGCATATGGTCTCAACCGTCTGCTTATCGAGGGTGTAATTCCCGGCGGAATCGGTATCGGGCTTTACAAAGAATATATCGCCCGTCGCGTCCTGATACCTCAGTATGGTCTCGATATATTGCAGGCAGATCTGGTCGTCGAGCTCATACTTCGAAGTGAAATTCGCACCCGGCATACAGGCGAAAAGCTTGCTTAAATAGGCGTTCTCGCTGTCGGTAAGCGAATCCCTCGACGATGTCTCGCTTCCGGTATTGCTGCCGACATCCGAAGGAACGACAATCTTCGAAACATCGGTATTTATCGAAACGGTCGACGAATTGCCGCTTGTGTCGTTCGTTTCATTGCCGCTGTCAGAGCAGCCGGCAAATACGGAAACCGTAAGCACAGTCACCGCGGCTATCGCTAAAATTCGTGTTTTAATGCTATTCATGATCTTGGTCTCCCGGTAAATCAGAGGTTTTCCTGATCGGCTTTTTTCTTTTCCTTTTGGGCCTTGCTTTCCTTATAAAGAGAAACAATCTTATCAAACATCTCAGGTACAAGACTTATTGCGCTTGCCGGTCCTTCGGTAGCTACGGCAGCATTGATGTTGAGCAGCTCAACGTCGCTTCCCTTCGAAACGAGGAAGGCGATGGGAGTAACCGTCATTCCGCCTCCTCCGCCGCCTCCGAAAAGGTTAGGACGGTTGCCGATGTTTTTTGAAACAAAATCGCTTCCGCCGGCCGCAAATCCGTAGGTCACCTTGAATATGGGAATAGCGCAAACGCCTTCTGAAAGCTCGATGCGCGATCCGATAATGGTATCGGCATCCGCAACAGCCTTCATTTTCTCCACCGTTACGTCAAGTACGCTCTTTACGTTGTTAGTGTTTTCAACCATTTTATCTTTCTCCTTTTTTATCATTTTTCGCTATATTATTTACGGGTCTGATGTTTTTATTTTTACCGTTAACCTTAACCGGTTTTGCCGGTGTTGATTGCCTGATTTTTAACGAAATAAGCGAAATGAGGGCCGAAATGCCGTATGCCGCAATAAAAACAAGCGATACCTTAACCTCGGTTTTCAGTCTTACACTCGATTTACTGTCGTTATAGTTACAGCCTATTTCCATCTTCGGGGAGGAAAATGTAACCGCCGAGGATATAAAGCCGAGAAGGGGATAAACACAGGCGCAAACCGCGCCGTAATTTACGGCGGCGCTTGCGGCATCCTCTCCGCCGACTTGTATATTAAGTCTGAAATGCTTTATTTTAAGGTGATTGAAAATAACGGTAGTCTTTACGGCGAAGGTTTTTATCGTCGAGCATACCGTGCTTATCGCACCGACAAAACCCTCTTTTTGAACAAGCTTTGAAAATGAGCCCTTTTCTTTTCCGTTGTCGCCTCTTTTTTCAGCCTTTTTTTTGGCTTTTGCTCTTTTTTTCTCGGAATTTATCTTTGCTTTATCCTTTTTACTCTTAGCCGGCAAAATCCTCTTCGAAAAAAACGCATAACCGATTCTGAGAAAAAATGTGTTTCGTTCCGAGTCAAAATCTATCTTCGCGAAAACCGGCAACGCAAGTATAAGAGCAATAAAAAGCATTATCCCGCCGAGGATATAAAGCCAAAGCATCAGCTTTCTACCTCCGATGCTCCGGAATCGTTGTCGTTGCAAGAGACTGTCACACCGTCGGACATAGGTTCGGTCGTATTATCGTTTTCCGTCCCGGATACGGCGGGTGATTTGTCCTGTTCCTCGGTATTATCATTAACCTGAATGACCGTTTGCTCTATATTTTCTTCCTCGCGGTTATCGTCATTTTCATCATTTTCACTCGGTAATTCGGGCAGCTCGTCAAGAGAGGAGAGTCCGAAGGTGCGTAAAAACACAGGGGTTGTTACATAAAGCAGAGGCCTTCCGGGCAGATCAAGCCGGCCGCTCTCCTCAATAAGCCCTTTAGCGCACAGCGATGAGACAACGCCCGAGCAATCCACCCCCCTTACCTGCTCAATATATGAACGGGTAACCGGCTGGTTGTATGCGATTACAGCCAAGACCTCAAGCGCGGCCGACGATAACGGCGTATTTCTTTTGATCTCAAAGGCCCTTCTTATAACTCCGGCATACTCTTTTTTTGCGCAAAGCTGATACGAGTCGTCAAGCCTTATTACCTCGAGCGCGCTGTCGATCGATACAAGCTTTTCCTGCAGCTTTAATATTTCCGCCTCAAGCTCGTGTTCGCTGATACATAAAGTCTCGCATATGCGCGATACCGGGACATTTTCGCCCCCTGCAAAAAGTATGGCCTCAAGCGCCGCCGTATTGAATTTATCGGTGTTTTCGCCGTGTTGTAATGCTTCCTGTTTACTCATTTTTATACCTTAAAATAAAATTAAACTTTAATTCCCGTTAAGCTTAACCATCAATCGAAGTGTAGTTTTTTACAAGCTCGATTGTAGGTTCGTCAAAAGAACCCGTAATCACCGCTCGGTTGGTTTTAATAAGCTCAAGCACTGCAAGAAATGTGGCTACCGCCTCGCTTTTCCCGGTGCAATTGTCAAAAAGTGTATTGTATCTTACCCGGCCTTTGTTTTTAAGCTTGCTCAAAAGTACGGTCATTCTCGAAGAAACCGAGATCACCACGCGCTTGACAATTCCCGAAAAGGCGTTTTCACTCGGCGGTATACGCCGCATTCCCCGTCCGGCCGCCGCAAGATACATTTTCACAAGCAGCTCGGCCGGATGGCTTCTCAAATAGGTGTTATCCGGCTCGATATTGAGCGGATCCCTTACAAAGCGATCGGCACCGTCCGACATAGAGGAGAGTCTTTCGGCAATCATACGGCAAACCCTGTATTCGAGCAGCTCGCCGGATAATTCACTCTTTAAAGCATCGGCCTCGTCGGAATTCGGCAAAAGAGAAACCGTTTTAATATAAACAAGCCTTGAGGCCATTTCCAAAAACTCACTTGAAATATCGGCCGTCGTCTCGTTAACGGCATTGATATAAAGCATATACTGGTCAAGCAGCTCGCTTATATTTATATCGTAAATATTAAGCTTATTTTTTGCTATAAGATGGAGGAGAAGATCAAGCGGCCCCTCAAAGAACTTCAGACTGAAAGATGGCATGTCCATTTAATTGCTGTTCTCCCTGTGTTAAGATATCAGGATCAATAAAAATCAAAGGTATGAAATCACAGCCCGAACATCGCACATGCTATCGAATATATTCCGTTCGAAACGCTTGATGTAACGGTGCTCAGCACATTGCTGGCCGCACCGGTGCAGATTAAAACTATAAGAATAAGCGACAACTGTCTTTCGTACTGTAAAAGAGTATAGTATATGCGCTCGGGCAAAAAAGCGCCGAGTACCTTCGCGCCGTCGAGAGGCGGAAGAGGTATAAGATTAAAAACGGCAAGACTTATATTAATTGAACCGATGTACATAAAAAACAGGGCTATATAATAAGTGACGACTCCCACAATACCGGCCTTTATGGCAATAAACTGTGTAAAAGCGCAAAGGATGAAGAAGATAATCCCCATTAAAAGATTGGCCATCGGACCGGCAAGGGAGACGAGCGCCATATCGGATTTAGGGTGCCTGAATCTGGCCGGATTTACCGGTACCGGCTTTGCCCAGCCGAATCCTACAAGAATTATCATTACGGCACCGAACCAGTCTATATGCCGCATGGGATTAATCGAGAGTCGCCCCTGCCATTTGGCGGTATTATCGCCGAGCTTGGTCGCCGTAAGGGCGTGGGCAAACTCGTGTATCGGCAAAACCAGAAACACAACAAAAACACTTGAAAGTACAAAAACTATTGCGTCAATAAAATTTCCGCCGCGTATAAGTGTAAATAACATTATTATCCTCTTTTGAATTTAAGCATACTTTTAGGTTCAGTATACTAAATTATTAACCAAATTGCAAGCACAACACACTCTTTGTAGTGGAGATATGAACAAAATTTTAAAATTCAAAGGTATTTTCAACAAAAAACTTGCTTTTTGAGAACAATTGGATTAAAATATAAGCCGTAAATAAACTTTCAGGAGGAAGTATTAAAATGGTAAAAGTTGCTATTAATGGTTTCGGCCGCATCGGCAGACTGGCTTTCCGTCAGATGTTCGGTGCCGAAGGGTATGAGGTTGTTGCTATAAACGATCTTACCGACCCCAAAATGCTCGCTCATCTTCTTAAGTATGACTCGGCTCAGGGTCGCTATGCTCTTTGCGACAAGGTTGAGGCTAAGGAAGACGCTATAGTTGTTGACGGCAAGGAGATCAAGATCTACTCCGAGAAGAATGCTGCCGATCTGCCCTGGGGCAAAATCGGTGTTGACGTTGTTCTCGAGTGCACCGGTTTCTACACCTCTAAGGAAAAGGCTTCCGCCCACCTTACCGCCGGCGCAAAGAAGGTAGTTATTTCGGCTCCCGCCGGTAATGATCTTCCCACCATTGTTTACAGCGTTAACGAGAAGACCCTCAAGGCTGAGGATAAGATCATCTCGGCTGCATCCTGCACCACCAACTGCCTCGCTCCCATGGCTAAGGCTCTTAATGACTACGCTCCCATCCAGAGCGGTATAATGTCCACCATTCACGCCTACACCGGCGATCAGATGGTTCTTGACGGACCGCACCGCAAGGGCGACCTTCGCCGTGCTCGTGCTGCTGCCGTTAACATCGTTCCTAACTCCACCGGCGCTGCCAAGGCTATCGGCCTTGTTATCCCCGAGCTCAACGGTAAGCTCATCGGTTCCGCTCAGCGTGTTCCCGTGCCGACCGGCTCCACCACCATCCTCGTTGCTGTCGTAAAGGGCGAGAATGTTACCAAGGAAGGCATCAACGCCGCTATGAAGGCTGCCGCTTCCCAGAGCTTCGGCTACACCGAGGAGCCCCTCGTATCGAGCGACATTATCGGTATCACCTACGGTTCGCTCTTCGATGCTACCCAGACCATGGTTTCCGATATGGGCAACGGACTTTATCAGGTACAGGTTGTTTCTTGGTATGATAACGAGAACTCCTACACCAGCCAGATGGTAAGAACCATTAAATACTTTGCCGAGCTTGGCTAAGATTTAATAGTTTAAAAAAAGCCTTAAAGCGCTCACGATAAATTTGCGGGCGCTTTTCCTTTATTCTTTTGATCTTTATAACTTAAAAAACACCCGGCAAAACGGAATTTAAATCCGCCGCCGGGTGTTTTGTTGTTTTTTAAAAAATTTAAGCTTTACAGAAGATTTTCGGTAAGCTCCCTTATAAATACCGCCGCAAAGGAGGCAAAGCCGTGGTTGCAGCTTGCAAGCTCTGTGTTGTGCTCCCAAAGGGTACCGGTGCGCTTGGCCATATAGTCAAAATATCCGACTATTTCATTTGTGCACTGCTCCTTTAAGCCGTATTTTGACAAAAGGCTAAGTCTCATATAGTTGCCCATAAAGGCATTTGCCGGATAAATCTCGGGATAAATGCCCTTATTCATACGCTCGGGGCCGAATTCGTTTGTTAGCTTTTTCCAAAGCTCAGGATGGCTTTCAGGTGTTGCAACATTAAAGTAGAAGGCATAATACTGGCAGGTTTCGGTACGCTCTCCCGTTGCCTTTAAAACGCCGTTTTCGTCCCTTACTTCATTATCAACAAAGAATTCGCCGTCAAATGAGCGCTCGCGAACGGTCTCGCGAATCGCCTCGGCCTTATCATGCAGCTCCTTGTCGTTGTACATTTCCGCTACCGTATCAAGCACCGCCGCATAAAGCATGTTGGTCGGGTGGTTGACCTCCCATATCAGCTCATTCGCCTTTGACCATTCGACAAAAACCCAACGCTCCAATCGGTCGAGCAGACCGAATTGATTTTCAAAACGTTTGAAGTAGTTGAGCAAGGCGTAAATCCTGTCTTTAAGGGCGATTACAAGGGCGTTGTCGCCGGTATCGTTATAGTAGGCATTAAGTTCAAGTACAAACCACATAGCCCAGTTGGGGATGAAATTCCCGTTATTATGGTCGGACGGATAGCACATCGGCAGCATTCCGTCGGGTAAATACTCGAATTTTTCCGGAAGCATAAAGTTTTCAATAAAAAGCTTTTCCATGCGGTTTTCGCCGGTTAATGCATGCTCGGTTCTGCCTATAAAAAAGCTGTCGCAAAGCCAACCGGCGCGCTCCCTGTCGGGCAATCCATGAAGATATCCGATGCATTCTGGCAGAATGACTCAATCGCCGCGTCATATATGCGTTTTAATGCCTCATTTTCGCCGGTATAGCGATGTATCACCGGCAGGGGATAGCGATGCTCGCGAATGTGAAGATCGCTTATTTTAACGGCGCCTTCGGAGCATACCGCCTTTAAATACTTAAAACCGAATTCCTCGAAGGATAAAAATTTATAGTCGCCCGGCTCCAAATCAAAGCGAATGATGTTAAGGCAGCCCATTCGGTTGGGGTCGACATCCCCGTTTGTGATTATTTCATCCATGAGGACGTAAAAAACCGATTTTTCGCTGCAGGAAACGTTAAATCCTATAAATCCGGTCTTTTCACCCTTTAAAGCGACCGTCTCGTATTCGCCGGAGTTAAGAGAAATTTCGCCGGCGTATTCCTTTTCGTCGGTATCGGCAGGGGTATATTCGAAATGTTGAACCTCGTCGCTTAAATGTATCTCAAGCTCGCTTTCGGGGAAGCCCTTTACCACCTCGTTTATGTTAAGGGCTACAATGTCGCGCCTGTATTCCTTGGGACCCGGGCCGATCTTCATTGTACCCCTTGCAACGGTTGTACAGGGGTGAACATATGTAAACTCATTGAGCGGAATTCCCCTCGGAATTATGCGTTTATCCCCGGTTACCGCTGTGTTTACTTTTTCCGCCTTGGAGCAGGGCTTGCCGATACGCCAAGCATCATATCCGGGGGATAAAATATAGCTTTCGCCAAAGGCACGCTGAAAGCTGAATCGCTGAATTTTACGGCGTCTTGCGGTTAAAACAAAGCAGCTGAAATCGTCCCTTCCGGTAGCGATAACGGTGTTTGCATCCTCGAAAACCTCAGCGCGTAAAAACGACGGCTGATCGAGCGACTGATAAGCGTTTATATTATAGCCGGCTACCTCAATGGCTATATCGTTGTCGCCTTTCTTTAAATATTTTGCTATATCAATCTCATCGGCGCGATAAAATCCGTGGGCGCATCTTGCCGGCCCATGCATTATAAATTCGCCGTTTATGTACAGTCTGTAAAATGTCGAGGCGGCGACGGTAATAGTATACCTTTTGTTTTTCTCAGCCTTTAAAACAGAATGAAAGCCGCAGGTTATATTCATTTCTTTTTCCAGGCCCTCGGCCCAGACGGGTTTGCTTGAATTGGTAAATTTCATCAAATCATCCCTCTCGGTAGAAGTTGTAAGTGCCAGGTTTGCACAAGGCCTTTATAACATATTTATTTGTGAATTTCAATAGCGGATTTCTATAAAATTTGTGCGAAATACAAGCATTAAAAAAGCTAAGATTCTTAAAAATAAAACTTTTACAGCCGTCTCGGCTAAAAAAACGGACAGCTGTAAGAACAAAAAAGGATATGCATAAAAGCAACTCAAAATTCAGAGTTTAAGCCCTTAGCATATCCTTCATTTGTATTCTAAAGCACTTTAAATCAAGCAGGAAATACTCTTTTTCTTCTCGCCCGATTCGAAGGCAAGATCAATAACCTTCATGACCCTTAATGCCTCACCGGGTTTTACTATCAGCTCGGCTTCACCCCTTGTCGCCGCTGCAACATTACGGTAAAAGTCGGTCAGGTGCGGATCGGCCACCGGAAGCTCTAAGGTCTCGATGGTTTCAGTTGGACGGGGAGCCATGGTCCTTGTCGGTCCTGCAGCCGTGTAGCAAATGCTCTCGTCCCATGCCATTTCGTCCTCGCTTGCCAGGCGGACGATCTTGCCGTTTGCGTCCCAATCCTCAACCACGGCCGTACCGTATTCACAGGAAACATGCCAGCGGGGCAGAGGAATAAAGCAGTGATTCGCCACCTGAACCATGGCATGCAGTCCGTCTGCAAAGGTAAGATGGATTTTGATATTATCATCCACCTCGCATTTTTCGGCGATGGTAAGCAGCTCGGCATAAACGTTTACGACCGGAGTTTTATTCATCCACATAAGCTGATCGATAAGATGAACGCCCCAATCGAGCAGCATTCCGCCGCCGTCGATTTTATATCCGCGCCAGCCGCACAAAACCCGTCTCGAGCCGAGAACACGACTTTCGATAAAATGAGGCTTTCCGATAATATTGCCGTCGATGATGTTCTTTACAGTGCAAAAATCCTTGTCCCAACGGCGATTCTGGTGAACCGTAAAGACTTTACCGGATTTTTCGGCTGCCTTCATAACCTCCTCAAGCTCGGCCGCATTCATCATGACCGGCTTTTCGGAAATGACATTTTTTCCGGCATTCAGGGCCTTTATGGCGAGCGGCTTGTGAAAATTATTAGGCGTTGCTATTGTCACAAGGTCAATTTCCGGGTCAAAGAGCAGCTGTTTCTCGCTCTCGTAAGTGAATATTCCTTTTTCTCTTGCCGCCTCAAGACGTTCGGGACGTATATCCCAAACCCCCTTTAAATTCATCTCGGGCAATGAGCTTCTTATAAAATCGGCATGCCAACCGCCCATTCCGCCGTATCCGATTATTGCGATGTTAAATGACATTTTTATCAATCCTTAAAGTATAACGTTTACTATTTTACAGGTGGAAATCCTCGTACGGAGGCTCGCTAACGATTACCCTTTTCAGAAAATCGCAGGCCTTGCGCAAGCCCTCGCCGGGGCTCATGAGAATATCCTCATGCTCAATGCTTATTGCATAATCGTAGCCTACGCGGCGCAAGGCTGAGATTATATCGCACCAGGTTTTTTCGTCGTGACCGTAGCCTATGGTACGAAAAGCCCACGCTCTCGCCGCCTCATTGCCGAAGGAGCCGGTATCAAGCACACCGTTTACCGCCGTGTTGTACGGGTCAATTCTGGTGTCCTTGGCGTGAAAATGGAAAATAGCGTCTCCGAGCTCGTTAATAGCGGCGACCGGATCGATTCCCTGCCAAAACAGATGGCTCGGGTCAAGGTTAGCGCCGATTGCCGGGCCTACGGCCTCGCGGATTTTCAGCATGGTTTTCGGATTGTAAACACAAAATCCGGGATGAGGCTCAAATGCGATCTTATCAACGCCATGCTCGAGCGCAAAGGGAACAAATGACTGCCAGTAGGGGATAAGGATCTCGTTCCACTGATATTTCAGTATTTCCTGAAAATCATCCGGCCAGGCAGCAACCACCCAGTTTGGGTATTTTGAATCCCTGCAGTCACCCGGACAGCCCGAAAATGTGTTTATCTGATGTATTCCGAGTGCCTCGGCCATCAAAACGGCACGATGCAGATCGTAATCTGCCTGAGCCGCTATCTCTTTATTGGGATGAACCGGGTTGCAGTGGGTGGAAAGAGCAGAGATGCTGAGTCCCGAATCGGCAACGGTCTTTTTAAAGGTATCGAGAGCCGATTTATCGTTAAGCAGAATTTCGGGGTCGCAATGCACCTTTCCGGGATTTCCGCCGCAACCGATCTCGCACATTTCGGCTCCGCACGAGCGGATGAATTTCAGTGCGTCGGCAAGCGACATTGAGTAAAGCGGTACGGTAAGCACACCGAGTTTCATAAAAAACTACCTTTCAATATTAAGATTTTTCAAAAATTCAAGCGATCTTTTAAAGTTCGTTTCGGGATCGGGATTCGGCGAATCGTTTTCGACCACAAAACGGTTTATTCCGCTGTTAAGAGCGGCTTTTATCACCGATTCGATATCGACAATGCCGTTATCAAGCGAATCGAATTCGTCGCCGCCGTGTCCGTTTTTAAGGTGGACTATGCGAATTCTATCCAAATATTTTTCAATGAATTCTACGGGATCACAGCCTGCATTTTTTATCCAGTAAACGTCCGGTTCAAAATACAAATCCTTACATTCATCGGCCAAAATGTCGATGATGTATTTGTCCGAGAATTTTTCAAATTCATGCGAATGGTTATGATAAGAAAGATAAAATCCGTCCTTTTTGAGGCGAGGGGCAATACTGTTTATCCTGCCGATAAGGTCGCAAAGCTTGCTTTTGTCGCTTAAATCGGCCCATGGAATTATGATGTCATCATTACCGACGGATTTATGAAATTCGGCGGTTTTATCGTAGTTATTCAAAAATCCGTCGATACCGCAATGCCACCCCTCAATGCGAAGGGAATTTGCACATAGAGCTTTGCATTCCTCGCTTTTTAACTCTTCCGGTCCGCACATTTCCACCGAATCGAAGCCTATATCGGCAATTCTCCCGAATATGCTTTCCATTCCCTGAGAAAATGAGGATCTAAAGCAGTACAGCTGTACACCGAACGGTCCGTTCATATAAAACCCAACTCCCTAAAAAATAAGATTTTTAAAGTACCGTACAGTATAGGCAATTCCCTTTTCACCGAGCTCGCCCTGCCATGTCGGAGAATGCGGCTCGATTGCAAGCATTCCGTCATAATTCTTTTTATAAAGCAGAGCCATAAGCGAGGGCCAGTCGGTATTATCAAGGCCGGCCGGCGGATCGTCGATATGCTCGCCGTTTACATACAATGAGCCCTTAAGGTGAACATGATAAAATCTGCCGCCCCATTTTTCCGCCTCGGCCATATAATCGCGGCCGCCGGCGAGGGAATGGGATGGATCGAACTTGATACCCAAAGCAGGCAGATGGCCGTGTATTAAGGTCCAGGCCGGATCGCAGTTTACAAAGCTGTTCCAGTTGCAGTTGTAGGTGCAGATTTTTACTCCGAATTTTTCACCGTAGGCAATAAGCTGCCCGAGGTATTCGATAGCGTAGGTGCAGTTTGCATAGTACGAAAGCTCCTCGACGAAATTACAGCCGGATATATACACGGGACAGCCGAGGTATGAAGCGAATTCTATCAGCATTTTCTCGTTCTCGAGCTCGCTTTCGATAATTCCGTTGGAGTTTATCCTATCGGGTCCCCAGCGGCCTATCGCGCCGACCGAAACTCCGGTTTCGCGGCAGGCCGCTTTTATATTCTCTTTATCCCCAATTATAAAGGGCAGATCCATGCCGATATTAATATCGAATTCGGCATATTTAAGGCCAAAGGAGTTCACCCTTTTTATTCCGCCTGCATTGGGCGTGGTAATCATTCCGAGTTTCATTTTTTGTCACCTCAACAAAGAAAATAACAATAATAATTAATCAAAATATACCGGCTTGCCGGTTTCTGACGATTCATATATTGCCTCAAGAATTCTTGTGACAACGGCAGCCTGCTCGGGGAGGGTAGAGGGCTCGGTTCCGTTTTTAACGGCATTTATAAACATTCTCGCTTCAATATCAACCGGATCGCTCGACGCGCCGTCATAGAAGGCAACTCCGCCCGTTGAAAAATCAGGCGTTTCAATGGTCATACGTCCGTTTTTAACGGTATTTACACGTACGTTGCCTCTTATCGATTCGACGCCGCCCTTATCACCGCAAAGTATATTCGAAACCTCGCAGGGATCGGCAATGTTAAGGGCCCAGCTGCTTTTAAGAACGACGGTAGCGCCGTTTTCCATAACTATAAATCCGAAAGCAGAGTCCTCAACCGTAAACTCCGTGGGATCCCAGTCGCCCCATGCGTTTGCGGTCTCGGTCTGATCGGCAAGCTTGCGGTATTTTGTACCGACTACCATCTTGGGTTTATAATTGTTCATCTCCCAAAGGGTCATATCAAGGGAGTGGGTCCCGATATCTATAAGGGGTCCGCCGCCTTGCTCTTCTTCGTTGAGGAAAACTCCCCATGTCGGAACGGCTCGGCGTCTGAGTGCGAGTGCTTCGGCATAGTAAATATCGCCGAGATCGCCGTTTTCGCAAAGCTTTTTTACATACATAGTCTGAGGAGCGCGGCGGTTCTGGTAGCCGATGGTAAGCACCTTATGGTTGCGTTTAGCGGCCTCGCACATTTCAAGAGCCTCTTTGTAGGTTTTTGCCATGGGCTTTTCGCACATAACGTTTTTACCGGCATCGAGAGCGTCAATTGAAATAAAGCTGTGCTCACGATTAGGGGTTAAAACGTAAACCACCTCAATGGCCTTATCCTTTAAAAGCTCCTTGTAATCGGTGTATACGGCAGCATCCTCAGTACCGTATTTTTTTGCCGCCTCTTGTGCGCGCTCAATAATTATATCACAAAAGGCGACTATCTCAACATCATCCATTTTTGATATAGCAGGCAGATGCTTTCCGTTTGCAATGCCTCCGCATCCGATTACGCCGGCTTTGATTTTTGTCATGATAAAAACTCCTTTATTGTTTATTGGCTTTTTTGTTTAAAAGCCATTACAGACACCTAAAGTATAGCATAGCGATTGTATATGTCAACGAATATTTTGATTCAATATTACAACTATTTTGATATTTTTCGTTTTTTCGCTTGATAAAAAAAGCAAATCCGCCCAATCAGAAACAAAAATATAATCCGCCAAAAACAAGGCGGGCAATTTGCTGCGATCCAAATACGCGGTCGATCAATTTATCACAAAGAACATCTTACATATTTTTCAGCGCCGCAGCATGCAAAATCTCTTTGCAGAGTGATTTATTCTTGTTTTACACCTTTTCGTAAAATGCAATTTTTACCCTCTCTTTTGTTATTGATTGACATTTGGCAATGCAAAAGCTATAATAGTCAAAAAATGTTGCTTATTATAATGTAAAGGCGGAATATAAAAAGGTGATAATTTCGTCGCGTGACAATCCGAAGATTAAAAGAACCGTTTTGCTTGCTTCATCATCAAACGAGCGAAGAAAAACCGGACTTTTCGTTATTGACGGATTACGGCTTTGCCGTGACGCCGCTTTAAACGGTTATTCGGTACGGGAGCTTTTTTATACCGAGCGGTTTTGTTCCGAGCATAGAGAAGATTGCGATATTCTGTTGTCATCGGCGCAAAGTGCCTTTTGCGTAAGTGATGATGTTATGAAAAAGCTGTCGGATACCGTATCGCCGCAAGGATGTATCTGTGTTTGCGATATACCGGCCGTAAATGAGCTTTCACTTTGCGAAAAAGGACGGTATGTGGTGCTTGAGGATATTTCCGATCCCGGCAATCTCGGCACCGTTTGCAGAACGGCCGAGGCTTTTTCGGTTGACGCCGTTATAATTTCGGGCGGATGCGATCCGTTCTCCCAAAAGGCTTTAAGGGCGTCGATGGGGGCGTTGCTTCGCTTGCCTGTAATAAGATGCGAAGCGCAAAAGGCAATTTTGCACATGAACGATCTGTCGATTAAAACCTATGCGGCGGTCGTTTCGGATTTTGACGGAACGATTGATAAATGCGACATGTCGCCGGGATGTGCGGTAGTTATAGGCAACGAGGCAAACGGACTGAAAAATGAAACGGCGAGACTCTGTTACAAACGCATAACCATACCTATGAGCGGCAAGGCGGAATCCCTTAATGCGGCCGCCGCCGCGACAATTCTTATTTGGGAAATGATGAAATGAACCGCAATGAGTTTTTATGCACGGCACTTTACTTTGTGCTCGGTGCGGCTTCTCCTAAGGTCCGCGAAATATACGACCGTGAGCTCGATGTGGAAAAGCTTTTCGAAAGCGATCACGAGCGAAGACTGAGCGGACTTTTCACCGATAAGGAAATGGCCCGTTTTTACGGCGCGCTTAAAAGAGCGCATTTTGCCGTCGAGCAGGCGGATAAATCCGGCCAACGGATCATATCGTATTTAAGCGAGGAATATCCCGAGCGGCTTAAGAATATTTATGCACCGCCGTGCGCTTTGTATGTACGGGGCGTTTTTCCGGAATTTGATAACGAGGTCGCAATTGCGATGGTCGGTACAAGAAATGCAACCGATTACGGCCGTACGGTAGCTACCGATCTTGCCATGATCCTTTCAAAGGCCGGCGCGCTTGTTGTTAGCGGAGCGGCTAAAGGGGTAGACTCATACTCCCACACCGGCGCACTTCAGGTTTTCGGCCGGACGGCGGCCGTTTTAGGCTGCGGAATCGATTATCCGTATCTCATGGAGAATAAGCCCATGAGGGATATGATAGAAAAAAGAGGCGTGCTTATTTCCGAATATCCGCCGGGAACCGCCGCTACGCGCTGGAGCTTTCCCGAGCGCAATCGGATTATATCGGGGTTGTCCCTCGGTACGGTTATCATTGAAGCCGGCATTAAAAGCGGATCGCTTATAACGGCAAATTACACCCTTGAGCAGGGCAGGGAGCTTTTCGCCGTTCCCGGCAGCGTTATGAGCCCGTCCTTCGCCGGTACCAATAAACTGCTCAGAGAGGGCGCAAAGCCGGTTTTCTCGGCGCTTGATATACTCGAAGAATTCGCCGGCGAATATCCCCATAAAATCGATATGAGCGGCGTGAAATCGCTGATGATCGATGTGGACGTAATATCCAACGACACCGGCAGAGCCGACCGTTCACAAAAAACACGGTTTTCGGCAAGCATAAAAAGCGACGGCAATGGCATTAATGGTAATAGTAACGCCGAAAAGCACCTTAAAACGCCGGAATCAAAAAGAAAAATTGTAAATATCTCAGATAAGGACTTGTCCGATGACGAGAAAATGGTGTATAATAATTTTATTGCAAAAAATTCCGCACTTACGGTGGATGAACTGATTCCGCTGTGCGGTATAGCTCCGGATAAACTGATGAGAGTCCTTACGAGCCTTGAGCTCGAAGGCCTTATAGAACCCGAAGCCGGAAACAAATACAGAATTCTCTGATTAATCAATAATCAATTCATAATAAAATACATTGAAAGACGGTGTACCCTTGTCAAAACTTGTAATTGTGGAGTCTCCATCAAAGGCAAAAAATATTCAGAGCTATCTCGGTGCAGGATATGAGGTTGTCGCCTCGGTAGGGCATATAAGGGATCTTCCTAAAAAGGAGCTGGGCGTTGATATAGCGCACGGATTCAAACCCAAGTACGTCAATATCGAAGATAAGGCCGATCTTATAGCCAAGCTGACCGAAGCCGCCGCCAAGAGCGACTGCGTTTACCTCGCAACCGACCCGGATCGCGAGGGTGAGGCCATTGCCTGGCATTTAGCCGAGATGCTGGCGCTCGATGAAAAGGCGCCTATAAGGGTAACCTTTAACGAAATAACCAAAACCTGCGTTTGCGACGGAATCAAAAAGCCCCGTACAATAAATATGGATCTTGTTGACGCTCAGCAGGCGCGTAGAATTCTTGACCGAATAGTCGGTTACAAGCTAAGCCCGTTTTTGTGGCGCAAGGTTCGCCGCGGACTTTCGGCCGGACGTGTTCAAAGCGTTGTAGTAAGGCTTATAGTCGACCGCGAGGAGGAAATAAGAAAGTTTGTTCCCGAGGAATATTGGACACTCGACGCACTGCTCGGTAAAAAGGGCGTTTCAAAGACCATAAGGGCGCATTTTTACGGCACTGCCGACGGCAAAAAGATGACACTTTCAACCGAAGCCGAGACCGAAAAATTAAAGGCCGAGCTTGAAAATGCCGAATATAAGGTGACCTCGGTTAAAACCGGCATTAAAAACCGTCAGCCGGTTCCGCCCTTTATCACCTCGACATTACAGCAGGATGCCGCCCGCAAGTTCAATATGAAGGGCGACCGTACCATGAAGATCGCCCAACAGCTCTACGAGGGCGTAAACGTCGAAGGCTACGGTGCTACCGGTCTTATAACCTACATGCGTACCGACTCGTTACGTATCTCGGAGGAAGCAAGAGCTGCTGCCGGCAAGCTTATAACCGAACGTTACGGCAAGGAATATCTCCCCCCGAAGCCGAGATATTTCAAAACAAAGGCCAATGCCCAGGACGCACACGAGGCAATTCGTCCTACCGTTGTCGAGATCACTCCGGAAATGGCAAAGCCGAGCCTGACCGCCGATCAGTATAAAATTTACAAGCTTATATGGGAACGCTTTATCGCCTCCCTTATGGCTGCATGCGTTCAGAATACCATGACGGCCGACATAACCGCCGGAAATTACCTTTTCCGTGTAACGGGTTACAATGTAAAATTCCCCGGCTTTACCGCCGTTTACGAAGAAGGAAAGGACACAAACGAGAGTGACGCCGGCGACATTCCGCCCCTTAAAAAGGACGACGTGCTGAAATTCAAGTCGCTCGAAGGAGCACAGCACTTCACCCAGGCTCCGGCACGTTACACCTACGCTACCCTTGTAAAAAAAATGGAGGATACCGGCATAGGGCGACCGAGCACCTACGCCGCGACCCTGACCACCGTGCTCGGCCGCGAGTATGTCGAATGGGATAAGAAAAATTTAAAGCCCACACAGCTCGGCGAAATAACCACCGGTCTTATGAAGGAGCTCTTTAAATCCATTGTCGACACCAAGTTTACGGCCGAAATGGAAAAGGATCTTGACCGGGTGGGCGACGGCGAAGAGACCTACGTCAAGGCACTTGAGGACTTTTACGAGTCGTT
The DNA here is from genome assembly GCA_934444365.1 of uncultured Eubacteriales bacterium. GTDB lineage: Bacteria > Bacillota > Clostridia > Oscillospirales > Acutalibacteraceae > CAKSCM01. Next base: position 178,545 of record CAKSCM010000001.1, on the reverse strand, counting down.
CAGTAAAATGCTTACCGACGCCGAAGCAAAAATGGAGGGCAAGCGCATTAAGGTTCCCGATGAGGAAACCGGCGAGATTTGCGAAAAATGCGGCGGTAAGATGGTCGTAAAGGTTGGCCGATTCGGAAAATTTGCGGCTTGCTCCAATTATCCCGAATGTAAGAATACCAAGCCGATTGTCGTTGCGGCCCCGGGAGAATGTCCCCTTTGCAAGGGCAGAATACTCGAGAAAAAGTCAAAAAGAGGTTATAAATATTTCCAGTGCGAAAACGCGCCTGAGTGCAAATTTATAACCTGGGACGTACCGAGCGAAGAAAAATGCCCGAATTGCGGCAAGACCCTTTTTAAACGCCGCGGCGGAATTACGGTATGCCTCGACGAAAAATGCGGCTTTGAAAAGAAAACCGAACGCAAATCAAGAAAAAAGAAGACCGATACCGAGGCGACAGATGAATAATAATTTTATCACGGTTATCGGCGCCGGACTGGCCGGCTGTGAGGCAGCGAATATTATAGCGTGCGCCGGTATACCGGTAAGGCTTATTGAGATGAAGCCGAAAAAGAAATCTCCGGCCCACGAAAGCGACCTGTTTGCCGAGCTTGTTTGCTCAAATTCCCTTAAGGCCGAGCGGCTTACATCGGCGGCAGGACTGCTTAAAGCAGAAATGCAGCTGTTCAAATCGGTCTGTGTCGAAAGCGCCTATGCATCCCGTGTTCCGGCCGGCGGTGCGCTGGCGGTCGACCGCGAGCTTTTTTCATCGTTTATCACAAGGAAGATACGCGAAAACCCTCTTATAGAGGTTGTAAGCGGCGAAGCGGAATTAATACCCGATTCGTCAGAAAATATATGCGTTGTCGCAACCGGACCGCTTACTTCCGATTCATTGGCAGCCGATATATCAAAGCACATCGGCGAAAAAATGCTGAGCTTTTACGATGCAGCCGCCCCGATTGTGACCGGTGAAAGCATTGATCCCGAATATTCCTTTGCGGCCGCACGATACGGCAGGGGCGACGACGATTATATAAACTGTCCCATGGATAAGGAGCAGTACACCGCATTTTATAAGGAGCTTGTTTCGGCCGAATGCGCCTTGCCCGAAAAGGCCGACGAAGGTATCCGTCTTTATGAGGGCTGTATGCCGATCGAGCGCATGGCTAAGCGCGGAGAGGATACCATACGTTTCGGTCCTTTAAAACCGGTCGGCCTTACCGATCCGAAGACCGGCAGACGCCCCTATGCTGTAGTCCAGTTAAGGCAGGAAAATGCCGACGGAAAGCTTTTTAATCTTGTAGGCTTTCAGACCAATTTAAAGTTCGGCGAACAAAAGCGCGTTTTTTCCATGATTCCGGCCTTACATTCGGCCGAATTCATGCGTTACGGTGTAATGCACCGTAATACCTTTATAGATTCCCCGAGGGTGCTTAAGGCAGATTTCTCGCTGAAAAGCGAACCGAACATATTCTTCGCCGGTCAGATAACCGGCGTTGAAGGATACATGGAATCGGCCGCTTCGGGAATTTTAGCAGGTATTAACGCTGTCCGCCGTTTTAAAAACGACGAACACTTTATATTGCCGAGGGAGAGTATGATGGGCGCTTTGGCGCATTATATAAGCGATGAGAGTGTTTCTCATTTTCAGCCCATGGGTGCAAATTTCGGAATTTTGCCCTCGATCGGCGGTATAAGGGACAAGCAGGAAAGATACGCCGCTTTAAGTGCACGTGCGATAGAAACCGTGAAAGGTCTGGTGAATAATGGCTAAGGTTATAGTTGATGCTTTCGGTGGGGACAATTCTCCGCTCGAGCCGATAAAGGGTGCTGTAGCCGCTCATAAAAAATGGGGAATCGGCATTGCTCTTTCGGGCGAACGTCGCCTTATTGAGGCGGTAGCAAGCGAAAACGGAATTGATCTTTCGGATATTGAAATTATCGATGCCGAGGGCGTTATAGATATTCATGAGGACCCGGGCGAAATACTTAAAAGCCGCAAAAACTGCTCAATGGCCGTAGGACTTAAGGCACTGGCAGCCGGAGAAGGGGACGCTTTTGTGTCGGCCGGTTCTACCGGCGCGCTGCTTATGGGTGCTACCTTTTTAGTCAAAAGAATAAAGGGGGTCAAGCGCCCGGCCCTTTGCACCAATGTTCCGACCCCTAAAAGCAGCTATCTTCTGCTCGATTCGGGCGCTAATGCCGATTGCCGTCCCGATATGCTTTACAGCTTCGGGGTTATGGGAGCTATTTATGCCGAGAATGTTTTAGGCAGAAAAAATCCCCGTGTAGCCCTGCTTAATATCGGCGCCGAGGATACAAAGGGCGGTACATTGCAGCTTGAGACCTATAAGCTTTTAAAAGATGATGAAAGCTTAAATTTTATCGGCAATGCCGAGGCAAGGGATGTTCCCTCCGGCGTGTGTGATGTGCTTGTTACCGACGGATTCTCGGGCAATGTTGTTTTAAAGCTCACCGAAGGAGTATCGGCCACCTTTTTCCGCCTTGTAAAGGGCGTTTTTCTCAAGAATTTTAAGACGAAAATTGCAGCCGCAATCATTAAAAAAGATCTTTCATCCCTTAAAAAGTATCTTGATTATTCCGAGCACGGCGGCGCTCCGCTTGTAGGCGTTAAGGCGCCGGTAATAAAGGCGCACGGCGCATCTCAGGCAAAGGCCTTTATGAATGCCGTCAGGGTCGCCGATAATTTTGCAAAGAGCGGTGCCGTTGACAAAATAACGGCCGCCTTTTCAGCGGAGGCTAATAAGAATGCTTGATAAGATCCAGAAAAATCTCGGTTACGAATATAAAAATACGGCTCTGCTTAAAAACGCCCTTACCCATTCGTCCTACGCCAACGAAAACCACGTTGCGGCCGGCTCGAATGAGCGGCTTGAATTTTTGGGCGATTCGGTGCTTTCGGTCATCGTATCCGACTATATTTACAAGCATTTCTCCCATTTACCCGAAGGGGAACTGACCAAAATCAGAGCGTCGCTTGTGTGCGAAAAATCCCTTTGCGAGTTTTCAAAAGAGCTCGGCATAGGGGACAGCCTGTTTTTAAGCAAGGGGGAGAATAACACCGGCGGACGCCACCGGCCGTCAATACTGGCCGACGCTTTTGAGGCGGTACTCGCCTCCATATATCTCGACGGGGGAATAGAACCGGCAAGAGAGCTTGTTTTAAGATTTATAGTTCCAGAGCTGAAAAACCATAAATCGGCCCAAAGCCGCGATTATAAAACCCTGCTTCAGGAGGTAATCCAGCAAAATCCCGAAGAGCGTTTAAGTTATGTTTTAGTGGGAGAGAGCGGGCCGGATCACGACAAGCATTTCACGGCCGAGGTTCATATAAACAGCAACGTTGTAAGCTCGGGCGAGGGCAGCAGCAAAAAGGACGCCGAACAATCGGCCGCAAAGGAAGCTTTAAAGCTCATGGGTCTTATATGAGCGCTAATATTTCAATCTTTGTTCCGCATGCCGGCTGCAAACATAAGTGCAGCTTCTGCGACCAGGTCTCAATAACCGAAAAAACCGCATTACCTCATGCAGATGATGTTATTGCGGCTGCCGAGCAAGCAAAAAATGAGCTTAAAGACCCCAAAAATGCCGAAATTGCCTTTTTCGGAGGCAGCTTTACGGCCATTGACTCCGATTACAGGCACGAGCTGCTCGGGGCGGCTTATAAGTACATTAATGACGGTACCTTCAAGGGAATCCGCATATCAACCAGACCGGATTATATCGACGGCGAGATATTAAACGAGCTTAAAAGCTACGGCGTTACCTCAATAGAGCTCGGCGCTCAGAGCATGGACGACGAGGTTTTGAAAATGAACCTGAGGGGGCATACCTCACAGGATGTTGTTAAAGCTTCGTCCCTTATAAAGGAGTACGGGTTTGAGCTTGGACTGCAGATGATGACCGGACTTTACGGCAGCAGTAAAAAACGCGACGAATATACCGCCGAAAAAATCGCCGAACTTTCGCCTGATACCGTAAGAATTTATCCTACGGTTGTTTTTGAGCATACACTGCTTGCAAAAAAATTTTTAAGCGGCGAATATCAGCCGCCGGGGCTCGATGAAACGGTTCCGCTTTGCGCAAAGCTGCTTTTGTTTTTTTATAATAGAAACATACCCGTTATAAAACTCGGGCTTCACGCCGGTGGCGGTGTGGCAGGATCATGTCTTGCCGGCGCATATCATCCGGCCTTGAGGGAGCTTTGCGAGGGTGAAATTTATCTTAATGCGGCGCTCGGGGTTATAAATTCCGGCAGTTTTAACCGCGATGAAAAGGGAAAAATTCTGCTGCATGTAGCACCGCGGTGTACATCAAAAATGGCTGGACAAAACGGCAGAAATTTAAAATCACTTTCAAATCTCGGGTATGCCTGCAAGATAATTGAAGACCCGGTTGTTAAAAAATACGAAGTTAAGGGGTAGGACTGCATTTGTTTTTAAAAACGCTTGAAGCACAGGGTTTTAAGTCCTTTCCGGACAAAACCGTGCTGACTTTTGAAAAGGGAATAACTGCAGTAGTGGGCCCCAACGGCAGCGGAAAAAGCAACATTGCCGATGCAATAAGCTGGGTGCTCGGCGAGCAGTCGACCAAACAGCTCCGAGGCGAAAAGATGGAGGACGTTATTTTTAACGGCACCGCCAAACGCAACGCCCAGGGCATGGCGTCGGTTACAATTTGCTTTGATAATAAAGACAGAAGTCTCTCGTGCGACAGCGATGAGGTTTACATAACCCGTAAATATTACCGTTCCGGAGAAAGCCGGTACGAAATTAACCATTCGACGGTCAGGCTTAAAGATATAAACGAGCTTTTTATGGATACCGGCGTCGGACGGGACGGGTATTCGATGATAGGACAGGGGAAAATTTCGGATATAGTCGGAAAGCGCTCCGACGAAAGACGTGATATGTTTGAAGAGGCCGCCGGAATTTCCCGTTATCGTTACAGAAAAAGCGAGGCTCAAAGGAAGCTTTCCGCCGCCGAGGACAATCTTGTAAGACTCAGGGACATTTTTTCGGAGCTTGAGGGCAGGGTAGGTCCCCTTGAAAAGGAAAGCAAAAAAGCGAAGTCATTTATCGAGTATTCCGAAGAAAAAAAGCGCCTTGAAATAGGCTTATGGCTGATAAAATTAAATAGCGTAAAGGAGCAACTTGATCAAAACGAGCAGCGGTTGCAAAAGACAAAGGCCCATTACGGCGAAATCGAAGAAGAGCTTGAAAACATGAACCGTCTTATCGAGGCCAAGATAAATCTCACTCAGGAGATAAATATTCAGATTGACGAGGCAAGACGGGCGTCGTCGGCCTTCGAGGAGCAGGCAGCAGTAACCGACGGACAGGCATCGGTCGCAAAAAATAACATTTTTCACCTTGACGAAACGGCCGAGCGCATTAAAAAACAGGTAGCCGATGCACTTTCGGGGTCGGATGTTATTGATTCGGACATCGAGAGCAAACGCCGCGAGATAGAAGAAAGCTCGAAAATTACCGACGGAGTAAGGCGTGAGCTTGAGATCTCTTCGGAAAAATTTGAGGCTCTTGTAAAGGAATCCGGCGAAATCTTACAGCAAAGCGAACGGATAAGCAGGGAGATCGCCGATTTACAGCTTTCCCTTTCTGAAAGTGAGCTAAAAGGAGTTACGGCGTCATCGTCGATCGATCAGATAAACGACCGTTGCCTTGCCGTGGATGACTCGCTCAAAAAAGCAGAGGAGAGAAAGCGTGTTACAGAGGAGGAGTTCGCCCTCCTTTTAGGTGAGCTCGAAAAAACCGAAGAGCTTATAAAATCGCTCGAAAATTCCTCTCAGGGTATAATGCTGCTTATAAAAACACGAGAAAAATCGGTCGACGATTATAAGATCCGTCTTGACGACATTATAATGGATTCTCAGACCAAAAAGCGGCGCGCCGCCATGCTCGAGGAAATGGAGCAGCGGATGGAAGAATTCAATCATTCGGTTCGTGCGGTAATAAGGGATGCATCAAAAGGCATTCTCAGCGGAATAAGAGGGCCGGTCTCCCGACTTATAAAGGTTGACGGCGAATATGCCGTTGCCATTGAAACCGCGCTCTCAAACGCCATGCAAAACATTGTAGTCGAAAATGAAAATGATGCAAAGCGGGCAATAGAGCTTTTAAAGAAGAATAAAGAGGGCAGAGCTACATTTTTACCCCTGACCGCGGTTAAAAGACGTGTTTTTAAGGAAGACGGGCTCGATGATTGTTTCGGCTTTGTCGGAATTGCAAGCGAGCTTGTAAGGTGCGATAAGGAATACTCCGACGTCATTTCATCTCTCCTCGGAGCGGTGGTTGTGGCCGAAGATTTGGACAGCGCCGTTTTGATAGCCAAGAAATACTCCTACCGGTTTAAAATAGTGACCCTCGACGGTCAGATCGTCAATGCCGGCGGCTCAATGACGGGCGGTGCGCTCGTTAAAAATGCCGGTGTACTCGGCCGTGCGACCGAGATTGAAAAGCTTAAAAATCAGGCCGAGGAATTGGACGCTAAGGCGAAAAAACTCGGCGACCGGCAGTCGGAAGAGCAAAACGAGCTTGCCAAATTAAAGGCGGAATATGAAGCGACAAAATCGGAGCTTTTAACGGCCGGCGAAGAAAAGATAAGATTTGTTACCGAGATTAAACGGGTTCAGTCTCAAAGCTCGGAGATAGATGAGAGTATTAAGCTTTTACAAAAGGAAAAAAGCGACGCAAATCAGCGCATTGAGGAATTCATGCTACAGCTTAAATCCTCTCAGGACGCGAAAAAATCTGCCGACGAGCATATGGAAAAGCTGTCGGCCGATTTAAAAGCAGCCTCAAAAAAGAGTGAGAATATCATCGCCGAGCGCGATAAAATTTCCGAATACAATTCGACGCTCAGGGTAAAAATAGTTGAGCACGAGAAGGATGTTCAGACCCTCAGCATTCAGCTTGAAAGCCTTGTTGCCCTAAAAAATAACTCGTCCGAGCAGTTAAAGGCCTTTGAAAAAGAGCTCGAAGACATAGCAAAGCGAAAGGACGAAGAGTCGGGGCAGATAGAAAGCCTTGAAAGCTCGGCCAAACAGCTGCGTTTGTCGGCAAAAGAATGTGCCGACAAGGTAAACGAGCTTATACTAAAACGCGATGAGGCCGAAAAATTAAGCGGCGAGACTAGGGTAAAGGAAAAGGAATTGCTTTCCCGGCGTGAGCAGCTGTCATCAGAGATAGCACGGCTTTCCGAGCGGAGCGACAGCATTTCCGGACAAACCGACTCCATACTTTCGAAGCTGTTTGAGGAGTATGAGCTCACAAAGAGCGAGGCCGTATCGCTCGGTATAGTAATCGAGGATCAAACGGCCGCCTCAAAACGGCTTTCGGAGCTTAAAAACAAAATAAGAGCCATGGGCAGCGTTAACGTCGGAGCCATCGAAGAATACAAAGAGGTTAAAAGCCGCTTTGATTTTATGAAGGCTCAGATCGACGATGTCGAGGAGTCGAAGAAAAAGCTTTTAAAGCTTATAGATGAGCTCACCGGCACCATGCAGCAGCTGTTTATTGAGCGGTTCAATCTTATCAATGAAAACTTCTCCCACACCTTTGTAGAACTGTTCGGCGGGGGTTTGGCTCAGCTGACATTAAGCGATCCTATAGATGTGCTTAATTCCGGAATCGAAATAAACGTTCAGCCTCCGGGTAAAAAGGTGTCGTCCATTGAGCAGCTTTCCGGAGGAGAAAAATCGCTAGTTGCAATTGCTATATATTTTGCAATGATGAAGGTTGCTCCGCCGCCGTTTTGCATGCTCGATGAGGTGGAATCGGCGCTTGACGACATAAATGTAGACCGTTTTGCGAATTATCTTCGTAAAATGAGCGATAAAATACAGTTTGTTATTGTAACCCACCGCCGCGGCTCAATGGAGGAGGCCGATGTTTTATACGGCGTTACAATGCAGGAAAAGGGTGTTTCGAAGCTTTTACAGCTAAATTTAAGCCAGGTTGAAGATATTATAAAATAATCGGAGAAATATAATATGGGATTTTTCAGCAAAATAGCACAGGGTCTTACCAAAACACGCGACCGCTTAACCGGCGCAATCGACAGCGTTATATCAAGCTTTACAAAGATAGACGACGAGCTTTTCGAAGAGCTTGAAGAAACGCTGATAATGTCGGATATCGGCGTTGTAACGGCCGAAAAGCTTTGCGACGAGCTTAAAAACCGTGTTAAATCGGGACGTCTTACCGATCCGGCCATGATAAAGGATGAATTGCGCGATATAATTGCCGAAATGCTCACCGGCGACAATGAAATGCATCTTGACACCAAGCCGTCGGTTATAATGGTAATAGGGGTCAACGGCGCCGGCAAAACGACTACGATAGGCAAGATGGCAATGCAGTATAAAAATGCCGGCAAAAAGGTGATTCTCGGCGCTGCCGATACCTTCAGGGCTGCCGCTATAGATCAGCTCGACGTATGGGCAAAACGGGCAGATGTGGAGATGATACGCCAGAACGAGGGCTCCGATCCGGCCGCCGTTGTTTACGATACAATCTCGGCCGCAAAATCGCGTGGGAGCGACATTATTATATGCGACACGGCCGGACGTCTGCACACCAAGAAAAATCTTATGGATGAGCTTGCGAAAATATCGAGAATAGTAAAACGCGAGCTGCCCGAAAGCGACTGCGAAATGCTGCTTGTGCTTGACGCCACCACCGGACAAAATGCCCTTAATCAGGCAAAGGAATTCGGGAATGCCGCCGGAATTACGGGCATAGTGCTTACAAAGCTTGACGGCACATCAAAGGGCGGCGTTGTCCTTTCGATACATGAAGAGCTCGGCATTCCCGTAAAGCTTATAGGGGTCGGCGAGGGGATAGACGACCTCCGCGTTTTTGACGGCCGCGAATTTGCAAAGGGGATACTGTAATGACCCGATTTGATACGGCGCTTTTTGACTTTGACGGCACGCTTTTTGATACCTCCGAGGGAATAGTCAATGCGGTTAAATATTCCCTTGAAAAAATGTCGGTTTCCGATTATGACGAAAATATTCTCAGGTTTTTTATCGGGCCTCCGCTTACCGATTCCTACTCAAGGTACTTCGGTTTTGACGACAAAAAGGCGATCGATGCCGTAATGCTGTTCAGGGAATACTATTCCTCAAAGGGCAACATGCAGTGCGATATTTACCCCGGTGTGCGCGAATTTATTTCGTCGGTAAAGGCCGCCGGAATCCGCGTAGGCATAGCTACAAGCAAGCCGGAATTTTTCGCCAAAAAAATTGCCGAACGGTTCGGCGTTGACCGATTGTTTGAATGCATTTCCGGCGCTTCGCTTAACTCTACTACACAAGATAAGGCCGAATCGATAAAGGGCGCAATTAAATCCATGAATATTACCGACTTAAACCGATGCGTTATGATAGGCGACCGTTCGCACGACATTATAGGCGCTAAAAAGACCGGACTTTCCTCCATAGGCGTTTTGTACGGCTTTGGTACAAGGCAGGAATTTGAAGAATCCGGCGCCGACTATATAGCGGCCGATTTTAACGAGCTTAAATCCATATTGCTCGACGATAATTAACGAAATTAGTTTTAAAATATAAAACAACACACCCACCAGCTTATTAAAAAGCTTTGGGGTGTGTTTTTTCGGTTTATAACCGAGTTGTTTATTTTATATCGTCAAAAGGGGAGAGCGAGCGATCAAGAATCCCGTGCATGTGGGCAATGGCCGTTCCGTAATTGGTTATCGGAACGCCTGCCGCTTTAGCACGCTGTATGCGTGAGGCCATTTCGCGCGCATTTATCATACAGGCACCGCAATGAATTATCAGCGAATACCTCGACAGATCGCTTGGGAATTCTCCGCCTGAGGTGAATGTAAATTCAATCTGTTTGCCGGTATGCTTTTTAATCCAGTTCGGCAGCTTTACCGTTCCTATATCGCCGCACTGGCGATGATGGGTACACCCTTCGCTGATAAGAATTTTATCGCCGTTTTGAAGACTGTCGAGCTTTCTCGCGCCCTTTACGGCCTCGGCAAGATCGCCCTTATACCTGGCGAATAAAATCGAAAAGGAGGTAAGAGGAATGCTCTCCGGCACTATTTTGCTGACAATTCCAAAGGCCTGGGAATCGGTTATTACCATTCGGGGCGGATTTTTAAGGGAGGAAAGAGCAATTTCGAGCTCGCTTTCCTTGGTAACAACGTTCACGGCGCCGCCGTCAAGCACATCGCGGATAACCTGCTGCTGAGGCAAAATCATCCGTCCCTTCGGGGCTGATTCGTCAATAGGCGTTACAAGGACAACAATGTCGCCGGGGCTTATAATGTCCGATACCAAATGCCGGTCATTTTCGCTCTTACCTATAATATTACCGAGCAAGCTTTTAAGCTCGTTTACTCCGCTGCCGGTTTTACTGCTTAAATAAATTGTCTTGTCCTGTGATAAAATATCGGGCGACACAGCCAGCAGATCCGACTTATTAAAAACCGTAATAAGCGGAATATTCCGGCTTTTTATAAGGGCTTCAAGCTGACTGTCGGCCTCGCTTTTTCCCTTTTTTGCGTCAATAACAAGCACGGCAATGTCGGTTTTGTCAAGGGTTCTTATCGCCCTTTGAATACGAAGCTCGCCAAGCGCTCCCTCGTCATCCATGCCGGGAGTATCAATTATAACCACCGGCCCCAAGGGGAGAATTTCCATTGCCTTTTGAACAGGATCGGTTGTAGTTCCTTTAATATCGGATACAAGAGATAGCTGCTGATTTGTAACGGCATTTACAAGACTGGATTTTCCGGCATTTCTCATTCCGAAAAACGCTATATGCGGCCGCTCTGAGGAGGGGCGTTCATTAAGTCCTGCCATTTTAAAAACTCCTTTTTAAACTTAAAAATCAAAAACGGAAATCGCGGCGATTGGAGTTTTTGATATCCTCAATATCTTTACGGGCGATGTTGCGGACATTCTCCTTCGGGATTTTTTTAAGCTCGCGTTCAATCAGCTCAAAGCCGACCTTCTTTGTTTCTTCGGAAGCATAATCCACCAGATATTCGGTAAGGGTCATAAGGGCATTCGGATGGCAGCAATTAAGAATCTGTCCGTTTTTACACAGGCTCATAAAGCGGTCTCCCGTCCTGCCCTCGCGATAACATGCCGTACAAAACGAAGGAATGTGATCCATTTCCATAAGCCATTTAACGACCTCATCAAGGGTGCGCTGATCAGAAACGTCAAACTGCTCGGAATCGTGAGGACGTTGTGCCTCGGTGTATCCGCCGACCGATGTGCGCGAGGCACCGCTTATCTGCGAAATTCCGTAATCAAGCACCTTGCCGCGCACGGCCTCGCTCTCTCTTGTGGATATTATCATGCCGGTATAGGGAACGGCAATACGTATACAGGCAATTATCCTGGCGAACAGATCGTCGGGAACGCTGTTGTCAAAAACACTGGGATCGATGTCGTCGGCATGCTTTATTCTGGGAACGCTTATGGTGTGAGGTCCGACACCGTGCACCGCCTCTAAATGCTCGGCATGCATAAGCAGTCCGGCAAATTCGTATTTATATCCCTCGAGACCGAAAAGAACGCCGAGTCCCACATCGTCGATTCCTCCCTCCATAGCACGGTCCATCGCCTCGGTATGGTAGTTGTAGTCGTGCTTAGGACCGTTGGGATGAAGCTCAAGATAGGTTTTTTTATTGTAGGTCTCCTGAAAGAGGATATATGTGCCGATTCCGGCCTCCTTGAGCTTTTTGTAATTCTCCACGGTCGTAGCCGCAATATTTACGTTAACCCGGCGGATATCTCCGTTTTTGTGATGAACCGAATATATTGTTTTAATGCACTCGAGAATGTATTCTATCGGATTATTAACCGGATCCTCGCCAGATTCGATAGCCAGTCTCTTGTGCCCCATATCCTGAAGCGCTATGACCTCCTGTCTAATTTCCTCCTGGGTCAGCTTTTTACGGACGATATGTTTATTTTTAAAGTGATACGGACAGTAGACACATCCGTTTACACAGTAATTCGAAAGATAAAGCGGAGCAAACATGACTATCCTGTTGCCGTAGAATGCAAGCTTTATTTCGTTTGCAAGCTTGTACATCTGCTCGATTTTTTCGGGAATATCGCACGCGAGCAGGACGCTGGCCTCCCGGTGAGTGAGTCCGGAACATGTAACGCCGTTACCGTTTTTTTTAGGAGCCGCTTTTTCAAGCAATGAGTCAATAAGCTCAACATTATGCTTGTTTTCCTCGGCATATCGTAATGTTTCCAAAATCTCCGTGTCGTTAATAAATTCATCCGCAACCAGCGATTCGGGCTTATATTGATACATTTAAATTCCTTCTTTATTATAAATTTCAATTTATGGGTTTACTCAGATGTTTTTATATCGCCGCGATCGGTAACTATTTCATAACCGACCGACTGCATGCGCCGGCTTAAGCACTCCTTACACTGAGCAGATTCGTCGCCGGTGCAGATTTTATTATCGTAAAGGGCATATTTCGCCCTGACGGCAACGGGGGAGAGATTCGGCATCACAACATTTGCTCCGGACATCATTCCCTTTTCACGTCCGAGCGGATCAAGCGTGCCGAGCGCCGTTGTTGCCGGCAGCAGAATATTCGGTTTAACAAGGCGGATAATCGACAAAATGAACAGTGTTTCATCCACACTTCCTGCCTTATAATCCTTAAACGGCGTGTCCGCACTCGGTATAAACGGACCGATTCCGCACATATCGGGGGAAAATTCTTCAACGAATTTTAAATCCTTAGCAAGGGTGGCCGGCGTCTGAAAGGGTGAACCGACCATAAAACCGCACCCGACCTGAAAACCGAGTCTTTTTAAATCATAAAGACATCGAATTCGGTTATCGAAGGACATATTATCGGGATGAAGCCTCTTATAATGCTCCTTATCGGCCGTTTCGTGGCGTAACAAGTAGCGATCGGCACCTGAATTTTTCATCATTTCATATTCGTCAAAACTGTATTCTCCGAGCGAGAGTGTAACTGCGCAATCCGGATATTCGGTTTTTATCCTGCGGGTTATATTGCAAATCCTTTTTACCGGCATCACGCCCTCGCCGCCTTGCAGTACAAATGTACGAAAGCCGAGAGCATGGCCCGTATTGCAGCACTCTAAAATCTGCTCATCACTCAGCAAATATCTTTCGCATGCGGCGTTTGAATGCCTAATACCGCAATAAAAGCAGTCATTACGGCAAACGTTACCGACCTCGATAAGCCCTCTTATAAAAACTCTTTTGCCGTAGATAGGCTCGCGGAGCTCTACTGCCTTTTCGGCTGCATATTGCATCAGTGCTTCGTCGCGGCCGGAAATCAGCGCCTCATATTCACTAATTGGGAGTTTATGTTCCAAATACAGCTTATCAACAAGAGGGTATAAACTATTGGTTTTCATCGTACTTCCTTTTTTCGGTTTTTCGCTTATTTTGTAAAAGACGATACCTGATATATCAGTTTTATTAACATGAATAAAAGCAGCCTCTTGTATAAACTTATTCGCCGACTATATTCGAAAATGCGGTTTTTACGCTGATACCGGGAATATTCCCGAGCTTTCCCGCAAGGGAGGAAATATCGTCCTGAGGGGCGTCAAGCGCAACCGAAATAATGTTTATGCCTTTTTCACGATAGGGAAGTCCCATTCTTCCTATAATAAAATCCGAATACTCGTGCAAAATGTGATTAAGCCTGTCGGTCAAGTCGTTTGATTCGACTATTATCGCCATTACGGCAACCCTTGTTTGCATTTTTTACACCTCCGAAATAATTGAAAATAATAAAAAAATAAAACCGTCGCCCGAAAAAGGCAACGGCTATAATAAACAAGCATATGTTAAAACCGATTTTGCCCTTTCCGTCGGAAAAACTCCTATTGTCAGGATCAAGATTATTGTAACATACCGATATATAAATTGCAATGGTTTTTTATGCTATTGGTCATTCAGTACGGCAAAACCGGCGGCTTCGCTTACCGGGAGCGAAAATACAATAGCGCCCGATTCGGTATCCGGCCCGGCTTTTTTCAGTATAGAGCTCATGATTTCAGACTTTACGGCAGCAGGGGACACTATAAGTATTATTTCTTTTTCGTCGGCAATTGATACACTCATGAATTTTTGAACATCATTAATGCCGGTGCCCTTTGCATGTATTACGGTTCCGCCTCTTGCTCCGGCGGCTCTCGCGGCATTCATGACATCATCGGTGTGACCGACATTCGCTATCGCGATAATCAGTTCATTCAAATACTGTGCCGGCGGAGAATACTTTGCCGACCTGCCGTCGCCCTTTAAATATTCCACTGTTTTACCGCCTCCTATACTTTTAATCGGTACCGCAAGGACTATTCCGTGCCCCGGTACTCCGAGATGTATACCCTGTTTCATTTTTGCGATAAGATTTTTTGTCTGATCGCCGTCGGCAATGTTCATCATAACACGCCTTTCGCTTGAATCTATTCCCAAAAGTTCAAGCATACTTTTAACCGCCGTGCCGTACGCCGGAAGAGTAAGCTTTACCGGCAAATTTAGCTCGTCAAAAATACCGCTTAAGACATCAGCGCATTCCGGCTTTATTATAGATATAACGAAATTCATGCCGCATCCTCCCAAAGCTCGATAATATCGTAATCTCCGTAGGATTCCTGTTTGTCGGGCTGTTTTTTACGGCGCAATTCGCTTATTAAGCCGACCGTTTGTATCGATAAAAGAGGCATCATGGCCACCATTGCAACAACACCGAAGGCGTCGCTTAAAACATTACCGCCGACAGCCGTACTTGCTCCCATAACAAATTGGAGCATAAAGGTCGCCGTCATAGGACCCGAGGCGACTCCGCCGGAGTCAAAAGCGATGGCCGTATAAATATCCGGGACAAAGAAGGACAAGGCAAGCGCTGTAATATATCCCGGAATAAGAAACCAAAGTATCGAAATTCCGGTTAAAACGCGCACTACCGAAAGTCCCATAGCAGCTGCAACGGCCGCCGAAAGGCTTAGTTTAATGGTTTTGCCCGAGATCGCACCGGCACTGACGCTTTCGATCTGTTTTTGAAGCACCCCGACGGCCGGCTCGGCAGATATCATGAACCACCCTATAAGCATCGCCAGAGGGATAAGCAGATATCTAAGACCGTTTAAAACGATCGCTTCGCCGAGCTTTGAGCCAAGGGTCGAAAAACCGATATTAACACCGGTCAAAAAGAGAACAAGCCCGACATAGGTATACAAAAAGCCTATAATAATTTTCAGAAAGCTCCGCTTGTTAAGATGTAAAGCGATAAGCTGAAAAGCTAAAAAAATAACAAGTATCGGCAGCATTGAAAGAGCCATTTCGCCGATATATGTTGGCAGAGCCTTTAAAAATGCCGTTCCTATTGAGGTGGTATCGGTGAATTTTAAATCGGCAATATCGGCACCGGCCGCATTCGAGCTGCCGGTAAGACCTAAAATCAGAACCGAAAGAATCGGTCCTATAGAGCACAGCGCAACAAGACCGAAGCTGTCGGCCTCGGCGCGCCGGTCGCTTCGTATGTTTGACACACCGACACCGAGCGCAAGTATAAACGGAACGGTCATCGGTCCGGTAGTAACGCCGCCGGAATCGAAGGCTATGCCTAAAAACTCGTTTTCCGAAAAGAAAGCAAGCAGAAAAACAAGCAGATAAAAAGCAATAAGCATCCATTTAAGCGGCATTCCGGTAAAAATTCTTATCATACAAACCGACATGAACACGCCCACGCCCACACCGACCGTTATTAAAAGAACGCTGTTTTTAATGTTTGGAACGGTCTGAGCGAGGACCTGTAAATCCGGTTCTGCAATGGTTATGGCAAAGCCAAGAAGAAAGCTTACCGCTATTATAAGCGGCAGGTTGCGCGTTTTTGTAAGTGCCGCACCGACCTTGTTGCCTATAGGGGTCATTGAATGTTCGGCACCGAGCGAGAAAAGCCCCATGCCGAGCACCAGCATAATAGCCCCTATAAGAAAGCACAAAAGCAGCTCCGGCTCAACCGGAGTGAAGAAAAGGCATAAAATCGAAACAACTGCAATTATGGGAATTACCGATACAGCCGATTCTCTTAACTTTTCATCAAGCAACGTACGGGTCTTTTTTATGTGGTTGATCGCCTTGATATGCCATTCCTCCGATCCGTAAAAAATATATTACCGTTAACATTGTAATTATAACATGACCCTCCCGTTCATTTCAAGTAAACGTTTTGTTAACGACGTATAACGACATTTTTTAAAACAAAAATCCGGTCTCCAAAATTAAATGGAAACCGGATCAAAATTTTTATTCTCTGAGAAAGATCGATAGATGAAATCAGGAATGCTTTTTGTAAACAAGCAGATTTTTCAGCTGATAGTCATTATAACCGAAATAATAAGCCGGAGCTGCAAAAAAGGGGAGGGTAAGCGACGTAAGGGCTATAAGCAGATAATTTACAAACGGTATTTCGAGCGCCGTTAACGTCGAAGGCAAAAGGGAAAGACAAAGCGGCTGATAAACCGTATTTAAAATCCTGTAAAGGGCTATATAACTCTCGTTTATAAGAGAAAACTTAACCATGAACAGCGAAACGGTGAGCAAAAAAACAGGTATGCTCGCTATTAGGGACGCCTTAAGTCCCTTTAACATGTCCGGAGGGCGTTTTTCGTTCCTGTCACGGTTTATATCGGAAAAGCCCTGTGACCAGGCCTCGGTGTATATAAGCACCCCGATAAGAATGTAGCAAAGAACCATCACCGCAAAATTCACAAGCTGTGATTCGTAAGCCGCAAGCACTACAATATTCATTATAGCCGCAAGCAAGCCGGCGACAAAGCTCTTGCCGTAAAGACGGAGTGAAAAGTATAAAAGCGAGCTTTTTTTCATTGTTTTTTCCTTTCGGGTTTTTTGCACTTAAAAGCAAGATACATCCTTGTCAGATATAAAAAACCTCAAAATTTACGAAATATCTACAGTCAACTCATAGGTTCCCAACACCCAGCATGAGGTATGGTTTTTAAACTTAAATTCCACCGATTTTACATAGGTTCCCGGCGTGGATTCCGACAAGGTTACCGAAGCATATATATCCGAGGCGTGAAGCCGCGAGAGTACATCATCAGGCCCTACAACCGTAATTCCGCGAAGGGACGAACGCGTCACCGCCGATATGCCGCTTTGCGTTATATTCACCGAAATGTTATCGTCGGGAACATTGTATGCCTTCGTGCTGTAGCCCGAATAGCTGACCTTAACATCAAACGATACATTCGAAAGATTTTTGTAGTCCGAAAATATAAGGTCGGAGTACTCCGGCAATTTCATGCTTACCGTAAATGTTGACGGATTCGACGGATCCAATGTCGAAAAATCAAGTATCCCGTCAAGTGTTATTGCTGTAATATTTTCAATTTTCGCCTGCGGACCCTTTATTCTGATGGTTGTGATCTGCTCGTTTTCGGCACCGGAGGACAATGCCTCTAAAATCTTAATATCCGGAGGAGAGGCCGGTTCGTTTTTGGTCGGAATAATAAGAGGAACCGTCTTTTGCAGATAAACATTGGCCATTACAGCGGTTGTCGTGTAAGAAAGCTCGGTATTTTTAAGCTGTGAGGTCTCGGGCGATTCGGGATCATAGATCATGTTGGCATCGGCATCAAACAGACGCACCCTCGCCGTTATCTGCTGACTTTCGGAAAGCTGACGGTTTACCTCGCTGTAGACCTCGGCCGATGCAATTTTTGAAATCTCCCTGCTGGGCCCCGTTACCGTAAGCCTTGACTGATCGCTGTTTACAAGGTCATTTTCAAGGACAATAGTTTCGTCCTGACTCTGCGATGTCGCCACCGTCGCGCCTACGATATTAAGATCGACCGGAAGGGTCTTTGTCGCCTCGGTATCAAGATCAACCGTAACGCTTGACGGCTGTACCGAAACGATGGAAAAGCTGCCGGACTGATCATTCTTTCGTCCGACAAGGGAAAGGGTATAGGTTCCGCTTCCCGTAACGTTCTCAAGACTCGCCACTACCGATACCGAATCGCTTGTAAGCGAATCAACCACATACTTTTTACCGCTTACCGATACCTTGATTTTGGTATCGGATCCTGTATAGGCCTTAAGGGCCGTTGTAGTGGTTATGGTGTCAAGCTGAAAATCAATCGGCACATCGGATATGACCTTGGTTATGGTAGGGCTTACCTGTATTGATACAATAAACCAGGCAATAACCGCTACAACAACTGAAAAAACTATAACAAATCTCTTTTTGGCAAAAAGGGAGCTTATTGAGAACTTTTTACTCATTTAAACCACCCCGTAACTTTTTTGACAATGCCTTTTTTGCTGTTTTCGTCCTCGGCCGGAATAAGGAGCTTTTCAAGCTCGGTTTTAAGGGTAATCCCGTCATATCCGCGCGTCAATTTTCCGTTAAGGGCAATGGATATGGTTCCTGTTTCCTCCGAAACGACCACAACAACGGCATCGGAAATTTCGCTCAGTCCAAGCGCCGCACGGTGCCTGGTTCCGAGCTCATTGTTAAGATCATAGTTTTGTGTAAGCGGAAGAATGCACGAGGCCGCCAGTATCCGCCCGAATCTTATTATCATTCCTCCGTCGTGCAAAGGCGCCTTATTAAAGAAAATATTACACACAAGCTCGGCCGTTACCGCCGCATCGATAGGACGGCCGGTAGCAATTACCTCGCCAAGCATTGTGTCGCGTTCAAGCACTATCAAAGCGCCGGTTTTCGACGACGACATGGAGCTGCACGCCTTGCAAAGCTCATTAATACATTCGGTCTGGACACGCACCACCTCTTCATCGGTAACGACGCGCCCTAAAAGGCTGAATTTACTTGACCTTCCGAGATGCTCAAGCATTCTTCTGAGCTCGGGCTGAAAGAGCACTATAAGGGCAATAAAACCGATATCGAGTATCTTTTCGATAAGCCAGTTCATAACATTCATCTTAAGCCAACCTGATACTACATAGGCGACTATTATGAATAAAATGCCCTTGACAAGCTGACCTCCGCGAGTCTCCCGTACGAGCTTTATGCACTGATAGATAAGTAAAGCGACAACAATAATATCAAGAGCGTCACCTATGCTGAAGCCGGTCAACACACTCAGTATTTCATGCCATCTTTGGGTAAAGAATTCGCCGATAGCTTGCACAAACACGCTCTCCCTTCACATTTTTAAAATATGCACGTTGTCAACAATTTATATACTACTCTTTATTTTACCACAAACAATGAAATATTCAATAGAAAAAACGCTCGCATTGTGTGATTTTTTGCAATACATACCTTTAAAATTTCTTTACGGAACAATAGGTCCATAAAGTCTTAACATTTACGGAGCTTTTCTGCAAGCGCTCTGTCGGGGGTTACAAAGGCAGTCGAATATTTATCGTAAATAACCGCACCGGGAGGGGAGGAGGGCGGCTTTTTAACCCGTTTTACCTCGCAATAATCTATGGCAACGCTCGCCCCGGAATTGCCTTCGCTCGAATGTACGGCTGCAATTATCGCCGCTTCTTCAAGCGAGCTCTCAGGCGGAGTTTTTCCGTCGGTTACAAGAATAACATGAGCGCCGGCGCTTGATTTTATATGAAACCATATGTCGTTTTTAGAGGCGGTTTTAAGGGTAAGTATATCGTTTTGCCGATTATTTTTCCCGACCAAAACCGTAAAACCGTCGGTTGTAGTAAATACTATGGGCTTAGTCGGTGCATTGGTCTGCTTTTTGCGCGACGGCGCCTTAGCGGAGCCTTTAATGTATCCGCTGTCAGCAAGCTCGCTTTTAATTTCGGCAATATCCTGGCTTGTCTCGGCGCGATACAGCTCATCGCTTACCGTTTCAAGGTAACCGAGCTCCTTTTTTCCTTCCTCTATAAATCCGCTTAACAGCTGCTTTGCAGTACAGGCCTTTCTGTATTCCTTAAAGTATCTCGCCGCATTGGCCGAGGCAGAAAGCTCGGCTTTAAGCGGAATTTCTATTTCGCTGCAATTCTCGTCATAATAATTCGGAACCCTGCACACATCGGCTCCCTTTTCAATAAGGTAAAGATTCGCCTTTATAAGCTCGCCGAATATGCGTTTTTGCTCACAGTCCTTGGTGGCTGAAAGCTCCCTCGATTGAGCGTCGATCCGCCGGAGAATTCTTGACCGGGTGTTGCTTATAAGCCTTGAAAGCTCCTGTTTTTTTGCCGATAAAGACGAATCCATATCGCGCCGTGTGTAAAAAGCATCAAGCACCTCGCTTAATGTATTATATCTGCTAATTGTCGCATCGCCGTAAAAATTCAAGGGCATATATGAAAAATCAAGCATTTTTCCGCTTTTGGCGACCGCTATACAGGGAGTAAACTCGTCTGAAAGTATATTCTTATACAGGTTATTTATCCGGTCATCAAGGTTTTTTATATCATTTTCCGTTGTATCCTGCAGCGATGTTATGTCCCATTTTTCGTTTAAAATCTCGAAGGAAATTTCGCGGCAAACCCCGGGACACATTCCCTGCATTGTATCAAGCAGTGCGTCGCTCAGCTTTTTGTCGCCCGATTTGGCTACAAGTGACGCCGCGCCATTCGGTCCGCTGAGCAGCAGATCATATTTGTCTGAAGGCGGAGGCAGCTGATATTTTGCGCCGGGCATAAGAATCCTTACGGTATCGGACGCATCGGTGCGCCGGATCGAATCGATTATCCGTCCTTTATCATCGCAAAGAATAAAATTGGAGCGTCGTCCCATTATTTCAAGAATAACGGTTAAAACGCAGTCGTCGCCGAAATCGTCGGTCGTTTCAAAATCCACAAAACATACACGTTCCAGCCCGGGCTGACGTATCGCCGCAAGCCTTGCACCGACTAATTTTTTCCTTAACAGCATGCAAAGCATCGGCGGCACCGCCGGATTTTCAAAATTAGCATTTGTAAAACCGATGCGCGCCGAAACGGTATTTGACGACATCAGCATTTTTGCCGAAAAGCCCTTTTTTCGCAAAAGCAGCACGACCTCGTCCTTTGCGGGCTGATAAATTTTATCGACCCTGCAACCAACCGCATCATTTTTTAATTCATTTATAAGAAATCTCAAAAATATACCGTCAAGTGCCATTTTTATATCCGCCTGTTTGTTTTATCTGTTTATGATATCACATTCCGGCAACAATGTGCAAGGTCTTAAACATTCAATATCGATAATTGCGGCAAAAAACGCCGGTATTTCTTTAATTCTGCAATATTTGTTGAAAATTATGTGGAAATTTTTGAAAACTTTAATTCGCGTAACGCTGACATAAACTAAACACCGGAACATTCCAAAGAAAATCCGGTGTTTAGTTATACCGATCATTTATTTTTATCTTTTTTCAGATTTGCGAGCGGATTAGAATTCGCCGCCTCCTCAAGACTTTTTTGCGACAGATGGGTGTATATCTGGGTGGTATTAAGATTCACATGACCTAAAAAATCCTTTAAAACCCTTACATCGACATTTCCGTACTGATACATCAGCGTAGCGGCGGTGTGGCGAAGCTTATGGGTAGACAGCCCCATGCCGCCGAGTCCTGCCTTTTCTAAATTCACATTGACAATATGCTGTACCGTTTTATTGCTCAGACGTTTTTTCGAACGCCCTATAAACAACGCGTCCTTGTCGATAACTCCGTCAACCGGGCGGACCCTCAAATAGGCATTAAGGGCCTCAACACAAGCATCGTTCAAATACAAAACACGTTCCTTGCTGCCTTTTCCCATAACCCTCAAATGCCTGTCGGAACCGATATCGCTAAGATTAATTCCGCACAGCTCCGAAAGCCGCAAGCCGCAATTGAGAAAAAACACAAGAATACAGTAATCCCGTTCTTTATAAGTACCGTCAACAACCCTGAGCAGCTGTTCGCACTGTTCAATCGTCAGGTATTTAGGCAATTTTTTTGCGGTTTTCGGAGTATCGATGTTTTCCATCGGATTTTCCTGAACCAGCATTACATTTTTTGTAAGGTACTTATAAAAAGAGCGTAGGGCAGAGGTCTTTCGTGCCCGTGTGTTCGCATTGTTCTCGCGATCGTCAATGCAAAAATTCATGAATTCGTAAATATCCGAAACCGTAACCGAACGTATAAGATCGATATCAACGTCAACTATATCGATATTTTCAAATTCGGTAGCATCCCCGACAAGATTGCGCGAAAACTTTAAAAATCTGAAAAATGTCCGTAAATCGAGATAATATTGCTCAACGGTTAAATTTGATTTCCCCTTGATAACCTTCGTATAATTCAAAAAATCTTTAAGAATTTTGCAGGTGTGGGCAATTTCATCACTGTAATAGCTTTTACCGGTCTTCATGTGAATCACCCTCACTATACAAAATTAACCAAATGCTTAGCAATAACATTTTATTACTTAACGGGAAATAAAATGCGTAAAACATTTAAAGCATTTAGTTTAATATAGCATAAGTATTCGTTTCATTCAAGCGTAAAAGACAATTCTAACAGCACAAAATTACATCATTAATAAAAACATAAAGAAATTCTATCAGACAAATCAAAACTAAATTAGCCAGCTAAAACCATAAATAAAAAAAATAAAAAGCGGAAAAAGCTTATAGCTTATAAAGAGAATATTAAAAAACTAAAAACGCTGAAATAAGCTACTATAATTACGTACCGTGGGCAGACGCTTGATTAAAATGATTAATTTAAAAAGGAACAGTACTAATTCAATAAACTGCAGCGCAATAAGCTTTGACTAAATTATTAAAGCGTTATTATAATTACGTACAGTTACAAGATTGCAGAATACAGATTATATTGACTACACAATATTATTATCATTAATGTCAACGTCGAACAGCATATTAAGATGATTTTTGCGATTTTGCCGCTATCTCCCTCCTCCGAATTATACAAAATATTCATTTAGTATAATTGCTTAGCAAGTTGAAAGGGGGCTTGCTACCCCCCCAGCGCGGCCTCGGCGGCGTTCCGCCGGCTCGGCCGATTCCGTAAGCTTCGCGCTTTGGCCTTTTTCTCTTTATCCCCCCTCTGCCTTTGGTTCGCGGCGTGCAGCCTGCGCCACATCAAGCGGCGCGGCCCTACGCCGCGAAGTGCCCCATGCCGAAGCTGTTCTCCGAGCCTGAGCTAAAAATGAGGCTCGCCAAGGGCGAGCCCTTTTGCGAATAAGTTCAAAAATACAGCTGGTAAGCTCTTTCAAGCTTTGCGTCTATCTTTTCTAACCGCTCTATATCCTCGTCCTTTTCAGCCCAATATTTCGCGTACCGTAGCTTGTGTATCTCTTGTTGTAAAGCTTTCCGAAATTCGAGGTTAAGTGCGGCCTGTACCAAGGTCAAAGCCTCTTCTGTCTCTCCGTCTTCCAACAGTCGCTCAAGCTTTTCCAACGTCTCAAGCTTTATCGCTACCCTCGGTGTTTTGCTGCAACTCATTTTTTCGCCCCCCTCTTATTTTTGAGTTTACAACTCTTTTCGAATTTTGTCAACTCATTTTTGCTTTTTTTGTCTATAGCGTTTGCCAAAGCGTATATCATGGTTACAGCTTCGCCGCTATGGTTGAGAGCCTGTCGAACCTTGTCGATATTACCACATTTCGTGTAGAGATCAACAGCGTAGATTTTCCGCATACTGTGCGGCGTTAAGTTCTTTTTAACCCCGAACCGCTCGGCCGCACGTGTCAAATCTTTCCATACGGCCTGTCTTGTCCTATGCTTATTGCCATTTATTCTTCCAACAAAAATCCATTTTTTCCCGGCCAGCTTTACAGCTCGCTCGCGTAGCTCTTTCGGTAAATACACAGTTCGTGTTTTTCCCGTCTTTTCCTCGTGTATAGTGAAACGCCTTTTTTCCAAGCTTTCCGGCTTTAAGCGTAATATATCGCCCACCCGTAAACCTGTTGCCATTCCTATTTCACATATCAAGCGGTTTTCGGCGGTCAGTGCCGCCAATACCTTTTCCGCTTCACCGTTCGGTATCCACTGACTTCTCATAAATTCGCACCTCGTTGTCTTTCCTTAAAATGTAAACTCATAATGCTTAAGCAAAATTTTTGCCAACATCTCATCGTCAATTATGGCGGTTTTTACATAATCCCCTTCATAATCAAAAACGAGATCATCGGGCAGTCCTCCTCTATACTCTCTCGCGATCACCTCCCTACTTTTAAGCCCTTGCGAGGCGAAATATAAATGTTCTCCGGCGGCCCGTGTCGTTGCG
This sequence comes from uncultured Eubacteriales bacterium, assembly GCA_934444365.1. Classification (GTDB taxonomy): domain Bacteria; phylum Bacillota; class Clostridia; order Oscillospirales; family Acutalibacteraceae; genus CAKSCM01. The sequence continues at coordinate 154,262 of CAKSCM010000001.1, read as the reverse complement.
GCTATATCTTTCGTTATGTACTTTACCATATAACCGGCAGTTGCCTGTCGATCCTTTATTCGGGAACAGTTGAAAAAACCGTATCTTTCAGCGTATCGCGGCCAATCCATATACCCATGCTTATTCTTTACGAGCTGACCGGTAAGGCCACACAAAAGCCCATGCATATGCCAAGCCCCGTCTTTATGCTGTTCCGGTATAACTAAGTATCTGATTTTGTCATCGCCGAGCCTACGGGCATTTTCGTTGCGAATAAAGTGTGCAAAGCTTTTCCGGAAAGCTGAAAGATCGTACCGATCGAATTTTTCCCCGTCAATCGTGAACGTGCAGAAAAACTCAAACTCGTTACACGCCGCAAGCTCATATATCCTCGAGCGAGCCCTTGCTAACGAGCTTTGAAAGCGTTCTTCATAAGTAGTAATACAGCCCTTCTCAAAGCGTTTTGCCCCTCCGGTTTTTCTGTTATGTTCGAAACGAAAAAGTACAAGCTTGATCTGATCCCCGTAACGATAAATAGAGTACGTGTCCCCGTTATACATCCGCTGAGTTGTTTTCCCAAGCTCAAGACAGGATTTTTCAAAATCAGAAACATTTCCGATAAGGCTGTAACCGTGTCGATGATACTTAACCACTGCCATGTCAAAAAAAAGAAAAAGTGAGCGCTTTATGTTATTTAGTCAAGTAATAAGAGGGGGGGTAGCAAGCCCCCCCTCCGTAGCTTTCGGAATCCGTCGCAATTAAACTAAATACAAATTTTGTATAATTTAGCCAAGGTAAAGCGCGAAACTTGCGCTTCGTGCTTTACTGGTCTAAATTAGTACAAAATTAGACCTTCATTTAGTATAATTGCTTAGCAAGTTGAAAGGGGGCATGCTCCCCCCCCAGCGCGGCCTCGGCGGCGTTCCGCCGGCTATTATGGCATTATTACAGTAAGTAAAAAGCAGTAAATCCCGGGACATCACCATTCCCGGGGTTTACTGCTTCAATTTTCTTTTTCTGATTCAGTGTATTTTTACGAACATATAATTAAAGCCGTATGAATCGTCTTTTTCACTTTTATTTTTTATAATATATAAATTTTAATTCACGCTAAATATTTAAATTGCTTATGAGTCAGCAATTCGTTTTTTCGTTCAATCCGCATTTTATTCGCATGACACCGGCAAGATCGATCCGATGTCGCGAAGCGGACCGTTTATCAGGCTTATTATCTCGATTCCGTAATTATTGCAAAATCCTATGATCTTTTCCCCTTCGGCAAAATAGGATAATTCTCCGCATATTGCCAAGGTATTCTTCCCTATCAGACCTCCGCAGCCGCCTATAAAGCCGTTGTCGTATCCCGGAAGCTCGATTCCGGCAGGATTGACATACAAAGCATCAAATCCGGCAACAATGCTTGATTTGTATATTGACTTATCGCTTGTTATAAATGCATTTTCATTTACCGGCAAAACCGAACACTTGGTATAGCCCTGTGAGGTCGTTATTACACGCAAACCGCTTTTTTCGGCTATATCCGATATAACGGCATCGGCCGATTTCGGATTACAAATAACGGTACCTCCTATTACGGCGGCATTCAGTAAGCAATCGCCCGGATATTCGCGTTTTAAATCGCTGCCGAGCGTAACGCAGGTGTAACCGATTTTTTCAAGCTGAGATTTTAGCTCTGTCTGATGCTTGCTGATCAGACAGATTTTATCCGTAATATGTAAAAAGCTCATATCGGCATGGCTTTTTACGGGATCCTGCAATATATCGTCGGATTTGCAGATAATCGGCGTAATCCCCATAGATTCAAAGCGGGCAATTATCTCCTTGTCCGCACCCGACACGACAACGGCATTCACTTTTCCTTGCGGCAAATTCGGTTTATTGAGGATCATTTTAAGCACCTTTTCGAAAAACTAAATTTTTTTAAGATTTTCCGGCGGATATGAAAACATCGATCGTAATACCGGAAGAACGCTCAGTACAAGACCGCTTAAAATCGCCGAAAAATCCGCTGAGATAATTGTATCAAAATCCACGAAAAAATCAATATCCAGCAAACATGACACAAAATAGGTTATCAGTATTCCGAGCGCCGTACCGATTGTAACTCCGATAACGCAAAGCTTCAGCGACATGAGCATAAATTCACATGTAATTTGCACTCGGCTTGCTCCTACAAGGCCTTTTATGACCGTTTCACGCCTTTTCTCGGCTGCGGTTACCGTCATAACGGTCGCTGTAAGAAGAGATGCCACACCCAAGGAAACGCCTGCTATTCCTTTTAATATATCGACACCGGATGATAACAGCTTCGAAAGCTGCAATCTTTGTGTATCGAGATCGAGTATTTTTACCGAGCGATCAGCGCTTTCGGATTTTAGCGCCCATACAACCTGAGACGATACAGCCGATATATCGGCATTTTCGGAATAAACGCTGCTTTGCGGCGTTATTATAATCTGGGAATATCCCCTATCCCCCGTTAAAATCTGTAATGATGTGTACGGAACGTAAACAAACGGCGGTATACACTCGCCAACCGAGCCGTTTAAAAGCTCGCTGTCGGTTGAGACCGTCCCCTTTATTATAAAATCCGCGCTTTTTCCGTCAACGCTTAATTTAACGAAATTATCAATGGCAAGCGATCCGCTTAATTTATCCGACACAACGCAAACAGCGGACGAATTTTCTATGTCATTATCGCTTATGTCGTTTCCGTTTTTAATGCTAGTTGAAAAAACAGTGCTTTTTGTGTTTTTACATCCGAAAGCAACCACCGGAACGGCACGTCCTTTTATGTCGGCGGCAAGACATACCACGGCAAAGACCGGCGAAACATCCTTAACACCGGAAACAGAGCGTATAACCGCTATATCGTCGGCGGTAAAATTCCTCTCTCCTACCTCCGGACAAAGAGCAATTCCTTTAATTCCTATGCTGTCCATCTCGGCATTCACCGCTTTTACTCCGCAAAGCCCTAAAAATCCTACGACTATAACCGACATAACCCCTATGGCGATCCCCAAAACGGCAAAAAATGTTTTTGTTTCAAAAGTTTTCAGTCTTTTTATAGGTTTTTTCATGTTTCTTACCGTCCTGAATTTTTATTATTTTATGCAATAGCTATACGGTTAAAACAGTATTATTTTTGGATAATGCCGGTGAATTTTACGAAAAAATAAAGCGTACGGATTTTTAAAATTTTTTCCGTACGCTAATATTCTATAATTGCAATTTTAAAGCCCGGTATCACCGTTTTTTGCGCCAATCGGCTACAGATGCCGCCTCGCGGTAAAAGGCAACGTAATTTTTATACCGTATTTCGTCTATTAATCCGCTTTCTACGGCATTTTTTACGGCACAACCATTTTCCCCGGTGTGGGAACATGAGGTAAAACGACATTTTCCGATAAACTTCTCAAATTCGAGAAAATCAAACTGCAGATTCTCCTTATAAACAAAGGAAACATCGCTCTCGCTTTCCGACGAAAATCCGGGAGTATCGATCACGTAAGCGGCCGAATTGCAAAGGCCGTACATCTGCGTATGCCTTGTTGTATGGCGGCCGCGGCCGAGCTTTAGGCTTATATCGCCGGTTTTTATTTCATTTTCCGGCATAAGCAGATTAAGTATGCTCGATTTACCGACGCCGGAATTCCCCGTAAACGCATTTATGCCCTCTGAAACCGCATTTTTAAGTTTGTCTGTCCCCTGTCCCGTTTTGCAGGAAACGGTATATACGGCATAACCGGCTTTTTTATATACGTCGACAAGCCCGGTTACATCCGCAAGATCGGTTTTATTGAATATAAAACAGGGTTCAATATCATTTTCATGTGCAAAAACCGCCGTCCGGTCGATCAGCGCCCGATTGGGACGGGGCATGTCGGCCGATGAAACAATAAACAAACGGTCAATATTGGCAACCGGAGGACGAAGCAGAAAGTTTTTGCGGTCGCTTATCTCTATAATCCGCCCCGTACCGTCCGTGGATAATTCAAACCTTACCCGATCACCCACAAGAGGGGTTGTTCCGTTGTGCCGAAAAACCCCTCTTGCCTTGCAAACCGTCTGTACACCGTTTGCATCAACCGTATACTCATCCGAAATGCTTTTAACTATTACACCGCTAAGTGCTTCTTTACGGGGAAGCTTTGTGCTGTCAGTCATAATCAACATCGGAATCGTCCGGTTCAACAACGCCCGAAGATACCGACGGTTCGGATGAAACTGTACTGCTTACCTCCGGATCTTTTAAAACATCCTCCGGGAGATTAAACGTCTTTAACTTGGCATATGTCCCCTCGGTAAAATTGAGCTTATATTCCATATACTGATGTCCGCCGAGCTTAACCATTATTGTCGGAGTGCTGCTTGCCGGATTAAACATATCGGCGGTGAGCTGAAGCTCAACGTATTTATTCGAACCGGAAATTGCCGTCGGATCAATAGTGGTAGAATGAATGCTCTGTCCGTTATAGAATATCTCCAGACTGAGCTTTTTAACCGCCTTCGAGGGAATGGGCATCTTAACCTTTACGGGATATGACGGGCGTCCTTTGCTGACCGTAAGATCGACGACCGAATCCTTATTAACACTTGATCTGGATGAAAGGGACTGATTTATAACATATCCCGCCGGATAATCATTGCTTTCCTTTTCGGTAATGTTTCCGACCTTAAGACCGTTGTCCTCAACCTGACGCTTCGCCTCATCGATCATAAGACCGACAAAGTTTTGGACCTGAACCACCTGCGGTACGCCTCCCTTACTGACGTAAATGGTGACCGTGGTATCGCTGTCTACCGGTAATCCGCCGGCGGGATTTGTCCTTACGACAAAATCCTTGGCTATATCGTCGCTGTAAACCTCTTCGACTGTATACTTAACCCCTAAGCTTTCAAGGCTCTTTATAACGGCCGATTTCGCATAGTTGCGGTAATCGGTCATTTTTATCTGCTTGGAGCCCAAAGAAACCGCAACCTCAATGACCTTTTCACCCTTTATGGATTTACCGGGATCGGGCGACTGCCACATAATTATGCCGGATTCATATTCGGTGCTGTAAGCATTTTTGGCACTGTTGAGCTTTATTTTGTACTGTTTATAGTTGTCATCGGCAATAACGGCGTTATATTCAAGACCTATCAGTGTGGGACATTCAACAACTCCGCCCGACGGCTTACCCCAAAGGCCGAAAACGCTCGGCCCTGTAAGAAATATCGCAAGAGCGACTATACCAATTATAAAAGCGGAGGTGACTCCGACTAAAACCGGCATAAACTTCGAACGGCCCTGATTAGAGGAATCGCCGTCATCGTCGTCATCCGTATCGCTGTCATTCTTAACCCCCGAAACCGAAATAACCTCGGAAGTCGGTATATACTTTGTAGGCTCATTATCCACAAAGTACCTGTAACCGAAAACTATGTCGGGATCAAGCTTGAAACGCTCAATATCGGCAAGCATCTCGGCTGCCGACTGATATCTCATTTTCGGCTCCTTCTGCATCGCCTTTATGGTGATCTCTTCAAGGCCCTCCGGAATTTCGGGGTTTATCTCCCTCGGCATTTTCGGGGTGCTTTGCATTTGCATAATGGCAACCGATACGGCGCTGTCGGCCTCAAACGGAAGACGCCCCGTAAGCATTTCGTACAGCAAAACACCGACCGAATAAATATCAGACTTCGCGTCGGTAACATCGCCTCTCGCCTGCTCCGGGCTGATGTAATGTACCGAGCCGATGGCCTTGTCGGTCATGGTTCTCTGCTCGTTACGGGCAAAACGTGCTATTCCGAAATCGGTAACCTTTATAGTCCCGTCGGAAAGCAGCATAATGTTCTGCGGCTTTATATCCCTGTGGACAATGCCTTTGTCATGAGCGTGCTGCAGTGCGCGAAGAATCTGCACGGTAAAATGCAGCGCATCCTTCCAGCCAATGACCTTCTGCTGGGCGATGTACTCCTTAAGGGTAATTCCGTCAATATACTCCATTACAAGGTACTGCAGACGGTCGCCGAAGCTTACATCGTAAACCTTGACAATGTTGGGATGAGACAGCACGGCAATAGCCTTCGACTCGTTTTTAAAACGACGTCTTAAATCGTCGTCGGCAAGCAGCTCTTCCTTTAAAATTTTCACCGCAACCATGCGATCGTCGATGTTGTCATAAGCCTTGTAAACGACCGCCATTCCGCCGACGCCTATTATTTCCTTGATCTCATAGCGTCCGTCAAGGCGTTTACCTATATACTTATCCATGTATTAAAAACCTCCGTTATCGGGATATAACAACCACTGTTATATTGTCGCCGCCGCCGTTTTTATTGGCCAGCTCTACAAGCCGTTCGGGATATTCCATAAACGGCGCATTTGCAAAGATATCATTTATCTCTTTTGTTTCGGCGTAGTTTGTAAGACCGTCGGTGCAAAGCAGTACGCTTTCATCTTCGCCAAGCTCTATTTCATCGTAATCGACATCAAGCTCGTCGGCAACGCCGAGCGCCCTTGTAATTACGTTTTTTCTCGGATGGGTCCTTGCTTCCTCTTCGGTTAAGTGCCCCGATTCGATCATGTTCTGGACTATCGAATGATCCCTCGTTACAAGCCGTATTTTTTTATCGCTGCCTATTATGTAGGCTCTGCTGTCGCCGGCGTGGACAATGTGCGCTATCGAATCGGATATCATAACGGCCACAACCGTTGTTCCCATGCCTGCAAGGGATTCGACCGATTTTGACATATCAAAAACGTTTATATTGGCGGCAAGCAGTGCCGACTGCAAAAGCGAACGTATTGAATTTGAGGACATACCCGGACGCCAGCCCGATGATATCTGATCGGAAATGGTTTTAACGGCGGTCGAGCTTGCAATATTTCCGCCTCCGACTCCGCCCATGCCGTCGCATACTACGGCCCATCCTACTCCGTACGGCAGCTCTCCCACCGCATAAGAATCCTGATTGGACCGGCGCTGACGGCCTATATCCGTTTTGCTTGCGAATTTCACCTTGTTTTTTGCACCTCACTGTCTTCCTTGGTTTTTAGCTGTCCGCATGAAGCGTTTATATCCGAGCCGAGCGTCCGCCTTACCGTTGCGCTGACACCGGCATTGTTTAAAATATCAAAAAAGCTTTTGATCCTCTGCTTACTGCTCGCCTGTTTGTCGCAGCCCTTGACGGCATTAACCGGAATAAGATTCACATGGCACAGCATACCCTTTAATCTTTCGGCAAGCTGAACGGCGCATGCGTTCGAATCGTTAACACCGTCTATCATCGTATATTCAAAGGTTATGCGCTTATTTGTCCTTTTAATATATTTTTTGCAGGTTTCCATCAGCTCGTCAAACGATACCTTGCGTGCGATCGGCATTATTTTCCGGCGGATATCGTCGTTCGGAGCATGCAGAGAGATCGACAGCGTTATTTGGTCGTTGACATCGCAAAGGGGCATTATCTTATCTACAAGTCCGCAGGTCGAAAGGGTTATCTTGCGGCTGCTCATATTCATTCCCTGCTCATCGGTTGCAAGCATTAAAAACCGCGAAACATTGTCAAAATTATCGAGCGGCTCGCCCATTCCCATTAAAACGGCGTTTTGTATTTTACAATGCAGGTCGTTCGAAGCGGCAATTATCTGGGAAAGTATTTCTCCTGCCGTAAGGTTGCGTAAAAATCCGCCCTTTCCGGTAGCGCAAAAAACACATCCCATTTTGCAGCCGGCCTGTGTCGAAAGACAAATGGTCTTGCCGTAACGATACTGCATTACTACCGATTCCACCCGTGCGCCGTCGTCGAATTCGAATAAATACTTTACGGTCCCGTCAATAGCCGAAACCAGCTTTTTAATTATCTTAGGGCAGGCGATACGGTATTTTTCCTTAAGGGCGCTTCTTAAATCCTTCGAAATATCGGTCATCTCGTCAAAGCTTATTGCTCCGCGCGAGAGCCAGGAGTACACCTGTTTTGCCCTGAAATTCGGCAAGCCTTCATTTTTAAAGTCATCGGCTATTTCGCTTACAAGCATTGAGCGGATATCCTTTTTTGTGTTGTCGCCGGGCAAAGCTTCTCCTCCGATAATTCGATAATTACTTTCTTTCAAACGCCGAAATGAAAAATCCGTCGGTATCGTGTATGTTCGGAAAAAGTGTCAGCATATTGTCTGCCGTCTTAAACGCTCTTTTAATATGGGGAAGTATTTCCACCGGTTTAAACTCCCGGTTTTCGCTTAAGAATCTTTCGGCCGTACGCTCGTTTTCCTCGGGATTTAACGTACAGGTGGAGTAAACGAGCCGACCGCCCCTTTTAACATATCGCGATGCGTTACATAGAATAACGTACTGCATATCGCTTAAAAAGTCAAGAATAGCAACATTTTTGTAACGAATTTCAGGCTTTTTTGCTATTATGCCGAGGCCGGAACAGGGCGCATCGCACAAAACCGCGTCAAAAAGGCCTAATTCGCCGTTAAAAACCGTCGCGTCGTTTCTGAATGTCTTTATACAGGTTATCCCCAGTCGCCTGGCTCCGCCGGTTATAAGCGGCAGCTTGCTCTCGTGAAGATCGAGGGAAAGTATCTCACCGTCATTTTTTAAATTCTCGGCCAAGGTAAAGCTTTTTCCTCCGGGGGCGGCGCAAATATCAAGCAGCCGCATTCCGGGCTTTACTCCGAGCGCCTCGCAGCACAGCTGAGAAGCCGTATCCTGCACATGGAAAAGACCTTCATTATATCCGTAGATTTTGTCCACAGCACCGGAGCCGTCAACGATAACAGCGGTTTTGCAGATATCGCTTATTTCAGCGTTTATACCGCTTTTTTTAAGTTCGCTTACAAAATCTTCCGGCTGAATTTTAAGGGTATTGACCCTTAAAACGGTGGAATTCCTGCCGTTAAAGGCACAAAGCATATCACGGGTAAAATCCTCACCGTAATTCTTAATAAAAAGTCCGGCCATCCAGTCGGGCACCGAATACTCAAACGAAAGGCGTTTATCGGTTTGCTGAACAAAGGAAAAATCAAGCAGCTTTTCCTTGTCGGTGCGTGAAATATTCCTTAAAACTCCGTTTACAAAGCCGGAATATCTTGATGCCTTGGTTCGCTTTACAAGATTTACCGATTCATTAACGGCCGCGCTGTCAGGGATTTTATCCATAAAAACAAGCTGATAAATGCCCATGCGCAACGCCGTTTTAACATACACCGAAAGCTTTGAGGCCTTTTGTGTCGAAAACTCGGATATGATTTTATCAAGGGTTATTGCCCTTTCGAGCACCCCGTAAAAAAGTGCCGACGAGAAGGCCCTGTCGCGGTCGGAAAGCTCATTTTTATCAAGAGCATTTGAAATTACAATATTCGAATATCCGCCCTCTTCAACCTTTATAAGAGCTTCAAATACAATTTTCCGTGAATTTGTCATAAATATAATGATCCAATACTTAAAGTTCGGTTACGTACTCAACCGACGCACCGGTAAAATAATGCTTTAATATCCATATATAGTCGTACCCGGCATTCGCGTATTCGTTAGCGCCGTACTGGCTCATTCCGACGCCGTGTCCCCATCCGTAAACGGTAAACACAAAGGTGTCGGACGAGGCATCGTACCTTACCTCAAAGGCGTGCGAACGAAGCTTGTAGGAAAGCAGCGTTTCGCTTATTGAACGGCCGGTTATGGTATATGTTTTTCCGGATGAGGAGGTGTAGCTCGCATGTCCGCCTAAAGACACGCCGGTGACATATCTGCTTCCGGAATCGTACGACGTAATTTTAAACCAACCGGACGGATCGCCCTCAAGTGTTATTCCGAATTTGGATTTAGCCCTTGATTTTATATCCTGAGAAGAAAAAGAAACACTCGAGCGGTACACGCTTAGGGATTCCTCAACGCTGCTGTCAACGCTTACAAGGTAGGGCCGATCGGCTCCCCATGTTTCCTTACAGCTGGCGGTTCTTCCGGCAGAAGCAGCAAAATACTGTGTGCAGCAAAGGCTGTTGCCGTATACAACCGCCTGTCCGGCGACCTTTCTGACAGCCTCAATAACCCTCTGGCTCGGCGTTTTCATTACAACGGCCACCGGATTGTCACTGCTTGTTTTATAATACAGCAAATAGCTGTACGACGCCACCGCCTGAGCCTTTAAAACCTCTTCATTACTGAATCCGCCTACCTCGGCCTCGACTATTGCTGCAAGAATATTTACCGCTGTATCGGTGACCTTTTCGCCGGTACGGGAATTAAGCACCGTAAGGTTACCCAGAACATCGTCATCAACCGGTATATTTTCGTCGTCAATAGGAACGGTAGAAACGTCGGGCGGCGTATATTCGCCGTTATTTTCAAACTGTGTCCCGCTGTCAAATCCTCCGTCGTCATAGTCCATATGCGACAAATCGATGTCGGGAATATAAATATCCGGCAGACTGATCGGCGGCGTGGTGACGCTGCCGCTTGTACTGCTCGTCTGACCCGGATCAAAACCTTCGCTTGTACCATCATCGGGCTCGCTTACGGCTGCAGTGCAAAGGACGGTTTTTTCGCCGATATTCTTCTTCGACACGTCTTTCGAATTCAGCGAAAGGCTCTCGCCCTTTCGCGCTTTTCGTGCGACTATGTAAAAGCTCGTGCCGTCGTCCTTTCTGCAAACTACCGTCAGCAGATTATCGGCGGTATTTACATCGTTGCCGGTATCGTACGGACAAAAGGACATCGCCGTCTCTACAAAATCGGAAAATGCGGTATCATCCTGAAACTCGGCTGTTTCCGGATCAAATCCGCCCGAATCAAGGGACGAAAAGGCCGAAAGCACCTTATAATACCCCTCGGAATACACCGTATCCATAAGGAACACCGGATTACTTATAAAGAAATCCATCGACGAGTATTCGGCAAGGGATCCGAACAGCCCCTCTCTTGCCGAAATCACGGTATTTTTATCCGAAATCCCCTCAAAATACGGAGTACCGTATTCGGATTTTTCTCCGGCAAAAAAATGAGTGTCATAATACCCGGCATCATGCACATCTCCGGGCTTTACTATCGGATAATTAATATCGGTTCCGGTAACCGTTATCCAGCCGAAAACATCGGGGTTAACAGCATAAAGATACCCGAATTTTTCATTGTATGAATCCGGAAGCTTTACCATTGACCCCGAAACATATTTACGGGACAGCTCGCTGTAATAGCGCTTAGCGTCCTTAGATCCGGGCAACATCAGCAAAACACCGGCAACAACGGCCACAAGTACCAGTACCGCTAATACGGCTATAAGTGTTTTTCTGTTGTTTTTACGACGGACGGCACTTACTCCCTTTTTCCTGCCGGCAGCGGAACCGAAGTCATCGCCGACTTCAAATTCCTCTATTGCCTTCTCGTCAAAAAGGCTGTCTTTGTCATACTTTCCGAGGCTTCCCATAAATACCCCTTTACAAATTTTTCGTTCCGAAAGCTCTTATAAAACGTTGTTTTGCTGTATGCGAAACTGCTCAAAATGCCCGCAAATACGCAAACCTTCTTGGCATTTTTCTATTTTTCCGGCGGTTCTATCTCATCTGATACATCGGATGGCGGCTCCGGTCCCGAGGAATCCGCCGGCGGTTGCGGGTCTGGCTCGACCGGGCCCTCGGACGACTCGTCCACCGGCAAAGATGAGCTGTCCGGCTCACTATCCGGGTGAGATGAAACATCCGACGACGGCTCCGGTTCGGGATCCGGCCTGGAATAAGGCTCGTCCGACGGCGTATAAGAAGTATCGCCGCTATTGTTATTATTAGAATTCGAAGATACATCAGCCGAAGAATTCTCTGACGAAGTATCCTCTGTACCGGAGGGTGCATCGGCCGAAGAACTCGCGACAGAGGGCGTATTATATATGCTTACAACCGAGGAGGTTTTGTCCTCGGGGACCGATCCGCCGCCGTAATACGCCGCCGGGAACTTTGCGTTGTAATTCACCGTGGCTGCTGCCGAATCGATCTCTTCGCTCTCCCCGTTGCGTAAAAGCCGCGCCATTACGACCAGTCTCGCATTACTAAAATCGTAGACACAGGTCGAAAGAGTTATAATGAAATCATCCGGCGTTACATCAACCGGCGCGTTTATCATCGAGCGGCGCTGACATTCGTAAATAAACTGTGCGTGCTCTCTGTCGGTAACAAAACTGTTTTGCCAGTATCTAAACACATAGCCGTTGTCCTGCTGTGCGTCGGCATTACTTACAAACACCGCGAATATCTTCCATTTTGTAGCCTTGGTCTGATAAATGGTGGTAAACTCAATAATCGGGTTTTCCTTATAAAACTCAAGACCGTTCGCCTGGTCGGTACGGTATTTTTTCAGCTCACCGAACATCGTGCCGTCACGCATATGATGTCCGTAAATAACAGTATTTGAGGAAAGCTTTCCCGGAGCAATGGTACAGTTTTCATCAACAAACAACGCTCCGTGGCGGTTCTTTGTTCCCTCAAAATCGGTGGTAAGATACTTTTCGTTATCGCTTTGTACAACGGGATTGTTCACCTGGGTTCCAGGGACGTAAAGCCATCCTACCGTATCGGAATTCTTTTCTATCAGGCTTGCAAAATTGACGTTTATTCCGTGGGAATCAAGCTCACCCTCGGCAGTAGGATCGTAAAGCTTTTGCACGTTGTTTATCTCGTTTTTGGTTCGAATGGATTCGACATAATAATCGACTATATATACAGCCGACGCCAAAAAAATCAGGGCAAAAACTATAAGTGCGGTTTTTCTTATCTTATTCCTTCGCGAATCGCCCCTCCACGGCAGCCAGGAGCGCAAAAAGCGTATGAATTTATTCTCGTTTTCCGAATCATCGCCGTCTTTTTTTGTGTTTTTTGCGGTTTTTTCGGATGCCGAATCCGAGTATATATCCTCGCTTTCGGCATGTGCGCCGTCAATATCCATTGCCGAGGGTTCTCCGGCCGCTTCGATATCATCAATACTCGGAATAAGGGATGAGATATCACCAGTTGCGACATTATCCTGTAAATCGTTTTCCGGCTGCTTTTCGGCCGATTTCTCGGACGATAATCCGGCGACCGCGGCAGAAAATCCGGGTTCAACTGCCGTATTTGCGATATTTCCGACCTTATCAAGCTTGTTATCGAGATAAAGTCTGCACATATCAAGGGCGTTATTCACAGCGCCCTCGCGGACCTTTTCGCGCTCGCCGTCGCTCCCGTGGCCGAGCATCAGACGTCGGGTATAACAGTTTTCGCCGTCAAAAAGAGATACGAAAACCAGCCCTGCCGGCAACTGAGATTCGCTGTATGCCGAGGCAATACCGGTTATTCCTATTCCTATATCCGAATGGCCGAGCCGTGCTGCCGATCTCGCCATGGCGCAAGAAACCTCGCGGCTGTAAACCCCGTAACGGGAGATAAGCTCCCTGTCAATTCCCAAAAGCTCGCACTTTGATTGATCGGAATAGGTTACAAATCCGGTCGATATAACGTCGCTCGAGCCCTTAACCGTAGTAATCGCCGACGACAGCATACCGGCAGTGCACGATTCGGCCGTTGCAACCTTTTTATGCGCGGATTTGAGCTTTTCGACCACCACCTGAGCGAGGGTTTCATTATTCACCGAAAATACATTATCGCCGAGTATTGCCGTTATTTCTTTTACGGTTTTGTCGCAAAGGGCGTTGCAGGCACCCTTGTCGCTGCCCTTGACCGTTACCTTGACCGTGACGACTCCGGATGATACATAAGTTGCAACGACGGGGTTCTTGCTGTGCAGATAGCCGTCTATCATCTGGGCGACCCGGGATTCGCCTATCCCGAATACCGAAATATTCTTAATGGCGGTATATTCGCCACCGACCGCCTCTCTAAGGTAGGGTATAACCTCCTTATCAAACATCGGAATTAATTCCTTGGGCGGACCGGGCAGCATTATAATCCACTGCTTGCCGGCCGATATTGCACACCCCGGAGCCGTTCCGACTTCATTTTTAAAAACGGTTCCACCCACCGGGAGCATTGCCTGCTTATAGTTATTCTCGCTCGGCTTTCTTCCCGTACGGTAAAAATAATCGTCTATAAGACGGCGCGATTCCTCGTGCATTTTAAGTTCTACGCCTACGGCGGAACAGACCGTCTCCTTGGTCAGATCGTCCGGTGTAGGTCCGAGTCCCCCTGTGAATATTATGACACTGCTCCTCGGCAAGGCATACGAAAGCGCCTGACGTATATCTTTAGGCGAATCGTTAACGGTCGAATGACATGTAACGTTAAGTCCCATATCGACAAGTCGCGAAGAAATATATTGAGCGTCGGTATTGGGTATATCGCCGAGCATCAGTTCGGTGCCGACCGATATTATCTCTGCATTCATTTAATCATTTCCTTTCGGTAACGGATGTCGGAAAACAAATGGATCTGTAATATCAAAATAAAAAAGTAAAATGGAATTTCAGACCGACAAAACCGGCTTATTCGGCGTAGATGGTTTCATACCGTATATCGGCCGTCGCCTTTTCGATCAAGCCTTCAATATCAAGCTTCGACTCCTCGAAAATCACATCCTCCATCTTGGGACGTGTACGGGGATGTCGCGGTGTGAACACCGTGCAGCAATCCTCATATGGTCTTACCGAAATGTCAAAGGTACCTATTCTTCTTGAGACCGAAACGATCTCATCCTTATCCATGGCTATAAGGGGTCTGAAAACCGGAACCGAGCACACGGCGTCGGTACAGCAAAGCGCATCCATGGTCTGACTTGCGACCTGACCTATACTCTCTCCCGTTACAAGGGCCTTGCAGTGCTCCTTTTTGGCAATTCTTTCGGCTATCCGCATCATCATACGCCGCATAATGATAGTGAAAAATTCTTCTTTGCAATGCTCGCCTATTTGCTCCTGAATTTCGGTAAAGCATACGGTGTATAGCCTGAAAACTCCGGCATATCTCGCCACCTGGGCAAGCAGATCCTTAACCTTTATTTCGGCGCGCTCGCTTGTATACGGCGGACTTGCAAAATGTACGGCGGTAAGCTCAACGCCGCGTTTGGCCATCATATAAGCCGCAACCGGCGAGTCGATTCCTCCGGATATAAGCAGTCCTGCCCGGCCGCCGGTGCCTACCGGCATACCGCCGGCACCCTTTTCCTGAGGACCTCTTATATAAGCCGCATAATCCCTTACCTCGACATATACGATAAAATCGGGATTATGTACATCGACCGACAGATTTTTAAACCTTTCAAGCAAAAATCCGCCCACTTCCTCGCTTATTTGAGGGGATTTTAAAGGGAACTGCTTGTCCGAACGCTTGGTCTCGACCTTAAAGGTTTTAATTGCGCTTAAGGTGCTTTCAAGATAAACGGCCGCCTTATTTTTAATGTCATCAATGTCCTTTTCGGCAACGCACGCACGCGAAAACCCGGAAATTCCGAACACTCTCGACACCCTGTCGGCCGCTTCATCAAGATCAATAAGCTCATCTTTCGGCTCTACCGACAAGGTCGACTGTGCAAGCCTGTATTCAAATTCGCCGAGCGGACTGAGCCGGCGGCGGATGTTGCTTATCAGTTTATCCTCAAACGAACGGCGGTTTTGGCCCTTAAGGGCTATTTCGCCGCTTTTTATAAGTATTATTTCTTTCAAGAGATATAACCTCACTTTTATTTATCTGCCGGATTTTCTTTTTATATGCGAGAGTGCGTCGTTTAAAGCTTTTACAAGCAAATCGACGTCATCGGCCGTATTATACCTAGAAAAGCTGACCCGTATCGCCGAGTCGATACGCTCGTCGCTTAACCCCATAGCTGAAAGCACTCCGCTTTTTTTGCCCTTGGAGCAGGCACTTCCCGACGAAACATACACACCGCTTGCTTCGAGCGAATGCAAAAGTATCTCGGAGCGGACTCCGCAAACCGAAAAATTAAGTATAAAGGGCAGCGAATTTTCGGGAGAATTGATTTTTACGCCTTCCATCGCCGAAAGGGCGTTTTTAAGCTGTAAGTTCAGCCGCGAAACAAACTCATAATTCTTGTCGAACCCGTCAAAAGCCTCATTCACGGCAACCGAAAGGGCGGCTATTCCCGGAGTGTTCTGGGTTCCGCTTCTTATCCCCGATTCCTGTCCGCCGCCGTACACCGGAGTAATAACCCTCGCGCCGTTTCTTACATACAAAAATCCCGAGCCTTTTAAGGAATGAATCTTGTGACCGCTTGCCGATAACAGATCTATTCCGAGCTTTTTGACCTTGATAGGGATTTTACCGAAGGCCTGAACGGCGTCGCAATGAAAAAGCGCCGGTGAATTTGCCCGTTCTATCGCCGTTTTTACGTCCTGTACCGGAAGAAAAGCTCCCGTCTCGTTGTTTACATACATCATGGAAACAAGAACCGTATCGCTGTTTACGGCGTCATAAACCGCCTGCGGCGATACCGTACCTTCCTCATCCGGCTGTAGAAATATCACCTCAAAGCCTTCGTTTTCGAGCTGCTTTGCGCAATTATATACCGACGGATGCTCGATTGCCGTAGTAACAATTCTTCTGCCCCGTTTTTTGAGCGCCCTTGCGGCGCCTAAGACGGCTATATTATTAGCCTCGGTTCCGCCGGAAGTAAAAAATATCTCCGACGGGGAAACGCCTAGCGGCGAGGAAATACTCCTTCTCGCATTGCGTAAATACTCCTCCGCCTTAATACCCATTTTATGCAGCGAGGACGGATTACCGTAATTTACCGTCATCGCTTCAAGCGCCGCATTTGCCGCCGAAGGGCTGCAAAGAGTGGTCGCGCTGTTATCCAAATATGCTTCAAGCATCAAATATCACTGCTATCCCATGTTAAAATTCAGTGCTATTATACTACATAGAGCATTACTTTTCAAGTATTCGCATTTAAAACCCAAGCTTTTCCCGTACTCAGCCGATATGCTTCACTTAAAAACACCGGGTACAAGCGGAGGAAAGATTAAAAATGCTTGATTTATAAATCATTATATTGTATCATAAGGAATAACATATTAACGGGAAGTAAATTCGTGATATTTATTCTTTTGCGGATGATATTTGCTTTTTTATATACCGAAAACGGTTTATTTATGAAATGGGTGACTTTATTTGAGTGACAAAAGACCTGTCGGGGTTTTTGATTCCGGACTTGGCGGGCTTACGGTTTTGCGCGCTTTGCGACGTGAATTACCCCACGAGGATATAGTGTATTTCGGCGATACCGGCCGTGTTCCCTACGGCACCAAAAGCGCCGGCACCATAGAGCGCTACGCCATAGAGGACGAGGATTTCCTTTTATCCAAAAATGTTAAAATGATAATTGCCGCTTGCGGCACGGTAAGCTCGGTGGCGTACCACACGGGAGAAAGGCTTAGCATTCCGTTTATGGGGGTCGTTGTACCGGCAGCACACGAGGCGGTAAAGAGAACCGAAAACGGCATTATAGGCGTTATCGGAACAAGCGCAACGGTAAAAAGCGGCGCATATGAGCGAGAGATAAAGGCTCTTTCTCCGGAGTGCAGGGTTATTTCCAAGGCCTGTCCCCTTTTCGTTCCGATAGTCGAGGAGGGTATAACCCAGTCAAATCCCGAGCTGGCGTTTTCGGCAGCACGCTATTATTTGGATTCGTTTGAAAACACCGGAATAGACACCCTCATTCTCGGGTGCACCCATTATCCTATTATCAAGGATATTGTCGCCTCGGTAATGCCCGGAGTAAACCTTATAGATATAGGCTCCGCCACCGCAAAACAGGCAGCCGAAATAATGAAAAAATACGGCATTCTTTCCGATTCCGAAAAGGAAGGTAAATGTAAATATTATGTGTCCGACGAGACATCCGGCTTTGCTCGGCAGGCAAGACTTTTCCTCGGCGAAGACCTTAAAAGGGACGTTGAGCACGTTGAACTGGAGTAAAAAATGAAAAATGTACTTATAGAAATAAAGGGAACCCAGACTGTGGACGGCAACAGCGAGAACATTGAAATGACCACGGTGGGAAAAATGTATATAAAGGACGGGCTATGGCGGCTTATATACAGGGAAAATTCCGACGATCTTGCCGCATCGAGCGTTACCACCCTTGCGGTTGACGCTTTCGGGGCCGTTTCTCTTGACCGGTCGGGATCCGCCGACAGCCACATGACGGTACAAAAGGGAAAACGCCATATGTCGCTGTATACAATGGGTCCGTGCGAATTCACACTCGGCACCTTCGGCGAAAAGGTCGAAAACGAGATCGGCGAAAACGGCGGAAGGCTCTCAATGCGATATACCGTGGATATAAACTCAACATACGCCAGCACTAATGAAATCAAGATAAAAGTACAGGAGATTTAAAAGATGTCACAGCTTACCGAAACAGCGAAAAATCAGTTAAGACAAGCCGTTATAAAAGCAATAAACAAGGCCGTTTCAGAGGGTGAATTGCCTGAGGGCGAAGCCCCAGAATTTACGATTGAGGTTCCGAACGACCGTGCTCACGGCGATTTTGCAACCAATGCGGCCATGGTCTCGGCACGGGTATTCAGAAAATCGCCTGCCGTAATCGCAAAGGCGATACTTGACAGACTTGATCTTAAAAGCACATACGCAAGCTCTGCCGAGATTGCCGGCGCCGGCTTTATAAATTTCAGATTATCAGACAATTTTTACGCCGACATCCTAATCGATATTTTAAATGAAAAGGAAAATTTCGGCCGTTCCGATTTCGGTAAGGGCAAAAGTGTAGATGTCGAGTTTGTCTCGGCGAATCCGACCGGACCCATGCACATCGGCAATGCTCGCGGCGGCGCTCTCGGCGATTGCCTGGCCTCGGTGCTTGAAGCAGCCGGATACGACGTTACAAGGGAATTTTACATAAACGACGCCGGGAATCAGATAAACAAATTTGCCCTTTCACTTGAGGTCCGCTATTTACAGATATTCGACAAATCGGTCGAAATGCCCGAGGACGCTTACCAGGGCAAGGATATAACCGAGCACGCCGAGAATTTTTATAAAATATACGGAGATAAATATAAGGACGTCTCCTCCGATGAAAGACGCAAAGCGCTTGTTGAGTATGCCCTGCCGCTTAATATCGAGGGGCTTGAGCGCGATTTAATGAAATATCGCATTAAATACGACGTATGGTTCCACGAAAGCACCCTTCATCAAAACGGCGCCGTAGAAAAGGTTATACAGCTCATGAAGGAAAAGGGACACACCTACGAAAAGGACGGTGCGCTCTGGTTTAAAGCCGAGCAGTTCGGTGCCGACAAGGACTTTGTTATGGTGCGTTCAAACGGCGTTCCCACCTACGTTGTACCGGATATTGCCTACCACTACAACAAGCTTGTTACCAGGAATTTTGATACCGCTATTGATATTTTAGGGGCGGACCATCACGGCTATGTACCGAGACTCAAGGCGGCGCTTTCGGCACTCGGGGTCGATCCCGAGCGTCTTGAGGTGATTTTGATGCAAATGGTAAGGCTTGTCCGCAACGGCGAAACCATAAAGGCCTCAAAACGAAGCGGAAAAGCAATAACCCTCGTAACCTTGCTCGAGGAGGTTCCGCTTGATGCGGCGAGATTCTTCTTCAACACAAGGGAGGCCAACACCCACTTCGATTTCGACCTTGATCTGGCCGTATCCGAAAACGCACAGAATCCCGTTTATTACGTTCAGTATGCCCACGCGAGAATATGCAGTATTTTAAAGAATCTCGCTGCTGAGGGTATAACACCAAAGGCCGCCTCGGCTGAGGAGCTCATCTGCCTTAAAGCGCCTGAGGAGCGCGAGCTTATAAGGTATCTCGGCGATTTGCCCGACACGGTAATAACCGCCGCTAAAACCCGAAATCCTGCCCTTATAACCCATTATTCGGTCGAGCTTGCGACCCTGTTTCATAAATTTTATAACGCATGCCGTGTTAAGGGGGCCGAGGGCGGACTCGAGGGCGCAAGGCTCGCTCTTTGCCTTTGCACCCGTACCGTACTTGAAAATGTCCTCGCGATTCTAAAGGTCGACGCACCGGAAACAATGTAGCAGCGCAATTTATTTTTTATCGGGAAGTGAGGAATTGTCCTTTAAGCTGCCGGGATGGCTTACCTTCATCGTAAACACGGTAAAATCCGTAAGCCGTAAGCTAAAAGAGACTAAAGTGGCTGTTTTTTCAGCACAGGCCGCTTACTTTTTGTTGTTTTCTTCTATACCCCTGCTTATGCTTTTTCTCAATATAATGCGGTATGTTGTCCCGGCTGATGAGCTTTCAATGATAGCATATTTCGTTGATATGATGCCATATACCATAAGAGAGCTCGCAAGAAAGGTTTTACATGAGCTGCTTTACACATCGAGTGTTCCCGTAATTTCCATAACCTCTCTGCTTTTGCTCTGGTCGGCTTCAAGAGGACTCAGAAGTATCGCCCAGGGAATTCGCTCAATGTATTCGAGCATTAACGCCGCGAACGACAAGGGATATATATACTACAGTTTTGTATCTGTAATTTACACCCTTATGCTTATAGTTTTAATGGCGGCGGCGTTTGCGATCGTGCTGTTCGGAAAATATATCGAGCAGTTGTTAAGCGGATTGTTTAAGTTTCCGGAAATCATGCTGAAGGGCGTTTTCAGCATAAGAAATCTTGTTTTTTTAATCTTTATAACATTGCTGCTTATGCTCATGTATAACCGTTTTTCCGAAAAGGCAATGCGCTTTAAATTTCATTTTTTCGGGGCGCTTACATGCGCCGTGGGATGGCTTGTATTTTCGTACGGCTATTCGGTTTATATTGAGAATTTTTCAAATTATTCTTATATATACGGCGGACTTGCCGCCATACTGTTGCTGATGTTGTGGGTTTACATGTGTATGTATATAATGCTCGGCGGCGCGCTTATAAACGTTAAACTGTACGAAATAAAGGTCAAAAACAGCGATAAGCTTTCCCTGCGTGATTTTTTACTGGGAGAAAACCGCAAATAATTTTATCAAAATAAAAAAAGAACCGACGGCTTTTCAAAAGTCATCGGTTCCTTTTTATAATCTATATAATTATTCCTCGGTTATCGGAGGGACAAAGTTTTCAATTGCATTTCGCAAACGGGGATGAAAAACCACAAAATGTATTGCCGGCGCATTGGCCTTTGAGATCATTGCCCACTCGCCCTTGCAGAGGGTTATCTGCAGGTTTCTGAATGTGCTTCCGGAACTGAAAGCAATCGAATAATTTTTATTATTCCCGGCAAACTCCCTCGCCTGCTTTAAATGCTCGCAGTATTCCTCATACGTATAGAATATATCCTTTTCGTAAAACATGCCCGAAAGCGGAAGATTTACCGGATGCCCTTCATATTCCTCCATCGTCATTTCATGGATCACGTCGTTAATGCATCCGGCTGCAAGGTGCTTTTCGGCAAGCGACCTGCTGCGGGCAACAAAACCGAGAATCTCGTCCGCCTCCCCGTCGGGAATATTATGATTTTTAAGCATTTGCTTTAAAAATCCGTCGCCGGCGGTGAAGATCGACGGAACCGACAGTATATTTTTTCTGATTAGTCCTTTTTCGGTTCTCTCGGCATCGGCAACCAAAAAGGCATTCAGCTTGCCGGCGGCCTCACTCCGGTATATCTCCATAAGAGGCGAAGCGTTTTCAAGCAGATCATCTGCCCTTTTCTGATAATATGCGATATCCTCTTTGTTTTTGGAAAGATAATATCTGCCGTCTGCATGATGCCCGGAAACGGCCTCACCCGACAGCGCCGCCGCGCCCGAAACCCTTAAAAAATGGTGAAATGCACCGCTTTGAGTTTTTTTGAGATAATACGGCGATATCTGTCCCGTCATATACATCGGAATCCAGCTCTCAAGCCCCAGCATCATTTCTTCAAACGGTCGGTCGAGGTTATGGATATTATTAAGATGCAAGCCTTTTTTTAAAAGCAGTGCCATACCGTACATCCATTTTTTCGGGAAATCCGGATCGCTTGCCATCTCAAGCATAGGCATATCGCTGTATAATGTGACCGGTTTTTTCGATTTTGAAAGCACCGTAGCCTTGAGAAAGTCCAGCTCGCTTTCCATCATATCCTTAATGCCGTAGTACATTTTGGATGTAGGCAGCTGAAAAGGCAATGTCGGAACCTTCATCTCATCAAAATGTATTACCTTGATATATTTATTAAGATCAAATTCGTCGAGCTTATTTAAAAATTCTAAAACGCTGCCGTTTTCTCCCATATTACGGCTATCGCCGAAAAGCAGCCAATTCTTAATTTTTTCGGCCGCCGAACCGGATTTGCAAAGCTCTTCGCTCTCACATTCAAAAAGCTCGCAAAGGGTTTTAATATCGGCCGGAGAATTTCGTTTTTCGGCAATATAATCGGCAACCGTAGCGGCGAATTTTTCAGGCTCCGACGGCCGTCTCGTCCCGCTGCGAAAACGCGAGACCATAGAAATGTCATAATTGATCCTTTTGCACAGCCCGGCCAAATTAAGATCCAGTACCGTTACCAGAACGTCAAAATTCCGGCAAAGCTGCTCCTTGTCGGCGGTTATAAGATCGTCACATTCGAGAAAGCTCTCTTTTACACTCTGTACCGATTCATCGATATTTTTCTTAGCGTACATATCCGACACGGCCGCACAAAGCTTTTCGAAGGCCCTGCTGCCGATTTCGGGAATGCGTTCGCCGGAACGGTAACGGCTGAGCGTTGCCGGAGAAATATCAGCCATCTCGCCTATCTCCTTCGCCGTACAGTCAAGCCGTTCTATATAATTGTTGAGCTTTTCACAGAATCTCATACAAAACACTCTCCTTATTTATTATACCATCTAACAATGAAAAAATAAAGAGTATTTAACCAAATAAAACGGCGGTCCGCCTTTATAAAAAAGCGAATTCCGCATTAATAGGTATTGAGCGAAATCCCGTAGCTCCGAAAGCGGATGTTGATTCATAAAGACGACCTAACTAAAAAAGAGCTTAAAGTCAAATGCTTTAAGCTCTTTTAAATATATAGAAGTTTGTAAAAAGTGACTATCGCCCGGCAACGCCGGATATCACTGCACAGCAATACCTCTCGCCGTAAGGCGAATATAACTGAAAAAAGCGATTGCAAAATGCAATCGCTTTTTTCATGGTGCGCCGGAAGGGATTCGAACCCCCGACCTTTTGGTTCGTAGCCAAACACTCTATCCAGCTGAGCTACCGGCGCATGCAACCTTTTTCTTAAGGGCGCTCGAATATACTACCACATTCGGCAGAAAAAATCAATACCTTTTTAAAAATATTTTTATTTTATATTTTTAAAAAACTCCTTCGTTATTTCTTCCCAATAATACAAACCGATATCTCGGTAAATATTCTTGCTGCAACAGCTGGAATTCAAACAGGCCGATCCGTAACGAAGGGGTAATCGACAAAAACCCTTTTTCAAGCGAAAGCCGCCTTAAAACAAAGCAATGTATGTGCTTTGAATCAAGGCGGCTCTCTCGGTTTTGGAGAGGAAAGAATAGATATATTAAGTTATTTTAGTTTGTCCGTTTTTTAATTACGGAATTAAAATTCGGTTTTGGCTAACGCATATAAGCCTTGAGCGGCTTTATTCGCCTGACAGCTTTACCGAGAGTTCGGCACACGAAACAAATTTTGAATTTCCGCCCGGTGTTCCGATAATTCTTACGCCGTCGCATACGGCCGCCTGATCAAATGTAAAAGTATAGGTTTTAAAATTCTGCGAAAAAGCCTCCGGTGAATTTGCGTTAGGATATTCGGGCGATACGCTCGTTTTAACATCCTTCCATTCATCATCAACCAAAATCTGAATTCTCACCGAACCGTCTGCATACCAACCGCCGTTGCCGAAGTGGATTCCGTCGGTATATATAAGACCCGAAACCGTTTGTTTCGCGGCGAACACGTATCCAAAATACTCTTCTTCGGTCTTTTCGTATGTAGTAAAAGTATCGTATTGCAGCGAACCGTCATAAACGCTCGAATCAGGAACAACGCCGTCACGTATAACATTTATATCCTTATTCCCGCCGCCGGTTGGATCCTTAATATTATAAACGACTTCACTTTTTTGTTCTAAAGTTCGTGTATCCTTTACCTTGAACGCCGCAACATCAAGCTCGGCACAGGAGACAAAGCGTGAGCTTCCTCCGCCCTCTCCGATTATTCTTATTCCGTAGCAAACGGCAGGACTGTCAAGGGTTATGCGATATGTAACAAAATTTTCGCCGAAATCAGCATAGTTGTCGGAATTCGGGTATGCCGGAGAAATTGTACTGGCAGTATCCCTCCAAACGCCGTCGACAAGCACCTGCACCTTAAGAGTGCCGTTTCTGAACCATCCGCCGTTTGCGTAATGAATTCCGTCTGTGTAGGTAAGCGAGGTTACGGTATACATTCCGTCAAACTCATAACCGAAAAACTCAGCCGGTAAAGGCTCCGATGCGGAATATGTATCATATTGAGCCGAGCCGTCGCCGCTGATTATTCCGTCGCGTATAACGTTAATATCCTTGCTTCCGCCGCCTGCAGGCGATGTTTGTGAGACAATCGGTGTGGCTAGCTCTACGGCTGATTTAATATCCCCCATATCCTCAGTTTCGATATAATCGATCTTTATTTCGGAGCATGAGGCAAATTTGTTTGTACCTCCGGGAGCACCGGCAATTCTTACACCGTCGCAAACTACGGTGTCCTCCAACGTAAATTTATAGCAATCAAACCAATCGCCGTGAGACTCAAGGGTATTTACCACGGGATATTCCGGTGATATTACGGTTTTCGCTTCCACCCATATTCCGTCAAAAAGAATTTCAACCCTCGGAACGGTCGCAAACCATCCGCCGTTATCGAAAACCGCGCCCTGATAAAAGTCGACCGCTTTGAGACCTACGGCACGCTCAAACTCCAGTCCGAACCATGTCACATTACTCGGGCCGGTAGCTCCGAACGTATCATATTGATTATAGGAATCGCAATCCTTGGGATCCGGAATAAAACCGTCATTTATAACGCCTATATCCTGATTGCCTGAACCCTGAGGATTTGTATGCGACACAATCGCCGTGGTTTTAAGCTTATTCTCCTCAACAAGAATATTAAAGCTCGATTCGCCGACAATATCACCCGACTTAACTGTGCATCTGATAAGATAGGTTCCGCCCTGAGTATATGTATGTTTTGTAACTATCTTGTTGTATACCGTTCCGTCGCCCATATCAAGCTTAATGCTTGTCGGATTTTTCGGAGAAACATATTTTACGTCCAAAGAAACGCTCATATCGGCAAAAGCCTGTGCGCTTATATAAACGGTTACCTCATCGTCCGGCCACTGCTCATATTTTACGGGATTTACTATTGTATTAGCCGAAAAGGAATAAACACCGTCATTTAAAATCGCCTGTTTTTTCTCAAGAGATTTTCCCGCCAATGTCACCGTGGCATTTATAGCGTCATTCAGTGTATAGTTCGTATGAGAGAATTTTTTACCGTCGTAATCGGCTCCGGATTTATATTTGTCCGGTATTCCCGAAAGCCCGTAAAGCTTTCCCAAAACGCCGGCGACGGTCGACGGATTGCAGTCGCTGTCCTGTCCGCACCGCATTGAGATCGCCATGGATTTTTCAAAATCGCCCTCGCCGTAAAGAAGACCTATAAGAACATATCCTGCATTGATCTTTGCATCTATGTTCATTTTACCCGGTGCATCGGGACATTTGTCGGTTCCGTTCCATTTGTCCTCAAGCAACTGCCATGCTTCTTCCCAGGTTTTGCCCTCTTTATAGCAAGCCATAACATCATTCATAAGATTTTTAAATTTTGTTCCGTCGGGAATGGCGTCAAGCCCGGCAGCAATCACCTCGTCGAGGTTTTTGGCCGTAAATCCGGCAGCGTGCATGGCCGACACAAATACGCCGCCGTAGACTCCGTCGCCGTAATTCATCAGATGACCTATTTCAAAAGCTCTTTCGGCCGCTTCGTTTATCATTCCGGGATAAATACTGCCCAAAAAATCGCTTTCTATCTGCCAGTCGATGTCATCGGCGTGATAGTTGTACAAATAGCTGCCTGCTTCCGACGCTTTAATTCCTTTTGAAAGATTATAACGTCCGAGATAATTTGCATGAGCAAGCGAAAAGGTAGTATTCTCGAAGGCTTCTCCCAAATCATCAATCGAGCAATCAACCCCCCTCTCGATCATAGCCTGCATAAACGGAATCTCGACATAAAGATCATCCTGATAAAAGGCGTCGTTTATTGTTGTCGTTTTCCATTCGGGCAGTGCCGATTCCGGCATTATAACTCCGTTATACTGGAATTCGGTGGGTGCCGACCAGGCAACGCCGGCCATCTGCCCTACCCATGCGCCGGCTATCTTATCACGAAGCGCTTCTTCAGAAATCGTAAAATCGGCATATCTTTCACTTCTCGGAAAAGCCGTTATTTTACCGACAACTTTTTGCAGAATCAAAAGTGCGTCAGTGGCGGATAATCCGCTTTTTTCGTCAACATCGGCGGCATCGCTTTGTTTTTCATCAAGTATCGTTTTCCCGACAACACCCTGCAGGGTAAGCAACGCATCGTTCGCGAGTATTTCGCCGGAATTATCAACATCGCCGAGCATATACATTTCCGCCGCCGGCAACGCATAAACCGGAACAGCAAACGAGAGCAGCATTGCTGCCGCCAACAAAAGACATAAATATCGTTTTTTCATATTGTCAAACCCTTTCCTTAAATTAAATTGCATAAATCCGCCCTTCGGATAATCACCATATATATAATAACACCTGTTATTTGTTAATTCTACCTATTTTAATTTTCAATAAATGCTACTTTTAGTTGCATTTTACCCTTCAATGTAATTATCGGCAATAATTCTCATCGAACAGCAAAGGCGAGCATGGTTACAAAAAAATAAACCGCAGCTTTAATCGAAAGACTGCGGTTTTAATGTCTGTATGACTATTCTTTTTATTTATTCTTTACATCGTCGCTGAAAAGCTTTTCGTTTTCGAGCACGCTTCTCGGCACCATACGGCCGTTGTGATAAACATATTCCGGTTTCGAAGGCTCTTTTTTATTTGTATCGGACGAAGAGTCGACGGCAGTTTCCTGAGTGGCGTCCTCGTCTTTTTTGCGGTCGATTTCGCCATTTATTTTATCATTCCCCGAAAGACCGTCGGTAACACCGTCGGAATCGTCGGTGCTGTTTTCTTCCTCTTCGTCTTCATTATTCTCCCTTTCATCATCAAAAGCCTCATCGGGATTTTCTTTGTAATACGGCTCGATTATATACTTTTTAAGGGACGGGAAGGTAACAAAACTCACCGTAAAGGAAAAGAGTGAAAATCCTATTATTACAAAGAACATAAGCATAAGCGGGAAAAAGAAATTGAATACCGGAGTATTAAGCAGAACAACCACAAACAAAATTACATAAAGCGCCAGTACGGCCGTGATTATCAGATTCCTCACAAGGGTAACTGTCGAAAGAATGAATGCATTTTTGTAAAGCTGCTTTATGCTCAGGTCAAAGGTCACCGCCATGGTATACAGATAATACTGCATAAAAAGGAACAGAATAAACACGAGAATACATATTCCGAACAGTATATACCTTACAAAGCCCAAATCGGAGTAATAATAAAATGGCATTGCGACGCTGAGCAGCGAAAAAACGACATAGCCGATAATCGACATTACAAGCGGCTGTACAAAATTTTTCTTTATGCAGCCGAAAAAGTCAGACCATGCAAAAACCGGAATTTCCCGGGAAAAGTCACGGGTTATTTTTTGGGTCGCCGCTATAAATGGACCGCAAAACGCAAAGGGCAAAAGAATCATTATTACCGAAAGTTGTATATTGTCGGTAATGCTCCATGCCGACGCTTTGAGAAAAAAGAAAATTCCAACCGAAAGCGCCGCAAACGGAAGCATACACATAAGGAAAATTATATTAAGAAAGGAAAGCGACCAGAATTTTCTGAAAAAAATCTCCCAGAATTTAAAGAAAGGCTTTTTCTCCCTATCGTCCTTTGCTACTCCGGCGCCGTTTTTGGTACCGTTAAAAATGCTGAAAAGCGACATATTATCCCCCGAAAATCAAGTTTATGAGTGTTTGGCTTTGGGATGATAGCTCGCATAAACATCCCTGTATTTATTGCGTATGACCTGAGCGTAAATCTGGGTCGATGAAATATCAGAATGACCCATCATCTCTTTAATATCCTTAAGTTGAGCTCCGTTTTCGAGCAAATGAGCCGCAAAGGAATGGCGGAGCGTATGCGGCGTTATATCCTTTTTAATCTTAGCCTGAGCGGTGTAATGCTTTATTATCTTCCAAAAACCCTGACGGGTAAGCCTTGTCCCGTTCATATTTACAAAAAGGGCCTTTTCGTTGTAATCGAGCACCATTACTCCCCTGACATGCTCAATATAATTGCCGATAACCTCAAGCGCCTCCGGATAGATCGGTATAATTCGCTCGTTTTTAGAATTTCTGCAATGAAGAATTCCAACCTGAAGGTTAATATCGTCATAATTAAGGTCAATAAGCTCGCTCACGCGGATTCCCGTCGCATATAAAAGCTCAAGCATCGCCTTGTCGCGGCAGCCCTTGGGTTCTGAAACATCCGGCTGATTCATGAGCAGATCAATCTCGGCCGTATCGAGAATCTGCGGTAATTTGCTCGCCTTTTTCACCGTTTTTATCTGCACGGCCGGATTCGACGCCGCAATTCCCCGTTCGACAAGATAGGAGTAATAGCATCTCAAGGAAGCGAGCATTCTTACAAGACTCGAATCGCTTTTTCCCGATGTTTTTAATGAATCAATGTATTTTTTAATGTCATCGGTGCTCACATCGACCGACGAGACCGCCGGTTTAGCCGAAAAATATTTGACAAACTGCTCCACGTCGCGCATATACGACTGGAGCGTATTGGTTGAAACATTTTTCGTATCGACGAGATAATCGCCGAAATCTTCAATGTAAGTGAGCATTCTTAACTTCGCCTTTCAATATAAAAATAATTCAAAAACGCAAATTATACGGCTTAAACATTTATTAGGGGCATTATAAGCAGATTCAGCGCCGCCTCCAATGCGGAGGAAAAAACGGTCACTGCCGTCATTATCAAAAAACATTTAAAAAAGGGCTGCAATCGGGCGCGAAAGCGCATTTGCGGCATATCGGCTTTAAGCTGATATAAAAGCTCAAGCGAAATGTCAAACGAGGCCTTGCACGAAGCAATAAGAGCTGCCGAGGAGAAAAAAAGTCCCGGCAAAATCACAAAAAACCAAAACAGCGTGCCGTTTATACCGTACGATGTAATTATTCTTCCCACGCAAAAACCAAAGCCGATTCCCCTTACAAATATAAGAACCGGAGCCACCGCCGAACCGAAAACAAAAAAACCGCACAAAAAAGCAAGGATCAAAAAGATGAGTGACGGAGTAAAAATCGATGAAAACAGACCCGTAAAGCCTGAAAGCCGCCTTGATTCGATAAAGACCGAAAAGGTGTCGTCAAGATATCCTTCATCAAAAACTCCGACCGAGGAAAAAACAGCCCCAAAAATGCATCCGGCCAAGAACACAAAGCAAAAAGCCGATGTAACCGGATTTTTCCTTACAAAATGTATAACCGGTTTAAAAAAATCCGACCTTAAGCGTATTACCGCCGAACGACTTTGCATAATAACGTCCCCTTAAAATATCTTTTAATGATACTTATGAAAAAACGGGACAAATTATGATACCGGCCTTAAAACAGGCGATTACAGCCTTTAACTGCGGATTTCAAAAAAATCAACCACTTTCGGGCAGGGTGAAAATGCAAAAACGCAAAGTATCAGTTCGCACCGAGCTCTATCGCCCGGTCGTTACACGCCTTGATTGCTTTTTTGATTATATCCTCATATCCGCACTCGTCAAAAACATCGTTTGCAGCCTTGGTTGTGCCGCCCGGAGAGGTAACCATCCTGACAAGCTCATTGGGCGTTTTTCCGCTTTCAAGCAACATTTTTGCACTGCCGGCCATTGTCTGGGCCAAAAGATGAAGAGCGATATCTTCATCAAGACCAAGCGCTTGAGCCTCCTCAACCGCGGCGTTTGCAAATTTAAAAAAGTAAGCCGGACCGCTGCCGCTTATTGCCGTCACGGCGGATATTTTGTCCTCCGAGACGACCACAACCTCGCCGGCAAGGGAGAAAATTTTACTTACCGTGTCAAAATCCTCATCCGTTACTCCCGAGGAGCGAACAAGCGCCGCCGCACCCTTACCGACAAGCAGCGGTGTATTCGGCATTACTCGCACTATATTTTTGTGTCCTGAAAGGGCGCCGGATATCGTATCAATAGCTATACCGGCCATAATACTGACGACGCATTTGCCGCCGTTTATTTTCTCGGCGACAAGCGGTAAAATCTCCGGCGAATTCTGCGGCTTAACGCACAAAAAAATAAAGTCGCATTTATCGACCAGCTCCGGAACCGATTTTAAGCTTTGAACACCACATTTAGACCACAAACCGTATTTTTGATCATCTTTATCATACATATAGATATTTGACGGTTTTATGTAACCTTTGTTCAAAATTCCGCCTATTATAGCCCCCGACATATTGCCTACGCCGATAAAGCCGAAAGATTTATCCGACACTGTAAATTATCTCCTTAGAACACATGATGTGCCTTATAATATAATACATTTTCGCCGCTTTGGCAATAGCTTTCTTATAAGTTTATGCATTTTCTGTAATTATGCACAGTTTTATGTTAATTATATTATGTCAACCACCTTGATGTTATGTAAACTATGTTATGTTAACCACAGTATATAGTCTTTTCTCCCCTTTCGAACCACTATAAATAAGCGAAAAACCACAACAACACCGTCAGCTGAAATATGCACAAGCACACGCTTACCGAACACCGGCGGCACGTGGCGCGTGTTTTTGCTTTAAGCCCAACACAATTAACCCCTTTACCGGCAATAAAACATCACAAAAGCACACTGAAACGAACTCGGACACTGCTGTTCCGTTGCTTATAGACATGCGGCTTTTAACTCACAACGGCAGCCGGACAGCAAAGAAAAACCGACGTGCGGCAGATTCCCATGACAAACAACAAATAGGCTGCAGTTTAAAAACAGAACAAAACCCGTACCTTTATGTCATCTCTCGAACAAACAGTCAGTTACAGCTTTAATGAGCCGTTCCCTTTTCTCACGCATCATAAGCAGCATCATTTATCCGGTTCGTTCACATACTTATGCCAAATTAATAACGATAAGTATAATTTCGATATTTTGCCAAGCTCGACAACCCATTTAATACATCATCTGTTTTAAAATCATATTTCGTTAGTCGGCATTTGTATTAAAAGCTTGATTTTTAACACTTTCAACGCGTTTTCCACAATCGATTCGACGCTTTTTCAAATCCGAGATTTTAAAGTAAAACAAAAATATACAGACAGTAAATATTATACCATCTGTATATTTATACTAATTGTAATTTATGTTTTTCGCTATATCAGTTGCCGTATCACGTTATTTCTCGCGAGCGGAATAAAACACCCTGAGCGAATTGAGAATGGTCAAAAGACAAACGCCGACATCCGAGAAAACAGCCATCCACATAGAGGCTATTCCGAGGTAACCGAGGGCTATGATAACCGCCTTGAAGGCAAGGGAGAAAATGATATTTTCGGTTATAGCCATTTTGGTTTTTCTGGCAAGAGCAATGGTCTTAGGCAGCTTTTTGAGATCGTCGGTCATAATAACGACATCCGCCGCCTCTACCGCCGCATCTGATCCGATACCGCCCATTGCCACGCCGACATCTGCCGCCGTAATAACCGGAGCGTCGTTTATGCCGTCGCCTACAAAAAGGACCTTTTTGCCCTTCGTTTCGCTCTTGCGATATTTCGTTACATACTCGACCTTATCGGCAGGAAGAAGCCCCGCGTGGAATTTGTCTATACCGACCTTATCGGCAACTTCGAGAGCGCACACCTTATTGTCACCGGTAAGCATTACCGTTTTTTCTATTCCGACAGACTTAAGCTCTCTCAGCGCCGGTACAGTCTCATCTCTGACGGTATCGGCAAGCAATACGCAACCGACGAATTTTCCGTTTTCAGCCACATAAATCTTGGTGCCGAATTCGTTATTCTCGGTAAATTCAACGCCGCTGTCGCGCATTAACTCGGCATTACCGGCAATAATCTCGGTGTTTTTATCATATACCACCGAAACCCCCTTGCCGGCATACTCCTTGGCATTAGTAACAAGTTCTAAATCAACCTCATCGCCGGCAACACTGATGGCCTTTGCAATAGGATGGGTGGAGGTACTCTCCCCTATCGCCGCGAGGTTTTTAAGCTGATCGGAGGTATATCCGTCGGCCGGATAAAGTCCTATTATTTCAAAACGCCCCTTTGTAAGGGTTCCGGTCTTATCGAACACGGCGGTGTTCACCTTGCAAAGATCATCAAGTACCGTTCCGTTTTTAATAAGCACACCGTTTTTCGAAGAAGCACCCATACCGCACAGGTATCCGAGAGGAACAGATATAACAAGCGAGCAGGGGCAGGAAACAACGAGCAGAACCAGCGCATTCGATATCCAATCTTTAAAACCGCCGCCGAGCACTATAGGAGGAACAACGGCCACCAAAAGGGCAAGCAGCATAACAAACGGAGTATACACTCGCGCAAATCTGGTTATAAAACGTTCGGTCTTGGGTTTATCCTTTTCTGCCTGCTCGACCATTTTAAGTATAAGCGAAACAACCGACGAGGAATATTCCTTGCTTACCGATATACGCAGGGTTCCGTTGGTGCATATGCTGCCCGACATTACGTCGTCGCCGGCAGCCGCAAATCTCGGCGCCGATTCGCCGGTTAATGCAGCGGTATTAAGATCGGCGCTCCCCGATATCACGACGCCGTCAAGAGGAATTTTTTCTCCTGCTCTTACCTCTATCGTATCGCCCACAGCCACTTCTTCGGGGGGTACAGTCTCGTAATCGCTGCCGTTTATGCGCCTTGCGAATTCGGGACGAATGTCCATAAGCTTCTTTATGGATTTTTCCGAACTGTCGACCGCCTTATCCTCGGCAAATTCGCCGATTTTATAAAGCAGCATAACGGCGGCCGCCTCCGGAAACTCCCCAACGCATATCGCACCGATAGCCGCAACGCACATAAGTAGGTTTTCATTGAAAATATCGCCCTTTATTATACTTTTTACGGTCTCGATCGCAATATCGTACCCGGCAAGCACCGCCGAAACAACAAACCCGATCGGAATAAGTACGCTTGTATTTCCGGTGAGCTTAAGGGTAAGACAGACAGCGAAAATAACGGCCGATATCACAAAAACAACGATATTAAGTGCATTCAGGCGCTTTCCTTCACTATGCTCGTGGGAATGAGAATGGTCGTGAGAGTGTCCATGTGAATGAACATCAGCATCCTCGTGCGAATGACAATGCTTATCATCCTTTTTGCAGCAATTGCATGACATAAATTAAAACTCCTTTCCGTTTCCATAAAAGCTTTAAATTAAAATTCCTTAAGATGCTCCAGACCAACCTTTATTATCATACCGACGTGATCGTCAGCCAGTGAATAAAAAATGTTTTTGCCCTCTCTCCTACTTTTTACCAGCTTTAAATGCCTTAAGTTTTTAAGCTGATGTGATACGGCCGAAACGGTCGTCCCGAGCAGTATCGATAAATCGCACACGCACATCTCCTCTTTTTCAAGAGCAAAAAGAATTTTTATGCGGGTCGAATCACCGAAGGATTTAAAGAAATCCGCAAGGTCGTAAAGCAGCCCGTCATCGGGAAGCTCCTTTACAACGCTGTCGACCGTCTCCTGATGAATATGTACATGGGCGTCGCTCTCTTGATTTTTCACCGTGTTTTGTTCGCTCAATTCGAGTCACCTCTTTTTGTTGAATGTTTTATCATTTGATTATTTGTTCAAGTGTTATTATAACAGCATTTAATATTTTGTCAATACCTTTTTCGTTTTTTTGTTATTTTATTTTTTACCCGACAAAAACGATATCTCACACAAAAAACATCAGTCTTTCTCAACCCTTAAGACCGCTTTTCTTTTTTGATCAAAAACTCCCTATTCCGAGCCCTTACAACCAAACGCCGCACCCCTTGTTTTTAAACAATCGACAACACTTTGACTATTTGACACCAAAGACGGATTTTGGTATAATGATAAAGTCTTTATGAAGCTTGAAAAAACGTTGAGACTCCCGCTTATCGGTACTTTCACGAATAATTTAAAGTTTGCATAAGGATAATTTTCGAAAAAAGGAGAAATCATATGGATCTGTTCAAAAAATGTGATGATTATCGCGTTGCGGATCATTACAAAGAACTCGGCATTTATCCGTATTTTCATGAGCTTGAATCCCGACAGGATATTGAAGTTATCATGGAAGGTAAACGCCGTATAATGCTCGGCTCCAATAACTACCTGGGTCTTACAGTTGACCCCGAGGTAATACAAGCCGGCATTAAAGCCTTAGAGCAATATGGAACCGGCTGCTCCGGTTCAAGATTTTTGAACGGCACCCTCAAGCTCCATGTTGAGCTTGAAAATGAGCTGGCTCAGTTTCTGGGCAAGCAATCGGTCGTCACCTTTTCGACCGGATTTCAGTCCAACCTCGGTATCATAAGCGCCATCGTCTCAAGGAACGACTATGTCCTTTGTGACCGGGAAAACCACGCAAGCATTTACGACGGCTGTAAGTTAAGTTACGGCAAAATGCTCAGGTACAGGCACAACGACATGCAGGATCTCGAAAATCATCTTAAAAAGATTCCCGATACAGCCGGGATTCTGATAGTTACCGACGGCGTATTCAGCATGAGCGGCGACATCTGCAACCTTCCCGAAATAGTCCGCCTTGCCGAAAAATACGGCGCAAGGGTAATGGTTGACGACGCGCACGGTCTGGGCGTTTTGGGAAACGGCGGCAGAGGCACCGCCGATTATTTCGGCCTTACCGATAAGGTTGACATTATAATGGGAACCTTCAGCAAATCCCTCGCCTCTCTCGGCGGTTATATGGCCGCGAGCGAAAGGGTTGCGGATTTTGTGCGGCACAATTCCCGTCCGTTCATCTTCTGCGCTTCCATTCCGCCGGCGAACTGCGCGACGGCACTGGCCGCCCTCAAGGTCCTCAAAAAGCGCCCCGAGCTTCCGAAAAGACTGCTTGAGCTTTCGGATTTTATGCGCAAAGAGCTGACAAACAGAGGAATCCGCATTAAGGCCTCAAAGACCCCCATCATTCCTATTTATACATATGATCCGGAGGTCACCCTAAAGGTTTCAAAATCCCTTTATGAGCGCGGAGTATATGTAAATCCCGTTTTGCCGCCGGCAACGGCGCCTAACGAATGCCTCCAGCGTACAAGCTACATGGCAAGCCACAACGAAGAAATTCTTTCAAAAGCGGCCGACATTATAAAGAGCGTATTGGACGATTATAAGATCGATTCAATAGGGGTTTAAAAACAAAATCAGTGTACGGCTTAAATTTCGGAAGACGAAAACATTCCGCTTTAAGCCGTACACCGACAACTCTGTCATTCGGAGATGATTTTTTGAACACGAATAAAACAGCAGTAATAACCGGCGGTTCGTCCGGAATCGGAAAAGCCGCTGCAATTATGCTTTCAGATAAAAATTACACCGTTTTTGAGCTTTCGAGAAAGGGAGAAAGCTTTGGCAAAATCAACCATATAACCGCCGACGTCACCGATGAGTCGGCCGTAACACGCGCCTTTGAGCAAATAATCGAAAAAACCGGCAGGATCGATCTTCTAATAAACAATGCAGGCTTCGGAATATCCGGAGCGGTCGAATTCACCGAGCTCGAAAGCGCAAAAAAAGAATTTGACGTAAACTTTTTCGGAACCTTCAACTGCTGCAAAGCTGCAATTCCTTATTTAAGAAAAACCAAGGGAACAATAATAAATGTCAGCTCGGCGGCGGCTATATTCTCCATTCCCTTTCAAAGCTTCTATTCCGCCTCAAAATCGGCGATAAATTCGCTTACATTATCGCTCGCAAACGAATTAAGAACCTTTGGAATAAAGGTCTGCGCCGTTATGCCGGGCGATACAAAAACCGGATTTACGGCGGCAAGACAAAAATCCGACGAAAAAAACGACCTGTATAAAGATACCATCCGTTCGGCCGTAACCTCAATGGAAAAGGACGAGCTTCGCGGTATGCCGCCCGAAAGCGTCGCCCGACTGATAGTCAAAACGGCCCTTAAAAAGCATCCGGCGCCGATATATACGGCCGGATTTAAATACAAACTGTTCAGACTGCTCGACAAGATTTTGCCCATGCGGCTTAAAAACTATATAGTAGGTAAAATGTATGGTTAAAAAAATCAGCGATTCGAAAACCGGTTCCCCTTCCGATAAAAAGCGGATAGCTCTGTCGGTTTTATGCATTATAGTAGCCGTTTCGGCGGCGCTTTTATATATTGCGCAGCATCGATCGGCACAGGTTTTCAGCGATTTTGCAATGGGCTCGGATGTCCGTATCGCCGTATACGGCGACTCTCAGACAGCAAAAAACGCCCTGTCGGCTATTCATGAACTCGATAAGGAGATATCGAAGAATTCCGACTCCGGCGAGGTCTATAAAATAAACAGCGCGAACGGCCAAAGCGTATATGCGCCGGTAACCGCCGCCCTTTTAAAGCAATGCGATCCGGTTGTAAAGGCGTCAAACGGTAATTTCAGCCCCCTTTGCGGCAGACTTACGTCGCTTTGGCGAATCGGCGAGGAGGACCAGCACATACCGTCTTTTGATGAGATTTCCGCCTCTCTTGCCGGGTGCTCGTACGATAACCTTATTA
Source organism: uncultured Eubacteriales bacterium (assembly GCA_934444365.1). Taxonomy (GTDB): domain Bacteria; phylum Bacillota; class Clostridia; order Oscillospirales; family Acutalibacteraceae; genus CAKSCM01. The sequence goes on along the minus strand of CAKSCM010000001.1, from coordinate 117,358 downwards.
TAGATTCCGATAATATCACCTTGAAAAACTCGGCCCTGCTTGACCTCGGCGCTGTCGGCAAAGGGGCCGCATGCGACGCCGCGATAAAGCAGATGGGCGAAATCCCCGGTGTTATTTCGGTCGGTGGCAGTGTGGCCGTAAACGGCGACAAACCCGACGGTAAGGCATGGAGCGTTGCCGTAACCGATCCTAACGATCTCGCAAACGACGCGTGTATTCTCAAGCTGTCCGGAGGGTACGGAATATCAACCTCCGGCTCATACCAAAAATTCTTTACGAAAAACGGAAAAACATATCATCATATTTTAAACCCGTACACCGGCTACCCGTTTGAAAGCGATATAATTTCGGTCACTGTCGTCGCCGAAAACGCAACCCTTGCCGACGCCCTTTCAACCGCTGTTTTTGCCGTCGGTACAGAAAATGCAAAAAAATTACTTGAACAATTTGGGGCCGTAGGTGTTATAATCGATAACAACGGAAATATGCTTATTTCCGACGGTCTTTATGACAGCGTCGGCGATATCAGCGAAAAATATAATGCGAGTGTTCTGTAATGTTTGATGAAGTAAAAAAGAGAAAACTGTTTACCGTATATGATCTTGTGCTTATACTCGCCTTCATTGCCGCTATATCGCTGCTTTTACTTCTAACCGACATAAAACAGGGCAGCGATGAGGCCGAGATTTTGTGCAACGGTCAGGTAATCGACACCCTCCAGCTGAAAAATGACACCGTAAAACACTATAAAATAAGCGGCTACAGCTATGACATTCAGGTGAAAGACAAATCCATAGCTGTAATTGCCGCCGATTGCAAAGATAAAATATGCCTGAAAACCGGCTTTATATCAACCCCGTCCCACTGCATAATCTGTTTACCGTCATCGCTTGTTATAAGAATAAATTCGCAAAAGAGCAATGACGCCATTACCTACTGACCGACGTCAGACTTTAAAAATATATGAAATCAGAAAAATCAACAAAGCGGCATTATTCATATAAAATTGCATTTTTAGGGATTTTGTCGGCCCTTTGTATAACCTTTTCATTTATCGAAGGGCTTATGCCGACGCTACCCTTTATGCCGCCGGGAGCAAAGCTCGGACTTTCAAACATTATAGTAATGTACACGGCCGTAATTTTTTCACTGCCGTCGGCCTTGTGCATATGTCTTGTGAAATCGGCCTTTGTACTTATGACACGCGGACTTGTCGCTTCGGTGATGAGCCTGTCCGGCGGAATTGCTTCGGCAATTGTAATGTACTTTGTAAGCCGCCGCTTAAAAAAGCTCGGTTACATAGGCATGGGGGTTGCAGGCGCCGTGACCCACAATACCTTTCAGCTTATAGCCGCCATGCTTATAACATCGACCTATCAGCTTGTTTATTACTATCCGGCGCTGGTTCTTTTTGCTGTTGCCGCCGGTATGCTTACAGGAACGGTTTTCGGTGTTACGCTGCCTGTATTTGAAAAAATAACCGATAAATCTGCAAAATCTGCTTTAAGAAGGGATTAATTCTATGAGGGAAAAGTTGAATGAACGGCCGCTGCCTCCTGCATCGCGCACCCATGGCGGCGCAAAAGTGCCGCACTTTAAAAACACGGCAGACTTTAAAACCGTAATTATGCCGCCGCCCGAACGTGTTTACATAGCAATGCAGCAGCACATAGGCGCACCGTGCGAACCGCTTGTTAAAAAGGGCGACCATGTGGATGTCGGGCAAATAATAGGCGACAGCGACAAATATGTCAGCGCTCCGATACATTCGTCGGTCTCGGGCACGGTGGAGGCGTTTACCGAAATAATACTGCCGTCGGGCGCGAAGGTAAACACGGTTGTTATCGCATCGGACGGACAGATGACCCCGTATGCAGAACTTACCCCGCATCCGGTTACCTCACGTGACGAGCTGGTAAAAGCTTCGAGGGACTGCGGCCTTGTAGGACTCGGCGGCGCCGGATTTCCGACCCATGTAAAGCTTAAATCATCGCCGGATAAGCCGATCGATACTCTTATAATAAACGCTGCCGAATGCGAGCCGTATATAACGGTCGATTACCGCGAATGTATGGAGGAGCCGGAGCATTTATTAGATAGCATTCAGATTCTGCTCGACTTTATGGCGGTCCACCGTATTATTATCGCCATTGAGGACAACAAACCCGAAGCCATAAAACTGCTTACAAAAATCGCCGCCGAAAACGACGAAGAGGATCGTATAAAGGTCATGAAGCTGCACTCCCGTTATCCTCAGGGGGCAGAAAAAATTCTCGTTCAGGCTACAACCGGACGGAAAATCCCGATGGGCGCTCTGCCCTCCGACGTCGGCTGCGCCGTTATGAATATTACCAGCGTCGCAACCCTCGGAAGATATATTAAAACCGGAATGCCGCTTGTCAGCAAACGGATAACGGTTGACGGGTCCGGGATTAACGAGCCGAAAAACGTCATTGTACCCATCGGCACCATGATAAGTGATGTGGTCGAATTCTGCGGCGGATACAAAGGAGAGCCGGCAAAGATACTTATGGGCGGACCCATGATGGGATTTGCTCTTTGCAATGATACGCTCCCGATATTAAAGCAAAACAATGCCGTACTGATATTCGACGAAAAGGATGCCCGCGTAAACGTCGAGGAATCGGCCTGCATAAGGTGCGGAAGATGTGCGGCGGCATGTCCGATGTCGCTTATGCCGACCCTTATTGAAAGATACGCCAAAATTAAGGATACCGCGCGTCTGAGTAAAATAGGTGTGGGAATCTGTATGGAATGCGGCAGCTGCGCTTACAGCTGTCCCGCAAACCGTCCTCTTGTACAGTACATGCGTCTTGCAAAACAGCTTGAAAGAGAGGCAAGAAACAAATGATAAAGAATAAACTGAATGTCTCGTCTTCGCCGCATTTACATTGCGGGGTTACAACGACATCACTTATGCTTGACGTTATAATCGCCCTTGCCCCGGCATTTATAATGTCCTTTGTGCTCTTCGGACCGAGGGCACTTTTGCTCACCGCAATAAGCGTTGCATCCTGCGTCTTATTTGAATATTTTTCGAGAAAGATATTTAAAAGAAGCAACACAATAGGTGATCTTTCGGCCGTGGTTACAGGACTGCTGCTCGCTTTCAATCTGCCCGTTACACTGCCGTGGTGGATGGTAATTATCGGCGCATTTGTGGCGATAGTGGTCGTAAAGCAGTTTTTTGGCGGCATAGGACAGAATTTTGTAAATCCTGCGCTCGTCGGCCGTATCACCCTTATGATATCCTTCCCCGGAGAAATGTCAAACTGGATCGAACCGTTTAAATGGAGCGGAGCTGGAGCAGTTGATGCCGTATCATCGGCAACGCCGCTTAAGGTACTCGAAAGCGGAGGAATTCCATCAATCCCCGAAATGCTTGCAGGCAATCTGCCCGAAACCGATATTGTAAGCATGCTTCTCGGCATACGTCCCGGATGTCTGGGAGAAACCTGCATAGTAGCCCTTTTGGCCGGATTTATTTACCTTGTTATATGCAAGGTCATCTCCCCTGTTATACCGCTTGTTTTCATGGGAACAACGGTAGGGGTCTGCTGGATAGCGGGGCTCAATCCTATATACACCCTTTTATCCGGCGGACTGGTTCTCGGCGCCGTATTCATGGCTACCGACTACACTACCTCTCCGATCAACTTCAAGGGTAAAATAATCTATGCTATCGGCTGCGGTCTTATAACGGCCCTTATCCGTCTTTACGCAAACCTGCCGGAGGGTGTATCATTTGCAATCATCATTATGAACATACTGGTCCCCCACATCGAAAATCTTACAACGCCCAAGCCCTTCGGCTATATAAAACCGAAAAAGGTAAAAAACGAAAGTGAGGGATCAAAGGCATGAGCTCAAATGCAAAAAATATATTAAAGACCACCCTCATACTAATAATAATCTGCACGGTCACAACCGCTGCACTTGCCGTTACAAACGCCGTTACGAAGGATAAAATAACGGCAATAAACAAACAAAATAACGACAAAGCGATGCAGGAGGTCCTCCCTGCCGAAAAATACGACGATCTGACCCCGAAAGACGCCGATGCCACCTACAGCATTTACGCTGCATTCGACTCATCCGACACACGCATAGGCACCGTTTACATCACCTCATCAAAGGGATACGGCGGCAACGTTTCGGTCATCACCGGCATTGACACCGAGGGAACGATTATAAGGGTCAAGGTCACGGATGTTTCAAACGAGACACCGGGACTTGGCCAAAACGCCGTAAAGGAAGCCTTCACCGCGCAATTCACAGGCAAAAACGAGGAAATAAAGGTTAAAGAGAACATTGATGCTTTAACCGGAGCCACTATAACCTCAAAGGCTGTTGCATCGGCGGTAAATGAGGCCTTAAGCCTTGATAAAACCTACGGAGGTGCGCAATAATGTCAAGGGTTATAAAGGAATTTAAAAAGGGTATAATTGCCGAAAACCCGGTATTGAGATTGTGTCTTGGTACATGTCCCACCCTCGCGATATCGACGGCGGCATTAAACGGCCTCGGAATGGGAGCCGCCGCAACAATCGTGCTTATATGCTCAAATATAGCTATTTCACTGCTTAGAAAGGTTATTCCCGATAAGGTACGTATACCGGCATTTATAACCATAATCGCAGGATTCGTCACCATTGTTCAGATGCTGGTCAAGGCATTTTTGCCGGCTGTAAACGACGCGTTGGGAATTTACCTTCCGCTTATAGTGGTCAACTGTATAATTCTTGCCCGCGCCGAAGCGTTCGCAAGCAAAAACAGCGTCCTCATATCGGCCGTTGACGGACTCGGAATGGGCGTAGGATTCACGGCGGCGCTCGTCGCGATGGGTGCCATACGCGAGCTGCTCGGAGCCGGCACAATATTCGGAATAAGCGTTACGGCCGGAGTGATTCCGCCGATGCTTATATTCATTTTGCCGCCTGGCGGATTTTTCGTATTCGGAATGCTCGTTTCCCTTGCAAACAGACTGGCCGAAAAACGCGGCAAAGCGCCGGCTGCTCTCGGTTGCAAAAACTGTCCGTCCGCCGCATTTTGCACAAATAAGGAACAGGCATGCGCTATGAACGCGCCGGAAGAAGCTTCTGGCGAACACTTTAAACCCTCTCAGTCGGACGATAAAGCCGGCGAAAAAGGAATCAGCGGAAATAAAACCGCCGATACCGATACCGATTCCGATTCCGATTCCGATAAAGACGCCAATAAAGACACCGTCGGCAATGACGGCAAAACGATTAATCCGCAAAAATCTGTTGCCGCCGACAACGCCGCCGAAGAAGCCGACGGTACCGATATAAAAAATAAAGAGGAAAGCGAGGAAAACCGGAAATGAAAATGATGCTTTATATACTTGTACTTTCAATACTTACCGAAAACTATGTTCTGGCAAAATTCCTTGGCATATGTCCCTTCCTCGGCGTTTCCAAAAAGCTCAATACGGCCGTCGGTATGAGCCTCGCCGTTATCTTTGTAATGGTTCTTTCAACCGCTGTTACCTATCCGATATACGCATATATCCTTTTGCCGAACGGAATGGATTATTTGCAGACCCTTATTTTTATACTGGTAATCGCCGGTTTGGTACAGTTTATTGAGATTGTACTGAAAAAGTACATTCCCTCGCTTTATAACGCGCTTGGAATTTACCTGCCGCTTATAACCACCAATTGCGCCGTTTTGGGCGTGACGCTGCTGCATTTCACCAAGGGTTATACATATCCCCAGGCGCTTGTAAACGCGCTCGGCTCAGGCATAGGATTTATGCTCGCAATGGTGCTTTTTGCCGGAGTCAGACAGCGGCTTGAATCATGCGATGTTCCGAAATTTCTGCAAGGACTCCCCATAACCCTTATCGCCGCTTCGATAGTTTCGCTCTCCTTCACCGGATTTGCCGGAATCGCCGACGCGTTGCTGTAACCGAAGAAAGGCTGTGAAAATTTTATGCAAATATTAATTCCCGTTTTAATTGCCCTCGGCGTAAGCCTTATAGTAGGTTTTGGACTGAGCATAGCCGACACCTTCTTTTCGGTCAAAAAGGATGAAAAAGAGATCAGTGTGCGAAACAGCCTGCCCGGCGCCAACTGCGGTGCCTGCGGATTTTCGGGCTGCGACGATTACGCCGAGAAGCTCGCAAGCGGCGAGATAACCGACTGCACCCTCTGCAAGCCGGGCGGAAAAGAAGCGGCCCAAAAGATAGCCGAAATCCTCGGTCTTATAGCCGGCGATGTCGAACCGCTTACGGCAAGGGTTCATTGCATGGGCTTTTGCGATAAAACGAGCGACAAAATGATATACCACGGTGTCGAAAGCTGTAAGGCAGCCGCTTTGCTTTTCGGCGGAAAGGGCGAATGTCAGTACGGCTGCATAGGCTTCGGCGACTGCACAAAGGAATGCGATTCAGGCGCAATAAAGGTGTGCTCGGGCGTCGCCGCGGTCGATCCCGACGAGTGTATCGCCTGCGGAAAATGTATAAAAGCATGCCCGAAACACTTAATATCACTTGTTCCTAAGGAAAAGGCCGTCTTTACGGTTTTATGTTCAAGCCGCGACAAGGGCGCCGATGTCATTAAAAGCTGCAAAGCCGGATGTATCGGCTGTAAAAAGTGCGAAAAGGTATGTAAAAACGGCGCTATTAAGGTTGAAAGCTTCCTGGCCGTTATTGATCCCGAAAAATGCACGGGCTGCGGTGAATGCGCTGCTGCATGTCCCCGCGGTGTAATACAAAGATAACTAAGTTCTTAACAAAAGCTTAAATAACGCAAGCCGACAGCGGCGGAATTCGCCAAAGCTGCCGGCTTGTGTTTTTTATTTCATTTAATTTTCACAACTCAAATTTACGGCTCATAAACTATAGTATCAGAGGCATTAAGGAACTCTGCACCTGTACGGCAACAAAAAATCGGGAGTGATTCTGTTGGACGATAAAAAGGCACTTGTAATTTACGACGATGCGCGCGGCCGTTATATAGCAAAAGCACTGGAGGAAAAGGGTTACGAGACCGAGGTGTATCCGGGTAATCTGTCGTCCGATTCCGACAAAGAGATTAAAACAAAAAAGGAAGCATTATTTAAAAGAATTCCGGAATACGAGCTGATAGTTCTTCCTCTGCCTATGAGCCGGGACGGTAAAACCATTCTAAGCGACAAATACTCTTTTGAATTCAGCAGCTTTGCTTTTGCACTTTGTAAAGGCCAAACGGTAGCCAGCGGCATGATAAACGAGGAGACCGAAAAGCTTTTAGTGAAAAAAGGCGTCAGGGTTATAGACTATTATAAAAGCGAGGCATTGCAGATAAAAAACGCTGCAACCACAGCCGAAGCGGCCGTCGCCCTCGGAATAGAAATCACAAAAAAAGCCCTGTTCGACAGCAAATGTCTTGTTATAGGTATGGGCAGAATAGGCAGAATTCTCAGCAATAAGCTTGCCCTTTTAGGAGCGGATGTAACCGTAACCGCAAGAAAGGAAAAGGATATAGCGCTCGCCGAAGTTTCCGGATATAAAACGCTGTACACCTCAAACGCGGCAAAAGCGGCAGAATCGGCGGATATAATTTTCAATACCGTTCCAAGCCTCATACTTGACAGCGCGCTTTTAAACCGGGTAAAAAACACGGCGACCGTCATTGATCTTGCCTCAAAGCCGGGCGGAACCGATTTTGATTTCGCCTCGAAAATCGGAATAAAAACCATCCATGCCCTTGCACTTCCCGGAATTTATTCTCCGGAAACCGCCGCAAAGCACATTGCCGAAACAATAATTGATCTGTACGGAGGTATTAAAACAAATTGAAATACTTAAAATCAAAAGGAAGGGCAGCGGATGAATATGGCTGACAGTAAAGCAACCATAGGCTTTGCGCTGACCGGTTCATTCTGTACCTTCTCTCGCGTAATTCCGCAAATAGAAGCCCTGTGCAAAACAGGTTACGACGTAATTCCTATTTTGTCCCCTGCCTCGGCCGGATTTGACACAAGATTCGGAATAGCCGAGGAAATAAGACAGAAAATCGAAGACATCTGCAAAAGAACAGCGCTTACCGAAATTCCCCAAAGCGAGCCGATCGGGCCTAAAAATCTTATAAGCGCACTCATAATTGCCCCTTGCACCGGTAACACCTTATCAAAGCTTGCAAACGGCATTACCGACACAAATGTCACAATGGCCGCCAAATCGACATTGCGAAACTCACATCCGGTAGTGATTGCAGTCTCTACCAACGACGCGCTTTCGGGCTCGGCCGTAAATATAGGACGGCTTTTAAATACAAAAGGTTTTTATTTTGTTCCGGCCTCGCAGGACGATCCCGAAAACAAGCCGCGCTCGGTAGTAGCCGATTTCAGCCTTATACCTGATACATTAAAGGCCGCACTTTCGGGCGAACAGATACAGCCGCTTCTAAAAACCGAACGATAAATGAAAACTAAAATGGGATGCACCGAAAAACGGTACATCCCATTACTTTGTTGCTTAAATACTAAATGAGCAGCATACGGTCGTTATCAAGGGTCGCACCGGACGCGCTCTTGAATTTCTCGAGCAGATCCGCAACAGTCAGCCCCTTTCGCTCATCGTCGGCTACATCAAGTATTATACGTCCCGAATTCATCATAACGGTACGATTGCCGTAATCAAGGGCCGACTGCATGTTATGGGTTATCATAAGACAGGTAAGGGAACTCTCTCTTACAGTGGATTCGGTTATTTGGAGCACCTTTTGCGCCGTTGACGGATCGAGCGCCGCCGTGTGCTCGTCAAGCAGCAACAGCTTCGGCTTTGACAAGGTGGCCATCATGAGGGTAAGCGCCTGTCTCTGACCGCCCGAAAGCAGTCCGACCGGCTGATTCATGCGATCCTCAAGCCCCATTTCGAGCATGGCAACCCTCTCGCGAAAGAGCTTTTTATCCGCCTTTGAAACAAAGGACATCCAGCCACCCCTGCCGGCGGCAAGGCTTAGGTTTTCCTCAACAGTCATTCCGGGGGCACTGCCGCGCATCGGATCCTGAAAAAGCCGTCCGATATATCGCGCACGCTTGAATTCGGGTTTTAGGGTTATGTCCTCATTGTCAAGAGTTATGCTGCCGCTGTCGGTAATAAAGCTGCCGGCAATTGCGCCGAACAGAGTAGATTTACCGGCGCCGTTAGCGCCTATAAGGGTAATAAAATCTCCCTTTTTTACATCGAGGGATAAATCGTCAAGAGCCTTTTTCTCGTCAACCGTACCCTTTGAAAAAATCTTGGTAATATGCGAGATATTAAGCATTATGCTCTCCCCCTTTTATGAGCGAAACGGCGCTTAATAAGCGGAAATCTTTGTTTTAAATACGGAATCGATATCGCCGCCACGACCACGACCGACGAAACCGCCTTAAGCATGAATGCCGGCATATCGAACCTTAAAGCCACCGTATAAACAAGGCGGAAAACAAATGCGCCGATTACAACGCCGACTATTCTAAGCGGCATCTTCCCGCGCGAAGTAAAAATTCCGCCTATAAGCAGGGAAGCGAGCGCAATTGTGACCATTCCGGTGCCGATATCTATATTGACCGACTTTTGCGACTGTGCAAGCAGACAGCCGGAAAGTGCGGTCAGGGAGTTAGCGAGACAAAGTCCGATTATCGTGGTTACCGTCGGATTTATCGAGGAGGAACGGACCATATCCGGATTATTTCCCGTCGCTCTTATTGCAAGTCCGAGACGGGTTTTTAAAAATATTCCCAATAAAACCGCCGCCAATACGACCGCCAAAAGCGCCACAAACAGCTTATACTGCCCGGCAAAACCGATCGACGAAAGCAAGGAGCGCGCCTTTGTGAAGACCGTTTCGGTTTTATTCATGTTAAGTATCGACGATCCTCCCATAACGGCTATATTTACCGAATACAGCGCCGTGTTAACGATAATTCCTGCAAGCAGGCTGTTGATTCCCATTTTTGTCTGCAAAAATGCGGTTACAAAGCCCGATATTATGCCGGCGGCCATAGCGGCCGGTATAGAAAGCCACGGATGTCCCGATATAGCCACAGCGGCTCCCACCGTAGCGCCGAGGGTAAAGCAGCCGTCGGTTGAAAGATCGCACACATTAAGCATCGAATAGCTTAAAAACAGTGCGAGCACCGTAAGCGAACTCATAAGACCCAGTTCCAGCGCCGTTTGCAGTAAAGTAATTACCGAACCCATAATCTCAACCTTTAAAATTTATTTTATATCGTCAAAGCTTTCGGCCGTAACAATGCTCTGTACCTTGGTGCAATAAGGTGCAAAGGTCTTTTCAATGTCGGAATAATTGTATCCGAGCTGTGCGCATATATCGGTATTGACGGTCGCCGTTCCGTTATCGAAGGTCTTGACCGCTAACTCTCCGGCCGGCTTTTTGTCTACGAGTATCTGAGCGATCATGTCGGCGGTTTCACTGCCGAGCTTTGCGTAATCGACACCGTAACCGAGGAAGGCTCCGTTAAGGGCAAAGGAATCGGCACCGGTGTAATGAGGAATTCCGGCATTCGCAAAGATTTCATATATCGAAAGCTCGGCCTTCATTACGGTATTGTCGGTCGGGGTAAATACTGCGTCAACTCCGTCTGAAACAAGTGCCTGAGCCGCAAGGGATATCTCGTCTACCGTCGTTCCGGTGCGCTCGATAACCTCAACACCGCGATTACCGAGCTCTTCCTTGGCCTTTGCGATGGGGGTTGCGGAGGAATCCTGTCCTACGTCATAGAGAAGTCCGATCTTTTTGGCATCGGGATCGGCGGCAAAAATAAGATTAAGAACCGACTTTGTGTCGAGATAGTCCGAAGTGCCGGTAATGTTGGCGCCGGGATTTTCAAGGGATTTTACAAGTCCCGCCGAAACAGGATCGGAAACCGCCGCAAAAACAACCGGTATATCGGTATCCTCGGCAGCCGACTGCATAGCCATTGCGACCGGAGTGGCAACACCCACCATAAGGTCAACGTCGTCGGCTACAAAGTTGGCGATTATCTGATTCATAAGGTTTGAATCGGCGTTGCAGTTGTCGTAAGCTATGTCAAACTCAACGCCCTTTTCCTTGCCTATTTCGGCGAGCCTGGTTTTAATGTTATCAACTATCTGATTAAGCGACGCATCGTCAACGTAATTGCAAATTCCGACCTTGAGCTTTTTGGAGGAATCATCAGAGCAAGCCCCAAGTGTCATTATAACGGTTATAACAGCGAGTAAGATCGCGGCGATTTTTATCTTTATGTTTTTCATTTTAATTTTCCTGCCTTTCGGTAATAAAAAAGAGTTTGTGATTTTTATGTTTTATAATACTGTATGAAATCCCAGGCGCGCAGCGCCAGCTTTTAGTCAGCAAAAACATCAGATCACTCTCCTTAAAATGTCGAAAAAACAAAAAACCTGTCTCAGCAAAAAACTGCTGGGACAGGAATAAAAACAAATCCTGTGGTGCCACCCGGCTTGCCGTTAAAATAACGGCCACTCAGCGTGTACAAAAAAATACACCGGCTTTTGTTTACGGAGAGCCATGCTCCGTCTCACATACTAAGGCAAAACCTCTGCCCTTTCCGCTCGACCTCAGAAGTCCATTCAGCTACGTCCCCTCTGCCGCGCTCCCACCGCCCGCGGCTCGCTGTGAGATTTGACCAATATAGCCTACTCACTCTTCTTCAACGGTTTAACTACTTATACCACACATTTTTTTGGTTGTCAAGTACTTTTTTAAAAAAATTTATTACAGGACTTTCAGCGTGCCCGGTCTCCTCCCGTTTGCTTTAGATAAAAAACATCCGGATTATACAAAAGCTTGGCAGAAGAATTCGAACTCCGGCGAAACAAAGTATTTTTCAGTCATTTCCGATTGCTTTCACAAAAGTATATCCCATACGCCTGATTCCGTCCCCTGCTTCGCATTCACCGTATTCCGTAACAGCATACCCACATTTTCTATATAGATTTTGAGCCGGAATGTTATCTTCGGTTATGCGGACTCCTATTTTACGAAATCCCTTTTCTTTCACAAATTGTTCGGAAAACTCTATTGCATATCTGCCGATACCTTGACGATGATGCTTGTCGCTTACCGCAAGCATACCGATCCAAGCCATATCTTTATTAAGAAGTCCGTTAATACGCAGCCACGCAAGCGGCATACAACCGCGGCAAACAAGAAAATTCCGTTCATCTTCATTATTTGAAGATAATACAGTTTTCCATTCGTCCATCGATATCGGTTTTCCGTGAAGGCTTTCTATGTTTCGCCAATAAAACTGCGTAACAAACACCGCCTCATCTGCTTTCGCCGGTATGACAGAATAAGAACACGGTAAATTCAACTCAAACATATGCTCTTTGTCATGAATGAGATTATTAAAGCCTTGATAAGGTTTCTCTTCAAAACCGATGCTTTTTTGAAGCGCTGTGCTTGGTAAATTATCCGGTTCAACATATACCCGTAATGTCTTGGCTCCAAGCTCCATCAAATAATCAATCGCCGCATGAATCATTCGGGTTGCAATTCCCATACGCCGATATTCCGGAATGACAAACAAATCCCCGTAGTACCATAAATTCTGATCGATTTCATTTTGAATACAATGCAATCTGCCGATCACACTATCGTCTCTTTCAAGAGCCACCACATCAAAACAATCATAAAAATAGCTATCATCATAGGTTGCACGCCGAATTCGGTTAATCCATTCCGGCGAACAGGAATGCCATTGTGCGCCGGCAATATTTTCTGCAAGAGTATGAGATAAATATTTACTGATTTGAATGGTGATAAGCTTTTCTCGCTTTTGAATATCTTTGTCGCAAATGCGCTGATATTCATTGCTTTTTGTCGCTTGTACAAACTTAAATTCTCCCATAACATTACCTCTTTCGTAAAATTCAGGATATAAAAATCGCCTCTGATAAAATCAGAGACGACAATCTTATCCGTATGAAAAAGGCAGCTTAATCAGCGGACAAAATAACCTTTGATTTTATCAGAATAGTGTTTGTCATTTTGTCCACCTCGCTTTCGTTATGTTACTAAGTTGATAATATAACATAGACTCTTCATTGTCAATACTATAGTGGTCCGAATTACACATGATAATCTTAGCATGAGTTGCCATAAGTAAAAAGAAAAAGCACAACACGAGAATAAAATTCCGCAATGCTGTGCTGTGCTTTTCTTGTCTATGGGCTACGAAAAAGATATTTTCGGCACTTTTGCGTATGAATTCGAACTCTCGCAGTTTTTTAGTTGGAACATATATCGTTGAAAAATGCGATCAGTTTATCCATCAGTTCAATCCTCATACCTTTTAATGATGGAATATGAATGAAAACTGTATTAGGATTTTTCTTTAGCATATGATAATACGCCGCATTACATAGATAACGGGTCGGTTTATTTGATATGGTGTAAGAGATGTCTGCGCTTCTAAGCATTGTTTCTAAATAATGTACATTAAAATCTGTACAAACCGTTTCATCATTGTACTTTGCACACGTTTCGATTCTGACTTTATCTATCAGTTTCTTATCGACTCCAAACATATACACTATGCTATAATCGCTACTGATAAATGAAATGTCTTTTACCAATCCTTGAAAACTATTGGTTAATAAAATATGATTCGCTACCGTTTGATCCACTAACTGAAAAGAAGTGTTGTGCACGCCTTTGAATGCAGTAAAAAGAATCTTCATTTATTTTCCTTTGCGGTATTAAGTGATGCAATCAGCATCCTCTTAATTTCTTCTGCAAGAGAAAGGAGTTCATCAAAGTTATATTCTATCAGATTTGTTCTTTTCAGAAGCGTGAGCCAATATATGCTTTCACCGGTTTCCTTAAGTGAAATATGAAGCTTTGATATAAAATCCGCTTTGCTGTTACCGTATATGGCTTCGTTTATATTTGCACCAACACTTGTAGCAGAACGAAGTAACTGTTTTGCGATTGTTGTATCTTTTTTTGTTTTAGAAAAATCCTCGTAAAACAATACTACCTGTGTTGCAAAATCAAGAGATTTATCGAGCAAAGGACTGTTCATTCGTCATCACCTCTGATTGAATTATACCACAAATTATTATATAATTCAACGCTTTGCGAAGCAAAGCTACCTTTTCTCTTCTCTTTTCTCTCTTATCTTTTCTCTGGAAACGACAATTTAAGAGAAGAGAGAAAAGTGAAAAGATAAAAGTGAAGAGAACAAAAAGAAACGACAATCTTCCGAAAGAAAATTGTCGTTTCTTTTTGGTGGACCCGAAGAGGATCGAACTCTCGACCTCCGCGTTGCGAACGCGGCGCTCTCCCAGCTGAGCTACGAGCCCATAGGTTACAAACAACGATAGATATTATACAAATATTTTGTTTTTTTGTCAAGTCAAAAATAAAATTAAATATTTAAAGGATATAAAATTAATTCCGCCGAATAATAAGGGTGTAAAACAATTGCTGTTTGATAATTTTACTCCGGATTTTCACGCTATCTAAAAAAATAAAGGGGATTTGATTTTATGCCTTACAGTATAAGAAGCGACCTCGCATTGGAGCGCAAGGAGCTGTTAAAAGACGAATGCACCGGTGTAAGCAGCGAAGAAAACTATTTCGGTGACATAAAAATCACACGTATTACGGTGGAAAACGACGAGGGTGCTCGGCGCATAGGAAAACCGTGCGGAACCTATACAACGATCGAATTGCCCTGTATATCACAGCAAAGCGAAAACGACGAGGATGCGCGCACCGCCATATCGGTAGAACTCACGCGACTGCTGCCAAAAGATGGCCCCGTGCTTGTAGCGGGGCTCGGCAACAGCGACATAACGCCCGATGCGTTAGGTCCAAAAACAATTGAAAAAATCCTTGCAACAAGACACATAAGCGGCGAGCTTTCGCGCTCGATAGGACTCGGAGAGCTTCGTCCCGTTGCGGCTGTGTCTCCCGGCGTACTCGGTAAAACCGGCATTGAAACGGCAGAAATATTATCCGGAATAGTCGGCCGCGTTTGCCCCTCGGCCGTTATAGTTATCGACGCACTCGCCTCAAGACGGCTTGAGCGGCTCGGTAAAACGGTACAGATTTCAAATACAGGGATCGCTCCGGGATCCGGAGTAGGCAACAGAAGAAGCGAAATCAGTGCCGCCTCCCTCGGCGTTCCGGTAATAAGCATGGGGGTTCCGACTGTGGTCGA
Organism: uncultured Eubacteriales bacterium; assembly: GCA_934444365.1. GTDB lineage: Bacteria > Bacillota > Clostridia > Oscillospirales > Acutalibacteraceae > CAKSCM01. Next base: position 102,148 of record CAKSCM010000001.1, on the reverse strand, counting down.
CGCACTTACCCTTGCGCACGACATTCTGCTTGACGATGACGATAAAGATGATAAAAGCGAAAAAAGCGGCGCCAAGGTCTTTCCATCCGCTGCCGAAATGATGGTGACTCCAAGGGAGATCGATACGGTCATTTCCGGAGCCGCACAGCTTATGGCCCTCGGGATCAACTGCACACTGCACCCCCATTTAACGCCGGAGGAGCTGCTGCTTCTGACATAACGCCTACCCTTTGTCGCATATAATGCTTAAGAAAGCATAAAGACAAAGGGGAGTTAATTATTGAAGGATTTTTTTAAAAAAGCTTTAAAGTACACCTTAACCGGCATTGTTCTGCTGATATGTATATCGCAGGTAGCTCCCAAAATTCCGGGTGCGGCAACGGCCGTTTTTGACATAAGCGCGCACGCCGCAATGAACAAAGCGGAAATAACCGATGCCGACAAAAAGGACAATTCCGCATTGCAGACGGAAGAGCGTTCAAACGAAACCGATTTCAAGGATAATGAAACATCGTCGCAGCAAAGCGACTCCTCTGAAAACGCGGCCTCGAGCGAGCTTATTCCAGACGAAAACGGCGTTGTTACAAAGCAGTTAAACGCATCTGCTGCGAATACATCCTTCGATGACATTTACATAAACAACAAAATAAACTATCCGCTTGATATAAACGAAATTCTGTCACTTTCAGACGGCGCTGCTATAAACGATCCCACAAAGCCGCAGATTTTGATTGTACACACCCACACGACCGAAAGCTATTCGCCACTCGGCGAAGCAAGAACAACCGACACAGACAAAAACGTAGTCCGCGTCGGCCGTGAAATGTGTGATGTTTTAAATTCAATGGGGATAAATACACTGCATGACGAAACACTGCACGATTCCCCGTCGTACACCGGAAGCTATTCGAGGGCGGCCAAAACCATTCAAAGCTATCTTGAAAAATATCCGAGCATAGGCTTTGTAATAGACGTTCACCGCGATTCAATCGGCGGCGGAAATTCGCCCCGTGTTAAACCGACGGTCGAAATCAACGGAAAACCGGCGGCTCAGATAATGTTTGTTACGGGCTGCGAAACCGGCGAGGTTACCGATTATCCGAACTGGAAATATAACCTTCAGACAGCGCTTAAATTCCAGCGCCGGATAGAACAGGACCACAGCGGTCTTACACGCTCGGTTTATTTTACCGATTGCCGGTACAATATGAATCTCACCAAGGGCTCGGTATTGATGGAATTCGGAAGCGACGCCAACACCCTGGACGAAGCGGTTTACTCAGCCCACCTTGCGGCCGAATCTATAGCCAGAGTACTGCTTTCAAGCTGATGCTTTATTCAATCACATCGGAAATAAGGGGTAGTGCCGGCGTCATTTTTTCATCATACAAAAATGCCCCTTCAAGGCAGACGGCCGCCTCTTTAAGCTTTTCGGGAGAGCCGTACACGTCGGCAATTCTCTCGCCTTTTTTTACATAATCGCCGGTTTTTTTGTAAAGATATATGCCGGCTGCCGGATCGATCTGATCATCCTTTTTCATTCTGCCGGCTCCCGACAGCATGGCCGCATGGCCGACCGTTTCGCAATTCATTTTTGTTATAAACCCGTCGCACGGAGAGCATACATATAAGGCGGTGTCGCTAAGCGGCAAAAGCGATGTATCGTCAATGACCGACAGATCGCCGCCTTGAGCCTTAACCATTTTCCTGAAAACTTCAAATGCCTTTCCGGAGGACAGCGCCTCCTCACACATAGCGCGGGATTTTTTTAAATCGATATTACTCGAAAGCGAATACATATTGGCCGCAAGCTCAAGACACACCGTTTTTAGATCGTCAGGACCGCCTCCGTTTAAGACCTGAACCGCCTCGCGGACCTCCAACGCATTTCCCACGGCATGGCCGAGCGGTACGTCCATATCGGTAACAAGCGCCCTCATGTTACGCGAGCAGTGCTTTCCGATATCCACCATTGCACGGGCAAGCTTTGCCGCCTCTTTTCTGCTTTTCATAAAAGCGCCGCTGCCGTACTTTACGTCAAGCACGATAGACTGTGCCGATGCGGCAAGCTTTTTACTCATAATACTCGAAGCAATAAGCGGAATACTTTCAACAGTGCAGGTAACGTCCCTCAATGCATAGAGCTTTTTATCGGCCGGCGCGAGCACTCCGGTCTGTCCGGCAACGCATATTCCTATGTCGTTGACCTGAGCGACAAAACGTTCCTTGTCGATCGATGTGTTAAAGCCCTTTATAGACTCTAACTTATCGACGGTGCCTCCGGTGTGACCGAGCCCCCTGCCCGAGAGCTTCGCAACCTTAACTCCGAGCGAGGCGGCAATCGGACCGACTATAAGTGTGGTCTTATCCCCGACCCCGCCGGTGCTGTGTTTATCGACGGTAGGGCCTTTTATTGCAGACAGGTCAAGAACATCGCCGCTGTGGGCCATTTTATCGGTCAAAACCGCCGTCTCATGTGTATTCATACCGTTTAAAAATATCGCCATGAGCAGCGCAGAGACCTGATAATCGGGAAATTCATCCTTGGTTACCCCGTTTACGAAAAAGGCTATTTCGTCATCGTTTAACACACCGCCGTCGCGTTTTTTACGAATAATATCGTTTATAAGCATTTATAAACCACCTCGCTATTAAAAAACAAAAAAATCAAAGCTTAAATCCGTGGGGAAAAAGCGATTTAAAATCGTAAATTTGCACATCATTTTCGCACGGCAGAATTACCTGCATATCATCGGCTGCAAATTCGCTTAAAAACTGTCTGCACATACCGCACGGGAAACATATATCGCAAGCATTTTCGCCTGTTTTTCCGCCGATTATACAAATCGCCTTAAAACATCTTTCCCCGTCCGATATCGCCTTTACGGCGGCTGTACGTTCGGCACATATTGTAAGCCCTATCGACGAATTTTCGACATTGCAGCCGGTGTATATTTCACCGTTTTCGCAAAGGAGGGCTGCCCCTACCGAAAATCCCGAATATGGGGCATATGCCTTTTCTCTCGCCGATCTTGCAGCCTTTATAAGCTCATCATATTTCATAAACACTATCCTCTCCCGTAAAAAACAGCTTTCCAGTCATATAACAAGGACTGATAACCCGATCCTTGTCATATCCGGCAGGAAAGCTGTTTTCTGATTTTTAATATCAATTACAGCGCCGATATACAGACAATTAAAAGAAATCGTTTTAATGTTGCACCCGATAACGTAAATTTAAAACCCGTACCTGCCGGTTGCAACACTTACCTGCCGAACTGAAAATCAGTTTTTCTCAGCATAAAACTTTCCGTAATAATTGTCAACCTCTTTTTGAACCAGTTTTTCAATCGACGGCAGCACCTTGGCCGGATCCCTTGTCGGGTTTATAACCGAGGAATCAACCGGTCCGCCGACAGCACTTGTAAAAGGTCCCGAGGAGAAATCACGCGTTGTATTCGCGGTCGCCCAGCGATATACACTTACGCCGAGCTCATTGTAGCCACAGGCTGCAGCATCGCTGCACACGGCGTTTGCAAGACCTTCGTCCATTGCCATAAGCTCCTTCAAAAACAGCATTTCGGCATTTACGGTCTTTTTCGAAGAAGACGGAATACAATAAGCCATTCCGTTGAAACTACTCATTACATAATCCTCTTTTTCCGGTCCTATGGGGAAGGGCATTGCCGTAAGCTCAAAATTGTAGCCAGACCTCGACGACCATGATGCAGCGTTTAGAAAATATGCGAAAATCGGCGATTTTCCGGATTTAAAGAAGGAATAAAGCGCATTGACATCCGCATCGTAATACCAAAGACCGTCGGTTTTAAGCGACTTTAAATAGGTCATTGCGGCTATTCCCTCGGGCGAGCAAATAGATGACGCAGCCCCGGTACCGTCGGCGAGAAAATCCACCTCATATCCGGCATTCGAAACTATCACCTGACCGATTATATTGGTATTTGAAAGCATTATTTTACTGTTTTCGGGCGCATTGGAGGCATACTCATCAAGCAAGGCTCTGAGCGCCTCCCATGTCCACTGCTTATTTTCAAATTGAACGCTTAATTTTTCGGCGCTTACCGGAGCATACCGCTTTAAAAGGTCCATATTCATCATAAGACCGTGAGCGTTGGTGCTCATTGCCTTCGACGCCACACCGTAAACCCCGGTGCCGAGGGTAAACGACCCGGTCATTCCGCTTGAAAATGTATTATCAAAAAATGCAGAACCGCTTATATCCTTAACGCGGTTACGCCTTGCGAGATTTCTTCCTTCAACAAGGTTTGTGTCCACAATATCAAAGGTGCGCGTACCCGTCGAAATTGCCGAGGCTATTTCCTCCTCGCTCATTTCGACAAGTTTTACCTGCATGCCGTATTTTTTCTCAATGCCGTTTATGGCCGCACGATACTCGGCGGCGGCAGCCGACTGACCGGTATACTTATTGATATTGCGTGTTGCAACGGTGATGGTACGCCCGTTCATCCCGGTGTACGAATAGCTCGTAATTTTTTCGAGCGAGAACTGCAAGATTTGCAAAGCATCGGTTGCGTTTACGGTATCGGAGCAGTCGACATCGGCAAGGGAGCGCTGCTTCTCGCTGAGATTTGTTTTATCAACCGCCTGCTGAAGTGCCAAAAGCGCATCATTTGCATTAATGACACCGTTTGAGTCGATATCCCCGAACAATACATTCTCCGTTTCAGCCGAAGCGGAAATTTCCGCATTTAAGCAAGGCGCACAAACAAATGCGGCAGCAGTCACTATAAAGCACAAAAAAAGCGAAAAAATCGGTTTGATTTTCATTTTTATTATCCTTCCGGTAATAAAAGTAGTATTAATCAGGCAAACGAGATATCGTCAAATCCGCCTCAAAATCCGTTTAAATATCTTCTGACGGAAAGCTCTCCAATTTACCGACAGCCTTTTGCAAAATAAGCAGCGCATCACCGGCCGTTATACCTTTCGAGCCGTCAACATCGGCAAGGGTAGCCTGAGTCTGAGAAAACTCAACCTTTCCTACGGAATTCTGCAAGGTAAGCAATGCGTCCGAAGCGGTAACCGTGCCATCGGCAACAACGTCACCCTTTACCAAATCGGCATATAAAAAGATGTTTTTAAGCATTACATCGGCATTATATGCATCTATAACCAGCTTGTATGATACATAACGTTCGTTTTGAGTTGTGTCGAGCTTCATGTTAAGCTTGGCATATCCTTCGGCATCCTTTTGCGCGGTCACATAAGAAACATGCGTAGCCGAGGTCTGCGATACGACGCTTTCACGCCCGGTTTTATCAACCCCAATTAGACGGAGCATGAGATAATCGGTGCATTCGCCGATTTCGGCCTTATAATTCACGCTGCATATATACTTTCCGTTCTTTATCGATCCGTCAAAAAAGGTTTTCGAGGTAACAACGGGTGAATTCGGTGCATGGGCGCTTAAATGATACCAGCTCCATATTCCGTTTTCCACACTGCCGTATATTCCGGTTTTTATTCCTCCGCCGCCCATGGAATCCATTCTTCGTTCGTTTAAAATAGTACAGTAATCGTCATTCCACTGGCTGTCAAGCCATTCTATACGCTGTGAGAGCCAAGCCTTGAAATACGTAACCTCTTTATCGAAGGAAAAATACGGCGTTCCCTTGCCCCTTACGTTGGTTACCTGCATGGCATCCGGCCAGACCGCATTGTCATGCTTCTGGGAATCCTTTATCTGGGCATAAAGCTCGTCGATTTTATCGAGCATGCCGTATATGTAGCCCTCGGCTTTAAGCTCACTCCAACGCTCCTTAAGCATGCGTACAAAATCCTCGTCATCAAAAAGCGACATGTACCATGCGCCCTTATCCGAACGGTAATTGTATGTATTAAGACCGTTATCGACGGTACCGGGATAGGACACATCCTGATTGCCGAAGCAAACGTCAACGTCCCAGACCGGCCCCATGTGGAGCAATCCCGATTCATCAAGATAGCAATACGTGCTCGTAACAAAGGCTGCATCGTAGTTTTTTGCAAGCTCATTTTCAATATACCAGTCAATAAACGAACGGACATCTATAAGCTGTGAGTAGCTGTCGTAGCCCTCATGTATAGCCGTTTCGACCCGGTTGAGCTTATCAAGGGTCTGCTGCTTTATCGCTTTGAATTCTTCGGTTGTATAAGGCTTGCCGAGCTCCGGCTCCTTAAGGGTCGCATGAACGCCGCTGTCGGTTATTATGCAGGCGGAGCAGCCCTCGCCGGCATGACGGTACTGCTGTTCAAGCTCGAGTAATACGGCGCCCTTTTCCCCGTCCTCGTTTATCCTCTGTTTTCCGAATTCGATTTTTTCGGTCAGTAAATAATTTCCCCTGTATTCGCCGTTAATATAAACGTCTACAAAGCGGAATTCAACCGACCAGATATTATTAATTTTGTTGGCAAGGTCATATGTAACGGCATTGCGCATAAGTGTCTTATCCCAATAATTAGCAAGTAAAATCCACTTTTTAGCGGCGCCCATACCGAGCATATCGGTCTTTTCATCAAACTTAATCTGATAAGGCTTTTTAGGAAGGGTCCAGGTGGAATTACCGCGACCCTTAATTGTTATAGGCACACCTGTTATATCATCATAACCCTCTGCACGCACCGACACAGTAGCCGGTAATCTTTCATTTTTTGTTATACTGTTAACGTTTTTATTGTCATCAAGAGTGATATGGATTGCGGGTAAATCGGTAAGTTGGTTTAATTCCTGCGCACCGGCTGCCGGGGTAAATACAGATACTGCAAAAAGCACCGTCAGCAAAATCGATGTAAGGGCTTTCGCCGGCTTTTTCATAACACATTCTCCTTTAGTTAAAGTAGTCTTTTATTGCACAAAAGCACAGTATGATTATAAAACGAAAATAAAATATTGTCAATGGCAACCGTTTTTTTGTTTAAAACGCAAGCGGACGTTTATAAACGAGGTTTATCGATATTTATTATAAAAACTACATCAGGTACTATAACACCAACAAAAAGAGACACGGATAAAACCCGTGTCTCCTATTAAAACATATTAAAGATTATTCGGCGTCCTGCTCGGTTTCGGCAGCATCATCGGCAGCTGCTTCCTCGGCGGATTCTTCGCCGCTGTCCTCGATAAGCGCGCGGATAGAAAGACTTACACGCTTGCGATCCTCGTCAACTGCGGTTATCTTCGCCTTGACAGTCTCGCCAACCTTAAGAACATCCTGCGGCTTTTCAATGCGGCGGTCAGCTATCTGAGAAATATGGATAAGACCGTCAACACCATCAATGATATTGGCAAATGCACCGTAGGTCGTCATGCTGACGATCTTTACGTCGATAACATCGCCGACCTTATAATCGCGAAGGAAGATGTTCCAGGGGTTATCCTCGGCCTTTTTGTATCCGAGAGATACCTTATGCTTTTCGGTATCAAAAGATTTTACATACACCTCGATAACATCGCCGACATTTACTACCTCGGTCGGGTTCTTAATGCGCTTCCAGGAAAGCTCGGAGATATGAACCATGCCGTCAACTCCGCCGAGGTCAACAAAGGCACCGTAGCTGGTGATAGACTTTACCTTACCGGTGTAGACCTTGCCCTCTTCGACGTTAGCCCAGAACTCAGCTCTCTGAGCGGCGCGCTGCTCGCGGCGGGCATCCTGAAGGGTAGCGCGTATGGAGCCTACCGAACGGCGACGGCCCTTGTTAAGCTCTAAAATTTTAAAGGTTACCGGCTTATGGAGCAGATCCTCAATGGGCTCCTCGCGCGAAAGGGTCGCCTGTGAAGCGGGAACAAATACCTGAACACCGTCGCACATGACGATAACGCCGCCCTTGATTATCTCGATAACATGACCGTTCAACACCTCGCCCGACTCGGCAGCGGCATAGAACTTCTCACGGTTTTTAATGGCATCGAAACGCTTTTTGGAAAGCATTACGGTACCTTCCTGATCGTTGGTCTTCATAACGATCAGATCGATCTCATCGCCGAGTTTGAGCTCCTTCATGGGATCGGCAGTGGGATCATAAGAATACTCATCAAGCGGTATGTAACCGGCGTGTTTACGGCCGATATCAACCTGTATCTCAGTCGGAGTAATACCGAGTACGATGCCCTTTACCTTCTGATCGGTGCTCATGTTGTTGAGCGAATACTCAAAGGCTTCTTCGTCGGTCATTTCATCAAAGCTTTTAACGGGCTGCTCATCCGACTGTGCAGGGGGTTCGGCTGCAACAGTGTTCGTATCAACGGTTTCTTCGGCTGTAGCAACCGGTTCAGTATTATTTTTGGAAGAATCCTCTTCCGGGATAGTGGTGTTTTCCAAGACTTCTGACATTAGATTTTGAACCTCCTTTATTATCCACGCCGGAGTTGATGCCCCGGCTGTAAGACCTATACAAGACGCCGCCTTCAATCGATCGCGGTCAAGCTCACCGGCTTGCTCTATAAGCGAGACCTCGCAATAACCCGAACACAGCTCATAAAGCTTTTTGGTGTTGGAGCTATGCCGTCCCCCGACTATTATCATATAGTCGCACTTTTCCGCCAGGCTTTGCGCTTCGCTCTGTCTTTTGAAAGTAGCATTACATATTGTATCAAATATTTCTGCGTTTGTACATACTTTTTTTATTATTTTTACGCATTCAAACCATTTTTTTGCGTCAAAAGTGGTCTGAGCTACCGCAACTACGCCTTTATACCCCGAAATTTTGTCACTTTTTAACAATTTAGTTAAAGAAATTTCGTTATCGAATATTCCGCAGCAGTCGCTGCAGCAGCTTTTTATTCCAATAACTTCGGGGTGCTCCGCATCGCCTGCAATGAGCACATATTTCCCCTGTTTTTTAGCTTCGCGCGTTATCTCGTGTATTTTTTTAACGTACGGACAGGTCGCGTCGACAAAATCAAATCCGCCGGCCTTTATCTCATCATAAATATCCTCCGGTATACCGTGCGAGCGTATGACAAGGGTCGTGCCCTTTGCCGCATCGCCCGGCCGCCCGACGATGGTTACCCCCTGTCTTTCAAAATCGCTTACCACCTGAGGGTTATGTATAATCGGACCCAGCGTTGCGACCCGTTTGCCCTGTGAAAGCAAATTCTTCACCGTCTCGACCGCCCGGTTGACCCCAAAGCAAAATCCTGCCGTTTTGGCAACTAATACTTTCATTCTTCGCTTATCCCCGTAACGTCGGTATTTTGAGCCAATACCCGTCTGGTATCCTCAAAAATCAACTCGCCGGCGGCTTTAAGCTGGCTTATCGACGAGGCCGAATCGATCCCGAGCTTTTCGTACTCAATGCGTTCTCCGACGTAAATTACGGTCTTTCTGAACGGCCTTACCTTCTGATGCTTTGTTACAAGGGTAACCGGAATTATGTCGCTCTTGCAACGCTGGGCAACCATAATAATACCGGATTTCGGCTTGCCGAGCTTTCCGGTTTTTGATCGTGTGCCCTCGGGGAAAATGCCGACGACATTGCCGCTTTCAAGCTTATCGACTGCCGATCTGATACCCTGAATACCATTCTTACGGTCAATAGGTATAGCTCCGCAAAAACGGAAAAATCCCGAAATGAACTTGTTTTTAAAAATCTCACTCTTGGCAAGAAAATATATCTTGCGGCGCTTTTTCATTGCCATCACAATAAACACCGGATCCATATATGAAATATGGTTACATGAAATAAGCACCGGATCATCGGTGTAAAGATTCTCGCGCCCGACTATTTTGTACGGAAAAACCAGCCATATAACATGCAGGATAAATTTAGCTATAAAATAAAGAATGTTTTTCTTGCCCTTATTGTTTTTCTTTTCAGCTTTACTCATTTGATGTCGGTTCCTTTTCGGATGATATTAACAAGCGCCTGTATCGACTCGTCGAAGCTCATTTTTGATGTATCGAGAAGTATAGCATCGTCAGCCTGTTTAAGGGGGGCTACCGCGCGGTTTTTATCGTTATGGTCGCGCTCGTTTATCTCGGCTAAAATCGTATTATAATCGACCTTTTCCTTACGCTCTGTAAGCTCGAGAAAACGTCTTTTTGCCCTGACCTGGGCATCGGCCGTTAAAAACACCTTGACGTCAGCGTCAGGCAATACGACGGTGCCTATATCGCGCCCGTCCATTATAACGCTTTTCTCCCGTGCGATCTTCTTTTGTGTTTCAAGCAGAAAAGCACGCACCTCAGGGTAGGACGACACGTCCGAAGCGGCCATGGAAACTGCCCCTGTTCTGATATTTCCCGTTACATCCTCGCCGCAAAGCAGTACCCTTTGCTCGCCGTCCGAATTATCAAGATCGACCGTTATATCCTTTAATACAGACGTAACCGCCTTTTCATCCTTTGTATCAATGCCTTTTTCGATGACATAAAGCCCTATTGCCCGGTAAAGCGCACCTGTATCGACATATACGAGCCCGAGAATTTTCGCCGCGCGCCTTGAGACAGTGCTTTTTCCGGCTCCGGCCGGACCGTCAACTGCAACGTTTATCATAAATTTTCACCTGCTTTAATGCTTTCTCCTGCCAAATATCCGGTGGAAAACGCATTCTGCAAATTATATCCGCCGGTATAGCTGTCAATATCAAGAACCTCGCCGACAAAATACAGCGATCTTATTTTTTTCGACATCATTGTACGGGGATCGATCTCCGAGACCTTAACACCGCCGGCTGTAACAATCGCCTCGTCAATCGGACGAAAGCCCTTTATGCTAAGCTTCATCCCCTTGATGATTTCACACAGAGCTTTCCGCTGCTCCTTCGTAACCGAATTCACCTTTACCCTCAGCGGTATGCCTGACATTTCTATTATAACAGGAATAATGCTTTTTGGCAATAAATCGGAAAGGGAATTAACAAAATCCCTGTTTATATTGTCGCCGAAATCGCGAAGCAGCCGCCTGTCAAGTGTATCTGAATCAATGGCCGGTTTTAAATCGATAACGGCACTGTATCTCCCCTTTTCCATGGGACGGGTATGGGCCGAGGCGCTAAGCACAAGGGGACCGGAAATCCCGGTATGTGTAAAAAGCATCTCCCCAAGCTCGCTGAAGAGCTTTTTGTTTTTAGACGTATCGTAAACAGTAAGACGTACGTTTTTAAGGGAAAGTCCCGAAAGGGATGAACAGATATCCTGCTCATAAACGGTAAAGGGAACCAGCGACGGTATCGGCGCAATCACCGTATGTCCTGCTTTTTTGGCAAATCTATATCCGTCCCCGGTAGAACCGGTCAGCGGATAGGATACTCCTCCCGTTGCGATAACAACCGCGTCGGCGTAGATTTTTTCTCCGTTTTCAAGCACCACGCCGACCGCAGACGAATCCTTAAAAATAATATCCCCAACGGCGGAATTTGTTCTTATTTCGCAGCCCGATAAGGCCGTCCGGCGTTTTAAGGCGTTTACTATATCGTAAGCCTTGTCCGAAACGGGAAAAACCCGATTTCCCCGTTCGGTTTTAAGGGGAACTCCCGAGCTTTCAAAAAAATCCATTGTATCCTGCGAATTAAAGGCCGAAAAGGCACTGTACAAAAACCTTCCGTTCGATACAGCCGCCGATATAAGAGCGTCAATATCGCAATTATTCGTAACGTTGCAACGGCCCTTTCCGGTGATCATCACCTTTTTTGCCACCTTGTCATTCTTCTCTAAAACAATGACGTTGCAATTTTCAGCCGCCGATATCGCACACATCAGTCCCGAAGCGCCGCCGCCGATTATTATAATATTTTTCTTCATTTACTTCTCCGATTTTATTATTATAAAACGACCTTTAAATACCGTCGCAACCGCTGAAAATACAGCGCCACCAGGCGAGTTATCGCAATATCGTACACCGCAAACGCAATATTTCCCGCAACTAAAAGAAACAAAAGCATGACCTTAGGCGACAGCGGCCCCATATCGTCAATCGGCAGCTTGAAAACAAAGATCAGCAGCGCATAGCTTAAAATGACCGAAACATTGAAAACAAGAAATTTCAAAATATATTCTACCGGCCGGCTCTTTATGTGTTTTTCGATAACCGCCTTTAAAATGGGATAATAACCGAAAAATAAAACAAAAAGCACAGCCGCCTCTTTCTCGCAAAGGAAAAAAGCAAGCACGGCCGTGCAAAAATATGAAGCTAACGAGTACTTAAAACCTACCTCGATAACAATAACACAAAAAACTATTCCGGCTGCAGCCGGTACGGCATAGGTAAAATACGGGATATATGAAGCGAGCATTATGACCAGAGAAAGCGCCGAAATCATACCGCAAAGTGCAATTTTTCTGTTTTTCTTCAAGCCGTTTCACCCGTCAAATTAAAATAAAAAATAATAATGCTCAGCAGCAGGGAATCAAATCGCCGCCCATGCATTCGCAGCAGCAGTCGGCGCACATAAGTCCCGAGCAGATATCACAAGCGCTGCATCCGCCGGTATTTCCCGAATAATTACGGTAAGGAGCGCCGGTGCGCTTATTCTTCATATTGGAAAGCGCCGCACGATATTCCGGATTCTGAGGATCCATCCTGCAGGCCGTTGCAAAGCTCGCATATGCGTCCTCAAACCAGCCGCGCCTGTAAAGAACCGAACCGTTAAGGAAATACCACTCGGCATTTCTCCTCTCCGGAGGGATTCCGTCGAGCAAAACCTGTGCATCTTCAAAGCGGCCCTGGGATATAATAGCCCGTATATCGGCAAAATCCGAGGAGGCACCGTAACCGCCCGAAGGTGCATTATAGTATCCGCCGCCGGACCCGCCCGAAGCGCCGTTTTTACGCTCGGAGATTATCGCATCGTAGGCCTCGTTTATCTCTTTCATCTTCTCGGCCGCAAGATCCGAAAGCGGATTGCCGTTGTAAGAATCGGGATGATACTTACGCGCAAGCTCACGATAGGCATTTTTTATCTGTTCGTCCGTTGCGTCGCGCGAAACGCCTAAAACCTCATATGGATCCTTCATAAATTGCTCGATTTTCCTTCCTTTTCGACCTTTTTGTTCTCATTCTTATATATAATTTTATTCTGGACGTTTTCAAGCCCTTTGTAAATAATATTCCCTATTATCGGAGAAAAACGCCTGAATTCGATAAGCTCAAAGGCAAGCGCCGCCTCGCATATACAGGTGTTTAATACGGGCTCGGCCTTCTCTTTCAGCTCCTTTATTCTTTCGCTATCGTCGGCCGATATATTGCAATCAGCCGGCAGCAAGGGATTAAAAGAACCGCTTTTCAGGTCATCGCTTAAATCGTCAGCCGCATCCGTAACATACACCCATTTGCCGACACAGTAACCGAGTCGGTATAATACCCGTTTTAACGATTCGTCCTCAATATAAAGCGAAAACAGCTTTCCGAGCGACGAGGCCGTAGGATCGGCGGCTCTGTCGATATTGCGAAGACCCGACTGCTCGGTTTTTTCCTGCTCGGCCATGGCATTTTCTATAATTTCAGCCGCCTCGGGATAAAAGCGCTTGGCCTTTTTATATGCCGGCTTGTACAAAAAGCCAAGAAACTTGCAAAAAAGTCCTTTAAAAAACGAACTGTCCGAAACGTCGTCAAGCAGCTTAAAATAGGTCAGCATAACGGCGACACCGGCGGTGAATTTAAGGCCGTCATCAGCGTCGCAAAGCATTGCGCATTTTTTAAGCGGATTGAACCTGCAGCGGCGCTTGCACAGCGAGCAGCCTTTATCCTGAAGCCCTATACGGATAAGAGCTAAAAAAACCAGATCATAACTCAGCGAAAATTTAGCCAGCGGACCGTAGTCCTTTGCCATCTGACGGCAAAGCGAGCAGTAAACCGCCTTGTATGAGTCATATTCGCAAACTTTCAAATCAGGCTTGTCGGCCTTTACGTATCCGAACAGATATAATCGCTCCATTCAGTTTTTCTAAGGGCAAGTATAAAGGTAAAAAAGCGAAAATGGATTAATAAAATGTAAATAATAATTATATTTTTTAAAATATCTGTTTTTTCGAAAGTATTTCCTTCAAAAATTCGCCTGTATAAGAGCCCTTTACAGCCGCTACCTCCTCGGGAGTACCCTGAGCTACTATCCTTCCGCCGCCGTCTCCTCCCTCGGGTCCGAGATCGATTATATGATCGGCCGTTTTAATAATATCAAGATTATGCTCAATAACCAAAACGGTATTCCCGGTAGAAACAATAAGCTGTAAAACCTCAATAAGCCGGTGGACATCGGCGCTGTGCAGCCCTATTGACGGTTCGTCAAGTATATAAAAGGTCTTACCGGTCGGCCGCTTGCACAGCTCGCTCGCCAGTTTTACCCTTTGAGCCTCGCCGCCTGAAAGGGTGGTCGCCGGCTGGCCGAGCTTTATATATCCCATTCCGACGTCTTTTAGCGCCTTTAATTTTCTCGCAATTTTGGGAATAGGCTCAAAAAACTCATAGGCCTCGCTTACCCGCATATCCAGAACGTCGTGAATGCTCTTGCCCTTATATTTTACCTCCAGTGTCTCGCGATTGTAGCGCTTGCCCTTGCAGACCTCGCACGGGACATAAATATCGGGCAGAAAATGCATTTCGATCTTTAAAATTCCGTCGCCCTGGCAGGCCTCACAGCGCCCTCCCTTAACATTAAAGGAAAAACGTCCGGCCGAATATCCGCGCATTTTTGCATCCGGAGTCGAAGCATACAGCTCCCGTATATCGTTAAAAACCCCGATATAGGTAGCCGGATTGGAACGTGGGGTTCTGCCAATAGGCGACTGGTCAATATTTATGACCTTATCGATATTCTCAATACCCTTTATACATTCGTGTTTTCCCGGGAAGGTATGAGCCCTGTTAACGTCGGCCGCCAGTTTTTTATATAAAATCTCATTAACAAGGGTGGATTTACCCGAACCGGAAACGCCGGTAACACACACAAATTCGCCAAGGGGGATTTTAACGCTGATGTTTTTCAGGTTATGCTCCTTAGCACCGATCACCTCAAGATAAGAGCCGTTGCCCTTACGTCTCTCGTCCGGTACCGGAATTTTGATCCGTCCGGAAAGATAATTACCGGTAACGGACTTTTCGCAATTCATTATATCCTGTGCCGTTCCGGCGCAAATAACCTCGCCGCCCCTGTCTCCTGCTCCCGGTCCTATATCAACAATATAGTCCGATTCGAGCATGGTCTCCTCGTCGTGCTCGACCACTATAAGGGTGTTGCCGATATCGCGAAGCCTTTTAAGCGCCGATATAAGCTTGCGGTTATCCCTTTGGTGAAGTCCGATAGAGGGCTCATCGAGAATATAAAGCACGCCGGTAAGCGCCGAGCCTATCTGGGTGGCAAGACGGATTCTCTGGCTTTCTCCTCCCGAAAGGGTTCCCGACGATCTCGAAAGGGTAAGATATCCGAGACCGACGTTCTTTAGAAAGCTGAGCCTGCTTTTTATTTCCTTTAAAATTTTATCGGCAATCAGCTCATCGCGGTGGCTAAGCTTTAATTCTTCAAAGAAATCAATGGCATTTACCACCGAAAGCGAGCACAGCTTATCGATATTTATTCCGCCCACCGTAACCGCAAGAGCTTTGTCGTTAAGACGAGCGCCGTGGCAGTGGCTGCACTGCATTTCGGACATATACTGCTCTATATCCTCTCTCGCCGCCGGGCTTTGTGTCTCCTTGTAACGGCGTTCAAGGTTACATATTACCCCCTCAAAGGTAGATTGATAATCGGCGGAATGACCCATTATTTCGCGATGAAAGGTAATTTTCTCGTCGCCGCTGCCGTAAAAAATAATGTTTTTGATTTTTTCCGGCAGCTTTTCAAAGGGAGTATCAAGCGAAAATTTGTAATGCCTCGCCAGCGCATCCAGATACATTTTTGCAATGTATGAGTTAAATCCGGTATAGCTCCAGCCGCTGCCCTTAATGGCGTTTTGAGCAATGGATTTTGTTTTATCCGGAATAAGAAGATCAGGATTTATCTTCATAAAAACACCCAGTCCGTCGCATTCCTCGCAGGCGCCGAACGGACTGTTAAAGGAAAACATCCGCGGAGTAAGCTCGTCAATGCTTATCCCGTGCTCGGGACAGGCGAAGTTTTGGGAGAAAAGTATCTCCTCGCCGCCTATTACATCGACAAGCACCGTCCCTCCCGAAATCTTAACCGCCGTTTCAATCGAATCGGCAAGTCGGCTTCTTATTCCCTCCTTAATAACAAGTCGGTCGATTACTATTTCGATATTATGCTTTTTGTTCTTTTCGAGCTTTATTTCCTCGGCGAGCTCATACATCACCGAATCGACCCGCACTCTCACATAGCCGGATTTTTTCGCACTTTCAAACTCCTTTTGGTGCTCGCCCTTTCTCCCCCGTACAACCGGAGCTAAAACCTGGATTTTGGTGCCTGTTTCAAGCGACAACACCCTGTCGACTATTTGATCCACCGTCTGACGGCTGATCTCCCGGCCGCATACCGGGCAGTGCGGAACGCCCACACGGGCATACAAAAGCCTTAAATAATCATAGATCTCGGTTATTGTACCGACCGTCGAACGGGGATTTTTGGAGGTGGTCTTTTGGTCGATGGAAATAGCCGGCGAAAGACCGTCTATGCTGTCGACATCCGGCTTTTCCATCTGCCCCAAAAACATCCTCGCATAAGAGGACAGCGACTCAACATACCTTCGCTGTCCCTCGGCGTAAAGGGTATCGAAGGCAAGCGAGGACTTGCCAGAGCCCGAAACGCCGGTAAATACCACAAATTTGTCCCTCGGAACCTCAAGATCGATATTCTTTAAGTTATTCTCCCTTGCTCCGCGGATAATTATTTTGTCCATTGCCATAATGATTTTTACCTACCGTCAGCTTTCTTTTAATTCCTTAATCTTATCGCGCAAGAAGGCGGCGTGCTCGTATTCGAGCATCTTGGCTGCCTCTTTCATCTCCTTGGTAAGCTCTGCTATGAGCTTTTCGCGTTCCTTCTTCGGCATACGGGAAATATGCTTTTTATCAAGCGATTTTTTATCGCTTTTGGACATTTCGATTACATCTCTTACATCCTTGACAATCGTTTTAGGGGTAATCCCGTGCTCTAAGTTATATTTCATCTGTATCTCGCGTCGCCTTGCCGTCTCGGTTATGGCATATTCCATTGAATCGGTAACCGAATCGGCATACATTATAACCCGGCCCGACGCATTGCGCGCCGCACGTCCTATGGTCTGCACAAGCGAACGCCCCGAGCGCAAAAAACCCTCCTTATCGGCGTCGAGAATCGCTACCAGCGACACCTCGGGGATATCAAGTCCCTCTCTGAGCAGATTTATTCCGACCAGCACATCGAATTCGCCCAGGCGCAAATCACGGATGATCTCCATACGTTCGATGGTATCTATATCATGATGCATATACCTTACCTTAATACCGAGGTCCGAAAGATAATCGGTTAAATCCTCCGCCATTTTTTTGGTAAGGGTGGTAATCAGCACGCGCTCTTTTCGTTCGGTGCAGGCATTTATCTCGCCCACAAGATCATCGATCTGACCGTCGGTCGGCCTGACCGAGATCTCCGGGTCAAGAAGGCCCGTCGGTCTTATTATCTGCTCGGCCGTTGCCTGAGCGACCGACTGCTCAAAATCGCCCGGCGTCGCGCTGACGAATATCACCTGATTTATATGCTTATAATATTCCTCAAAATTAAGCGGACGGTTGTCAAAGGCCGACGGAAGCCTAAAGCCGTATTCGACAAGGCTTTCCTTCCTCGCTCTGTCGCCGCCGTACATTCCCCTTACCTGAGGTAAAGTCACATGCGACTCATCGACAAACATGAGATAATCGTCCGGAAAATAGTCGAGCAATGTAGTCGGCATACTGCCCGGAGCCCTTCCCGAAAGCACACGCGAATAGTTTTCAATTCCCTTGCAAATGCCGATCTCCCGAAGCATCTCAATATCGTATTCGGTGCGCTGTTTTATGCGCTGAGCCTCTATAAGCTTGCCGTTTTCTCTAAACCATTTCGCCCTGTCTTCGGCCTCTTTTTCGAGTTCGCCGAGGGCCGTTTCAAGGCGTTCGTGCGCTATAACATAGTGCGAAGCAGGATAAATCGCAACATGCGATACGGTGCAGATGACCTCGCCGGTGACCGGGGAAAATTCGCTTATTCTTTCAACCTCGTCGCCGAAAAATTCAATCCTTACCGCCTTGTCGTTCCAGTAGGACGGAAATATCTCGACGACATCCCCTCTTACACGGAATTTGTTACGTATAAAATTAATGTCGTTTCGCTCGTACTGAATATCGGTCAGCTTGCGGATGACCGCGTCTCTCCCCGGCGAAGTCCCGACCCTTACCGAAAGCACCATATTTCTGTAATCGATAGGATCACCCAGCGAATAAATGCACGAAACGCTGGCGACAATTATTACGTCCCGTCTTTCGCTCAGAGCACAGGTCGCCGAATGGCGCAATTTATCGATCTCATCGTTTATCGCCGAATCCTTTTCGATATAGGTATCGGTATTGGCTATATATGCCTCCGGCTGATAATAATCGTAGTAAGAGACAAAATACTCGACGGCATTCTCGGGGAAGAATTCGCGGAATTCGGAGCACAGCTGAGCCGCGAGGGTTTTGTTGTGGGCGAGCACAAGGGTCGGACGGTTGACCTTATCTATAATATTGGCCATGGTAAATGTCTTGCCCGATCCCGTAACACCGAGCAAAATCTGTTCCTTGAGTCCTTTTTCGACCCCTTCGGCCAGCTTTTCAATCGCCTCGGGCTGATCGCCGGTCGGTTTATATTTTGAAACAAGTTTAAAATGATCCGTAAAAGCTCACCGCCGAATAAAATGAATAAAATATATGTTCTTATTATACCACACATATATAAAAAATCAAACAAATATTCTTATAATCCGGCAGGAAAATCGTCGGACAAAAAAGCATTTAGTCGGACCTCCGATTATATTTAAGCTGTTATAAGAAAGTACTGAATTTTCCTTGCCAAAGACGTAAAAAACATTGTCCGGTCACGGTATTGCCGGTAAATGCTCTATGATAAAAAGCATAAAATTAAGCCTCCTGTATTTCGCAGGAGGCTTAAAATAAAGATTATTCAGCTTGGCGCGGTTCAAGCCTTTTACGGCAGGCGTAGGATATAAGTCCGAGCGTAATCTGACCGGCCGCCTGGAACAGCATAAGAAGCGGAACATTATAGAATGTAAATCCTAATATATTGACGGCAATATTCTCGGCGAGGCCGACAAAGGTAGTACCGCAAAGAAGTCCCAAAAACATCGCAACGCTGGCGAAGAAAAGATAAAACGAAATGTAGCTTGTGCGATCCTCCGAGGGCATTCTAAGATACATAACATTGGCATATGTGAGGTTAAGTCCGACGCCGATAAAATGCTGGGTAAGCCTTACAATAAGCATTACCGGAATGTAATTCTCCGGCGTTATAAAGGCGTATAGTATATTCGTACAGCCCTGTACTGCAGCCGTCAGACCGAAAACCGAGATCCATCCGTGCCGGTTTATTATCTTTCGCCACATAGGCGACAGAGCCAGCAAAAACACCGAATAAAGCAGCGTTATTATCGCAATAAAGGTGTATTTAACGCCGATGTTGTTTATCAGGTAGTAATCGGTGGGAGTCAGCGCGGCATACTGGAAGAAGTTCCAGAAAAACACTATCAGCATAGTTCCCATAAATCCGCGGTTTTTAAAGGAAAGCGAAAATACCGACGCAAGATTAACCTTGACGGTCTTAACGTAAGGATATTCCTTGGGGAGCATTAAAAACAAAGTCTCGCCTATAGCGCAGGCAAAGGTTATGTAACGTATGGTCGCGAACATCGGCCCCTGCTGTGCAACGTCGCCTATTCTGTCGGTAAGAAGAGTCGAAACAAGAAAGAATATCGATGAAACGACCGATCCGATTATCTGGGAAACCGAAAAATAATTTACCCTGACATCCTCCGGAATAAAGTTAAGGTGCCATGCCGAATAGCCAGGCGACACAAACAGCGCATTAATGAGATTCGCCACAAAAACAAAGATACAAAACAGCAGAATCTTAAGCGAGGCATCATGAACAAAATTCGGCATTATCGTCGAGGCAAAAAGACTGAAAAAATAGTACAGTATGCGCGACACCGTAAGAACAGCACGCCGCTTTTTAAAATGACCGAGGATATACGGCGAAAACACGCTGAACATTCCGGCGAAAAACGGCAGAAAATTGATTATTCCTACGTTTACTATGTTTATGTCATTGGCGCTTAAAAATCCGGTGTAAAAAATGCCTGAGTTTATGCAGGTAAAAATGTTTGTATAAACCGTCAGGACAAGCATGCAAACACGGCCCTTTGCGCGCTCGTCGTGAAAATTGAAAAGCTGACGCATCATTGAACCGCCGTTACTCGACTTTTTATTTTTCATAGTGCACCTACTTATGGTACTTACCGTTATTATTTATTTGAAACGCCCTGTATATCTGCTCGAGCAGCATTACCCGAGCAAGATGGTGCGGAAAGGTCATATCCGACATCGAAAGCCTTAAATCGGCCCGTTTTTTTAGCTCTTTATCAAGGCCGTTTGATCCGCCGATTATGAAAGCCGTATGATTATATCCCGATAATGCGGTTTTTGCAATACCCTTTGCAAATTTTTCTGATGAAAGTTTTTCACCTTCAACGCACATCGCCACCACATATGCTTTTTCAGGCAGCAAAGACAGTATTTTGTCCGCCTCCTGAGCCATGGCGGCCGATATTTCGCTTTCATTTGCGTTATCGCTTACGCGCGATTCGGTAATCTCCTTAACCTCGGCGCTGCAAAACCGCCCGAGGCGCTTTAAATACTCATTACAAGCGTCGGTAAAAAAGCGTTCTTTGAGCTTACCGACGCATATAAGCGTTATTTTGTTCAAAATTAAACACACCTTTTAAAGCACAATCAAATCTCCGCCGCACGACGGCGCCACCTTTAAAATGAAATCGCTGTTTTCGGCAAGTCCGGCATTTTTAAGGGCCGCACAAGCGGTTTTGTAAGCAATTGCCGGAGTATTATTCTCTTGACTTAAATGGGCGAGTATAAAACGCGTTGTCCCGTTTTGCGCCAAAACCGGAAGGAAATCAGCACAGCTTTTATTGGATAAATGTCCGCACATTCCGGCCACCCGCTTTTTCAAAGCGGCGTTATACGGCCCGGTTTTAAGCATATCAATATCGTGATTTGACTCAATAACGGCCAGATCGCTGCCGATAACCGCCGATTTAATGCTTTCGCTTATGTAACCGGTATCGGTACAAAGCGAGATTTTCCGTCCGTCCGACGTTAAAACGCTGTAGCCGCAGCTGCCTTCACAGTCGTGCGATGTCGGAAACGATGACACGCTGAGTCCCCCGAGAATAATTCCGTCCTTATCAACACAATGGTATTCGTCGGTCGTTTTTATACAGCCAAGCCTTAAAAGCTCACGCAATGTCTCCTCGCTCGCGTAAACCGGCAGATGATATCGCCTGACCATGACCGAAAGTCCGCTTATATGATCGCTGTGGGTATGGGTTATAAATACGCCCGACAGCTCCTCGGGGCTGACCGATATTCCGCACAGCGCGTCGGCCAGCTGTTTGGCGCTTCTTCCGGCATCGATAAGTATTCCAGTACCGCCGCCGTATATATATGTGCTGTTGCCCTTGCTCGAGCTGAACAGTGTACAGACCCTTGCCAAGTTACTTTTCCCCTATCAATAAAACAAATAAAAATTCAAAACCAAAAGCACCCGATAAAGGAAAAGATAAATTGCAATCCTTTACGGGTGCCTGAAAAACATTTTTTACAGTGCCGCCGGAAGCTTTGAGGAATGAACCGTAACCCGCTTGATATCGGCACCGAGCGAGCGTAACTTCTCCTCTACGTTCTCATATCCGCGCTCAATGTGCCGTATATCCTCAATTGAGGTTTCACCCTCGGCAATCAGCGCTGCAATAAGCATCGCGGCGCCGGCCCTGAGATCGGTCGATTTTACCGGTGCGGCCGTCAGCTTTTCGACACCTTCTATTACGGCCACCTTACCGTCCACCTGTATTTTCGCTCCCATACGGGTAAGCTGCTCAACATATCTGAAACGGTTATCCCAGACATCTTCATTTATAATGCTGGTTCCTTTTGCAATTGACAGCATGGTGGTCATCTGAGGCTGCATGTCGGTCGGGAAGGCCGGATGCGGCATCGTTTTAATGTTGCACGGCTTAATCGGTCCGGTTCTCCTTATATGGACCGACTCGTCAAACTCCTCAACCTCAACCCCGGCCTCGATAAGCTTTGCGCTTATTGATTCGAGATGCTTGGGGATAACGTTGTTTATCATGACATCGCCGCCGGTTGCAGCTGCTGCAACCATGAAGGTTCCGGCCTCGATCTGGTCGGGAATTATGGAATAGGTTGTACCGTGAAGATGCTCAACTCCGCGGATTTTAATGACGTCGGTACCGGCGCCGCGTATATCGGCACCCATGGAGTTGAGGAAGTTCGCGAGATCAACTATGTGCGGCTCCCTTGCGGCATTTTCAATAACCGTAAGACCCTTGGCCTTAACCGCCGCTATCATTATATTTATTGTTGCACCGACCGAGACAACGTCAAGATAGATTGAACTGCCCACAAGACGCTCGGCATGAGCCTCAACCATTCCTCCGTCAACCACAACATCCGCACCGAGAGCCTTAAAGCCCTTTATATGCTGATCGATGGGACGGACACCGAAATCGCATCCGCCGGGCATCGACACCTCGGCATGATGAAAACGGCCGAGCAAAACACCAATAAAATAATAAGACGCCCTGAGCTTCTCGGTCATATCATGGGTAACGACCGCCGAACGGATATTGCGCGGGTCAATCTCGACGGTGTTTTTGTCAATAACCTTAATATTGGCGCCCATCTCATAAAGATTGCGCAAAGTAATCGAAACATCGGAAATTTCGGGAACATTCTCAATTCTGCAAATATCATCGGACAATATAACAGCCGGAAGAATGGCTACCGCCGCATTCTTCGCCCCGCTGATATTTACACTTCCCTTAAGCGGTATGCCGCCCGTTATAAGAAACTTCTCCAAAACGAAAGACTCCTCTTACCGTAATCATAAACTTCTCTAAAAACTAAAACTAAAACAAAAAATAAACTCGAAACAAATGCGGCCGAGAAAGCCGCAAAACACAAAAAACACACCTGAAATAATCTCAAAACCTACAACTCTATAATTCAACGTACAGTATATCATTACTGTAAAGAAAAATAAAGAGTTTTTTCAAAAAAAAATAATTTTTTTGCCCTTATTTTCACTATATATTGAGTTGATACCTGTAATTGCACTCTTTATCTTGTTTTTTGCGCGTTATCCCGTCATTATTTTGCCAATTAATTCATTCGAGCCGGCGATGTTTACATAATCACGATAAAAACGCAAAAAATAAAGCAATGTTACATTTTGCACAAGCTTAAAAAGCAAATAAATCGTCAAACACACAGCAAATGTGTTTTTCATGTAGTTTTTTTAAAATAATACTTGTACCGTTTATATCATGCCCGTTATTAATGCTTTCAAGCGCCTCTTTTGCGGATTTTTAAAATCCCGATAAAGGTATTTTCCGGCTCCAGACCCGTTTTTCGTCGAAATCCTTTAATAAAAATACTTTTGGTTTTTATAAAAAAGGCCGGATATATTTATTAATCCGGCCTTATAAATACAAATATAAATTATTATTCGGTAATAATTTTCAGGGTAACTATTTCAAACGGACGCATACTCTTTTCGTAGGATGTGACATCTTTTTGAGTTTCGCTTTGTCCGTCCTCTTTTTCGAGCAGATTACATTCACAAACGGTCACGTTTTTTTCAAAACGGATCTCGGCTTTTTGCTCGGTTTCAAGCGGATTGTAAAAGCGCAAAACTGCCGCGCCGCCGTCCTGCGACGGTTTAAAGGCCGTAACAACTGCATTGCCGATAACTTCAAACGGCAATTCAAAATCCTCCCCGCGGTTGTATTCAAGCGCCGTTTTTGTAATATCGCTTATCGAACGACCGTCGGTATACGGCAAGATCGCATATTCGAAGGTATGAACACCGGCATCGCGAAGGCCGTTAAAGTCGTTAAATTCATAGTTGCGCTGCTCATTGCCGACAAAATGCCCCTGCGGCGAACGTAAGACGCTCAGTTCAAAGCAGCCGGGATACCATCTCCAGCAGGGCAGCCCGCGGTTTAAAAACGCGACGCCGCTATGCTCGCCGGTTTTTTGCATAACCCAGTTCTGAGCCGGATATTCCATGTAATTGGGCGACCATTCATGATAGTTTACCTTGTCCGCCTCATAAGCGCGCTTAACGTAACCGAATGGAATTTCGTAATAAGCGTCCCATTCATTGCTTTTCACCGGGAACATAACGCGTATACGGCGGCTGAAGGTATCCCAGTCGATTGTGGTTTTAAACTCCAATGCTCCGTTTTCGCCGAGTTTAAGCTCGGTTTTCCATTTTAATTTTTTAACCATATAGTCGGTGCCATAATCGGGATTCGGGACATCCTTATCGCGATAGCAGCCGCTCCAGACTATCTTATCGTCCTTTATCGACTCGAGATGCTGATAATCGCCGAGCTGTAAAAGCGACTGGTTGTTAATGGGGTCAAAGCAAGGCATAACACGGGTTGCCCAAGAATCGCCCATATCCGGCTCAAGTGCTAATTCACCTATGCAAAACGGACCGTAAAGTCTACCGTAGGGCTTAATGCCGAACAAATCCTCTCCGAAAAGCCTGCAGGAGACAATTCCCCCATCACTAACGCTGAGGGTGTAATCCCCGAAAGAAACGGTACGAACATCCGACTTATCCGCCTTACGGAATTCTATATCGGATAAATCATCGGCCTTAGCGCCGTAAGCAGAGCCGTCGGGCAGATATTTGTTTATTATACGCTCTGCTTTCGAGAGCATCTCCATCGCTTCGCTGTAAGCGCTGTCGATAAGCGTTCCGGTTATAACATCATGGAACTGGCAAAAGGTTATAAGCCGCCAGGCTTCGTTTAACTCCTCGGGCATGGGCTTCATATTGCCGGACGAAAAGCCCTCGCTTGCCAGCTTGCTTTCTATTACGGTAAGCATGTATGATAAACGGCGGACCGTCTGTTTTATAGCAATTCTTGAAACATAACAGCCCTGAAATACGGGGTTAAGCTCCTTTGAGGCCCCCTTTTCCTCCGCCAGCGCCTTTTCGAGCTCCGGCTTGCAGTGAAGGTATACATCGGTACTTGTTCCTAGACGAAAATCCACGTCGCCGTATTCGCCGCTTACGGTCTCCATCGCTTTTTTAAGGTCGCTTTCCGGCATCATTTCCTCGCCGCCGATATAAGCGACAACAAAATCCTCCCCTCTTTCGGCAGCGCTTTTAAGGGTCGCGCATATAGCCTCAAAGCCGAGCGGCGGCACCTCGTTTATTCCGGTGTTATTACAGCTGCCGCACCCTTTACCGCGGCATTTTTCGCACCAGGGATGCTTTTCGAAGGTGCCGAGCCCGACCTCGGAATAAAACCGGTCGAGATACAAAACCCGGCTGCCGTCGATACCTTCCCAAACCTTCCCATCGGGCAGCTTATAGCAGACCTTGTAGGTAGCATCCGCACCGACTCCCCGTATAATCTGCGGATAGTTTGCGCTGTTTCCGAAGGAATCGTATGTCGGGACGATCTTTAGCGCCGTGTGATCTTCGCCGGCAAGCTCGCGGTAAAAGGGATCTTCGATCAAAAAATTGCGTATAAGGCCCTCCGGTGCCGGCAAATTGGTGTCCTGCACCGTAACCCCTGAACGAAGACAGGCAAACTCGCCCGACCTTGCCATTTTTTTAAGAACCTCTTTTTTGTTGGGATGCTTTTCTATGTATTTACGTAAAACGGCAGTTTGTCCCTCGCTTATTGTCTGACCGTAGACGATCCACCTGTCAAACACCATGCCCTCTATTTCGGCATAGCTTGCAACCGTCGTATTGCCGAGGGTAGCCTTTTTATCAAAGCACCTTCTCCATGACGGGTCAAAATGGTTAAGGGGCACCACCAGTACGGTCTTTTTACAGTCTTTATGTTCAGTCATAATAGCAACCTTTTTTTATAAATTATCGGTTTATAAGCTCATTCGTGATTATAGCATATAGGTTTTTAAAAGCAATCGCACAAAGATAAAATACCCGAAAATATCCGCTTTTTTCGCAAAAAAAGAACAAAACCGGCCTGCAACATATTACAAAGTGCAAACCGGTTTATATATCAGATTTTATGCAACGTTATATTTCGTACAGCTTTTCGCTGTCAACAAGAGAGATACCGTTATCATTTAAAACCTCAGCCGCCTTAAGATTGTCCTCGACTCTAAGTATAACGCAGGCCGCCTCTTTTGTCGGGTTCAAAAAAGCATACATGTATTCAATGCTTATTCCGTTTTCCGAAAGAATGGCAACAACGTTGTTAAGAGCACCGGGAGTATCTGGAATCTCAACCGCTATAACGGTGGTAAGCGATACCGTCATACCGCTTTGCTTTAAAGACTCAAGAGCCTTTTCGGGATCGTTGACTATAAGCCTCAATATGCCGTAATCGGTAGTATCGGCTATTGAAAGAGCCCTGATGTCAACGCCGCTTTTGGCAAGCGCCCCGGTAATTTCGACGAGTCTTCCCGTCTTATTCTCCACAAATACCGAAAGCTGTTTTAATTCGGTCACAATAAAAACTCCCTTCAAAATTAAATTTTACGGTTATCTATGACACGCACCGCTTTGCCGGATGAACGCTCTATGCTCTTAGGCTCAACCATGCGGACCTTAGGAGCTATGTTAAGCGTACTCTGCAGCGCGTCGCGTACCCTTCGCTCGATTGCGGATATATTCTTGACCTGATCGGAAAACATCTCGGCGTTCATTTCAACCCTTATCTCTATTGTATCAAGATTATTAACTCTGTCAACAATTATCTGATAATTCGGCTCCATGCCGATTTCAAGCAGCACGCTTTCGACCTGCGACGGGAAAACATTAACGCCGCGTATAACAAGCATATCGTCGGTTCTTCCCTTGGGCTTCGCCATTTTTACAAGGGTACGTCCGCATGAGCATTTTTCATGACTTATGGCGCATATATCCCGCGTTCTGTAACGTATAAGGGGCAACGCCTCCTTACCGATACATGTAAAAACAAGCTCGCCGTATTCGCCGTCGGGGAGTGTCTCGCCGGTATCGGGATCGATTATCTCGGGATAAAAATAATCCTCGTTGACATGCATTCCGTTTTGCTCCTCGCATTCGAAGGCAACACCCGGTCCGGCTATCTCGGAAAGTCCGTAAATATCATAAGCCTTTATATTAAGGCTTTTTTCTATCTGCGTCCTCATATTTTCGCTCCACGCCTCGGCGCCGAAAACACCGATACGAAGAGGAAGCTTTGAGGTGTCGACCCCCATTTCGGCACAGGTCTCGCCTATATAAAGAGCGTACGACGGAGTACAGCACAAAACGTCCGATTCAAAATCCTGCAGTATCTGTACCTGACGTCTTGTGTTGCCGGATGAAACCGGAATTACCGCCGCGCCGAGCTTTTCGGCACCGTAATGAAGCCCAAGTCCGCCCGTGAAAAATCCGTAGCCGTAAGAAACGTGAATACGGTCCGACTTTGTTGCGCCGTAAGCGGTAAGCGCTCGGGCGACCGATTCAGACCACACCGAAATATCGTTTGCGGTATACCCTACCACGGTCTGCTTTCCGGTGGTGCCCGAGGATGCATGGATTCTGACTATATCCTCCTTCGGCACGGCAAAAAGACCGTAGGGAAAATTATCCCTTAAATCCTGCTTGTAGGTAAAGGGGAGCTTTTTTATATCGTCTATCGAATTTATGTCCTCCGGCTTTATTCCCTTTTCATCAAAAAGCTTTTGGTAAAACGGCACATTCTCATAGCAACGTTTTACTGCCTTTTTAAGCCGTTCGGACTGAATTTTATGTAATTCCTCCCTTGACGCCGTTTCAATTTTTTCAGTAAAGTATCTGCTCATTTTAAACCCTCAAAACTTGAATTTTGCCTTTTACAAAGCAGTTAAAAAGTCATTAAAGCCCATAGCCTGATTCAAATGCCTTGATGTTTACATCGGCAAATTTTTCCTTTGATGTTGCCCTTACGGCCGAATGCCAGGTCTCCTTCGATATTCCGTCGGTAAGACGCGCCATAACGCCTATAAGCACAACGTTTACACTTTTTGCATTACCGAGCTCCTCGGCGATACTCAGCGCGTCAAGCGCTATGACGTTGACGCCGAGGCCCTTTATGGTTTCAATAATATTTTCGGGGTACTTCGCCGCACCGGTTATAACCGGCATACAGTCGATCTTCTGGGTATTTATTATTACCGTTCCGCCTTTTTTTAAATATGGCAGCCAGCGCGCCGCCTCCATCTGCTCAAAGGCAAGAATAATATCGGCTTCGCCTACGGTGATAATCGGTGATGCCACCTCATCGGCGCACCGTACATAAGTCACCACCGAACCGCCGCGCTGTGACATACCGTGGACCTCGCTGACCTTCACATCATATCCCGATTCAATTGCTGCACGACCCAAAAGCCGGCTCGAAAAGAGTGTTCCCTGACCGCCTACGCCGACAATCATTATATTAAGCTGTTTTTTCATACCGATTTCCTCCTCACGATTGCCGTCAGCCGATCGCGTCGAACGCGCAAAGCTGTTTACATACGCCGCAGCCGACACACTGGGTGTGGTCGATTATCGCCTTTTTGTCCTTTATGCTTATGGCCGGGCAGCCTATCTTCATACAGGCCTTGCAGCCGCGGCATTTATCATGATCGCATTTAAGGGCCGGCAGGCGCTTGACCGTTTTTAAAAGCGCGCACGGTCTTCTTGATATAACCAGCGAGGGCTCGTCCTTTTTAAGCGCTTCGGATATCGCCTTTTTAACGGCTGCCAGATCGTAAGGATCGACTACCGTTATGTCCTTATAACCGACGGCTCTGGCCAGCGCTTCGATATTAACCGCCGTTGATACCTCGCCCTTAAGGGTTATTCCGGTTGCGGGATTCTGCTGATGGCCGGTCATTCCGGTTATTGAGTTATCAAGCACAACGGTGGTAGTGTTCTGACGATTGTAAGAGGAATTGATTATTCCGGTAATTCCCGAATGGATAAAGGTGGAGTCGCCGATAACTGCGACCGCCCTTTCGGTAAGCTCCTTTCCCCTTGCAAGGCTCATTCCGTGGAGCATGGTTACCGAACCGCCCATACAAAGGCTCGCATCCATCGCCGAAAGAGGAGCCAGCGCCCCGAGTGTGTAGCAGCCTATATCGCCGCTGACCGTACATCCGAGCTGCTTTAAAACATAGTAAACTCCCCTGTGAGGACACCCCGGACACATAACCGGCGGCCTGCCCGGAATGCTTTCGGGGTAGCTGACCGATTCTTTTCTTTCAAGCCCCATTTTGTCGGCGATAATGCTTTGCGAAAACTCGCCCTGTTCACCGAAAAGCTCCTTACCGACGACATTTATACCGACAGCCCTGCAGTGGCTTTCTATAATTCCGTCAAGCTCCTCAATAACATAGACCTTGCTGAATTTTGCGGCAAAATCCTTAATGAGCTTTGTCGGCAAAGGATTTACCATTCCGAGCTTCAAGTAAGAAACGGTCTTTCCGAGCGCTTCTTTAGCGTACTGATAGGATATTCCGGCAGTTATAACGCCGATATCGGTATTGTCGTTTATTTCGCAGCGGTTAATGGATGCCGTTTCGGCATAATCCGTTAGCTCCTTCATCCGCTGCTCAACAAAAACATGGCGCTTTATAGCCATCGCCGGCATCATTATGTTTTTTGCAGGATTCTTCTCGTAATTTTTGAGTTGGTGCTCCTCACGGTCGCAAAGCTCAACAAGGCTTCTCGCGTGGGCGACCCTCGTACAAAGGCGAAGCATAAAAAGGGTATCGTATTTTTCCGAAAGTTCAAAGGCAAGACGCGCAAAATCCTTACATTCCTGCGAATCCGACGGTTCGAGCATCGGCACCTTGGCCGCTATAGCATGGTGGCGGGAATCCTGCTCGTTTTGCGATGAATGCATACCCGGATCATCGGCCACAGCCAAAACCATTCCGCCGTTTACACCGGTATACGACGCCGTATAAACCGGATCGGCCGCAACGTTAAGACCGACATGCTTCATGGCGCAAAAACTCCGTGCGCCCTGCAGGCTCGCCCCGACCGCGACCTCGGCGGCCACCTTTTCGTTAGGGGCCCACTCGGCGTAAATCTCGTCATATTCGGCGGCGTATTCCGTTATTTCGGTACTCGGAGTACCCGGATAGCTCGACACAATACGACATCCTGCCTCATAAAGTCCGCGGGCAACCGCCTGATTTCCCAACATCAATTCTTTCATTCTGAATACCTCGTATATTACAAAATCTGTAATTTATGCTTTTCTCAAATCGGTAACATGCTTGGCCTTACCCTGAAAACGCTCAAGAGTCTTAGGCGCTACAAGGGTCACCTTAATGTCTATTCCGAGAACGGTTTTTATCTTGTGCTTTATGGTGTTGTGAAGAGCCTCAAGCTCGCTGAATTTTTCAAGAACACTTGAATCGGTCATCTCGACTTGAACCTCAAGGGTATCGTGGAAGCCCTCGCGCCTTACTATCAGCATATAATGCGGGCCGATCTTGTCAATACCGAGCAGCGCGCTTTCAACCTGCGACGGGAAGACGTTTACTCCCCTTATCTTTATCATATCGTCGGTCCGTCCGGTCGTTTTGTCCATTCTGGCAAGGGTCCTGCCGCATTTGCAGGGCTCGTAATTTATTCTTGTAATATCCTTTGTTCTGTAACGCAAAAGGGGCATTCCCTCTTTCGTAAGGGTGGTTACAAGCAGCTCGCCGCTGTCGCCCTCCTCCTTTTGCTCGAGCGTTTCGGGATCGACTATCTCGCAAAGGAAACTGTCCTCATTTATATGAAGTCCGCAGCGGTGCTCGCATTCGCCCGACATGCCCGGTCCGCCGATCTCCGAAAGTCCGTAATTGTCGGTAACAAACATTCCCCAGTTTCTCTCGATCTGATCGCGCATTTCGACCGTACAGCCCTCCGACCCGAGAAGCCCGAGCTTTAAATGATAATCGCTCATCGGAAATTCGAGCTCCTTTGCAAGCTCGGACAGATAAAGCGCATAGGACGGTGTTGCAACCAGCGTATTCGTGCCGAAATCACGCATCAGCATAAGCTGTTTTTCGGAATTGCCCGACGATGACGGAACCACCGACGCTCCGACCTTTTCAAGGCCGTAGTGAAGTCCGAGCGCACCGGTAAAAAGCCCGTAACCGAAGCATATCTGCACGATGGAATCCTCATTAGCCCCCACTCCGTAAACGAGCCTAGCCATATTTTCGGCCCAGATATCAAGGTCGTTCTTAGTGTATCCTACAACGGTCGGCTTACCGGTAGTACCGGAGGATGCATGCAGCCTTACTATCTTTTTCCGAGGCACCGCGAACATCCCAAACGGATAATTGTCCCTTAAATCGGCCTTGGTCGTCGGCGGTATGCGTTTTATATCCTCAAGGGATTTAATGCAGTCGGGATCTATCCCGTTTTCGTCAAAACGCTTTTTATAAAAAGGTACGTTATCATAACAATAGTGGACTATGTATTTAAGCCTTTCAAGCTGCAATTCGCGCATTTTTGTACGCGGCATGGTCTCGATTTCCTTATTCCATATCATCTATACCGTCTCCTGACATGTATTTAAAGCATAATTATTGATTACAATTGCGAAATATCCCGAACAAAAAGCAGCGCTCGGAGATATCGCCGTTTTTTTAAAAGCGATTTATGCCGACCGGAACCTTAAACCCTGCCGGTGTAAAAACGCTCGGCACATTCCTTTTGCTTTTCATCCCCGGCCGGCCTCAAAAGCGAAAATACAACGCAAAGCAAAACCGACACGAGCATTGCGATTACGGCAAATTCCGCTCCTTTTGCGGCGATGGATGCAAAAATCGCCGGAGAATTATCACCCGTTATCATAACGGCTATCTTCATGGCAGCCGGAACAAAGGCGACGAAGAATCCGCCGAGCATTCCGGCCCAGGCACCGGCTCTGCTTAATTTTTTCCAATAAAGCGAAATAAGATACGGTGCCAAAAACGAGCCCGAAATAATTCCCCACGAATATGACATCATATCAAAAAGAGGGGTCTTGGTAATGGCTATAACATATGACAAGGCGACAAATACAAGACACAGTATCCTTATCAGTACGGCGCATTTCTTATCGCTTATATCCTTTTTTAGTTTTTCGCGTATCAGATCCATGGTAAGGGTCGTGCAGGCCGTAAGGGTGATCGACGAAAGGGTCGATACCGAAGCCGATACAAGCAAAACGAGTATGACCCCGAGGAGAACAACCGGCAAATTCGAGTCAAGAAGCATATAAGGTACAAGATAATCGGTGGTGCCGCCGGTAGCCAAATCACCCAGCGATCCGAAAAACAAATGCGACAGCGATCCGATGAAATATCCGCCCCCGGCGACAATAACGGCAAAAACGGTGGAAATGACCATTCCCCGCTTTACTTCCTTTTCGTCGCGAATGGAGTAGTATTTATGTATCATCTGAGGCAATCCCCATGTACCGAAGCTTGTAAGTATAACGGTGGAAACAAGCTTTACTAAGTTTTGTCCGCCGAGCGGCCGCATGTCGGGAACGTTTTTCATTTCCTCCCAAAGCTCTGATATACCTGCAAAGCCCCTTACCTTATCCGAACATACGACGCATACAATCAGCATTATAACGCCGAAAAACATGATTATTCCCTGCACAAAATCGGCCTTTAATGTGGCAATATATCCGCCTAAAATCAAAAGAAAGGCCGATACGGCGGCGATTATTATACGGCACAGCCCCTCATCTACACCGAGTACAACATGGCAAACGCTTGTCAGACCATTATACACCGAAGCGGAATACGGCGTCAAGAATACAAATATTATAACCGCCGCAAAAATCTTCATCTTTTTACTGCCGAATCTTGCAAAAAAGAATTGCGGCATTGATTTGATGTGAAGCCTGTGCGATACGTCGCGCGTGCGCATGGCCAACACCCTCCACGCAAGCCACGACCCGATAACGGCGTTCGCAAGACCTACAAGCGAGGCCCAAAGCCACAGATCCCATCCGGTCCTCCCCGAATAACCTATAAACATAACGGCCGAAAAATAGGCAGCTCCGTAGCTGAGCGCCGATATCCATGCCCCGGCATTGCGTTTACCGACGGTAAAGCTTGCAACCCCTCCGGATGAGCTTTTTGAATTCATTACCCCTATGACCGCCATGAGCAAAACATAAACGGCCATGGTAATGATTATTACGACGGTCTTGTCCACTTAAAAATTCCCCTCCGATGTATTGCAAGCACCGGTCACGGCAATTGCAACCGCCCTGCAATTTCGTCTCAGCATTTTAACGCTTAGTCGCTTTAAAGCTTTTATCTAATAAAGCGTTAATATTATGCAACATTAAATGTATTTTGTCAACAACAAAATACATTTAATGCCGTGGCAGAGAAAAATAACGAAGTGTACTTTATAATAGGCCTTTGCCTATGCTTAAGGGTTTTACCCGTCAGTGCCGATTCATCCGTATTCTCTTACCACTCGGGGTATTTACCGGTAAAAACTATTCCGTCGGCCTTAAAATTCACCGGAGAAAGTCTATTAAAATATATGCTGTCCTCGCTTAATATCGGTTTTAAAACGGCTGTTATAAATGGCCGCTCAAACATCCGAGGATGAGGCAATGTCAAAAAGTCGGTATTGCTGATTTCATCACCGTAGATAAGCAGGTCGAGATCGATAATCCTCGGAGCATTTTTAAAGGTCCTTACCCTGCCGAGCGCCGCCTCTATCCCGAGAAGCGCGCCGAGCAGTGCTTCGGGAGGAAGCTTGGTTTTTATCTTTACGGCGGCATTATAAAAATCGTTTTGATCGGTATATCCGACCGGCGCTGTTATAAAAATCCCGGAGGTTTTTTCGACAGCGGTGTCGGGAAGCCTTTTAATAGCCGACAGTGCATTTTCGAGATTTTTTACCGAATCCCCGACATTCGAGCCGAGCGATATATATGCCACTTTAAACCCGTCGGCCTCATAACCGGCTACACCGTCAAAATACGATTCATTTTCTTTATTCAAAGCTTTCTCTCCTGTTCATAATCCTAATTTTATCCTTCGTGTCCGGTCATATTTTCTTCAAGCAGATTTTTAAGTCCCGAATATCGCAAATTCTTTCTGTCGTTGTTTATAAAGGACATTATATGCCGCTCCGATCCGATAAGCACAAGCAGTTTTTTAGCCCTCGTTACCGCCGTATAGAGAAGATTGCGGTAGCAAAGCCGTGTCGGCACCCCTACAAGCGGAATTATCACGCAATCGTATTCGCTGCCCTGGCTTTTATGCACCGTAACCGCATAGGCTGGTTCAAGATCGTCGGCGTCGTCAAAGGAATAAACGGCCGTTTTGTCGTCAAAGCGCACGTTTATAACTCCTCCCTTCGGATCGATCGACCAAAGGGTGCCGATATCCCCGTTAAATACACCCGTACCCTCGCTGCCGTCACTCGATATAAAGGGAATATCGTAATTATTTTTCACCTGCATTACCCTGTCGCCCGTCCTGAAAACTCCGAATTTCAGGGTGATTTCGTGAGCACCGGCCCGTCTCGGGTTGACAATTTCCTTTACGGCGGCGTTAATACTGACCGTGCCGGTATCCCCCATTCGCGACGGGCAAAGTATCTGTATATCGCCTATGTCAAAGCCGTAAGCGTCGGGTAGCCGCTTTGAGTAAAGCTCGGTTATAAGCTTTAATGCCTCTTTCGGGGAGGGCTCGTCTATAAGAAAAAAATCGTCCCCAGCCGACCCCTTCTTCGGACGTTTACCCTCGATTATTCGGTGAGCATTGGTTATAATAAGACTCTTCATCGCCTGACGGAAAACCGTTTTAAGAGAAACAAGAGGAATTCTCCCCGACGAAACAAGATCGCACAAAACGTTTCCCGCTCCTACCGCCGGAAGCTGATCGGCGTCGCCGACAAGTATAAGCCTGCATCCCATTCTCATAGCCTTAAGCAATGCTTCAAAAAGCTTTATATCCACCATAGACAGCTCGTCCACGATTATCACATCGGCATCAAGAGGATTTTTTTCATCGCGCTGAAAATGCGGGACGTCGTATTCGCCCCATTCGACCTCCAAAAGCCGGTGCAGGGTCTTGGCCTCTCTGGAGCAAAGCTCCATCATCCGTTTGGCGGCCCTCCCGGTGGGGGCGGCAAGCAGATATTTAAGCTTATGCTGCTCCATTATGGTAATTATCGCACGCAGGGTGGTGGTTTTTCCTGTGCCCGGGCCGCCCGTAAGTATAAATACGCCGTTTTCAAAGGCCTGATTTATAGCTTTTCTCTGATCCGTTTCGTAGGATATGCCGTTTATGCTTTCAATGGCGTCTATCTCGCCGTCGACCGAAAACGGAAGCAGGGAATCGTTTCGGGCTGAAAAGGCCATCCGCCCGGCAACATAGGATTCGGTCGCGAACATTTCATATGTATAAACAAAATCGACGCCGCCGAAATTCTTTATTACCACTCTTTTTTCATCGCTTAAAGCTTCAAGCGGCGAATGGGTTTCCTCTTCGGGTATATTAAGCAGCCTTGCGGCGGTCGGACACAGCTTTTCCTTTGGCAGGCAGGTATGACCGTTTCGCATATTATGGCGAAGAACATATAAAAGCCCGGCTTTTATACGTTTTGGCGACAGCGGCTCAATCCCGAGCATCGCCGCTATTTTTTCACACCGTTCAAACCCGAAATTAACGGGAAATTCACACAGTATAAACGGATTATCCTCGATAGCTTCGACGCAATTGTTTCCGATCGCCTTGCATATGAGAACTCCCTCATTAAGGCTTATATTAAACGATGTTAGCTTTATCATCAGCTCGCGCTCGGTGTTTTTCTCGTTAAAATCGGAGCATATTTTTTCGGCCTTGGCACGGGATATACCCCTTATTGCAGACAGCCTCGCCGGATCCTTTAAGGCGTCGATAGTGCCCTCTCCGAAAACCTCGATTATCTTCGCGGCGGTCGAAGGACCTATCCCCTTTACGCCGCCCGAAGAAAGAAAACGGTATATTTCGGCGGTGGATCCCGGTCTTAAATACTCAAAGCTCTCGACCGAAAACTGCTCGCCGTAGGTCTTGTGATTTATAAAGCGCCCGTTAAGCCTTAACGTATCGCCCCGTGAAATAGACGGGAAATACCCGACGGCAACCGTAATACATCCGCCGTCGTTTATATTTAAAACGGTATAACCGTTATTGTCGTTACGATAGGTAATTCCCTCTACCGTGCCCTCAATAACGGTCCGTTGTTCATCGGTAAAATTTTCGCTGTTATGTTCATTCATACATTTTAAATCCTTGAATTCGATTTTATATAACATTTTATACTCCGGATTTCATACCTGTAAATATAAAAACAAAATCCGGCAGCATCCGATTTGCAAACCGTAAATTTAATACATTATAAATCATTATCGTTATTATAAATGTTTTTTACAAGAATTTCAACATCGCCCGGCACACAAAAAACGACACCCGTACGCTCGCAAAGTTTTTTGGTGTCCTCCATTTTTTTGCCGCCGCTTCCGTTCCATATAACCGCTATACAGTCTTTTTTCAATAATCCGCACAGTCCTGCCCTCTCCTTGATCCCCCTTACGGCAAACCAAGGGTCATCGCTGTCGTCCATTATTAAAAACAGTCGGTGCTTTATATGCTTTTCAACCGTTATTGCAAGGGTTATCCTTCTTAAAACATCCATAAGCCCCCAAAGCGCCGCAAATACACCGATTATCCAGACTATCTCTTCCACAGAAAATCCCCCCTTAAATACATGATATTCCGCCATTCTAAAACTGTTGAACCATAAAAACACAATGTCAGGCATGTTTTCCTTTTAGGTTAAAGAATGTTTTTCGAATTAGAGGGTGCTTTTTCCGCGCCGACCGACGGACTTAATAATTTATTAATATTTTTCTTTACATTTACATGAAAATGTTTTATAATACTACGCGAAGTAAAAGGGAGTAGTAAACGGCTTTAAACTATACCGTAATTCAGTTTTCGGCCGCAGTATCGGCGTCATCTCGGTATCGCAAAACGGTACCCGCCGCTGCTTTAAATTGCAAGACTTTTACCGGTGGATTTTTCCGCCGGTGAAGGTCTTTTTTAACTGGCTGATTTATCCGCCCGTAAATGCTTCCGATAAAATAAAATAGAATAAAACATAATAAAGGATGTGTTTTTTTGTCAGCTTTGTTCTCAAATGTCGTCGAGGTCCAATGGCAAATGGTCGTCATGTGGGTAATCGGCGCCGTGCTTATTTACCTCGCGATTAAAAAGGATATGGAACCGACCCTGCTTTTGCCGATGGGTTTTGGTGCTATCCTTGTAAACCTTCCCTTTTCCGGTGCGGTAACCCAGGTTTATGAAACCGGTACCGAGGTCGGCCCTATTGACGTTTTGTTTAATGCCGGTATAGCAAACGAGCTGTTTCCGCTGTTGCTTTTCATCGGAATAGGCGCAATGATCGACTTCGGTCCGCTGCTTTCGAATCCGAAAATGCTGCTTTTCGGCGCAGCCGCCCAGTTCGGAATATTTTTCACCTTAAGTCTTGCGAGATTCATCGGCTTTGATATCGCCGATGCCGCGTCGGTCGCGGTAATCGGTGCTGCCGACGGCCCTACCTCGATATTCGTAGCCCAATACTTCAATTCAAAATACGTCGGCGCGATAATCGTTGCAGCATATTCGTACATGGCTCTTGTCCCCATAATCCAGCCGCCGGTAATAAAGCTTATTACCACCAAAAAAGAGCGCATGATCAAAATGCCATACCGTCCGAAATCGGTCTCAAAGACCACACGCATACTCTTCCCGATAATCATAACCGTCGTTGCCGGCCTTGTTGCTCCCCGTTCGGTAGCCCTTGTAGGCTTCCTTATGTTCGGCAACCTGATAAGGGAATGCGGCGTACTTCGCAGCCTTTCGGACTCGGCCCAGAATCAGCTTGCAAACCTCGTTTCGCTTCTACTCGGCCTTACTATTGCAACAAGAATGCAGTGGCAGCAGTTTTTAGCGCTCGATACCCTCAAGATTATACTTTTGGGACTTGTCGCCTTTGTATTCGATACCGTCGGCGGTGTTATGTTTGCAAAGCTCCTCAACATTTTCCTTAAGGAAAAGATCAATCCGATGATCGGCGCCGCCGGAATTTCGGCCTTCCCGATGTCCTCGCGTGTCGTTCATAAAATGGGACTTAAAGAGGATCCGTCAAACTTTTTGCTTATGCATGCGGCCGCCGCAAACGTCTCGGGACAGATTGCATCGGTCATTGCCGGCGGACTTATAATAACCCTTGTTGCCCCGCTTGTTTGAGATTAAGGAGGAACAGATATGCATTTGGATCTTAACGCACT
The DNA here is from genome assembly GCA_934444365.1 of uncultured Eubacteriales bacterium. Classification (GTDB taxonomy): domain Bacteria; phylum Bacillota; class Clostridia; order Oscillospirales; family Acutalibacteraceae; genus CAKSCM01. The sequence goes on along the minus strand of CAKSCM010000001.1, from coordinate 63,554 downwards.
GCTTGAAAGCCTGCCGATAATGGGCTACGGGCTCGGCGGAATTTTCATTGTTATAATCGTACTGATAATCATTCTTGTGCTGCTTAACAAGATCTTCCCCGGCAGCAAGGACGACGGCAAGGAATAAAAAACAATTGCCTCCCTTTACAAAACGGTTATACGGATGTATAATTATAAGAAAAAATGAGATGGATGAAAGGGGTATTTTTTAATGGATATTAGAATCGATCTCACAAAAACGCCGAAAATAAAACCGGCCGATCAGACAAAGCTCGGCTTCGGTAAAATATTTACCGACCATATGTTTGTAATGAACTACGACGAGGGCCAGGGCTGGCACGACGCAAGAATCGTCCCCTACGGCCCGATCGAGCTTGACCCGTCGGCCATGGTGCTCCATTACGGTCAGGAGGTATTCGAGGGTCTTAAAGCCTATCGCGCAGAAGACGGCAGAATACTCCTTTTCAGACCCGACCGCAACATCGCCCGACTCAACAACTCCAACGACCGCATGTGCATTCCCCGACTTGATCCCGAATTTGCCGTCGAGGCGATAAGAAAGCTCGTCGAGGTTGAAAAGGACTGGGTTCCGTCGCTTGAGGGCACCTCACTTTATATTCGTCCCTTTATTTTTGCGACCGATGCACAGCTCGGCGTTCATCCCGGAAAACACTTCCTCTTTATGGTCATTTTAAGCCCGGTCGGCGCTTATTATCCCGAAGGACTTAACCCCGTTAAAATTTACGTTGAGGACAAATATGTCCGTGCAGTCCGCGGCGGAATAGGCTTTGCCAAGACCGGCGGAAACTATGCGGCATCGCTTAAATCCCAGCAGGAGGCCGAGGAGGTCAACTACACCCAGGTACTCTGGCTCGACGGTGTTGAGCGCAAATATGTCGAAGAGGTCGGCACGATGAACGTCTTCTTCATAATTGACGACGAGATAATAACCCCCGAGCTCAACGGCTCCACCCTGCCCGGTGTTACCAGAATGTCGTCGATCGAAATTCTCCGTTCATGGGGCTATAAGGTCACCGAAAGAAAGCTCGCCATTGATGAGATTGCTGCCGCCGCAAAAGAGGGCCGACTTAAGGAGGCCTTCGGAACCGGTACCGCCGCCGTCATTTCTCCCATCGGTCAGCTTAAATACGAGGACGACGTCATGATTATAAACGACGGGAAAATCGGCGACGTTTCGCAGCGTCTTTATGACACACTGACGGCCATCCAGTGGGGCAAGATCGAAGGACCCGAAGGCTGGAGCGTAACGGTTACAAAATAACGCAGGCCGAAAATTCTTTTAATCCTCAGCAACAAAAATTTTAAAATCAGCACCGGGAAAAGCCGGCGATCCTTTTTGTAACGGACGTCGCAGGTTTTTCCGGTGCTTTTCTTTTGCTTTTATACATCGGAGCCGGATAAAATTCACATTTAAGCGCAACCGACGTATTATGATATCAGAGATGAGGTGACCTATAATGGGAAGAAGAAACAGATCAAGAGGGACGGTCGCCGTTGCCTTTGCCGCCGGCATGATCGTGGCCTTTATATGCCCCGAAAAATGGCTTATAACCATTCTTGCTATAGCGGTAATTCTTCTCGGCGCCTCGTTTCTTAAATGCTGAAACGGAGGAAACATCCACCATGCAAATTGTTGTTGTAAAAAGCCCGAAGGTTTTAAAAGGATTGCTGAGGATCCTGTTCGGCATAAAAAAAGCTCCCGTAAGCTAAAAATACCATTATAAATAAGACTCAACATAAAAATGCCCGTGCATTCCCTTTTGGTTTTCGGGGAATGCACAGGCATTTATTTTTTTAAGAAAATAAAATAAACTAAATAAGTTACATATGACGGCCGTTTATTTTCAACCGACCGCTTCGTGGATCTTGCCCTGACCGGATTGCTTTACAACGTCCACAAAGGTAACGATATCAAGATACTTATACTTTTTACCCGGAGCACGCCACAACACATAGGTATCAAATTCCTCTATAAACTTTTTAAGATTGGACGGTGTGCCGTAGTTGGTACCAAGGTCGCAATATCCGACAGCGGTAAAATTGTATTTGCACTGTCTCATTTCCGAATACAGCCATGCAGCCCTTGTCTGATCGTCATCGAATCCGTCCGATCCCATATGATCTATAGACATTGCCACCAATCCGCCGTAACGGTGGAGGGTGCTGTCGCCGGTTGAAGAGCTGCCGATAAACACGCCGCCGGGAGACAGCTTTTCAATCATGGCCAGCGATCCGTCCGGGACGGTATTAAATCCGTCGAGCAGTCTCGCCGTTATATTCATACCGAGCTTTTCGTAATAAGGCTTTGCATAATCGTAATAATCCTGAGCTCCGTCGGAAAGAAGCCTTTTAGCCGCCCATTTTTCGTCCGGACCTTTATAGTCGGTGGAATAGGTAGCTTCTTTCCCCTTAAATCCCTGCCAAAGTGCAGATGGGAAGACATATCCCATTCCCTCTCCGGCCACAAGATAGTCGCTTTCGGTCTGTTTCGAGAATACGTAATCAAAAGCCATCGGAATACGCTGCGACAGGTTGACGTTGTAACCGAAAGCCATCGGAACAGTACCGTGGCCCGCTTCGTCGGACCACTGGGATTGCATACGGTATTTCATCCAGGGCGAGCAATCGAAATCGCCCGACCAGACAACCGTATAATAGTGGGTATCCGGATCAAAAACCTCTTCCTTGGCCGGAGCATTTCCTCTCGGCGAGTAGCGCATCTGATACTTGTAATAAAGCGAGGCGTTCGACATCCAGCAGGGATGGGCCGCATCAGCTTCTATGCCTACGTTATAGGATGTAACAAACTCGACAAAATGCCATTCGAGACGCGGAGGTCCCATGTGATATTTCGGATCTATATGATCGGTATATTTAAGGTGCCATGGCGGAAAGCCTATGGCAGTACCCCATTTGCCTCCGGTCATATTGTACCGTTTTAAAAGGATCGCCCTGAGTGTTGCGGGATCGGTCCCGAGAGGCTGCTCGGGATCGTCGCACGGGGCCTCTCCGCCGTATGATGTCAAATCGAAGAAAAAGCACTGACGGGCTATAAAATAATCGTGATTGGGTATTCCGCAGCTGTTCGCATTGCTCGCATCGCCGCGCTGGGCAAGCCAGTTGGAGGCAACCGCAACCGCACCGTCGGGGGTATATGCAAGAAGCTCGGGGTTACATTCCTCCATGTAGTTTTCAAGAGCCCACATATAAGCGTCGCACTTAGCCGATCCGGTACTGGCAATATCGGTTCCCTTTATTTTGGTACCGAGCTTTGCCTCGCCGAACATTCCGACAAGACTCATCTTAACCTTAACGCCGTAATCCCTTGTAAGGGTCATATAAATACTGTTCTCGTCGGTAGAATACTGTACCGGCAGATAATTGTAAAGGCCGCATATTGTAGAGGCGACATTCGAGGTGGACGGAACATCGGGATCCCACACGACAATTCCGCATGACCTTATAAAATCGCCGAATATCGTATAATACTCGTCAGCCGATCCGACTGTTTTTTGAGTATATACGGATGTATCATATGTTGCCCCTTCCTCGCTTATAAAATTAAGCCAGAAGGTGTCGGTCTCGTCATTGCGCAAGGTAACCGCAACCTTATGCTTATCGTTGTTACGGTTAATAAGGCCCTGGACACATACGCCGAGTCGCATGGCATCCTTATTCTTGCCGGTGTTTTTATCCTTAAAGCATCTTCCGGCAGAAATTACATAAATAGTATTTTTCTCAAGCCCAACAGGCTCAACATAGCGATATTCATACTCCGCATAGTCGTCGATGATGAGACCTTCCAGCTCGGTTTTTCCGACGGAGCTTTGCAAAATGAGAAGTGCGTCGCTGGCGTTTATAACCTCATTACCGTCGGCATTGGCCGCCCACCAGCTGACTCCGCTGCCGAGGTCGGTTTTTCCTACCGACTGCTGCAATGTCAAAAGCGCGTCGTTTGCAGTGATATTACCGTCGCCGTTAACATCGCCGAGTGTTTTTGTTTTTGTTTTTGCTTCATCGGCGCCGACTGCAGGCAACACGGCCGTTACCGCAAAAAGCAGCACCAAGCAGAAACAAAGCAGTTTTTTCAATTCTATCCCCCCTGAAAACAAAAAACAAACAAATCACACAAGTCATTATAGCATAAAAATATCGCTTTTTCAATGCGTTTTCATCAATTTTCAATAAACGATGCTCATGGTGTATACAGACTTATTTAAAACAAAAAAAGAGCCCGGATACACAAAAATGTATCCGAGCCTTTGTAAAACTTAAAGGTTATTCGCCGGTATTATAAATATATCCCTTACCGGACTGCTTTACGACATCAACAAAGGTATTGACATCAAGGTATTTATACTTGTGATTCGGATCGCGAAGCTGTGCTAAAGAATCCATCTCCGCGAGCATCTCCTTAAACTGCGTCGGCGTACCGTAATTGGTATTGTTGTCGCAATAGCCGAAAGCAACAAACTTGCTCTTGGACTTGCGTAGCTGTGAATACAGCCACAAAGCCTTATCATGAGCATTATCGCCGCCCATGTCAGATATGCGCATGGTTATAAGGTCGCCGTAACGTCTTATATCCTCAGAGCCTGCAGTAGAAGCCTGAACGAAAACTCCGCCGGGCGAAAGCTTCTCGAGCATGGCAAGCGATTTCGCGTCAATTACATTAAAACCGTTTATAAGACGTGCAGATGCGGTTATACCGAGCCTGTCAAAGAAGGGTTTTGCGTAGTTGTAGTAATCATCGCCGCCGTCGGCAAGATAACGTATGCTCTGTGAATCATTGGTAGTACCGTAATAGCCGCTGGGACCGGTTTCGCTCGTTGCCTCCTTACCCTTGAAGCCCTGCCAGAGAGCCGAGGGGAAGGTATAACCCATTCCCTCGCCGCCGACCAGATAGTCGTTATCGGTCTGCTGTGAGAAAATGTAGTCGAAAGCCATGGGTATACGCTGCGAAAGGTTGACATTGTAACCATAGGTCATAGCTACAGTACCGCGCTGGTCGTCGTTCGCCCATTGAGAGGGAACACGAAGCTTCATCCAGGGCGAGCAATCGAAGTCACCCGTCCAAACTACGGTGTAGTAATAGGCTTCGGGATCATATGTCTCGCTCTTGGCAACGGTGTTGCCCTTGGGTTGATAACGCATCTGATACTTATAGTAAAGAGAGGCGTTCGACATCCAGCAAGGATGGGCTGCATCGGCCTCTATACCAACGTTGTAAGCGGTAACGGTCTCAACGAAGTGCCACTCAAGACGGGCCGGGTCCATATGATAATCCGTACTGATATGCCTTGTGTATTTAAGATGCCATGGCGGAAAGCCCAAAGCCATTCCCCAAAGACCGCCGGTCATATTATAGCGCTTAAGCAGCATGGCCTTAAGGGTCTCGCGGTCGGTTCCGAGAGGCTGATCGGGATCGTCGCACGGAGCTTCTCCGCCGTAGGAAGTAAGGTCAAAGAAGAAGCACTGACGGGCTATAAAATAGTCATGGTTCGGTATTCCGCAGGTTCTCGCCGTGCCCGCATCGCCGCGCTGGGCAAGCCAGTTGGAGGCAACCGCAACCGCTCCGTCGGGGGTATAAGCGAGAAGTTCAGGATTGGTCTGCTCCATATACTTCTCGATAGCCCACATATAAGCGTCGCATTTAGCCGATCCGGTACTGGCAATGTCGGTACCCTTTATTTTGGTACCGAGCTTTGCCTCGCCGAACATTCCGACAAGGCTCATCTTTACCTCTACGCCGTAATCCCTTGTAAGGATCATGTAAAGGCTGTCTTCATTTGTCGAATACTGTACCGGCAGATAATTGTAAAGGCCGCATATAGTCGATGCTACATTAGCGGTTGAGGGAACGTCGGGATCCCACGCAATTATTCCGCAGGCCTTTATAAATTCGCCAAAGACCTCAAAAAACGCATTTTTAGACGATACTCTCGTCTGGCTGTATTTGGCGGAATCGTAGGTTGCGCCCTCTTCCTGCATAAATTTAAGCCAGAAATCGTCGGTGTCGTCAAGCTTAATGTTAACGGCAACATTATGCTTATCATTGTTGCGGTTTATAAGACCCTGTATGCAAACACCGAGCCTGGTCATGTCGTGATTACGACCGGTGTCCGCATCCTTAAAGCAGCTTCCGGAAGAAATCATATATATAGTATTCTTCGTAAGCCCGACAGGTTCGACATAACGGTATTCGTAATCAGCATAGTCTGTGAGAATCGGGTCGTTAAGCTCGGTCTTTCCGACCGACTTCTGTAAAATAAGAAGTGCGTCGTTGGCGTTTATAACCTCATTACCGTCGGCATTGGCCGCCCACCAGCTGACTCCGCTGCCGAGGTCGGTTTTTCCTACCGACTGCTGCAATGTCAAAAGCGCGTCGTTTGCAGTGATATTACCGTCGCCGTTAACATCGCCGAGTGTTTTTGTTTTTGTTTTTGCTTCATCGGCGCCGACTGCAGGCAACACGGCCGTTACCGCAAAAAGCAGCACCAAGCAGAAACAAAGCAGTTTTTTCAATTCTATCCCTCCCTATTATGTTCAACAGACCCTGTCTGTTTGACTGAGTATAACACAAAAAATTCGGTTTTTCAATCTTTTTTTGTGCTTTTTTTATTAACATTTTTTTCTTTTTCATCATGCTAAAACCAATCGATAATCGTTTTTGGCAAATGTCATTTTAAACAAAAATAAATATCATTTTTGCGTCGTATAAAACAGTACTTACGAATTAAAAAAATAACGCTTTGCATGTTGACTTATTGGGTTTTTATGTTATAATTTACACGGTGAATGTTAACTCGTGTTAATTAATAACACTTTTTTAACACAAATTGAAAGCAGGGTGCATTATGAGTTTCAGCCGTAGAGAGCAAATACTTGATCTCTTGCGCAAAAACGGTGTTGTGTTGCTAAAGGAGCTTGAGATACGTTTTCCCGACGTTTCGAGCATGACCTTGCGCCGCGACCTTGAATTTTTCGAAAAACTCGGCGAAGTCGTACGCATACGCGGGGGCGCGCGTTACATTAAAAATATAGGTTCGCACGACCACGAAGACGTTTATGCCCTGCGTGCAGTAAAAAATCACGAAGCTAAGGACAAAATATCACGTATAGCCTTAAAATATATTGAGACCGGACGTTCAATATTTCTTGATTCGGGTTCGACCGCTATGAGTCTTGCCCGTATATTGCCCGATCTCAATTTTTCTATTCTTACGAGCGCTCCCAATATAGCTCTCGAAATATCCAAGCGCTATAAGCCCACCGTTACTCTCATCGGCGGGCTTTTAAACCGTGCCACTCTTTCGGTCTCGGGTATGCAGTCGAACAGTTTTATAAACGACCTTAATTTCGATACGGCGCTTATGGTGGCTTCGGCCTTTTCTCCCGAAAGCGGCTTTACATGCGGAAACTACAGCGACAGCGAACTAAAAAAGAGCATTATAAAAAAAGCAAAACAGGTTATAATCATGGTTGATAACAGCAAGTTTGAAAAAAGCATGCCGTACACCTTTGCCAACTTTGAGGATATTGACGTTATAATAACCAATCAATTTCCTGGCGACGAGGTACTCTCGCTTACGAAGAAGCACTGTGTAAAAACGGTATGGCAGCTTGACTGACCACTGCTGTTACATTATATATTACACATTAATTTAGGAGGAAATATACATGGCAACACCTATTATGATGCCTAACGTCGGTATTACGGTTGAAAGCTGTATCCTGACGACCTGGCACAAGAAAAAGGGCGATGAAGTCAAAAAGGGCGACGTTCTGTTCACCTACGAAACGGACAAGTCCACTCTTGACGAAGAGTCCCCTGTCGACGGCGTTATGCTCGACATCTTTTTTGACGAGGACGCCGACGTAAAAACAATGACCAACGTCTGTGTTATCGGAAACCCCGGTGAAAGCACCGACGAATTCAGACCTGCCGATTCGGCTCCCGCCGAAGCTGCCGCACCGGCTGAAGCTCAAAAGGCTGAGGCTGCTGCACCGGCAACCGAGGTAAAGGCTGCTCCCGCTGCATCGACCGCCGAGCGTTCGGCTGACGGATTCATCGGCGTATCTCCCCGAGCCAGAGCCCTCGCCGCAAAAACCGGAGTTGACGCAAAATATGCAACCCCAACCGGACCCGAAGGCAGAATAATCGAGCGCGACGTTCGTACCCTTATAGAGAACGGCCCGAGCGCCACATATGCCGCTGCCGGTGAATTTGCCGGAAACGGCGGTACCGGAATCGGCGGAAAATTCTCGGTATCCGACATCGGCTCAGCCGCTGCCGCCGCGAAGACCGACGCTACTCCCGTTGCCGAGTATGTCGACGAGAAGATGCCCACCATCCGCAAGACCATTGCAAAACAGATGGTATCCTCCCTGTCCACCGCTGCTCAGCTCACCCATACCACCTCCTTCGACGCCACCGAGATCATGGCTTTCCGCAAGAAGGTCAAAGCCAATGCCGAGGCTATGGGACTTGCCAACATCACCCTCAACGACATCATTCTTTATGCCGTTTCCCGTACGTTGGCCGACGCCCAGCATAAGGCACTCAACGCTCACCTTCTTAACGGCGACACCATGAGATACTTCACCAACGTAAATCTCGGAATTGCCGTTGATACCGAGCGCGGACTGCTTGTTCCGACCCTTCACAACGCAAACCTCAAGTCTCTTAACGAGATATCCAAGGAAGCAAAGAGCCTTGCTTCGACCTGCCAGAAGGGCGCTGCAACACCCGACATGCTTCAGGGCGCTTCCTTCACCGTATCGAACCTCGGTTCCTTCGGTATTGAGAGCTTTACTCCGGTTATCAACACTCCGCAGACTGCAATTCTCGGTGTTGACACCATTACAACCCGCATCCGTGAGGTAAACGGTGAGATCAAGACCTATCCTGCAATGGGTCTCTCCCTCACTTACGATCATCGCGCTGTTGACGGCGGTCCTGCTTCAAGATTCCTCAAGGATCTTAAAACTAACCTTGAGAACTTCACCATGCTTCTGAGCAAGTAAGGAGTCGTACCAAAATGGAAATTTATGATCTTATAGTTCTCGGCGGCGGTCCTGCGGGATACAACGCTGCCGAAAGAGCCGGCAAAGCCGGTCTCAAAACCGTTGTAATCGAGAAACGCGCTCTCGGCGGCGTTTGCCTCAACGAAGGCTGCATCCCCTCGAAGTCGCTTCTTTACAGCGGAAAAATCTTCGATTACGCCCATCACGGCGACCTTTACGGCGTTACCGTTACCGGCGCTTCGATCGACCAGAAAAAGGTCATCGAGCGTAAAAACAGGGTCGTAAAGACCCTCGTTTCGGGCATCGGCTCAAAAATGAAAAAGGCCAAGGTAAAGGTTGTTGACGCAGAGGGTTACATCGAAGGCCGCGATGAAAACGGCTTTAACGTAAAGGCCGGCGGCGAGGTTTACACCGGCAAGCAGATGCTTATTGCAACCGGTTCAATGCCTGTTGTTCCTCCTATCCCCGGTCTCAGAGAGAATCTTGAAACCGGATTTGTCATGACCAACCGCGAGATTCTCGATCTCACCGAGATCCCGGGCGAGCTCGTCGTCATCGGCGGCGGCGTTATCGGTCTTGAGATGGCCTCCTACTTCAACTCGGTAGGCAGCCATGTTACCGTTATAGAAATGCTTGACCACATTGCCGGTCCGACCGACAAGGGAATAAGCAAGATTCTTCTCGGCAACTACACCAAAAAGGGTGTTGACTTTAAGCTCGGCTGCAAGGTAACGGCTGTCGGTGACGGTAAGGTTACCTTCGAAGAGGACGGCAAAACCCAGTCGGTCAAGGCCGACAAGGTGCTTTGCTCTATCGGCCGCCGTGCCGTTACTCAGGGTTACGGTCTTGAGAATCTGAATGTTGCCCTTGACCGCGGAGCAATAATCACCGACGAATTCATGAAGACCAATGTTGCCGGTCTTTATGCAGCAGGCGATGTAAACGGCAAGATAATGCTCGCTCACACCGCTTATCGCGAGGGTGAGGTTGCTGTAAACAACATTCTCGGCAAACGCGACCGCATGCGCTACAACGCCATTCCGAGCGTTATATACACCAATCCCGAGGTCGGTTCGGTCGGCGAAACCGAGGAGTCGGCCAAGGCGAAGGGTCTTGATGTTGAGGTTAAAACCGTTTCCATGCTCTATTCGGGCAGATATCTTGCCGAAAATGAGGGCGGCGACGGAATCTGCAAGCTCATTGTCGACAAAAAGTACGACCGTCTTATAGGTGTTCACATGATAGCCAACTATGCCTCCGAAATCATTTACGGCGCCGCTATGATGATCGAAACCGAAATGAAGCTTGACAATATCAAAGAGGTCGTATTCCCGCATCCCACCGTTTGCGAGGTAATACGCGAGGCGCTTTTTGAGTAATTGACAATCAGCTCTTATATGCCGTTCCAGGGATATTTAATCGTGTTTCGGGCGTGGCATACTGAGCGTTAAATTCAAATTAAGGAGAAATATAATATGCCTAAGTCAATGTACGTCAGTCCCAAGGACAAATTTGCAAAGCGTACTATATCCTTCAAGGATATTCCGGTTTGCGAATACAACAAGACCGTTAAGGACGAAAAGGACAACTTCACCAAGGAAGAATTCCTCGGAATGTATGCCGATATGGTAGCAATCCGTGAATTCGAGTCGATGCTCCAGAGCATTAAGCTCCAGGGCGAATACAACGGCAAAAAGTTCACCTATCCCGGTCCTTCGCACCTTGCTATCGGTGAGGAAGCTACCGCTGTAGGTCAGGCCTTCACCCTCGGTGTTGATGACTTTATTTTCGGTACCCACCGCAGCCATCACGAGGTTATAGCCAAGGGTCTTTCCGCTATCCGCAAGCTTTCGGACGAAGAGCTCATCAAGATAATGGAAGAGTTCAACGGCGGCAAAAACTACGAGGTAATTAAGAAGTACTCCACCGGCAAGACCACCAAGGATATCGCCCGTGATTTCTTCATGTTCGGTATAACCTGCGAGCTCTTTGCCAAGGACATGGGCTTCTCGAGAGGCCTCGGTGGCTCGATGCACGCCTTCTTCCTCCCCTTCGGCATTTACCCCAACAACGCCATAGTCGGCGGTTCCGGTCCTATCGCTACCGGTGTTGCCCTTTACAAAAAGTGCAATAAGAAAAAGGGTATTGTTATAGCCAACGCCGGTGACGGCGCTGCTGCCCGCGGTCCTGTTTACGAGTCGATGAACTTCGCCGCTATGGATCAGTTCAACGAGCTCTGGGAGGACGGCTACAAGGGCGGACTTCCCATCATCTACAACTTCAACAACAACCACTACGGCATGGGCGGCCAGACCAAGGGCGAGACCATGGCGTATGACGATCTTGCAAGACTCGGCTGCATAGCCAAGAATCAGCTCAATGCCGAGCGTATCAACGGTTGGAATCCCCTTGCCGTTATCGACGCATACCGCAGAAAGAGAAAGCTTCTTGAAGAGGGCAAGGGCCCGGTTCTTCTTGATGTAGTTACCTACAGACTTTCCGGCCACTCCACTTCCGACGCTATGTCCTATCGTACCAAGGAAGAGGTTGACGAGTGGGCCGAGCTCGATCCGCTCAAGGTATTCCCGAAGCAGATCATCGACGCGAAGGTAGCCACCAAGAAAGAGGTCGAGGCTGTAAGAGACGAAATAATCGACCGCAACCACAGAATGTTCGAGCTCGCAAGCGATCTTGACATTGCTCCTTACACCGATTACGAGAAGGATCCCGGCCACATTGAGAACGTTATGTTCTCCAACCAGAAGATCGAGAAGATGGACGACCGCGAGTGCGAGGTCCGTCAGAAGATGGCAGAAAACGAGCGCGTAAAGAAGATTGCCAAGGCTGCCCGTTATGCTTACGACAAGGACGGCAACCTCCTGCCCAAGGCAAGAGTTTACAGTGTTCGTGACGGTCTTTTCGAGGCCATTATGGATAAATTCTACACCGATCCTACCCTCGTTGCATATGGCGAGGATGTACGTGACTGGAACGGCGCTTTCGCTGTTTACCGCGGTCTTACCGAGGCTCTTCCCTATCATCGCCTCTTCAACTCCCCCATCGCCGAATCCGCAATAGTCGGTTCCGCCGTAGGCTACGGCATGGCAGGCGGCCGCGTTATAGCCGAGCTTATGTATGCTGACTTCATCGTCTGCTCGGGCGACGAGGTATTCAACCAGATGGCAAAATGGCAGGCAATGAGCGCCGGCGGACTCAAGATGCCGGTAGTTCTCCGTGTACCTGTCGGCTTCAAATACGGTGCTCAGCACTCCCAGGATTGGACCGCACTTTGCGCTCACGTTCCCGGACTTAAGGTTGTATATCCTGTTACTCCGTACGATGCAAAGGGTCTTATGAATACCGCTCTTAACGGTACCGATCCTGTTTGCTTCTTCGAGAGCCAGCAGCTTTACGACATGGGCGAGCGCTTTGTTAAGGACGGCGTTCCCGAGGGTTATTATGAGGTTCCCTTCGGCGAGCCCGCCATCCGTACCGAGGGTAAAGATGTTACCATTCTCACCATCGGCGCTACCCTTTACACCGCTCTTGAGGCTGAAAAACAGCTCCGCGAGAAATACGGCATTTCGGCCGAGGTTATCGATGCCCGTTCGGTCGTTCCGTTCAATTACGAGAAGGTTGTTGAATCGGTTAAGAAGACCGGCCGCATTCTCCTTGCGAGCGACGCCGTAACCCGCGGCAATATCCTTAACGATATGGCTCAGAACATTACCTCTCTTGCCTTCGATTATCTCGATGCACCTCCTGTTGTTGTCGGTTCGCGCAACTGGATCACCCCTGCTTCCGAGTACAAGGAGCAGTTCTATCCGCAGGCCAGCTGGATGATCGACGCCATAAACGAAAAGCTTCTCCCCATCCCCGGCTATGTTTCCAAGCACAGCTACACCAATGAGGAGCTTATGCGCCAGGCAAGACTCGGTGTATAATCCGGCTTAAGCCGATTAATTGATTTAATACAAATATTTTGGGGTATCGGGCCTTAACAAAACGGACCCGATACCCCCAAAAAAGAAAATAACAGTAAACGGAGACAGTAATGCGAGTAATTTTTCTTGATTCGACCGATCCCGCGCGTAATCTTGCTACCGAGGAATACCTGCTTAAACACACAACCGGCAACATTTTTATGCTGTGGCGCAATGAACCGTCGATAATAGTCGGCCGGAACCAGAACACACTCGCCGAAATTAATCTTGACTACGTCAATGAGCATTCGATAAAGGTCATAAGAAGGCTTACCGGCGGCGGCGCGGTTTTTCACGACCTCGGCAACCTCAACTATACCTTTATTGAAGAGAATTCCACCGAAAAATTCGGCGACTACGAAATATTCTCCCGTCCCATAATTGCAACCCTTAAATCACTCGGTGTAAATGCCGAGCTCAAAGGGCGAAATGACCTGTGCATAGACTCCCTTAAATTTTCCGGCAACGCCCAGGTCGCGTGGCATAACAGAGTAATGCACCATGGCACCCTGCTTTTTTCGGCGAACGTTTCGAATATGAGCGATGCTTTAAAGGTAAATGAGCTTAAGATAAAAAGCAAGGGGATTAAATCGGTCCGAAGCCACGTCACCAATATTTCGGATCATTTAAAAACACCCATGACCGTAACCCAGTTCAGGGACGAAATTGCAAAAACCGTAACAACGACATTTGACGATTGTCAGGTCCTCCCCCTTACCGACGAGGAAAATGCCTTTATCGATAAGCTGGTTGAGGATAAATACGGCACTTGGGAATGGAATTTCGGCTACAACAAAAAGTATTCCTTTTTCAAGGAGGTTCGTTTTAATTGCGGACTTTTGCAGGTTAATATGAACATTGATAACAATATCATCACCGATATCCGCATTGAGGGCGACTACTTCGGGCGGTGCGAGGTTGAGGATTTTGAAAATTTCATGAAGGGTACGCCGTACAATCCGGAAGCCGTGCGTGCGCATATTGATGAAATAAATATTGACGATTATTTTTCTGGTACCGATACACAGCAGTTTCTGACCGCTATGTTTTAATTTTAATTATGGATTATTCAAGGGCCTAATCTCTGACGACGGCGATGATTTGTCCGGCACAGACCGTTTTTACATAAGCGTTTGACAGTCTGCCTGCCGCAGGAAAAATCCCGGTCGGGACGGCGCATCCGGTCTTTTCGGGTAATCCTACACAGACAAGGAGTGTTTGTTTTGAAAGCAGTAATGTACGGAGCCGGCAATATCGGCAGAGGTTTTATCGGTCAGCTTTTTTATGAATCGGGCTATGAGACATCCTTTATAGATGTTGCGGAGCCGGTCATAAATCAGCTTAACACACAGCATAGCTATCCCGTAAGAATTCTCTACGGCGACAGCTACAAAGAGGAAATGATTAATAATGTCGACTGTGTCGACGGTAAGGACGTAAATGCCGTTGCCAAAGCCATAGCGAACGCCGATGTAATGGCAACAGCGGTCGGCGTTAATATCCTTAAGTTTATAATCGGCAACATCGCTGAGGGCCTTAAGCTACGTTGGCAGGATCCTTTAAAGGCTCCTCTCAACATAATAATCTGCGAAAACCTTATAGGCGCCGACAAGTATCTTAAAAATGCCATTGCCGAAAAGCTGAATGACGAGGAGAAAAAGCTTCTTGATGAGAAGGTCGGCTTTGTCGAGGCCTCTATCGGCCGTATGGTTCCGGTTCAGACCGACGAGATGAAGGGCGACAACCCCTTGCGTGTATGCGTTGAGAGCTACGGTACCCTGCCGGTTGACAAGGATGCATTCAAGGGTGAGATTCCTCCCATTAAAAACATGGTACCCTTCTCTCCCTTCCAGTTCTTTATCGAGAGAAAGCTCTTTATACACAACATGGGCCATGCCTTTTGTGCGTACCTCGGTTGTCTTAAGGGTGTCGATTACATCTGGCAGTCTATCGGCGATCCTTATGTTGAGCTGCTTGTCATGCGCGCAATGCAGCAGTCGGCAATAAGCCTTGCTGTAAGACACAATGTTCCTTACATCGAGCTTAACAACCACGTTGAGGATCTTATCAAGCGCTTCGGCAACAAGCAGCTCGGCGACACCGTAAAGCGCGTTGGTAACGACCTTAACCGCAAGCTCAACCCCAACGACCGTATAATCGGTGCTCTTAACATGTGCGTTGAGCAGGGTATTACTCCTAAATACCTTTGCCTCGCCGCAGCCGCCGCAATGAACTTCAAATATGACGAGGTTAGCAACAGGCCCTGCGAGGAAATCCTTACCGAGATTTGCAAGATAGATCCTCAAAGCGACGCCGGAAAGCTTATAATAACCTACTACAATGAGATTAAAAGCGGCAAAACTCCCGAAGAGCTTTGCGCTATGCTCAGAGGCTAAAATCCTTTTGTAAAACAAAAACAGAAGTTTAAATTTTATTTTAAACGAACAAAAAAACATCCCCGGATTTCGGTAACTGAAATCCGGGGATGTTTCTGTTTTAATTTGTTTTTCCTTTATCTTCCGGAAAGCTCGGCTGCACAGTCAGCGCAGACGTTGCGTCCTTTAAAGGTGTGAATGTCCTTTGAGCTTTTGCAGAATATGCATGATGGCTCATACTTTTTAAGTATTATCATGTTGTCATCTACGAAAATTTCAAGAGCATCTACATTCTCTTTAAGGTCAAAAGTGCGGCGCATTTCCTTGGGGATAACAATTCGTCCGAGTTCGTCAATTTTCCTTACCATACCGGTCGATTTCATAAATTCAACTTCCTTTCCTCAAAAGCAGTACTTTTATTACAAAATACAAGCCTTTCATCAACTTTATATTAATTCATCTCCTAAAGATTGTCAATAGTAAAATACTAACTATTTTTGAATATTCTATTAATTTTCTCATTTATTTCTTTTTGTTTGCAAAATGCGTCATCATAGCTTTTACATTATTTACCACAATAGCTTTTTCAACATAAAAAAAGGCCTGTAAGAATAAGTATCATATATAAATATTTTTTTGAAATCGGTGGTAAAATGCTCAACTTCATATGGGCCGCGATGATACTTCTTGCAACCGTTTTTTCGATTGCAAGCGGCAGACTCGGCGTGCTTTCAAATGCGATGATACAGGGAGCGCAAAAAAGCATTGATGTTTTTTTAATACTTATAGCAATGCTGATCTTATGGGGCGGACTTATGAACATCGCCGAAAAAAGCGGAATGACAAGCTTTATAAGCCGGTTATTAAATCCGCTCATATCATGGTTGTTTCCGAAAGAGAAAAACGATAAAAAAGCAAGGGGCGCTATCGCCATGAATATTGCGGCGAATATGCTCGGACTCGGCAACGCCGCCACTCCTTTCGGTCTAAAGGCCGTAAAGCTTATAAGCGATAAAAGCCCAAACGCCGACACGGCGAGCGATTCCATGATGATGTTTGTAATTCTTAATACCGTTTCGCTTCAGCTCATTCCCACCGGAGCCATCGCATTACGCGCATCAATGGGCTCTAACGACCCTGCAGCAATAATACCGGCCGTGCTTTGCGCCTCCTTAACGTCGGCCGTTTTTGTCATTGTCACGGTAAAGCTTTTATTTCTGTTAAATAATCGAAAAGGGAGAATGTATGAGTAAAATTGCATCATTTGCCATGCCGGCATTTGCGGCGATAATCGTTTTATGCGGAATAATAAAGGATTTAAAGGTTTTCGACCTGTTTACGCAAGGAGCCTTTGAGGGAATAAAAACGGCGGTCAAGCTGCTGCCGGTGCTGCTTGCGACGGTAACGGCCGTACAAATGCTTTCGGCAAGCGGCATGCTCGATATTCTGAGCGCTTTGCTTTCCCCCGTTGCAGGTCTTTTAGGACTGCCCGGCGAGGTTATTCCCATTGCGGTTATACACCCGTTTTCCTCAAGCGGAGCCAATGCTCTGCTTATATCGATCTTCGAAAAATACGGTCCCGATTCTTACATCGGCCTTTTAGCGTCGGTTATATGCGCCTCGTCCGAAACGACCTTTTATTCCTTTGCCGTATATTTCGGCTCGGCAGGCATTAAAAAGACGCGTTTTACGCTCGTTGTTGCACTCCTTGGCAATGTTATAGCCGCAATAGCATCCGGGGTAGCCGTAAGGCTGTTTATGTAGTATCAGACCAATGAAATTCATTTAATGTTTGTCTAAGGCTAAAAATAAAACGATGATTCCCGCAAATTACGGTCATAAATCCGGGACAGGCATGCATATATAAAAACATAAGATATAAAAAGGACGTGTACCGTATGAAATTGAGCGATGTTGAGCGCTTTGAACGCGCCGCCGGATATTTGGGCGAGCCGTTTGCCGGAATGTTGATGTCGGTGAGTAAGGAGATAAAAAAATATGCATGCGAAATCAGATTGAGGGTCGACGCACCGCTGAGTATTGTTTTGCCCGAAGGACAGCGTTTTTTAAGCGATAACGGAGCCCTTACCTCCTTGCCGTCGGCCGGCAGCCGGACAGCCGACACACAGGACCTTGAGCTATGCTTCAGAAAACTCTGCCGGTACTCCGTAAGCACCTTTAAAAACGAGGCGGCGGCAGGATACATCTCCCTCGAGGACGGACACCGGGCCGGAATATGCGCCACCGCCGTTATTGAGGACGGCCGCATAACCGCCGTAAGAAACATAACCTCGGTAAATATTCGAATCGCCAGAGAGTATTTCGGCAGTGCCGACGGGCTTGTCGGTCTTTTTCCGGCCTGCAGCGGACTGCTTATATCCGGCTCGCCCGGCAGCGGAAAAACGACCGTTCTTCGCGATCTCGCACGACAATTATCCTTAGGAGCATTTTCCTCAAAGCCCCTTAAAACGGTAATAATCGACACACGCGGCGAAATAGCGGCCGTAAGCTCAAAAAGACCGCAAAACAACATAGGAATGTGCGATGTTTTAAACGGATTCCCGGCCGATACGGGAATTCTAATGGCCACAAGATATCTTTCTCCCGATGTTATTGTATGCGACGAGATAGCCTCGTCCGAAGAGGCCAAAGCAATAAGCGATACACTAAACGCCGGAGTGTGTGTTGTAGCGAGCGTTCACGCCGGAAGTGCTTCGGAATTAAAAAGCAGAAAATTTGTATCCGGGCTTATAAATACGGGAGCATTTTCGCATATTGCATTTTTGTCAGGTGCGGACAATCCCGGAAAAATAAAAAGAATTGTTAAAAGCGGTGATTTGAGCTTTGAAGCTTTTGGGACTGATGATAATTG
This sequence comes from uncultured Eubacteriales bacterium, assembly GCA_934444365.1. GTDB lineage: Bacteria > Bacillota > Clostridia > Oscillospirales > Acutalibacteraceae > CAKSCM01. The sequence goes on along the minus strand of CAKSCM010000001.1, from coordinate 45,276 downwards.
CCTTATCGGCGACGGCAGCCGGAACGCTTGTGTGCTCGGCCATGAAGAGCCATGCATCAGAGCTCTGGTCAATAACGAGGATCACCGAGCTGTTTTACAGCGAGATAAACTGCTTTGATCCTCCCGTTAACGAGCTTGTAACAAACGTTTACGAGGCCGCCAAGGATGAAAAATCGGCTTATTTACTTAAAAAATGCATTGATGAGATAAAGCTCAGCGATTTTCCGAACGCCGTAAAGGCGGCCAAAACGTGTAAAAGCATCGAAGGATACATATCAAAAGACGAATACGAGCATTTTTTCGTCTTTCTTTCAAAGCTCGGAACAAGCGATACCGAATCCCAGCTGAGCCTTTGCAAATATTATAACGGCATTTTTTCGCGCTTTGCTCTTAAGGCCGAAAAATACGCCGACACACACTGCCGCTTGTATTTTACGCTGATTATAACAGCAGCTTTAACCATCGGTATATTTCTTATCTGATGTTTTTCCTCCGGTAAAAAATAAACTCACGCGGATAAAAATATGCGTTTCATCGCAACTCTTAACCGATAAAATTAAGGACGGATATTAATGGACGTTGATCTTATATTTAAAATTGCAGCAATCGGAATAATAGTGGCCGTGCTGTATCAGCTGCTGGTCCGCTCTGGCCGCGAGGAATACGCTTTGCTTACCACCCTTGCCGGACTTATAGCGGTTTTGCTTATGCTGGTCGAACAGATATCCGCCCTGTTTGAGACCGTTAAAAATCTGTTTTCGATATGAGCATTGTATCGCTTTGCGCAATAACCCTTTTAGGCGGAATGTGCGCACTTATAATTCGCCGCGAGCATCCGGTCTTTTCGTTTTGTATAGCCCTTGTATGTGCCTGCATGATACTGATAAATGCGCTAATTTCCGTTTCGGATATAACCGACAAAATAAGCAGCGTTATTGATAACTCCGGAGTAAACAGCGAATGGCTGATGATACTTATAAAATCGCTCGGAATATCGTGCCTTGTGCGCTTCGGGTGCGACTGCTGTCTTGACGCCGGCGAAAGAAAGCTGTGCACAGCGCTTGAAATATCGGGAAAAATCGCCGTTATCGCAATATGTATGCCCATGATAACCGGCGTTATAAACACAATAATTCTGTTGGTAAAAGTATGATGAAGTTAAAAAAAGCAACGGCTGTATTTATCTGTTTAATAATTCTTGCGGTTTTGTTTTGCGGCTTTACCGCCGCCGAAGGGGACGACGGCGGCGACTATGAAAAAAACGACACCGCCGCGCTGTACAGTGAACAGCTTGAGGCCTCGGGAGCGAAAGGACTTTATGATATTTTAGACCCGGAAACAAAAAGCCTTCTTTCCTCCTTCGGTATATCCTTGAGTGATCCCTCCTCCTTAGGCCAAATAACGCCGGGACAGATTTTCTCACTACTGCTTTCGTACATAGGAGAGCTTATAAAAACTCCCCTTTCGGTTGCCGGAGGAATCATGTGCACAGCACTTATATGCTCGCTCATTGGGGCATTTGGCTGCTCCTCGGCCGAGAATACGGAGCTTTTCCGCTTTATTACATCCCTTATAATCGCATTGATAACGGCATTGCCGCTGTTTTCTCTTATAAAAAAACTCGCCGATGCGGCTTTAAGCCTTGGGAATTTCATGCTCTCCTTTGTGCCGATATATTCCGGAATACTCGCATGTGCCGGTAAGCGCTGTCTTGCCGCCTCGTATAATGCTATGGCCTTTATGGCATGCGAGCTTATATATTCGGCCGCCGAAAGACTTATAGTTCCTGTAGGCGGTATGTATATTGCGCTGTGCTGTGCTGGCGAGCTTACACCTAATACCGGTTTTTCAGGTCTTACCCTATCGCTGAAAAAAGCGGCCTGCTTTGCACTGGGAATATTAATGACCGTTTTTACCGGAATTATGACCGTTTCGGGATTCGTCAGCGCCTCATCCGACACACTTACCGCTAAAACCGCACGCTTTCTTGTGGGAAGCTTAATACCGGTCGTAGGCCCGGCCATGTCGGAATCGCTCTCGGCTATAACCGGAGCCATGTCCTTGCTTAAAGGCACCGTCGGAGTGTTCGGAGCAATCGCCGGAATCGGAATAATAATCCCCGTTTTAATCTCACTTACATTATGGAGAATATCCCTTTGTCTCGCACTTTGCTCTTGCGAAATTCTCGGACTCGGTAGCGCGTCGGGCATTGTAAGAAACATAGGCTCGGCGGTCAGCATTTTCCTTGCCGTAACCGTTTGCTTTGCGGCGCTGTTTATAATCAGCCTGTCGTGCGTTATATCGGTGGGAGGACTGTTATGAACAAGCTGGCGGAAATTGTACTTTGTATATGTGTATCGGGAGTTGTAAGCGGCGTTATATACATATTGGCTCCGTCGGGATCAGGCAAAAAGATCATTCGCTGTGTAACGGGGATTTTTATTCTCGGGTGCATTATACTCCCCCTTTTAAATCTTGATGTATCGGAAATTCTTTCGAACATGCAGTTCGAAACGGAGGAAAACTCTACGGCCGCTCAGCTTGATTACACCTTAAAAGCCGAATACGAACATTTTCTTACAAGCGATATCGAAAAATGCCTGTTAAACGAAGGAATTACCGTAAAATCGGTGGAAGTGCAGTACGAAAGCGCACAAGATGAAGCCGAGATAATGCATATAACAAAAATTCTGGTATATACCTCCGGTCCGATAAATAAGAATAAGTATGAAAACCTGCTTAAAGAGCTTTACGATACCGATGTGTCGATATTAAGGGAAGAAGAAAACCAAAAGGAGAATTAAAATGAAAAGTGCCGCCGGTTCGCTGCAAAAGCTGACAATGTCCTTTATGAAAAGCAAAAAGGGCGCTGTTGTCATAATAGCTATAGGAATTCTCGGAATACTTATAACGGCATTTTCGGGAAAATCCGGTTCCAAAACCGGGGATAAAGGCTTATCATCCGTAAACAGCTTTGATACCTCCGTATATATATCCGAGCTTGAAAGCAACATAAAGAGCGTTGTAAACGGGATAACCGGCGACCGATACTGTAAGATCTCGGTAACCCTCGAAAGCGGACCGGAATACATATACGCTACCCGTTCCAAAAGCTCGGCCGACGAGAGCGAAAGCTCAAAGGGGGACTCATATCAAAAAAACACAACCGGAAAGGATGAGAACGAATACATAATAATAAAAACCGATTTCGGCGAAGAGGCGCTTGAGGTAACACGTCTGCCGCCAAAGGTAAAAGGGGTTGCGGTCGTGGTTAAGGGCGGCTCGGACGAGGGACGCGCCTCAGCCGTAAAAAGCGCCGTTGCCACGCTTCTTGATATCCCGCAAAAAAAGATCAGCGTTTGCGAGCGTATCGCCGGCTGAAAAAACATAAAAGGAGCAAAAAACAATGAAAAAAAGCAGAATAATCGGAAAAAGACAAATAATGCTGGCCGTTATGGTGGTGGCCTTGGGAGCGGCCGTATATCTCAACTGGCATTTTTCAAAAACAAGCGGCGTTGCAAGCTATGAGTTTTCGGATACGGCCGCTTCAAGCAGCGCCAATATAGGCGATGCGGTGTTTGTAAACAGTCCGTCGGACACACCGGTTAATTCCTCTCAATCGGACGATTATTTCAGCACAGCAAGGAATAACCGCCAAAAGGCAAGAGATGAGGCGCTCGAAATATACAAGGACATAACCGGCAACGTAAAATCCGATAAAGACAGCGTAAACTCGGCCACCGAGGCCGCCGCCGCACTCGCCCAAAATGCCGAAAAGGAAGCCAACATAGAATCCCTTGTGAAGGCAAAGGGCTTTGAAGAATGCGTCGCCGTTATTAACGGAAGCGAAATAAACGTAATAGTAAAAAGCGAGAAGCTGCTGCAAAGCGACGCCGTTCAGATAAAGGATATTGCGGCCGGTGTTACCGGATTTAAAACCGAAAACATAAAAATTATTGAGATTAACGGTTGAGAACTCAAAAAAATGTGGTATAATGTAATGGAAAATATACTTTTCTTTTTTTGAGGAGGTTTAAATATGTCTGATATAAATAACAAAACAACCGGCAGAAGTCTCGTTATTTCCGAGGAGGTTATTTCAAAGATCGCCTGCGTTGCCGCTAAAGAGGTGTCCGGTGTCAAAGACGTTGTTTCCTATCCTTCCGAGCTTAAAACATTTCTTAATAAGGAGCGTTTTTTCAGGCCCGTCAGAATAAACAACGCCGACAAGACACTTACCATCGACATAAACATATCGGTAACGGCCGGCGCCCGTGTTCACGAGGTGGCCGAGCGTGTACAGGATTCTGTCAAGAACGCCGTACAGAACATGACCGGATACGTCGTAACCGGGGTCAATGTGAATATTGAGGATATCGACCTGCCGGATGCAGCCGAATAAAAAGATAAACAGACAGGATTTTTAACTTTATGAAAAGAAGCAAGGCAAGAGAAAACGCCTTTATACTGGTATTTGAAAAAAGCATTAACGATTCCGATATAGAGGACATCATAACCGGCGCCGAGGAATCGTGCGAGCTTGCGATGGATGATTTTACGATAGCGGAATTCAAAGGAGTATATGATAATCTAAGCGATATCGATGCTCTTATAGAGAAAAACTGCGTCGGCTGGAAACTAAGCAGAATATCAAAGGTCGCCTTGGCGGCGATGCGCATATGCTGCTTTGAGCTTTTGTTCGATAAAGAGATTCCCGAAAGCGTATCCATCAACGAGGCGATAGAGCTCACCAAAAAATACGCCGGCGAGGAGGATGCCTCTTATGTAAACGGCGTTCTCGGATCGGTGGTTAAGAGTTTATCATGAAAACGCTCGGCATAGATACAAGCAACTACACTACCTCGGCGGCCGTTATTGGGGACGCCGGGGTAATTTCCTTTGCTGCAAGGCTTTTGCCGGTAAGACCGGGCGAATACGGCGTAAGACAAAACGAGGCCCTTTTCCATCATACGTCCGCCCTGCCGGAGATAATTAAGCAAGCGCTTGAAAATAATACTGATATAGACGCCGTCGGGGTTTCTTCGAGGCCTGAAAGCCGCGAGGATTCGTATATGCCCTGCTTTTCGGCCGGGGTGACGGCAGCCGAGATAATATCTGCTTCACTCGGTATTCCGGTCTATAAATTCTCTCATCAGACCGGTCACATTGCAGCCGCCGCTTTGGGTGCAAACAAGCCGGAGCTGCTAAAGCGCCCATTTATCGCCTTTCACCTTTCGGGCGGTACTACGCAGGCCCTGCTTGTAACCCCCGACGAAAATGAGGTTATAAAAACTGAGCTTATAGCAAAATCCCTCGATCTAAAGGCCGGACAGGCAGTTGACAGAACGGGAAAGCTGCTCGGTCTTCCCTTCCCGTCGGGAATTAAGCTTGAAAAATCGGCGCTCGGCGGCTCACTTATAAAAAAACCGGTAATCTGCTTAAAGGGGTGCGATTGCTGCTTGTCGGGTCTTGAAAACCAGTGCGCACAGCTTAAGGAAAGCGGCGCCGAAAACGCCGATATTGCACTGTTTTGCCTTGAATTCATCGGCGAAACCCTTTGCGAAATGACAAAACGGTTAATAGAGAAATACGGCGAATTACCCCTTTTATACGCCGGCGGAGTTATGTCGAACACAATAATACGGGAAAAGGTCGAGCAGCGCTTCGGCGGAATATTCGCTCCGCCAGAATTTTCCCGCGATAACGCGACAGGAGTTGCCTGTCTTGCAGGTATAAAACATGGCAGAAAATACTAATAATCAGCTTATTCTTTCGGTAACACAACTTAATTTTTACGTTAAATCGCTGCTTGAGGGGGACCTTCGCCTTTCTGACGTTTTTGTAAAGGGCGAGATATCAAAAATCACCTTTAATTCAAGCGGACACATTTATTTTACATTAAAAGATGACGGCGCGGCCGTGGATGCGGCGCTTTTCAGAACCTACGCCGGGCGTTTAAGATTCCGTCCGGAAGAGGGCATGGCGGTAATCTGCCGGGGAAACGCCTCGCTTTACGACAAAACCGGCCGTTTTCAGCTGTATGTCAAGGAGATGGAGCCTGTCGGTGCCGGCGGCCTTTACATTGCCTTTGAACAGCTTAAAGCCAAGCTTAAGGATGAGGGACTGTTCGATTTATCGCACAAAAAACCGTTACCGAAGTTCCCCGAAAAAATAGCGGTTATAACATCCCCCACCGGAGCGGTCGTCCGCGATATTTTAAGCATTTTAAAAAGAAGATTTCCGATAAGCGAGGTAATTCTCTGTCCGGTAAAGGTACAGGGCGAGGGAGCCGCCGAGGATATGTGCAAAGCGCTGAATACGGTTTGCAGGAATAACGCCGCCGATCTTATAATTATAGGACGGGGCGGCGGTTCGGCCGAGGATTTGTGGGAATTCAACAGCGAAAAGCTGGCGCGTACAATTTATAACTGTACCATTCCGGTCATATCGGCCGTAGGACATGAAACCGATTACACGATATGCGACCTTGTCGCCGATGTAAGAGCTGCAACACCGTCCGCCGCCGCTGAACGGGCCGTGCCAGTGGCAGACGAAGTTATCGCATATTTTGAAAATGCGAATTCGAGGCTTAAAAACGCGCTGCACAGCATGCTTAAGGTTAAAAATCAATATCTGCAGGCTCTTTCATCTCACTTCACACCAAAACGAGGAGAAAACATTATCGCCGGTTACATGATAACTGTCGACGCTCAGCGCGACCGGCTGTTGGCAGCCTATCGCCGGACACTGTCGCGATATAATACGACTTATGAAAAAAACGCCGCCGCGCTTTACGCCTTTAATCCATTGGCGCTTTTGTCGCGCGGTTATACCGCCGTATATAAGGACGGCAAAAATATAAATTCGGTAAGCGAAATAAAATCGGACGACCTGCTGACCCTTTTGTTTTCGGACGGAAAGGTTACAGCCAGGGTCACCGAAACAGAAAGGAACGAAAAAGAATAATGCCTGAAATGACCTTCGACAAGGCAGCAAGCCGCCTTGAAGAAATAATAAATCTGCTTGAAAACGGAAAATGCAGTCTCGAGGAATCGGTAAAGCTTTTTGAGGAAGGCACAAAGCTTTCGGAAAAATGCGCCGAAAAACTGAAAAAGGCCGAACAAAAAATAACCGAACTTACCGACTGCAAGGATGGAGAATAAAAAATGACAGACGTTAAAAAAATGCTCAAAGACTATGCCGAAATCACCGAAAAGGCACTGATCGGCTTTTTACCGAAAGAAAACGAAGCGCCGCACGATATATGCGAAGCGGTAAGCTATTCCCTGCTTGCAGGCGGCAAGCGGATACGTCCGGCACTTGTAATGGAGTTTTACACTCTTTGCGGCGGAAAAGACCCTAAAGATGTTCTTCCCCTCGCCTGTGCCGAGGAAATGATACATACCTACTCGCTTATTCACGACGATCTTCCCTGTATGGATAACGACCTTTTACGCCGCGGAAAGCCCTCCTGTCACGCAGCCTTCGGTGAGGCTACCGCTCTGCTTGCGGGCGACGCACTTTTGACCCTCGCCTTCGAAACGGCGACCAAATGCGACGCCGATATCATATCCCCCGACAAAACCATAAAATGCATAAACGTTCTGGCAAACGCCGCCGGAATGTGCGGAATGATTGCCGGTCAAATACGCGATCTCGACGCCGAAAACCGCACCATCTCGGCCGAGGAGCTGACCGTTTTACAGTACGGCAAGACCTGCATGATGATAATTGCCGCCGCTAAGATGGGCTGTATTGCAGCCGGTGCGAGCGATGAACAGATTGCGGCCGCCGAACACTACGCCCATAAAATAGGACAGGTTTTTCAGATGGTGGACGACGTGCTGGATGTAACCTCCGACGAGGAAACCCTCGGCAAACCCATAAACAGCGACGCCGAGAGCCACAAAAACACCTTTGTTACCTTCTACGGCATTGAAAAAACCCTTCAAATGGCCAAAGCCCTTACCGACGAGGCGGTAGATGCGCTCGATATTTTCGGCGGCAATGCGAAAAACCTTAAAGACCTGGCCGTAATGCTGCTCAACCGCAAAAGCTAAGTCTTGTAAAATGAGCAACGAATACACACTTTTAAGCGGGCTCGGCTCCCCCAGTGACATCCGATCGATGTCAAACGATGAGCTTTCCCGTCTTTGCAGCGAGATTAGGACAAAGATGATCGGCACTATTTCACAAAACGGCGGACATCTTGCCTCCAATCTCGGCACCGTGGAGCTGACCATCGCGCTGCATCTGGCCTTCGATTCACCGCACGATAAGCTGATTTTCGACGTCGGCCATCAATGCTACACTCACAAACTCATAACCGGAAGATTTGATGAATTCGACTCCCTTCGGCTTGAAAACGGACTGTCCGGTTTTACAAAGCCCGGCGAAAGCGAGCACGACATTTTTGTATCGGGACATTCGAGTACATCTATATCAAACGCCCTCGGACTTGCCTATTCAAACCGTCTTAACGGCGACGACGGCTTTACGGTCGCCGTGATAGGCGACGGCGCGCTTTCCGGCGGGCTTGCCTATGAGGCGATGAACAACATCGACAAAAACAGCGATCTTCGCTTGATAGTCGTGCTAAACGACAATAAGATGTCGATTTCGGAAAATGTAGGGGCCATGGCAAGGCATTTGGCCGTTATCCGTTCAAGTAAACATTATTACAACATTAAAAGCGGATTTGAAAACTTCCTGAAAAAAATCCCGATAATAGGCACCCATCTAAGGAATTTCTTTTACACGATAAAAAAATCCCTTAAAAACATAATCTACAACAGCAATATTTTTGAGGATATGGGCTTTGCATATCTGGGTCCGATAGACGGTCATAATATTGAGCTTATGCACCAGACCTTTGAGCTTGCAAAACGCATGAAGCGCCCCGTTCTTGTTCACATAAACACGATTAAGGGCAAGGGCTATCCCTTTGCGGAGGATGATCCGGCCAGCTATCACGGTGTTTCAAAGCTCGACGCGGCGACAGGCGAACAGGCTCCTTCATCCGACACCTTTTCGGTTTATGCCGGAAATAAGCTTTGCAAAATAGCGTCGGAAAACAAAAAAATCTGCGCCGTTTCGGCCGCCATGACCGAAGGGGTCGGTCTGTCAGATTTCGCCATGATGTATCCCGAGCGCTTTTTTGATGTCGGAATCGCCGAGGGACACGCCGTAACATTTTCGGCCGGCCTTGCAAAGGGCGGATTCATACCCGTTTTCGCCGTTTATTCGACCTTTTTACAGCGCGGATACGACCAGCTTATCCACGACCTCGCTTTGCAGCCCTTAAAATGCATTCTGCTGATTGACAGGGCCGGATTTGTCGGCAGCGACGGCATTACCCATCAGGGACTCTTTGACGTTGCGTTTTTGTCGGGCATTCCAAACACCGAAATATATTCTCCGGCCACATTTTCCGAGCTCGACGGTGCGCTCGACCTTGCCGTGCAAAGCGGAGACAAAAAGATCTTTGCAATTAGATATCCGCGCGGCGGAGAATCGAAGCTTTCGGACATTGACGATAATTGCGGAGAGCTTTTAAACTGGCGGTTATTTGAGGGTAAAAACGGTTTAGGCGGAAATGGCAAAAAAACCGGCCCCCTTATAATCACCTACGGACGTATAACAAAAGAGGCGGCAGCGGCACAAAGAGAGCTTGAAAAAAACGGCATCACGGCCGATATTTTAAAGCTCACAAAAATACATCCCATTCCGACCGACGCGATTAAAACGGCCTTAGAATACGAAAATATTTTCTTTTTTGAAGAAGCGCTTTCCTCAGGCGGCATAGGCGAGCATTTTTTAAACAAGCTCAATACATATGGCTATGGCGGACGGTTTACCCTTACAGCCGTTTCGGATTGCTTTGTCCAGGCGGCACCGGTAAAAAGCTGTCTTAAGCGCTTTTCGCTCGACTGTGACGGAATGGTAAAAATAATTACGGAGCAGATAAATGGACAACTCCACGAGACTTGATACCGAAATGGTTATACGCGGGCTTTGTTCCGGGAGGGACAGGGCCAAGTCGCTTATCCTCGCCGGTACCGTCCGTGTTAATTCGAAGATATGCACAAAGCCTAAAACCCAGGTTTCTACGGAGGATAGTATTACCCTCGAAAAGGGCGATATTCCCTATGTCAGCCGCGGCGGACTAAAGCTCGAAAAGGCTGTAAATGAATTCGGACTGAATTTGCGCGGACTTATTTGCGGCGATATAGGGGCCTCAACCGGCGGATTTACCGACTGTATGCTTCAAAACGGAGCCGAGAGGGTCTACGCCGTCGATTCGGGAACAAACCAGCTTGCCGAAATTTTAAGAAACGACCGAAGGGTAATAAGTCTCGAAAACCTGAATTTCAAAAATGCCGACAGCAGCGATATTCCGGAGCTTTTAGGTTTTGCAGCGGTCGATGTGTCATTTATATCGCTTACCGCGATACTGCCGGTGCTTTTTAATTTTATGAATGACGAAGCATGCGCCGTCTGTCTTATAAAACCGCAATTTGAGGCAGGCAGGGAAAACCTCTCGAAAAACGGAGTTGTAAGGGATAGAAGAATTCATTCATCGGTAATTAAAAAGATTTCGGACTTTGCGCTTCAAACGGGTTTTTCATGCGAAAACTTAAGCTTTTCGCCCATAAAAGGGCCTAAAGGTAACATAGAATACTTAGTTTTACTGAAAAAAGCTACAATTAAGAAGATTCTTTCAAAAAATACTGTTGACGAAACCGTTTTTTTGGCCCATAATATTCTTAATAGACCTAAAGGCGGATGAATATCATGAGAGTCCTTACAGTTTATTTAAAAAACCATACCCTCGAGTGTGCTAAAAGGGTTTGCGACACGCTTGAAAAATGCGGTGCCGAATCGGAGCTTTTTGCTTTGAGCGACGGCTACGGCGAGCTTTACGACAATGATTTTTTTAAAAGAGCCGATTCAAGCGATATTGTAATTGCCGTCGGCGGCGACGGAACAATAATCCACACGGCGAAATCGGCAGCGAAATTATCAAAGCCGGTGCTCGGCATTAATTCGGGACACGTCGGCTTTACGGCCGGTCTCGAAAGCGGAGAGCTTAAGCTTTTATCCCGGCTTATTAAGGGCGATTTTCGCATCGAAAACCGTATGCTGCTGAGTGTGGATGTAAAAAACAAGGCTACCGACGAGCATTTGTACGGCGAATATGCCCTTAATGAGGCGGTTATTTCCCGCGGCAGCGTTGCCAAAACGGCTGATCTGCTTGTCTCGATTAACAGCTGTGCACCGATAAATTACCGGGCTGACGGAGTAATAGCGGCAACACCTACGGGCTCCACGGCCTATTCCCTGTCTGCCGGCGGACCGGTACTTGATCCGGAGATAAACGGTATTGTTTTTACGCCTCTTTGCCCTCATTCCATTAATTCACGCTCGGTCGTCATGGGGGGCGATTCGGTAATAGCCATTGAGAGCGCCGAAAACAGCCGCTGCAAGGCCTTTTTATGCGTTGACGGCGAGGGTGCTTTCGATATAGAAAACGCCGTTGTGACCATAAAACGGGCCGATGACGCCTATGTTAGATTAATCCGGATAAAAAATGACGGCTTTTACGATGTTTTCAGAAAAAAAATACTCGAGAATAACCTTTAATTAAACGAAGGGAGATGGCGCCTTGAAAAGGGCCAGACAGCAGCTCATTCTTGACATTATACGCGATAATCAGGTCGAAACACAGGAAATGCTGCAAAAGCTGCTTGAGGATAACGGCTTTGCCGTAACTCAGGCGACGGTATCAAGGGATATTAAGGAATTAAAGCTTTTAAAGACCCAATCGGCAAGCGGCGCATACAAATATGTAGCGCCGAGCAAGAGCTCCGATTCCGGCAATATCAGCTATTCGAACATTCTTGCCCATGCCCTTGTATCGATCGATTACGCCATGAATGATGTTGTCATCAAATGCCATGTCGGCACCGCACAGGCCGCATGCGCCGCTATTGACAGCATGGATTTTCCGACGATCGTCGGCACCCTTGCCGGCGACGACACAATATTTATAATAACGCGAAACGAATCGCAGGCGGAGCTTTTGGCCCGGCGCCTGAGAGATTACATGGGGTAAATTATATTCTGACCTTCGGGTGAATTGTCATGTTAAGTACGCTTTCAATTGAGAATATTGCCGTTATTAAGCATGCCGATATAAATTTCGGCAGGCATTTTTGTGTTTTGACCGGAGAAACCGGTGCCGGTAAATCTATACTTATAGACTCGCTTAATTCGGTACTCGGGGCCAGAACCTCCAAGGAGCTCGTAAGACACGGCTGTAACGAGGCAGACATATCGGCATTTTTTGAGGATGTATCCGAAAGCGTTGTAAATAAGCTTTGCGAGCTCGGATTTTCCGCCGATGACGGCCAGCTGCTGATATCGAGAAAAATCGGAGCCGACGGACGCTCAAGCTGCCGTATAAACGGCAAACCGGCCACGGTACAGATGTTAAGGGAAATAGCTCCCCTGCTTATAAACATTCACGGACAGCACGATAATCAGTTATTGCTCGATTCGTCAAAGCACCGCATATATCTTGACCGTATGGCAAACCTCGGCGAGCTTTTATCAGAATACAAAAAAGCGTACGACGAAATGTGCAGCATAAAAAAAGAGATAAACTCGCTTGACAGCGACGATGAGGAACGTGCAAGGCGGCTTGAGGTGCTCAATTACCAGATAGATGAGCTCGAAAACGCAAATATCGTCCCCGGCGAAAGGCAAAGCCTAAACGAAAGACGAAACCGTATTTTAAACAGCGAAAAAACCGCCAAGACAATTTCATCGGTGATGGCGATGCTCTCTGGGGGCGAAAGATATTCCGCAGGCGCAGGCTCGCTTGTTTCGGACGCCGCACATGAGCTTTCAAAATGCACCGCAACCATTCCCGAGCTCGAAGAGCCGTTCTCAAGGCTTGAGGATATGGGATATGAGCTTCGCGATATTACCGACACCCTTTATTCGGTTTTGTCGGAGCTTAACTACTCCCCCGACGAAATAGATGAGATAGAACAGCGGCTTGACACCCTTTACAGACTGTCGAAAAAATACGGCGCCTATGAGGAGACAATGCTCGCCTTTTTGGACGATGCCATTGCCGAGCGCGACGGAATTTTAAGCTATGAAAAAAACACCGAAAACCTTATAAAACGGCTTAAAGCAGCAACGGAAAAGACCGAAAAACTGGCCGATGAGCTTTCAAAAAAACGGCATATTGCGGCAGAAGATTTTTCAAAAAGGGTTTGTGACGAAACGGCTTTTCTTAATATGCCGAATATAAAATTCTCCGCCGAATTTACCCCGACAGAGCTTTATTCCTACGGCAACGAAAAGATTGAATTTTTAATTTCGGTTAACCTCGGCGAACCGTTAAAGCCGCTTTCCAAGGTCGCTTCGGGCGGCGAGCTTTCAAGAATAATGCTGGCAATAAAAAATGTTCTTGCAGGCTCCGACGACGTCGACACCCTGATATTTGACGAGATCGACACCGGAATTAGCGGCCGTGCGGCCGACCGTGTAGGGCTTAAATTGAAGGAGGTCGGCAAATACCGTCAGGTAATATGCGTTACCCATTTAGCCCAAATAGCCGCAAAAGCCGACGAGCATTTGCTGATAGAAAAAAGCGACAATATATCCTCAGACATGACCGAAACAAAGGTTTTTGAAATAAAAAATGAGCGCCGTGTTGAGGAAATCGCGCGGATTATCGGCGGTGAATCGGTGAGCGATACCACCCGTGCATCGGCGCGTGAAATGCTATCGATTTAATTTTTAGATAAATTTCAAGATGAAAGGATAAGATTAATGGGAGTATTTGAAGAACTCAAAGCAAGGGGCCTTATAGCCCAAATGATAGATGAGGAGGTTGTTAAGGAAAAGCTCAATAACGAAAAAATAACCTTTTACATCGGCTTTGATCCTACTGCCGACAGTCTGCATGTCGGCCATTTTGTACAGATAATGGTTATGTCGCACCTCCAGAAGGCCGGACATAAGCCCATTGCGCTTTTCGGCGGCGGCACCGGAATGATAGGTGATCCCTCCGGCAAAAGCGATATGCGCAAAATGCTCACCCGTGAAACGGTAGATCACAATATAGAATGCTTTAAAAAGCAAATGAGCAAGCTCATAGACTTTTCAAACGGCAACGCCATAATGGTAAATAACGCCGATTGGCTTTGCGATCTTAATTACATAGATTTCTTACGCGAGATCGGCGTGCATTTTTCGGTTAACCGTATGCTCGCGGCCGAGTGCTACAAGCAGCGCCTTGAAAAGGGTCTTTCCTTCTTTGAGCTCAACTACATGATAATGCAAAGCTACGATTTTCTTATGCTCAACCGCAAATACGGCTGCACAATGGAAATGGGCGGCGACGACCAGTGGAGCAATATTATCGGCGGTGTCCGCCTTATAAAGAGCTGTGATAAAAGGGATGCTTTCGGCGTTACATTCTCCCTCCTGCTTACAAGCGACGGCAGGAAGATGGGAAAAACCGAAAACGGCGCCGTATGGCTTGACCCCGAAAAGACCTCTCCCTACGATTTTTACCAGTACTGGCGCAATATTGACGATGCCGACGTCATTAAGTGCATGAATATGCTCACCTTTATACCGCTTGATGAAATCGCCGAATACAAAAAGCTCGAGGGCAGCGATATAAACAAGGCAAAGGAACGCCTTGCCTTTGAGGTCACCACCCTTATCCACGGCAAGGAAGAGGCCGAAAAGGCGATGAACGCCGCAAAAGCGGTATTCTCAAGCGGTACAGTCGACGAAAATATGCCGACGACCGAAATTAAACCGGGCGATTTTGAAAAAGCCCCGACCATAACCGACATTCTGGTTAAAACCGGACTTGCCTCCTCGCGCGGCGACGCCCGCCGTTTGGTCGAGCAGGGCGGAATATCGGTTGACGATAATAAGATTACCTCTCCCTTCGCCGAGATAACCGATGAGATGACTGCCAAGGGATACATAATAGTCAAAAAGGGCAAGAAGATCTACCACAAGGTACGGTTCTGAAAAGCTCTTTAAAGACTGAAACGGATTTACAAGTACAAAAGGCACGATTGGTTTTAATTAAAGCCGTCGTGCTTTTTATTTAAGCAAAACGACAGTTGTGTACTGCTGCCGCCGCAATAACGATTGCCGTAAAAATAATATAAAAAATCCCTTTACTTAAAGGCACAACGTTTCCTTAAAGCAAAGGGATTCAGTTTAAAATTTAGTCGGCGTAAAGTATCGGATCTTATTTTTCGGCCGCCTTGATTTTAAGGGCGGAATAGCGGTTTACAAGGGACTTATTCTCGTCAAGAGTATAAGCGTCACCGGTAGTTTTCAAAAGATTTGTAAACTCCTCGCCCTTCATATTGCTCAGCACACTGGAGCGATAGCTGTTTATATAGTAATCGTCCTTTGTGATGTCGTATATAACCGTAAGATAACAGCTTCCGTTCGCGCTGTCGTCGGTCACTATCGCCTTGGAATACTCAAATGTCGAATCGGCCTTAAGCTGTGCCATGGCCGAATACACCGAGGTGTTGGCGCTTTGGGTGTAAACGGTTGCGGTTTTGGGATATATCGAAGTATTATCGGGATTGACCGATACGTTCTGCGCCGTTGAGGATGTATCGCTCGGGTTTTCGGCGTCGTACTCTTCTTTTATCGTCTCAAACGAGGTTCCCGAATTTATACGCCTTGCATAGCCGTTGAGCTTGGACATTGCCGACTCGGCCGTGACGTCGCCGTCATCCGATACGGTTATCGTAAGTCTGTCGGCAAGAATATAATTCTCGCCCAAGTATTTTACAATATCCTCATCCGAAACGGCATAAATGCCGCCGAGCCCGGTTTCTTCATCGGCCTTGTCATAGTAATAGGTAAAAAGCTTATTGCTCTTCGCGGTGTTTTCCCATATAAGTCTGTACGAATCAGAGGAAACGCCGTTGGCCTCATAAAAGCTCTTGTATCCGTAATAGTCCCAGTAATACTGCATGTAGTAATCGACCATGGAGGTATCGGTCTTTTCAAGGCTTAAACCCGCCTCGGCGAATTTGCGCTCTACGGCAACATACGAACGCAATGCCTCTATTGTTTTATTATGTATCCAATCCTCTGCGCTTACCGAATCAATGCTGTATTTAAGATAATCGGTTATTGATGAAGGCTTGTTATTGCTGCCAAGCTGACTTTGCACCTCTGAAGAAAACTGATTGAACGAATTAAGCTGTACCGCAAGATAAAGTCCCGACGGAATCTCATACCCGTCCAAAGATAAAACTGTTTCGCCCTTTTTATGGCAACCGGCAAAGCACATAACGGTAACTACCGCCGCCAGAAGTAGAGCACTGATCTTTTTAAACATCTTGTTTTCCCCCAAAAGGTATAAATAATATATGTTTCAGGCACCCTGTGCCAAAGACTGTACAACAAGGTTCATTATACACTTATTTTTGCGAAATGTCCACACCTTTTTAAAAAAATAACCTGTTATTTTATAAAAAGAGCAAAACAGACGTATAAACCACACCATAACAGACCCTGCCTTTTGCAATGCCGAACGATTTTAACAGCTATTATTCTTGACAGATTAAAAATGACATTTAAAAAGGTTTCCGCAATGAATTTTTCGATATAAAGCTAAAAGCACGCCACCGAAATTTTTCGGGCAACGTGCTTTTATATATTTTTATAATATCAGAAATCCTGCAATATCTACAAGGTTTCCGTTATTCGGCTGTATTGCCGCTTCCGGAATCATCCTTTGAAGATACATCCGCCGCTTTTGGCTCAACATTTTCGAAAACGAATTTGTCGTCGGCGACATCGCATAAAACATTGCCGCCGGATTTTATCGAGCCGTCAAGGATCTTTTCGCTCAAAACATCCTCAATATCGGTCTGAATTTCGCGGCGGAGCGGACGCGCGCCGTAAACCGGATCGTAGCCTTTATCCGCCACCGTTTTTATGGCGTTGTCGGTAAACGAGAGTTTTATATCCATGTTATCGGCAACACGCTTTGAAAGGGTTGCAAGCATACGGCGTGCGATCTCGGCGATATCGTCCTTATCGAGCTGTAAGAATACGATTATATCGTCTATACGGTTAAGAAATTCCGGTCTGAATTCCTTTTTAAGCTCATCCATTACTTCGGATTTTATCTGATCGTTAGTGCGTTTTGCATCAGCGTCATCACTGCCGAATCCGAGTTTTTTCTCCTCACTTATACGTCTGGCTCCGATATTGGACGTCATTATGATAATGGTGTTTTTGAAGTTGACGTGACGCCCCTGTGAATCGGTAAGCATACCGTCGTCAAGAATCTGAAGAAGAATGTTGAATACGTCGGGATGCGCTTTCTCAATCTCATCGAAAAGAAGCACACAATAGGGCTTACGGCGTACCTTTTCGGTAAGCTGACCGCCCTCATCGTAGCCGACATATCCCGGAGGCGAGCCTACAAGCTTGGAGACGGTGTGCTTTTCCATGTACTCCGACATATCAAACCGAATCATGGCATTTTCGTCGCCGAAAAGGGTCTCGGCAATGGTTTTGCAAAGCTCGGTCTTGCCGACACCGGTAGGTCCTAAGAAAAGGAACGAGCCTATCGGGCGTTTCGGATCCTTTAGTCCGACCCTGCCGCGGCGTATGGCCCGCGAAACGGCCTTTACGGCTTCATCCTGACCGACAATGCGCTCATGCAGCTTTTTCTCCATATTAAGGAGCTTTTCGCCCTCCTCTTCGGTAAGGGTGGTAGTCGGAATTCCGGTCCAGCCGGAGACTATCTCGGCGATCTCTTCGGGAGTTACCTCGCCGGACACACGCGAATTCTTCTGCTGCCATTCGTTTTTAAGGGTCTCGAGACGTTCGCGTGCGGCCTTTTCGCTGTCTCTGAGCTTGGCCGCCCGCTCAAAGTCCTGGGTATTTACGGCTGCCGTTTTTTCGGCGGCAAGACGTTTAATCTCCTCCTCGGTCTCCCTTACATCGGCCGGCGCCGTATATGCGCGGAGCTTTACCTTCGAAGCCGCCTCGTCCACAAGATCTATCGCCTTATCGGGAAGATAACGGTCGGCTATATAGCGCGATGAAAGCTTTACCGCCGCCTCTATAGCCTCATCGGTTATTTTGACTTTATGATGGGCTTCGTATTTATCACGGAGTCCCTTTAAAATCTCAACGGCCTCCTCCTGAGAGGGCTCGCCTACCGTAACGGGCTGGAATCGGCGCTCCAAAGCGGCATCCTTTTCGATATATTTTCTGTATTCGTTAAGGGTAGTGGCGCCTATGACCTGAAGCTCGCCTCTGGCAAGCGACGGCTTTAAGATATTGGCCGCGTCGGTGCTGCCCTCGGAAGAGCCGGTACCGATTATGGTATGCAGCTCATCTATAAAAAGGATTATATTGCCGGACTTTTTAACCTCGTCGATCGCCGCCTTTATACGCTCCTCAAAATCGCCGCGATATTTTGTACCGGCAACCATTGAGGTAAGATCAAGGGCAATTACCCGTTTGTCCTTCAAAAGCTCCGGAACCTCTCCGGCGGCAATTTTAGCGGCAAGACCCTCGGCAACGGCGGTTTTACCGACGCCGGGCTCGCCTATTAAGCAGGGGTTGTTCTTGGTACGGCGGGTAAGTATCTGAATAACACGCTCTATTTCCTTTTGACGACCGATGACCGGGTCGATCTTACCGTCGCGCGCGTCCTTGGTCAAATCCCTGCCGAATTTTTCAATGGTATCGGTCTTGGAGGCGTCGCCTCTTTGGCTTGCACGCTCCTCTCCCGATGCGCCGAATGCACCGGAGGATTCGCCGTAAGCCTCAATAAGTTCGTTTGCTATTTTTTCGGGATCGGCTCCGAGCTCCTCCATAAAGCGGACGCCGTAGCTTTGCCCCTCCTGAATTATAGCAAGCAGAATATGCTCGGTACCGACGTAACCGCTCGACATTGCCCTTGCGTCGGCTATTGCCATTTCAAGAATGTGCTTCGCACGGGGGGTAAGATCATTCGGAGACAGAGAGGTCGGCTCTCCTCTGCCTACCTTTGTTTCCATAAGCCGGTTAACATCCTCAAGGGTAACACCCTTTGAGTTAAGAAGGGCAAAGGCCGTTCCGCTGCCCTCTTTGAGCAGTCCGGCAAGCAGATGCTCGCTTCCGATGTAGGTATGACCGAAGCTTTCGGCCGACTCTATTGCATAATTTATAGCAAGATTTGCTTTCTCGGTAAATCCGTTGAACTTAAACATATATATCAACTCCTCAAAGAAAAATCATTCTAAAAATTACTGTGTAAGTTCCTCGCGAATAAGCTTCGCACGGAGAATATCCCGTTTTTCGGGGGATGCCGCCTCCGGGTCGAGCATTATAAGCCCGGCCGGCTGATATTCGCTGAATATTGTATTGATTTTTTCCACTGTAACATCCTTTATAATGCCCATTGACACTCCCATTCTGACATTTGAAAGATGGGTCGAAAGCTCTTCGGAAGTAAGTCTTCTGGCATATTTTAATATTCCGAGCGAGCGGAAAACCGCATCCTCAATCAGGGTTTTATCGGCCGATAAACGCGCCTGTTTTTCCTTTTCCATGACCTGCGACGCCACCGCTTCGAGATTTTGCAGAGCCGAACGCTCGTCAATGCCGAGGGTTATCTGGTTTGACAGCTGGTACAAAGCACCGGTCGCCGCCGTCCCCTCTCCGTAGGAGCCCCTTAGGGTAAGCCCCACCTTAGATACGGCCGAAACAAGCTGATCTATTCCTCCCGCCGCTTGAAGCATCGGCAAATGAAGCATCAGCGACGCGCGCATGCCGGTTCCTATATTGGTCGGACAAACGGTAAGATATCCGAGCTTTGCATCAAAGGCAAAATGCAGTTCGCTGTCCAAAAGGGTATCTATCTTATCGGCTATGTCGTAGGCCTGTTTCAGTGCGAGACCGGCAGCCATAACCTGAATACGGATATGATCCTCCTCACAAAGCATTATACTTACCGATTCGTCCTTTTTAAGAAGCAATGCCCTTCCCTCGCGCGAGGCCGCAAATTCGCGGCTTGCAAGGTGCTTTTCAACCAGAGACTGAGCCTGAACGTCGCTGAGCTTATCCATCTCGATATAATCGAAATCGTCCGCTATCGCCGAGCCGCCGTTTTTAAGCGCGTCGCGCACCTTACGGCAAACGGCACGTTTAGACTCGGGATCAAGCTTATGCGGAAAGGGGTATTCCTTTAAATTTCTCGCAAGACGAACACGGGTGCTGACTACGATATCGCCGAGCTCGCCCGACTGATCATACCATTTATTTTGCTGAGTCATTATTATCCTCCCCCTTCATTTCCTTTATTATATCGCGCAATCTTGCCGCTTCTTCATAGTTTTGATCCTCGACGGCCTTTTTCAGCTCCTTTTCAAAGTCGCTTATCTCCTTTTCGCGCTTTTGCTCGACCGGAGCGCTTCCAGACACCTTACCGGTATGCACCGCTCTGCCGTGTATACGCTCTATTGACGGCACCAGCCGGTCGTAAAAATCGGTGTAACACTGAGCGCAGCCTACCTTTCCGCTTCTTACAATATCGGAAAAGGATGATCCGCATCCGCTGCAGCGCTTATCCGGCGACAAAACGCTGTGGGGAGCATACCCGGTATCATTTTTAAACAGCGGCGCGAACAAATCGCCAAGGCTCATCGGCTTAAACCCGCCGAGCCCGTATTCGGCAGCACACGCCGGGCACAGCGCCATCTCCTGTGTTACCCCGTTTACGGTTCTTGTTATATATGTTGTGGCTTTATTTTTTTTACATTTCTGGCAAATCATAAAACTCAAACTCTCCTTTTTATTGTATTCACAGGTTATCGGAAAATCCGTATTTATTGCGATTTTAAAACAAATTTCCGGTCAACCGACGTTTAAAAGCATATTTTTCAGAATAACCGAACGAAAGGCGTCGCGAAGCTCATACGGAATTGCCCTGAAGGTACGCTCGGCCACCGCCGAACGCATTATCATCGCCGCTTCCTTTGTAATCAGCTTCTGGTCGTACAAATTACCGATTATAGCCTGTGCGCTGGCCGCATCGATAGAATCGCCGACCGAATTTACAAGGTGCATCATGGCGGCACCCTTATCAAGCCTTACCCTCGTTATCCTGATATATCCTCCGCCTCCGCGGCGGCTCTCGATGGTGTATCCGTGCTCGGGGGTAAAACGCGAGGTAAGCACGTAGTTTATCTGACTGGGGACACATCCTATATCCTCCGCCAGCTCATTGCGGCGGATCTCGGCACTGCCGTTAGATGAAAGCTCAAGCAGTTCAAGTATGCGCTTGCTGACTATATCGCTCATTCCCATTTTTCCGTCACCCTCGTTTGTGTTTTTCATTTTATTCATCTGACTTTCTTTTTCTGATTATCAGTATAGCACGAAGGTCAAATAAAGTCAAGGTCAAATAAGGTCATATTTGTAAACTTTTTGTTAACAAAAAATCGATACCGGCAGTAAAAATAATGCACCGATATCGATTAATATTCAAAAGTCCTTAGATAGTGTTTTGTATATATAAGACACACTTCGTTTGCAACTACGGTCATTCTCCGTTTTTCAAGGTCTGCATTGGTGTACAGCCTATAAATGAAGCGTAGGTTTTTGTAAAATATGAAAGCCCCGAAAATCCGCATTCTCGCGCCGTTTCGCTGACCGTACGTTCCCCCTTCATCAGCATCGCGCGGGCCGCACAGCATCTTATATAATTAATATATCTTATGACCGTCATGCCGGTAACCTCTTTAAAGCATCGGCAAAGGTGGTATATGCTCACCCCTGCGGCCTTGGCAACATCCTCGGTGGATATCTGCTCAAAATAATGCTCTTTTATATATTTCATTGCACACTTGGTTATCTCCACCGTAGCCGGCATACGCTTTATTGTATTGACCGTAAGGGCAGCCGAATCGGACCGGTATATTCCAAGCATAAACTGAACGCCGAGCGCTCTTACGGCCGCAATGCGATAGCTCGAATCTCCGAAGTATTCGCGCTTCATCTCTTCAAAAGCCCTTCTGCTGTATTCGCTGAAGCAACACAGGGCAATAGAGCCGGAATCGGTAGGAAAGCTGTTATCCCTGGCAAATTCGTCGGTAATCTGAATGCAGTAATATTCAGAGCCGCTTTCTCCCGGCAATATATGATGAATTTCTCCCGAGGCAAAGGAAATTATCATCCCTTCACAGGCCGTAAAACAGCTCGCCCCGGCCGTTATAACCGGATTCCCCTTAACTATATACAAAAATTCGAGATGATTATGCCAGTGCGGAATTATCTCGCTGCCGACCGGCAAGACATCCTTATGAATATGCACCGGAAAAACCCTGTCATTGAAAACCGCCTCAAAATACCCGTAAGGAACATTCTTCGGCTGGATAAACTTTTCGTTTTCATCCCGTTTTTCACTGTTTACGGCACAGCTGCAGCCGCACGTCTGATAAACACTTACACAACTATCATCCATAAAATCACCGTCATTTTAAGCATTAAATACCTTAAAAACAATTCGCTTTTATCAAGATTTATAAAACCGGTTTTATTGCGACGCCTCGTCAAACGCCCTTCGCACTTCCCTTACGGCGGCCAGCTCAATTTCGCTCGGCGGCGATTTAATTCCGCGCATGCTGTAATATGGTAAAATGCATTTTTTAAAGCCGAGACGCGCCGCCTCCGACACCCTCGCCGCAGCCGATGAAACCGCCCTTACCTCTCCGGCAAGACCGATTTCGCCGAAAACAATAACGTCCTCTCTTACCGGATTCGACTTAAGGCTCGAAAGCAAAGCCACCGCCACGGCAAGATCGGCCGCCGGCTCGTCTATGCGAAGTCCACCGACAATATTTACGTAAACATCCAGATTTGAAAAAATATATCCCGAACGCTTTTCCAAAACGGCAAGTATCATATTAAGCCGGTTATAGTCGTACCCGGTCGACATTCGCCTCGGATTGCCGAAAGCACTTACCGACACCAGTCCCTGCACCTCGGCAAGAATGGGACGGGTGCCCTCCATCGCACAAACGACGCAGGTTCCCGGCACCCCCTTAGGCCGGCCGGAAAGCAGCATCTGCGAGGGATTCGGAACCTCGCAAAGCCCGACATCCGACATTTCAAACACGCCTATTTCATTGGTTGAGCCAAACCTGTTTTTAACCGCCCTTAGTATTCTGTATGAAAGGTTTTTATCGCCCTCAAAATACAAAACCGCATCTACAATATGCTCAAGCACCTTCGGCCCTGCAATGGCGCCGTCCTTATTCACGTGTCCGACAATAAAAATCGGCGTCTCACTGCTTTTGGCAAGCTGTAAAAGCGCGCTTGTGCACTCTCTTATCTGGGTCACGCTTCCGGCCGAAGAGGACACCTGCGGCAACGACATCGTCTGAATGGAATCTATTATCACAAGATCGTAATTTTGTCCGTTTATATAATCGATAATTGCCGGAACATCGCTGCACGACATTATATCCACCCTGGCCGAATTAATGCCGAGACGATCCGCCCTGAGTTTAATCTGCCTTTGCGATTCCTCGCCCGATACATACAGCACGCGGTATTCGGCCTTTTCCATCTGACGGCAGATCTGCAGCATGAGGGTGGATTTCCCTATTCCCGGATCGCCGCTTATAAGCATTACGGCACCCTTTACAATTCCGCCTCCGAGCACCCGGTCAAGCTCGCCCATGCCGGTTTTATAACGAAATTCGTCCTTTGTGTCTATATTTTCAAGCGATCTGACATTCAAACTGCCTGCCGAAGCGATAACCGATTTCGTCTTTGCTGCCGGTGCCGAAGATATAAGTTGCTCTTCCATGCAGTTCCACTCGCCGCACGACGGACATTTTCCGCACCATTTTGAGCTTTCGCATCCGCAATGTGTACATACATATACGGTTTTCTGTTTAATAACGGCCATCTTCAGCACCCTTTCTCTTCTTAAGTAGCATTATAATTCACATCATCAAACATATCAAGTATAATATTGCCTTAAATAATCCCCAAAGTCCGAAAATCCGTACACCTATCCCTTTATTTTATTACGCCAACCTCATTTAAATATTTGACGATTCCCGAAAAAACCGACAGCGCCATTTCATTCTGATAGCTTTCACTCTTTAAATTCTCAAGCTCATCCGGGTTAGACATAAAACCGCACTCCACCATAACGGCCGGTTTTGTAGCCTTATACAGCAGGTAAATCTCCGATCCGGAGGGCTTTATCTGCCGTGTATTGTCGTTTTGAAGCCGGCTTTTAATCTCGTTTTGCAAAATCAGTGCCAGTTCGCGGCTTGAAGCGTTGCCTTTCGAATAAAAAACCTGCGCGCCGGAGTATTTAGAGACCGAATATTTATTCTGATGAATGCTTATAAGCATATCGGCGTCGGTCTCTTCGAGCATTTTAAGCCGCTTTTTAAGGTCGGATGTTTTTTTCTGACGAATGGTAGCGGCCGTATCGTCCGATATCAGAAAATCTCCGGTACGGGTCATTTCGGTTTCGAATCCGTATAACGTAAGTACCGTCTGAAGCTTTTGGGCAATGCCTAAATTTATGTCCTTTTCCACCGTACCGTCGGCTCCTATCGCCCCTGGATCAATGCCTCCGTGTCCGGCATCAATTAAAACGACGTGCTTTTTTTCGGTCTGGGCGTTGGTATAAACCACGGCGGACGCCTTGTAAAGATCGTTTCCTATTGCTGCGACGATCCCGAAAGCCGTAATAATAACGGCGGCAAAAATCAAAAGCCTGCGCAATGTACATTCCTCCGTTTCTACAGAAAAATATGCATTAAGCAGACTTTTTAAAACTAAAAGCGATTCCCCTTTTTTTTGCGATACAACAAAACGCTGTTTACATCACATGAAAAAGGACGATTTTTAAGTAAGCGGGCGTCTCGCCCCGATATAATTCTTTAATCAGCAAGAGGCAAGAAAACTACGCCTCGTCGGCCAGTACAGTTTTTATCATTATTGCGGTTTCTACGCGCTTTTTCTCAATTGCACAGGATACCTCGTGCGGTTTAAGTATGTCGCCTGCATACTGGAGATTGTTGGCGTTACATCCGCCGCTGCAAAAGAATTTTGCCCAACAGTCGCGGCATTTTTCCTTTTTATAAACGTTGGCGGTTGCAAAATCGCGCTGAATCTCGCGGTTAAACGATCCGTCCTTGACCGAGCCCATTATATAATCGGTCATGCCGACAAACTGGTGGCACGGATAAATGTCGCCATTCGGAGTTACCGCAACGTACTCGTTGCCGCAGCTGCATCCGCGAAGCCTTTTAATCGCGCACGGACCGCCGTCAAGATCGATCATAAAATGAAAGAAATTGATCTTCGACCCATTCTTTTTAAGCTCGATTATCTTGTCGGCCAAACGGTCATACTCGGCGAATATTTCGGGGAGATCGTTCTCTTTTATCGAATAATCAAGCTTTTCGTCGCTGACGACCGGCTCAATCGATATCTGATCAAAACCCTCGTTATAAATATGCATTACATCCTCTGAAAAATCCTTGTTAAGACGTGTAAAGGTTCCGCGGATGTAATATTCCTTGTCGCCGCGGCGTTTGATAAGCTCTTTGTATTTCGGCATTATAACGTCGTAACAGCCCTTGCCCGATGAGGTAACGCGAAGCCTGTCGTTAACCTCTTTGCGACCGTCAAGAGAGAGCACAAGATTGCTCATCTCGCGGTTTAAAAACTCCATTTTCTCGTCGTCGAGCAAAAGACCATTAGTGGTAAGGGTAAAACGGAAGTTCTTGCCGTGCTCCTTTTCGATAGAACGGGCATATGCCACGGTCTGCTTTACAACCTCAAAATTCATAAGGGGCTCGCCGCCGAAGAAGTCGACCTCCAAATTATGACGAGAACCGGAATTGGCAATTATAAAATCGATGCACTTTTTCGCAACGTCAAGCGGCATGAGCTCCCGTCCGGTACCGAAATCGCCCTTGGCGGCAAAGCAGTACTCGCACCTTAAATTACAGTCATGCGCAATATTAATACACATTGATTTTATGGGCGCCGGTCCCATCATTTTCGCAAAGTTCTCGTACGAATCGGGGGCATACAGCTCTTCATCCTTATAAAGTCCGTACAGCTCGGCGTAACACTCGCGTATTTCCTCTTCGCTATAGCCTTCGCTTTTAAGGTCACTTATGGCGCGCTCGGGACATTCCTCACTCATGTTCTCATCGGTATAATCAAGCAGATCATATGAAAGCTTGTCGAGCTCGTGCACACTTCCCGAATAGGTATCAAGCACTATATATCTACCGTTTTGACAGTATTTATGTATCATTCGAACTTCTCCGTTAAACAAAAATTAAGGGCAGACAGTATGAACAAAGGGTAAAAACAAAGAAAATCTCCGCCTTACCGACCTCGTTCAAGCCTTACTCTGCCCGAAAAAATCATATTTCGCTTATAGCTGTGTTATCACCCTTGCAGCACGACGCACAAACCCGTACCGCAAAAGGCAAAAATCGGCCTTGGCCGAAATTACTTCTCGCACTTCTGGTTGGCAACGGTGCAGGAAGTCTTGCAAGCCGACTGGCAGGAGGCCTGGCACTCGCCGCAGCCACCCTTGGAAGCGCTCTTTTTAAGATTGGATTTGTTAACAGTCTTTATGTGTTTCATTTTTTATTCGCCCTTTCGAAAATGATAATACTACTTAAATTATTAAATTAAATCTTGATTTTCGGTTTTCTTTTTACGTTAACGCCGGCAATCCCGCCGAAGACCGAGGCGGCCAATACGGCAGCAAACCTGACAAATACAATTGCGGAAAGCGAGAAACCGCACACTATAATTCCCACAACGGTCAAAACGGTAAAAATAATAAGTCCGCTTATAACGCCCACAATAAGTCCCCTTGTGGAATTAATACGGGCGGCCGTAAATCCGCATACAAAGGCCCCTAAAGACAGTACCGCTATCGACGTCGCCGAAACGGCGCCCTCGCCGAGATCGTTTTTGGTCATAAAGAAGGCCAGTATCATGCAAAGCAGCAGCACAACACCGCCGCCGCATAAAACACCGGTTATAAGTCCCTTTTTAAGCGACGAATACGCTTTGTGCGACGTTTCTCTCTTCATATTTTACCACCCCTTCGAATAATGATTATTCAAAAGGAAAGAAAAATATTACCGGGAGAGTTCACACTCATGCAAGCCGACGACAGCTCTTGGTATTCACAATCTTACGCCAGTTATCGGTTTAAGGTTTAATTACTTTTTCTCCGGCGTATCGTCGTGTACGGTAAGATTCTGATTTATAGCCCAACGTGCTATTTTCATTTTGGAACGGTCGGGACCGGACTCGATAACCAGCGAATCCTCCTTAACGGCAACAACTCTGCCGTAGGTTCCGGCAATGGTTATTATCTCGTCGCCGACCTGAAGATTATTGCGCATCTGTTCTTCTTTTTTCTGCTTTTTCTTCTGCGGTCTTATCATAACAAAATACATAACCAGTATTATAACCGCAAACCATACAAGCATTATCCAGCCTGAGCCGCCGCCGAAACCGCCGCTTGTTGCCGAAGCCGCATCGCCGTCGGCCAGTAAAAATAAGTTATTCAATATACACACCTCCGAATTATAAGCGTATTATATACTATATATCGTAATGTTTCAAGAAGTTTTTGAAAAACAGCCCTAAATTCTTTTTGAAATGACCTCGATTACGCTGTTTTTGTACTCGGTAAAGCGATCTTCATCGAGCGCAAGACGTATTTCGCGCAGCAGATTGTTGTAAAAATAGAGATTATGCATAACGCCGAGCCGCATTCCGAGAATCTCTCCGCTTGCGAATAAATGGCGGATATATGCCCTCGAAAAGCTTTTGCAAACGGGGCAATCACAGTTTTCATCGATCGGCCGCTCGTCAAGCTCGTATTTTTTGTTATGAAGATTCATTATTCCGGCCGATGTAAAAAGATGAGCATGGCGCGCGTTTCTGCTCGGCATAACGCAATCGAAAAGATCAACTCCGCGCTCAACGGCCTCCAGAATATTCGCCGGTGTGCCGACCCCCATTAAATAACGGGGCTTGTCCTTGGGACAAAACGGCTCCACCGCCTCGATTATCCTGTACATCTCCTCGGCCGTCTCGCCTACGGCAAGTCCGCCTATCGCATAACCGTCAAGCTCCATATCTGCAATGGTTTTCATGTGCTCGATACGAATGTCATCGTACGTGCTGCCCTGATTTATTCCGAAAAGCAGCTGATCCTTATTGATTGTGTCCTCAAGCAAGCAAAGGCGCTTCATTTCGGCCTTGCACCTGGCAAGCCACCTTGCCGTCCGCCGGGCCGATTCGAGAGCATATTTCCTCTCACACGGATTTTCAACGCATTCGTCAAAGGCCATTGCTATGGTCGAGGCGAGGTTCGACTGTATTCTCATGCTCTCCTCCGGCCCCATAAAAATGCGTCGGCCGTCGATGTGCGAATTAAAGTAGACCCCCTCCTCCTTTATCGAACGGAGTTTCGCGAGGGAGAAAACCTGAAATCCGCCGCTGTCGGTAAGCACCGGTCCGTCAAAACGGGTAAATTTTCTTACTCCGCCGAGCTGCTTTACGATCTCATCCCCGGGGCGAAGATGCAAATGATAGGTGTTGCAAAGCTGGACCTGACAGCCGATATCCTTTAAATCCGGCGCCGACAGTCCGCCCTTTATCGCTCCGCATGTGGCGACGTTCATAAACGCCGGAGTCTGAACCGTACCGTGGACCGTCTCAAAAACGCCCCGCCTTGCTCTGCCTGATTGTTTTAAAAGCTTATACATTCTGTTTCTTTCTCCTGAAAATTATCTTCCGGTTAAAAACATACAGTCGCCGAACGAGAAGAATCTGTACCTCTCTTTAACGGCCGTTTTGTATGCGTTCATGGTGTTTTCGTATCCCTCAAAGGCCGATACAAGCATTATAAGCGTGCTTTCTGGCAAATGAAAATTGGTTATAAGCGCATCCATGCACTTGAATTTATATCCCGGATATATAAAAATATCGGTATCTCCCGAGCATTCGCGTATATCTCCGCTTGAAGCGACGCTCTCAACCGTACGGCAGGATGTCGTCCCGACGCATATGACCCTTTTCCCGAGCTTTTTGGTCTCATTTATGAGATCGGCCGTACATTGGGGCATATAAAAATGCTCGGTATGCATTTTATGATCCTCGATTTTTTCGGTCTTTACCGGACGGAAGGTCCCGAGGCCTACATGGAGCGTAACATATCCCACATTCACGCCCTTTTGTTTTAAATCCTCGAGCAGCTCCTTTGTAAAATGAAAGCCGGCGGTTGGGGCCGCGGCCGAACCGATGTTTTTTGCGTAAACCGTTTGATACCTGCTTTTGTCGGATAGCCGCTCGGTAATATACGGCGGCAGGGGCATGGTTCCTATCTCGTCGAGCCGCTCGTAAAAATTGCCGTCATATTCAAAGCTTAACATGCGGTTGCCGTCGGGAAGAACCTCCTCCACCGTCGCCCTCATTACTCCGTCGGCAAAATCGAACGAGTCGCCCTTTTTAGCCTTTTTGCCCGGACCGGCTATGCACTCCCAAAGTCCGTTTTCGTGCTGATTAAGCAGTAAAAACTCAACCACCGCACCGGTTCCCCGGCGAACGCCGTAAAGCCTTGCCGGTAAAACCTTAGTGTCGTTAAGTATAAGACAGTCGCCCGGCTCCAAATACTCCGATATATTATAAAAATGCCTGTGCTGTATACTGCCGTCTTTGGCGAGCACCAGCATACGCGACTCGTCACGCTTTTCTTCGGGGTGCTGGGCTATAAGCTCGGCCGGCAGGTCGTAATAAAAATCGCTTTTATTCATACGGTACGCTCTTACCTTTCTTTTTACTCCCGGAAAGTACCGGGATGTCAGCTTGAGTTATTTTGCCTGACTTAATAATTATTTATTTTAAAATCGCTTTACAAAAAAACCGATTAATGGTATTATAAATAGAAATAATTCTGCAGTCATCGGTACAACCGGCCACCGGCAAAAAACCGGGCGGGTACACAACCTCTTTGTTAGCCGACGGTACCGAAACATTATATAGCAAAATTGACAGGTATTCAACTTCTTTTTTGCCAAGCGAAAGGAAAAAGCACATGAAAAAGTACAAAGCAGGCATAATCGGCGCTACCGGAATGGTGGGACAGCGTTTTATAACATTACTTGAGAACCATCCGTGGTTTGAAATAACCCTACTTGCGGCCTCTCCCCGTTCGGCCGGAAAAACCTACTTAGAAGCAGTGGGAAACCGCTGGGTCATGAAGACTCCGATACCCGAAAAGGTAAAGAATATGACGGTTCTCGACGCCGTTAAGGATAAAGAAAACATAGCAAAAACGGTGGATTTTGTATTTTGCGCCGTAGATATGAAAAAGGATGAGATCCGCGCCCTCGAGGAGGAATATGCGCGCCTTGAATGCCCGGTAATTTCAAACAACAGCGCCCATCGCCATACAAAAGACGTGCCGATGGTCATTCCCGAATGTAACAGCGACCACATAAATGTAATAGAATATCAAAGGAAGCGCCTCGGCACAAAGCACGGTTTTATCGCCGTGAAGTCAAACTGCTCGCTTCAGTCCTATGTGCCGGCTCTTTACCCGCTTGAAAAATTCGGAATAGAAAAGGCTCTTGTGTGCACCTATCAGGCGATATCGGGCGCCGGAAAAACCTTCGAGCGCTGGCCCGAAATGGTGGATAACGTCATCCCCTACATCGGCGGTGAGGAGGAAAAATCCGAGCTTGAGCCCTTAAAGGTCTTCGGAAAGCTCGACGATAAAACCGGCGAGATTGTAAACAGCGATACGCCAAAGATCACCTCCCAGTGTATCCGCGTTCCGGTAAGCGACGGCCATTTGGCGGCGGTGTTTGTATCCTTCAAAAACAAGCCGTCGATTGACGAGATTAAAAAAATCTGGGCGGATTTTTCGGGCGAGCCTCAAGCCCTCGGCCTTCCCCTTGCTCCGAAGCAGTTTATTCATTACTTTGAGGAAAACGACATGCCCCAGACCGCTCTTTGCCGTGATATCGAAAAAGGCATGGCGATATCGGTCGGCCGATTAAGAGAGGATACTCAATACGACTATAAGTTTGTCTGCGTTTCCCACAATACCTTAAGAGGGGCTGCCGGCGGCGGCGTATTGCTCGCCGAGCTGCTTTGCGCAAAAGGATATTTTGATAAAAAATAACGGATAAAATTGAACCGGAATTTTGTTTCCGGTCAAAAACTACCGGTCTTTAATCATTAATATTTTTAATTCGGAGGATGCCTATCATGAAAAAAACAGTTTTCACAGGTGTAGGTACAGCCATTGTAACGCCGATGTTCCCGGACGGCTCGGTAAACCACAAAAAGCTCGCCGAGCTTATAGATTTTCAGATAGAAAACTCGGTGGGAGCAATAGTTGCATGCGGTACGACGGGCGAATCGGCGACACTCAGCAACGACGAGCATATTGAGGTAATAAAGACGGCTGTAAAGGCCGCAAACGGCCGTGTTCCCGTTGTTGCCGGCACCGGCAGTAACGACACGAGCTACGGCGTTGAGCTTTCAAAGGAAGCCCTTAAAATAGGCGCCGACGCACTGCTGATGGTAACGCCCTATTACAACAAAACCACCCAGAAAGGACTTATCGAGCACTATAAACATATTGCCGAAAACGTAGCGCTGCCGATAATACTGTACAATGTTCCCTCGAGAACCGGCGTAAATATCAAGCCTCAGACCTACCTTGAGCTTTCAAAAATCGATAACATTGTCGGAATAAAGGAAGCCAACGGCGACCTTTCGGCTCTGCTCAAAACCGTAAGCTTATGTCATGATTCTCTGGATATCTACTCCGGTAACGACGACCAGATAATTCCGTTTTATTCGCTCGGTGCAAAGGGTGTAATATCGGTTTTATCAAACATTCTGCCTAAAGAAACCGCCCGGATATGCTCCCTTTGCGAAGAAGGAAAATTCGCTCAGGCGGTGGAGCTTGAGTCGAAGTACCTTGAGCTTGCCGACGCTTTATTCTGCGAGGTAAACCCCATTCCGATAAAAGAGGCGATGGAGCTTGCAGGATATAAAACCGGCTACTGCCGACTGCCCCTTTGCCGTGCAACCGACGAGCACATCGAATATATCAGAGCCTGCATGGAAAAGGTCGGCATTATCTAATTCGGCATTATCTGATCTGATAAACGGTTTTTCCTTTGCAGGTACAACAAGATAACAAAAAACAAAAAACGGACGTGAAAAAATGATCGAAATTTTGCTTAACGGCTGCAACGGGGCGATGGGCACCGCAATATCTCAATATGTAAACAAAAGGGACGATGCCGATATAATCGCCGGAATCGACAAAACCTGCGAAATGCATTTTCATTACCCGGTATACGAAAGCATAACCGATTTTCACGGCAACGCCGACGTTATTATAGATTTTTCCAATCCGTCGGCCTTTGACTCGGTGATCGATTTTGCCGTATCGAAAGGGATACCGGCAGTTATAGCAACGACCGGACTTTCCGACGTCCAGCACGAAAAAATCAAGGCGGCCGCAAAGCGGATCCCTGTTTTTTCAAGCGCCAACATGTCGCTCGGAATAAATCTGCTGTGTGCTCTCGCAAAAAAAGCCGAGCAGATACTCGGCGCCGATTTTGACATAGAAATAGTCGAAGCTCACCATCACAACAAAATCGACGCACCGTCGGGAACGGCCCTTATGCTTTATAATTCGCTGTGTGAAGAATCGGACAAAAAAATGCATGCGGTCTACGACCGTCACAGCTACCGCCAAAAACGCGAAAAAAACGAAATAGGCATACATTCCATACGCGGCGGAACGATAGTCGGCGAGCATGAGGTCATTTTTGCCGGCGAGGATGAGGTGATAACCCTCTCCCATTCGGCACGTTCTAAGACGGTTTTTGCACTCGGCGCGGTGAATGCGGCAGAGTTTTTAATCGGCAAAGAACCCGGTATTTACGATATGAACGACCTGATAAACGAAAACACCGCCGGATAAAAAGTATATATAATTCAAATGCCGCTCCATGTAGTGACAACACAATTTCTCACCCGAGAGGAAAACGGCAAAACATAAATAAAGACAAAAAACAGCAGTAAAAAATAATCGGGGTAAAAAGCTTTAAAAGCCACACCAAAAGGCGAAAGAGTGATCAAATGCCGCTGTTATATTCCTTTACGCTGACAAATGACATTACCCTTATAACCCTCGGTAATATCAAAAATGTCTTATGCTTTACGGCCGAGATTTTTAAAATGCTCTTTGAAAAGGGCGTAAACGTCGATATGATATCCCATATACCTCAGCAGGCATTAAGCGGCGAACTCCGCTTCACCATCAACGACCGCGATCTTGGCGCTGCTCTGTCTGTAATATCGGAATTAAGGATATTACTGCCGGAGATAAAATCGACCGTATGCAGCAACAACAGCAAGATAGTGATACGCTCGCCGGTTATGAACGAAAAGTCCGGAATTGCTTTTGCGGTATTAAAGGCACTGGCCTTGTGCGATGCCGATTTAAGGCTCATCACAACGGCCGAGTCGGAAATATCCCTGCTGATGCCGAGCCCGTGCGCTCCCGGGGCGCTCGTATCGCTCGAAAAGGCTTTTAACAGTCTGTAACAGGCCTTTTTATTAGATTTTCTCTTGCTTTGAAGTTTTGATACTTAACCCCTGTTTTTTGCCAAGATTTAAAAGCACTTACCTATTGCATTCGGTCCGGCTTAGAAAAACAAAATTATCAGAAACGGAAAAAAACATGAACGAAAAAGAAGTTGCCGAAATACGTCGGCGTTTTAACCCTCAAAAAACAAACATCAGCCGTATTCAGGGCTGTTACGTCAATGAGGAAGGAAAAATCCTCACCGAATTCTCTCAGCCGCTTGTAACCCTCTTAGAGGAAGAAACGCAGGCGGTTTTAACATTGCTAAAAAAAGCGCTTTCGGGCACGCTCGACAAAAATCTTATAAATCTCGAATTCCCGAACGCCGAAATAATCGGCGGACAAAAGCATAAAAATCTTTTATCGCTTCGGGATTCGGCACTCAACGACACCGAGGCTCTGCACAGCCTTTTCGAAAACATAGTAAACAGTATCGGCCTTCATGAAAGCTATATTATAATAGCCGGATTTGATACATACGACGTTTTCAGATACACCGAGGACGGTAAGCGTGAGGATGATTCCGAGGAGCAATTCGGATATTTTGTTTGCGCCGTTTGCCCCTTAAAGCTTACAAAACCGGCTCTTAGCTTTACGGCCTATGATAATGCATTTCACTCTATAGCCGCCAGCTCGGCCATTTCGTCGCCCGAGCTCGGCTTTATGTTTCCGGCCTTTGACGATCGGGCAGCCAACATCTACGGTACCCTGTTTTATACCAAGGATTCCTCAATCGACCGAAGCGAGACCGTAAACGCCCTTTTCTCGGCCGAGCTGCCAATGCCGGCCGACTCACAAAAGGACAATTTTGACACGATACTTACCCGATCGCTCGGCGACCAATGCGATATCGAGATGGTAAAAGGGGTTAACTCCCGGATAAGCGATATGCTGACCGAACATAAGGAGCAAAAGAATCCGGACACCCTTACGTTGTCTCTTGACGATATATCCGATATTCTCCGCTCGTGCGACGCCACAAACGATAAAATCGAGGCCTTTGCCGCAAAATACGGCGAGATTTTCGGAGAAAAAACACGTCTTAGTGCCAGAAACATAGTGGATCCGAGACATTTCAGCGTAAACATGACCGATGTGAGCATAAGGGTAAATCCCGAAAAATCCGGACTTTTGAGTACCGGAGTCATCGACGGCACAAGGTACATTCTCGTACGCGCCGAGGAAGCGGTTGAGGTAAACGGCATTACAATAAATATAGCCGACGATATGTAAACGCTTCAAAAAAATCAAAAGCAAAATAATAAAATAAAAACGGCAGAATCGATTACCGGGAATATACCCGATAAAAGATGTTCTGCCGTTTTTGTCGTTAAGACTATTGAAAGCCGACGTAAATCCTAAGCTTTTATTATATGTCCGACGTATTTATTTACAAAATCGCCTGCAAAACAAACCATCCGTCTTTAACCGAAAACTGACAGTTACCACCTAACCTTTCGGTCATATAACGTATACTCTGGGTGCCTAATCCGTGGCCGGGAAGCTTGGCTTTTGGCACCCCGTCGACTAAAACGGGCTCCTCTGAAAATCTGTTTTTAAGCGAAAACAGCAGCTTGTCCCCCGTCATTTTCAGCTTAAGAGATATTATTCTCTCTTCCTTTCGGACCTTTACTACCGCTTTTATCGCATTTTCCACCGCATTTGACAGTATTGCCGTTATATCCACATCAGAAAACGGCAATATATCCGGAATATCGATAGCATAGTCAAATTGTATGCCTTCGCGCGCTATTTTTTCCTCGTGAGAGGAAAGGATTATGTTGACTATTTCATTCCTGCAATATTTTCTTGTAACGGTTTTATCGGCAGAGGCTATGACGGTATCGATATATTCCTGTGCTTTTTCGGACTCCCCGTTTTTTATATAGGCCGAAATACTCAAAAGAAAATGGCGCATATCGTGCCGTATAATGGAAATTTCACGTTCGGAACGCCGTATTGCCGCCAGTTCCTTTTCGTATTGCGAAGATTTAAGCTCTATTAACCGGTTTTTCTGCTCGGCCTCAAGCTTTTCCTCATACTGTCTGAAATACAGAAATATAAACAACAGGTAGAATATACAGAGCATAAAGCCCAAAAATTCGCTTACAACCTCCATACCGGAGTACAAAAGCGAGGTATAAACTCTGGTAACATAATCAAAAAGGTAATAAACAAAGGGAATGATCCCCAAAATCAAAAGAGTCTTGGTTGACTTTTGCATCAATACCGACATAGCATCCGAAACATAACAAATAAGCAGAATAAAGGTTGCAACGGTTATAACAATGCGGACACTGTAATAAAGCCATTGTTCGTTACATATACTAAGCGCCGCAAGACCGACCCAGTTGCTTATCTGACAACACAAATAAGCCGTCAGTACTGCAAATGACGACAGAGTGGCCCCGTATTTAAACCTAAAAGCAAGAAAAAGCATCAGCGGCAGATGAATTATAAAGGGATAGATTTTCTCGGTACCGGAAGTGCCGAGCCAGAGATATGACCCGAGATATACGCCGCCGATAATAACCGAAAACAAAAGCAATACAAAGACATTTTTTCGATTCATCTTAACGCCTAAAAAGGCAGCCGAAACATAAACTCCGAAAAGCAATGTCAGTGCATTGTGGATGAGGCTGAGCACCGTCAACAGCATAAACCGGCCTCGCTTTCTCCGAACATTACGGCAAAATAAGCCTCCTTAAAGGCCCTGCCTGCTCCTCTTGCAATAGGAACTCTCCGTCCGGATTTTGTTATAATTTCCGTACCGCTGAAACGGTCGACATTTTTCATATATACAAGATAGCTTCTGTGGCACTTGAAAAATCCGTTTTCTATTGTCATTTTATTTTCAAAATGATAAAGCGGCTCGGCAGCCTCCACCGAAGTGCCGTCGTTCAGATGAAAAACCACCTTTTTATTCTGAGCCTCGACACATTCAATATTATGAAAATACAGCTTTTTGTATCCGAAGGAGGTTTTCAGTATCATATTTTCCGGTTCCTTGACCAAAAACTCGGCGCTTTCGTCAAGGGCCGAATATATCTTATCGCTGCTTACCGGCTTCAATAGATACCCCTGAGCCTTTACGTCATAAGAATCCAAAGCGAACTCAGGCGAGGAGGTAAGAAAAATAATGCGGATAACCGTATCGTTCTCACGCAATTCACGGGCGGTATCCATCCCGTTTAAAAGGGGCATGATTATATCCAGAAAAACAACATCAAAACGCTTGGCCGAATTTGCTTCAAGCAGCTCGTCGCCGTTTTGATATGTGCTGATCTCGGCAGGAATGTTGCGCTGTGCCGCCCAGGCACTTACAAGATCGGCCGCCGTTTGCAAAAATTGCGGACTGTCGTCGCATACGGCTATACGCAACATAAAAGCTCCCCTCCTTTTTAACTGATATGAGATAAACCGCCGAATCACAAGGATTACAGCATACGACCTTTAACAGCAATAATAGATTATCGGTAAAAATGCTACAATTCATTAATTCATTGTCATTTTATCACGTTTTACGGTTTATTTCAATCGCGCTTTAAGAGCAATTCGCTCCTCAAAAATTACGTTTCGCGAACGCTCCGGTTTTTTGCATAAAGATGTTGTAAAATTATCTGTGTAATAAGGCTTAGGAGGGCGATGGTTATGCGTTTTAAACAACTGCAGAGCAAAGAAAAAGCAGAGTATATAACCATGCTCTTACTGTTTCCGTTTCTCTTATTGCTTCAGCGGCCGCTAAAAAGCACGAAGCTTTTTGCCGATAAAAAACACCGAATTATAACGAGTGTTATGTGCGCCGTCGTTATTCTTGTCGTGCTGCCGATAACCGTTTTTGCCGCCGGCAACAAAACGGCAGAAAGGGTTAATGCGCCTTCTGCAAATCCAAGCCCGGCCATCGCGGAAAAGGGCAATATATATGAATACACGTCCCCCTTCAACGATTCTCCCAACGACTCAAAGCAATCGTGCGATTCGTCCTCTGATCAGATATATTGCTCAGATTTATTCTTTTATCTTATTCTGCTGTTTATAAGCGGCGGTACGGTAACCGGATTGATAATTGTCAGACGAAAGAAAAAACCTTCAATACAAATTCCGGTAAACGAAAACAACAGCACCGAAAGCACCGAAAACCATAAATCGGACCAATAAATAATTTTAGTTAATCGAAGCATACAATAATAATGAACTCCTCCCGGGTGCACCGTATTACGAGCTTTTTGTACGGTTTGGCACACCGGAGTATTTTTTTGCCGCAAGGAAATTCTGTCTGTTGAAATAAGCGACACGCAATGTATGCGAAAACACACATTTAAGTTCGTTTGCCTTCCGGTTAGCATATCCTAACCGTAAATAGAGAATAATCATGAGCTTTTTCGCTTCGTTACTTATTAGCACAGCCTACAAGACAATCGGCGCTAAAAAGGCTTTTGCCCCGCCGGACGAAAATCCTGAAGGTTAAGCAAAACCTCCATCACGGCATTTTTATCCCGAGCAACCATATAACATAAAATATCTTCAAGGAAAAACAGATGTCAATCACTCGTTCTCTGATACAAAACACATCTTTTTACATCATCACAATTATTAGATGTCAACATTAAAGGACAAGGAGAACATTTTAAAATATGTATACAGTCAATACATATATTATCACTGTTTCTGAGGTTATTCAGTATCTTACTATTTAACCAATAGTCATGTGCTGTTGAATAATTTTCAGATGTAGGTATATGAGTACAGGGCCTATAATTACTGTCAACATCAACACTAAATGAAAATCTGCCAGCATAACAACCTGTAAACTTAGAAGCAACCTGACCTATCAACATTGATAACATACCATAGCATGCATCAATCAAAATTTTAACACTACCATTTCGCAACTCCAAGATACTTTTTTTCAAGAACTCATAATCCTCAACACCCATTTCTGATATTATTTCGTCTTTATTACTTGGACGATTTGGAATGATCGCAATCACATCAGCACTATATTTTGTTGCCAAAGCATACATATTAGGAAAATCCATAACATTGTCTGCCCTCGCTACCCAAGTTATTCCGTACGGAACACCCAATTGGCGAAATGATTGCATGGCCTCTATTGCATAAGAAAAGCCATCACGAGATTTTGAGTTTATCTCTAAAGACGAGCCGTTCAAAGAGATGTAAATATCAATTCTTTTGTTAGCATATTTTTTGATAAAATCTATCGATAATCCATATCCACTAGTAAAAAAAGTAACCGCAAGTTCATGTTCCAATGTGTAATCAATGATTGTTTCGATATGTTTATAAACTAATGGTTCTCCACCATTTAGAACGATGCGTTTAACCCCTAATTCTTTAGCCTGATTAATATGTCTTATCACAATATCAACAGGCATACTTTTAACAGTACAACTGTTATAACATTGTGGACAACTAAAAGGACACTCCTGGGTAACTTCAATTTGCATCATTAAAGGTGTTGTCATAAAAAAGCCCATATTTGTTCACCGATCCTACTTTATATCTATATTTTTTCTAATATTAAATCCACTAAATTATAAATCAACTGACAATCTTTATAATTCTTTGGGTAGCCCAGACGGAAAACATTAATAGAATCTAAATCGGAGCGTATATATTCGTATAACACGTTTTTATCCACATATCTATGAATATGACGTATAAATTGGATTTTTTTCTCGATGCCCAAAATTTTTTTTATGGATACTTTATCTTCTAGTTCGATAATAAACAAACCACAAACAGGAAAAAAGTTCGAATCCGTACAGTCAAACAAGTGACACTTTTCATTAACATTAAAAACCGTGCCATTGGAATATAATCGATTCATTTCCTGAACCGATTCGCTACGGAGTTTAACACCAGTCTGTAAAGAAACGGTGTAAAACAAGTTATTAATTTTTATCACAGGAAAAACATCATCAGTTAACACTTCATATCCCTGTAAAGCAAAGTAACTTGAGAGTGTTGACTTTCCTGAATGTGATTTACCCAAGAAAGCTATTGATTTTTGATTCTTGCACACAGAACTTGCATGTAGCAAAAGGCATTGATTTGCATACGAAATAATATCCGCAAGTAAATCGCTTACAATGATTAAGGTCACTATATGCGAATTCACATATCCATAAAAAACAATTCGTTTTTCACGATGTTCAACAGCAACAAGTAAATTTCCATCATCATATACCTTTAAACAAGATGATTCCTTATCACAATTAGACTTATTTTCAAAATATAAAGTGTAAACTTTATCATCCTCATTAATATTATGTATATTTGCGAGTTCTAATCTCATGCCTGATCGAAACACGATATTCCAGAATCTGTAATAAAACATCCCTCACCCTTCGTTCTTTAAATACTCTTTTCTAATTAAATCAAAAATAAAGTTTTCAATATCTTTTTCCATACTTAAATCATCGGTATCATTGTACTTATTCTTAAGTGTTGTTATAATTTGCTCTAAATTCATTTCTTCTAGTATACAATTAAGAATATCAATACCTGTGCCACTAATTATGCAAACTTTTCCAGTGTTATAATTTGCCAATAAATATTCATCATCTTCTTGTACCCAAGCGACGTTATCACTAAATTTATACATTTTAATCAATCCTTTCTTATTTTCATAATTGCACATGTTTCTTCATATGGCTCAAATATATTATTATTATAAAAAAGATTATTGCGCAAACACATTTGGCACTGAAATTTTGCCGAGCAATTATAACATTTTTCAAAATGCTCTGGTTTTAAAGATCGTAACATTTTTAGATACTCACTATTAATCCAAATGTCACGCAAATCGCTCTTACGCAAATCTCCGGCAGGCGTTTGCAGTAACGGACAGGCATAGGTTAACCCGTCATATGATACATTTAATGCTGTTCTTCCTGCTTTACATAAAAAATGCCCACGCAAACATGATTCAATACCTTCGTCAAGCAAATATTTAGTCAAATTCTTTTTTTCATCAACAGTCAGTCGCAGAGCACCGATCTCTTTTTTTCCAGCAATTAAATGATTTAACCCTATATCCTTTGATTCCACGCCCAATGACTTAAAATATTTGATAGTTTCTGGAATACTTTTTAGATTCAAATTAGTTATAGTTATCGCAATTCCTACATGTATTCCATTATGTATCATCATTTGAATGTTTTTTAAGGCATGCTCGTATTCATTCCCTTTAACCCCGAACATCTTATTATAAATATCTCGTTGTATCGAATGAAAACTAATTGATATTTTAGATAAACTATATGTTTTTAGTAACTCAATATCTTTCGAGTTAATCAATTGACCATTACTAGCAATAGAAATACTAAAGCCCAAATCTGATGTCAATCGTAATATTTTATGAAAATCTTTTCTTGTGAAAGCTTCACCACCATCGTACCCAACATTAAAAACCTGAAGTTTTTTTGCATCATGCAGTATTCGTGAAATCTCTTCAAATGTCATTTCATTTTTAGATTCGTTATGGTTACCTTGCAAACAAAAAGGGCACTTTGCATTACAAATATTTGTTATATCTAATTGCAAACTCTGCATATAAAGCTTACCTGCATGACGCTTAAATAAATACTCTTCAATATCCAATTTATGATTATTATTCATTTTTTCACATCCTTACAACATTATTTTTTATATATAAATCATATTAAATCAACAAAACACGCCATTTTACGTAAAATTCACTCAACTAATATTATCATCAATTTCTAAAATAATGCACGGTGGTATTTATAGCTATAAACATGAGATTTTTAGCAACCGCAAGCATATCGGTCACATGCTATAGAATTACTACCTTCAAGAACTAACTCTTCAATGTCAAACTCACAAAAGATCGGTGAAGACCACATATTTTTCCCTCCTTTCAAAATAATTTATTAAAAGAATAATACCACCATGCATTATTAACAAAAATTAGTTTTCACTACAATTCATATAACAAGTCGATACATTTATGAAAGTCCTTCCTATGTGAAACCGAAATAATTGTTAAAGCTTCATTATCCACAAGAGACTTAAGATTATCTCTTACATATTCTTGGCTAAAAGAGTCCATATTCGACGTGGCTTCATCTAATACTAATAAGGGGCGATTAGTCATTAGTGCAATTGCAATAGCTAACCTTTGCTTCTCTCCTCCAGAAATTGATAACCCATTTTCTCCTATATACGAATCCAGTCCGTTGGGTAAATTATTTACAAAGTCATAAATATTTGCCTTCTTCAAAGATTCGTTAATTTTATCAGAATCAATATCTCCACAAAATAGCTCAACGTTTTCACGAATAGTGCCATTAAACAGAAACGGATCTTGCGGAACATATGCAATGTGTGTTCTATACCAATTCAGCTTAAGATTTTTAACGGATAATCCATCAATAGTCATAACACCAGAATCTGGAATATATAATCCAATCAAAATGTTTATTAAAGTTGTTTTTCCAGCGCCACTTTTACCCTCTATTCCAATCCATTTACCTTTTTTTAAAGTCAAACATACATTTGAAAGAACTTTTTCATTGTCGTATTTAAAATCAACGTCAACCAGTTTTAACTCATTAGAAAGAAATTCAGTTGGCATATCTTCGCCTAAAAATTCTGTTTCTAAGTTTAAATATCGAAACAAATCATTATATTGACTGACTTGCTTTTTAAACGAA
Source organism: uncultured Eubacteriales bacterium (assembly GCA_934444365.1). GTDB lineage: Bacteria > Bacillota > Clostridia > Oscillospirales > Acutalibacteraceae > CAKSCM01. Next base: position 2,796 of record CAKSCM010000001.1, on the reverse strand, counting down.
AGATCTGCACTAACAAGGTTTACAACTAACGAATAATATCTAGGCAAAACAGAAATACATGTAATCAACAAGCCAATAGTCAGCATTCCAGATGAAACATACACTGCACACTGAATAAAAGCTATACCTAAAAACACAGCAGAAAGGAAATCCCGAATTCCGCTTGTTACAATGGTTTCAACAGCAACAGCACGTCCAAAAATCGAATTTCCTTCTTTATATATCCCAACATATCGGTTAAGAATTTTCTTTTCTAAGCTCATTGCTTTAACTGTAAGAATACCGCTAAAAGCTTCAGATACAGCATACCGTGCTTTTACAATAGCACCAAATAATTTTTTTGAATTTTCACTCACTATTTTTCCACCAGTGCGAACTGGTAGTAAAAGTAAAATTATAAAAAGCGCCTGAACGATAGCAATATAAATATTAATCTTACCAATGATTATAAAGATTGCACCTATAGACAACACTGAGGATATCGCCTGTGGTATAGTACAAATCCACAAATATACATAGTCAGATACATCTTGCATAACTTTAGCCGCTAATTCCCCACCAGGATTAGATACATAAAATAACATATTTTGGCTCAAAAGATTTTCAAAAATACGTTTGTTTAATTCAAGAGCGCATTTCCTACACTTTACAGCGGTATAATAAACATATATCGAGTTTCCCAATCCACTTGCAAAAGGAATAGAAATATATAATATTACATACATTATTATTAAATGTATATTGGCCTTAGGTATGATAACATCAACAAGATACGACATCATATATGCAGGAATTAAATTAATAATCTGCACCAAAAAAAACATAGTGAATGATAATACCATCCAAGGTATCAATCGCAACATCATTTCTTTTTTCATTTTTTTTGCTCCTTCGATACTCGAATAATTGGTCGTACATATTCCCAATCTGAATACATATCAAAATAGCCAAGGGGTAATTTTTCAGTCGCATCTATCCAGTGCCTTCTAAAAAAATAGTGTGCTATTTTTTTGTCTAATAACGCTTGCGTTTCCGGATTAAGAGACGTTACTTGTGTATATATTCGTTTTTCCAATGGGAAATCATCATCCCACTTACCAAGAGTTGCATCTGAAAAAGTCATATGATGCTTTATATATTGAAAGCATTCAATATTTTTTTGGAATTTAAACAAAAGCATCTCTTCATTACTCATAAGGTCATGTCCCGTTGAGTATTTATACATATAGTTCACACAATATAATGCATAAGAAACTGGAAAAAGGCAGTTATCATTGCAAGCGATTCGATACAAGCGTTCTAAATTGATTTTTTTATATAAAGCCACAATTGAACTATAAGTTTTTAATGAGTATGTATGCACATAAAATTGATCCACATACATATCAAACGCAAGTGAGTATGCACAGTCTTCGATAGAATTCAATAAATATTGACTATTATACAAGTCAATCCAACGACAGCGACCTAAAAACCTCTCTATGTCAGGTTGATATTTATCAAAAGGCAAATTCATCCTTGGATGTATCTCAATATAAATTTTTTTATCCTGCTTGTAAAAGGGTGTTAAATGTTGAGAATAACACTCATTATAATCATCTCTATTACATGTTTTATAGTCCTTACTCCAACCAGTTTCATCCAAATAAGCGAACATTTCGCTTGCAACTTTTGGAGTAGTTAGAATATCGTAATCGTTTGTGTTCCGTTCACCCAATTTCATGTTATGACAAAAATAATTTATATTAATACCTTTTAAGTAGGTATACTTGCCTTTCCATTTTTCCAATATACCATCAACATCTTTTAAATGTTTTTGATATGCAATATCTCTATAGATACATTCTTTATGAATATATTTTAATAATTTTGCCGAATTACCAAAAACCCTTAGATTATTGCATACAATACTTTTAGTTTGTAACCGACTAGCTTCATACAATATTTCCTCTATCTCATCATCTAAAACAACAATTTCACTTTTATACTTAAGAAATTCAATGTGCGGCAGCGATAAAACAAACATATAAGCTATTGGATTATCTGAAAACAACACCATGGACACCTCCAGAAAAAAAGAAATACATTTACACAAAACAAAGCCTTTTGCTTATACCAAACCGAAGAAAAGATTAATAATACTTTAGTATGCGGTTTTCGTCCTCGCAATTACAATAAATTAGGCAGGAAAGGCGGACGGTCTTTCCCCGTCTCGTGCCTATACTACAATGAGGGGAGTAATTTGATGATCTTGACTTCTTTAGGCTATGACACCAAAAACAAGACTGTCAGCTATTCACTCGTTGTAACGCTCGATTCGGTTTAAGTAGATTGATCCTAGAGTTTGCGTCACCCAATAGCCCAATAGATTGAATCGGCAACGAGAAAAAGATGGATTTTATGTCAGCGTTCTATCTTTATGAATGTGTCTGCTGGCTGATGGAAAAGGCGTTTACCACCAAGTACTAGAAGTGGTTCCGAAAACATGATTATAACTTCAGTCAGAACAAAACACTGGATATCTATACTTCTGCCTGCGACCATTTCAGTATCACGCTTAAGACTGTTACAGCTAAGCTCCTAGTGAAGCAGGCTACATCCCAACTTCAAACGACCTCTGCTACTCTGGCCACTCTTAGAAATGAAATACACACTCTGACAACATCGTTACCAGAGCACCCTATTGTGATTGAAATGTTTGGTGTTGGCTCCAGCGTCATAGCTGTAAATGTAGCTGCCGAGGGCGTTTGTGTGACGGTGAACAAGTCCCGTGGTGTAGCCGGATTTTGAGGAGGA